>NZ_BAABKK010000010.1:0-562876 GCF_039543785.1 Arthrobacter gyeryongensis
ATGTCATCCCCCGGCAAGAACCGATGGATTGACGCCCGGCCCGCCGATGCAAGTCTGCCGGGCCAGGCATCATTGATTGACACTATCCCATATAGCGGGATATTCTTCAGTCACCAAGCAATGGTGGTCAACCCTCGGCGAGCCCACCATCACGACGACGCCACGAGGATCGACTATGACGACGACACCCCTGACTCACACTTCCCAGGACTCCGGCGTGCCGGAGTCGGCGCGGGACTTCAGCGTCGAGGAGAAGGTGGTGGTGATTACCGGTGCTGCCCAGGGCATTGGCCGTGAGTTGGCGCGCCAATTCGCCGCGGCGGGCGCTTTCGCCGTGGTGGCGGACCTTGATCTAAACAAGGCGGAGTCAGTTGTCCAGGAGATCCGTGATGCGGGCGGTGACGGGTTGGCCGTGAAAGTGAACGTGGCTGATGAGCCGTCGGTCCAGGCAATGGTGAACACCGTTGTCGAAAAATGGGGGCGCATTGATGTGCTGATTAACAACGCCTCGATCTTCGCGACCATCGAGAAGGGTCCGTTTGATCAGATTCCCGTGGCGCAGTGGGAACAGGTACTGAAGGTCAATGTCACCGGCACCTACCTGTGCGTCCGGGCCGTCGCAGCCCACATGCGCAAGGCCAGCTTCGGCCGCATCATCAATATTTCTTCGGACTCCGTGACCCGCGGCACCGTGAACTACCTGCACTACGTCACCTCGAAGTCGGCAGTGATCGGCATGACCAACTCCCTCGCTCGTGAACTGGGAGGCTTTGGGATCACGGTCAACTGCGTCCGGCCGGGCATGGTCGCTACCGAAGTGGACCGCAAGCTGACTATCGAAGGCCGTGAGCGCGTGGCGTCACAGCAGTGCATCCCCCGCGGTATGGTCCCCACCGACCTGGTCGGCGTCATGTTCTTCCTGGCTACCTCCGCATCAGCGTTCATCACCGGACAAACCATCGCCGTCGACGGCGGCTACACCCACAGCAGCTGATCGCCGGACAAGCCGCACATTGAGGAGACTTGGTCCAATGAAGCAGTACCCACACCTTTACATCGACGGTCAATGGACTGAACCGATTGAGCCTCGCGACGTGGAGCTGATCGATCCTACTCGCGAGGAGCCCTTCGCCAGGGTCACCCTTGGAACCGCGGCCGACGTGGACCGCGCAGTCGACGCAGCCCGCAAGGCCTTTGAAAGTTTCTCTACCACCTCCGTGGGAGAACGGATCGCGTTGATCGATCGCGTCATTGACGTCTACGAGTCGTACGCGGATGAGTTCTCTGAGTTGATTGCCCGCGAGGTCGGTATCCCCGTCAGCAATCGCGCCCAGGTCACAGGCCCGGCGGACCACATGCGGGTCGCTCGGGACATTCTGCGCGACTACCCTTTTGAGTCACGTATCGGAAATGCGATTATTCGTCGCGAGCCGATCGGCGTCTGCGCGCTGATTTCGCCGTGGAACTGGCCGATCCAGACTGGCGTGATCAAGGTAATCTACGGCCTGGCCGCGGGGTGCACCATCGTCGCCAAACCCAGCCTGAACTCCGCAGCAAGCGGCACGCTCATGGCCCAGGTGCTGCATGAGGCAAACGTGCCAGCCGGCGTGTTCAACCTCGTCAACGGTACCGGCCGCGATGTGGGAGACCGGCTCTCCCGGCACCCTGGCGTGGACATGATCTCCTTCACCGGATCCACCGCCGCCGGGAAACTGGTAGGCGCCGCCGCTGCAGGCACGGTCAAGAAGGTCAGCCTCGAGCTGGGCGGAAAGTCTGCCAATATTGTGCTGCCCGACGCCGACCTTGAACAGGCCGCCCGATGGAACATCCAGCGCTGCTTCTTCAACGCCGGCCAATCCTGCCATGCCCCCAGCCGGATGCTGGTCCATGAAAACCAAATGGAGCGAGTGGTGCCCTTCCTCATCGATGAGGCGCGCCAATTCCGCTTGGGCGATCCGCTGGAAAGCTCGACGACGATGGGCCCGGTCGTTAGCGCCGAGCAGTACAAATCGATCAGGGATCTCATCAAGACCGGTCTTGATGAGGGTGCCCGCCTTGTCACCGGTGGCCTCGAGCGTCCCGCCAACCTCGACAGGGGCTACTTCGTCCAACCCACTGTGTTCTCCGACGTAACACCCGAGATGACGATCGCCCGCGAGGAAATTTTCGGGCCCGTCCTGGCAGTGATCCCTTACCGTGACGAGGACGAAGCCCTCCGCATCGCTAACGACTCCCCGTATGGGCTCGGTGGCTACGTCTTTGGCGGTCCCCGAACAAATCCGCACCGCGTGGTGAACCGGCTGCGCGCAGGGCGCATCAGCTACAACGGCGCACCGACGGACTCATATACGCCCATGGGTGGTTACAAGCAGTCCGGTATCGGCCGCTCCATGGGCAGGTTCGGTCTCGACGAGTACCTTGAGGTGAAGTCGGTGTATGGGTTCGAGGACGAAGCGTGCGCGCTGCCGGATCTGTTCGGATCAACTGAAGAGATCACGAGCGTCTCTGGAGTGAGCGAATGAACAACCAAACCTCTCCCCTGCTGCGTAACCTTGCCAAGGAAAAGCTACTCCGTGGTGAGCCGGTGTTCTCGATGACCATTCGACTCGTCCGGACCGTCGACATCGCCTCCATCGCCCACACGGCGGGGTTTGAATCCGTCTACATCGACATGGAGCACAGCACCTTTCCACTGGAAGCCGCGGGTCAGATCTGCATGGCCTGCAATGCCCTCGGAGTCACTCCTTTCGTCCGTGTCCCTGGACCGGACCCTTTCTTCATCGCCAAGGTCATGGACGCCGGCGCCATGGGGATCATCGTGCCCGGCGTACAGTCAGCCGATGAGGCACGCGACGCGGTCCGCGCCGTGAAGCATGCGCCCCTGGGTATCCGCTCTTTTTCGGGCGCCGCGCCCCAGCTCAACTACCGGTTCCTGCCGGCCGATGAGACCATCCGTGAGCTCGACCAGGCCTCCATGGTGGTCGCGATGATTGAATCACGGACCGGCTTAGACGCGGTGGAGGACATAGCCGCCGTGGAAGGCGTGGACATGCTCCTCGTAGGCGCGAGCGACCTCAGCGCCGAACTGGGTGTAGCAGGGCAAGTGGATCACCCCGAGGTCCATAAGGCGTTTCTTCGCGTCATCGACGCATGCCGGGCGCAAAGTAAGGCAGTGGGCATCGGCGGGTTGGGCGGGCGCCCAGATCTTGTCCGTCAGTACCTGGAACTCGGTGCCGGCTTCGTCTCCACCGGCAATGACATCACGTTCCTCAGCGCCGCCGCGGCGCAAAAGCGCAAACAGTTCAGCTGACCGACACACCACGAAACACGGAGCACACATGAAAATCTGCATATACGGCGCAGGGGCCGTTGGCGGCCACATCGCCGGACGGCTTGCCGGCAGTGAAGCCCAAGTCTCACTCATCGCCCGAGGCGAGCAGCTCGCAGCGATCCGGGCGCACGGCCTGCGGGTGGAAACCCGTAACGGAACGCTCGTCTCCAACCCCGTCGCCACGGACAGGCCGGAAGACCTCGAGCCCCAAGACATCGTCATCGTCGCCGTCAAAGCCCCCGCTCTACCGGCTATCGCCGAGCACATCAGTTCCCTGCTCCACGAAGACAGCCTGGTCGTGTTTGTCATGAACGGCATCCCCTGGTGGTACTTCCACTCACACGGCGGAGCCTTGGACGACACTCCTCTCCGCCGGCTCGATCCCGAGCAGGCGCTGTGGAATCATATCGGTCCGGAACGGGCTGTCGGCGCCGTTGCCTACACCGCCTGCAGCGTGATCGCACCAGGAGTGATCCGCGCAGAGAATCCCGTCAACCGCCTGGTGATTGGACGCCCCGACGGCAAGCCAGACGCGAGGCTGGACGCCCTCGCGGCTCTCCTGAACCCAAGCGGCCTCGAAGTGACAGTCACGGCCAAGATCCGCGACGCGGTCTGGACAAAGCTGCTGATGAACTTGATCGGCGGCTCCCTGGCCGTCCTCACAGCCTCGCCTATGAAAGACGTCCTCAACAACCCCGCCGTTGCCGGCACAGCCAAGGCAATGGCCGCCGAAGGCGCCGCCATCGCCCGTGCTCTTGACTGCGACCCCGGCGACCCCTATGAAGGCCTGAACAAGCTGGCAAAATCCAGCCACCTGCAAAGCATCGCTCAGGATCTGCTGGCTGGCCGCCCAATGGAAATCGATGCCATGTTCCGCGTCCCCCTGGACCTGGCCGAACTAGTCCAGGTCCCAACCCCCAACCTCGACCTGATAATCGACCTCGCCACCCAACGCGCCCGCGCCGCCAGCCAATACCAAGACACCACCAAATAGCTCGCAGCACGACCCGATCACCCGGAATCACAACGGTGGTCGTGCTAGCGACGACGTCAACCTTATGAAAGGCAAGTCCATGTCCACTGGTCGCCCAATCTCCCATCCATCTGAGGACTGGGATCCGCTCGCTCCGGATAACCACGGCGATCCGAGGGCCGTTTACACCCGTCTGCGCGATGAATGTCCAGTCGCTTGGAGCGACCGGTTTGACGGGTTCTACTCGCTGACACGCTTCAAAGACGTGACGGAGGCTGCGCTCGATTGGCATACCTTTACCAGCGCGCAGAAGACACCCATTCCCGATGCCACTACACCGGATCGTCCCCCTCGGGCGCCTGCAGAAGTAGACCCGCCATTTCACACGGCCTATCGTGATCTGTTGAACAGGTTCTTCACGCCGGAATATATACGTCGCATCGAACCAGTGATTCGGCGTACGGCACGGGATCTGATCGGCCGGTGCGTTTCCTTGGGAGAGGTGGATGCAGTCGCATCCTTTACCTTCTACATGCCGATCCAGGTCCAGTGCATCTTCCTCGGTATCTCCGTGGAGGACGCTGAACGAATCAAAATCACGATCAATAGGATCATCGACGCTGGTGCGGCCGGTGACGCCGCGACGCATAAGGCCGCGAATGACGAGATGTACGAGTACATCTACCGCGTCCTTGAATCGCGCAAAAAGACTCCGTACGACCCGAACGATATCATCAGCGCGATGATCCATGAGGAGGTGGGCGGGAGGCGGCTAACCGACGATGACATTGCCGGAACGATCCGTCTGTTCCTCCAAGCAGGTCATGGTACTACCACCAACATGCTTGGAAGCATAATCCGGCATCTCGCTACTACGCCCAGCGATCAGAAAAGACTCAGGACTGAACCGAAGGTGATCCCTCAGGCGATCGAGGAGCTCCTCCGGGTGTGGACTCCCGTCCGCCTCGTCGGCCGCAAGACAACCCGTGACGTCGAAATCGAGGGGCGAGTAGTCCCGAAGGGATCACGGGTCGGGCTGATGGTATCGGCTGCAAATCTGGATGACCGCAAGTTCGAGAACGCAGACCAAATCGATTTCGACCGCAAGCCCAATCCGCACATCGCGTTTGGATTCGGCCCGCACCGCTGCGTGGGTGCCTCCCTTGCTCGTGAGCAGCTGCGCATTGCTGTGGAAGAGCTACTTTCAATGACGGACGATTTTGAATTAACGGGCGACACCGAGTGGAGCACTTGGACCCACCTCGGCCCGTCCAAACTACCCGTGCGTTTCATCCCGCGTTCCGTTGACCTGACCGGCAGCGTAATTCGCGCCGGCTACAACGAACTGGTCATGAATGTCGTCACTGCCAGCCCTGTGGCCGACCGCATCAATGAGCTTGAGCTGCGCGCCAACCAGGATGCGGAGCTTCCCGAATGGACGGCGGGCGCGCACATCGACCTCGTGCTGCCCGGCGACCTCATTCGGTCCTACTCGTTAGTCAACGGACCGTCGGACCGGAGCCATTGGCGCATCGCGGTCCTACGCGAGGAAAACGGCCGGGGCGGTTCCGCGATGATCCACACGCTGAAAGCCGGCGATCGGGTCCGGGTCCGCTGGCCGAGCACCAACTTCGCCTTGGAAGATGCCGAGAGCTACCACTTTTTCGCCAGCGGGATCGGTATCACCCCGATCCTGCCGATGATTGCAGAGGCCACAGAGCGCGGAGTGCCGTGGCGCCTGGATTATGTGGGACGGACCCCTTCGCAGCTCGCCTACCTTGACCAGGTCACGGACTACGAAGAGACGCACGTGCACCTCACGTCCGAGAGCGGTCGTCCTGACCTCGATTCCCTCGTCGCGGCAACAGAGGAGCGAGCGGCAATCTATGCCTGCGGATCCCAAAGTTTCGCGACAGGCCTCGAGGCCGCCGCGTCGCGGGCCGGGCGGGACGTGCACGCCGAATGGTTCGCGCCTAAGCCCGGCGCTAGGCAGGGTGCATCCGGTTCTCGTGAGGCCTTCGCGGTGCACCTCGAGCGGTCCAACATCGATGTCTCCGTCCAGCCCGGCCAGTCCATCATCGACGCCTGCGCTGAAATCGGCGTGACCATCCCAGGCGCCTGCTTCGAAGGCACCTGCGGCACCTGCCTGACGAGCGTGCTAAAGGGCACTCCAGACCACAGGGACTCGTTCCTCTCGGCCAAAGAGCAGGCGTCCAACAAGCTGATGGCGGCATGTGTCTCGAAGTCCATGACCGACAGCTTGGTAATCGACTGGTAATGGCAACTGCTAGCTAACAAGCTCTTCAGGAAAGCCTTCAGAAAGAGGAACCACGGTTTCCAGCTGATGGCGGAGTGCACGCGGAGTGTGGATCGAACGCCGCATTTTATGGGGTTGGTGGTTTAGTCCTTGCCAGAGTTGCTTTGAACTGATGGTGGCAGTAGCGGACGCTTCCTGCCACCATCGGGGAACCCTGACACTGACTCCCCGGTGCGAGGGTGTGAACATTAGGGTGGCCATGCGGGTAACCCAAGCGGCCAGTGAGGAGTCAAATCATGTCGGAAGCACCTGAAGTCGGCCTTGTTTGGGGAGTCAAGGCAAGTTTCTTGAACTACCTTGCCCATACCGGAGATGCCACCACTTCGGTGATAGGTGCGGCAGCCCCAACGACGACAGGCAGGTTTTACTTCGGTCCCGATGCTGCTCAAATCGTTGATCCAACAGCCGAGACCATGACACTAAAATTCTGCGGAGAAGTGCAATTCTTAGCCCACCATGGCGTACTCCGTGTCGAAATTTGTGATCCCTGGGTTACATTTTCAGGTAGCGGCTCGTACCTCAGCATCGCCATCCCCAATACACAAGGCACCAGGATCCCCCTTGCCTCTCTTGAGTTCGCGCCCCCGTCCGTTACAGAGGGAGTTGCTATGTGGTCTGCTCTACCCACTCGATTGACAGCCGAGGGAATAGCCATATTCGACGGTTTTTATTCCGAAGGTGAATCGTTCGATCCCGTCACAATCCGGGCCCTCACGGGATAGTTGGAACGCCTAGAGCTGAATAAAGCTCTTCCGATGGAAATGGCGCACACCGAAAGTTTCCGAAGGAGCAGAATTCGGCCGTCCGAGCCTCCGGGCATCCGAGGATTGCCGGGGAACTTTTCTTCCGGGTCCATCTCAGTCGCGTAGCAATTTCGAAGTGCCCCAGAATGGGAACACCCGCAAATCCTAAGTCTCGAGGTGCCAAGAGATGACTTTGCACAGGTGTCGCCTGTCATGTGCATAGGCCCGTTTCAGCCGGTTTTCTGCCACTTTCATGAGACCCCCTGGGTTGCCAGTCGTGCGATCGTCCGGCGCAGTGCGCGGAGGCCCGGATGGGCATGTTTGGTCGTCGTGTCAGCGTTGTCGACGCTGAGGTCAGCGTGATTGAAATCAGGAAGCTCTCGGGGCTTGGCTTGGCGGGGCTGCCTAATGTCGCCCAGCGTGCGAGGGTGGACCGGAAAACGGCCCGCCATTGCGGGCAGGCGGCGCAGGACGCCGGGCTTGCATGTCGGGCGCTCATTGGTTAGATGATGCTCTCATCGGCGGTCGTCGCGGTTGTCCGCCCGGTGCGGCCGACCGGACACGTTCAGGCATGGGTGATGCGGGCGCCCATCCATGAAGAGCAGATCTGGAGAGACGGCACGCCCCCGAGCGGATAACAGCATCGACACGCTGGTCCCGATGCCGGCCGGTCGAGCGGGCAGTCCGGGCGCGTGGCCACGAATTGCCGCTGAAGGCCAGGGTCTCCGGCGTTGTACCCTTACCAGCGGATCGACGCCGATCTCCGTCGCCGAGTGCAAACTATTCGAGAGCGCACCCGATCTCATCTCGTCCGGGCGGCACTCACTACACATGTGCGCATCGCGCGCACGTAGGTGTAGTTACCGGCTGCCCGTTCTAATCGAACACTTCTGGCCGAATTTCGGGTAGCAAACACTAGGTTCCCAGGCCTGTCGCATGGCTGCGCGATAGCGAGGCCCGGGTCCCCAGCGATGAATGCAGAGTACCCTGCCGGACGAAAACTTCTGTGACGCATGACAGCCCCGCTCGCATTAACGTGTATTCGGAGGAATTCCTTGGCTGGTGCGGGTCGCAGGAACGGGCGGACCCGTCATTGATAATTACGAGGTCTGCTAGCGAAGTGCTGACAGGCGTCCTTGATATGAGGGAAGGTAGGTGGGCCTGCCTTCAGCGGGGCGTGGCCCTTCTGCAGTCCATTTTCGCCCGGCGGTTCCGGACCGCCAGCGTCCGGTCTTGTCGCTCCGGTTTGTGTTCTTCATGGCGTTCCGGATACTGAACCCGGGCGCTGATGGCCTCTACCAGTGGAGCCAGGCAGCGAAGCCCGGGGCTGGGACCTTCTCTTCAAGATGAAGGATTATCAATAGATCTAATCTTGGGCACCTGCGCTTAAAGAATGAAGCTGCTCCCCGATAGTTAGAACTGAATATTCAGCCCAGCTTTCGGGGAGCAGCTCAGGATGCCCAGCCCTGCGCCCGATCCTTGCCGCGTCTCGGACAATCAAGGCGTGGATGGGGGCAACTGACGAGAGTTATCGAGTAGTAGTCCCCTACGGTCGCAAGAGTGCGGTGAGGGTTGAGACATCCTCGACTTTGTCCAGGCCCAAGACCGTTTCGACGAGAGCGTCAGTCGCTTCGGGGGTGAGGACGCCGTCGGCATTGTGGCGGAACTTGACGAGCAGTTCCTCGGTCGTCGTATAGGTCGAGGGGTCCGGAGACGTGCTGCCTTTAGGGTAGGAACGCTCACCGACGAAGGTCGTGCCCCGCGCTGAGACCTCCACCCGAGCCGGCCGAGCCAGCGGGTCGCCCTTGACGGCGCTGCCCCAATTGGGGTTACCCCGCCAGTCTACGCGCGACATGAGGTCCAGAACGGAGTCGCTGAACACAACGGCAGGATCCTGCCAGTCCTTTCCCGGCGGGATCCGGTGAGCGGCCACGGCGACGCCGTGTTTGAAGCTAAACTGCGCGTCGTAGGGCTTGCTTATCACCGTTTCCGCGTACACTGGAACCTTGGCTGACCACGCCTCGCCGTAGGCGACGATGGAATCGATCTCGTCCACCTTGATGTCATTCTCATGGATGACCTGGATCAGGGTGTCAAGAGTCGCGTGCGTGGTCCGGGTCTGAGTGTAGGGTTTAAACGAGGTTGCCGTGGGGAATCGCCAATCGGTGCCGAGTTTATCCGTTAGTCCCGAGGGATCCCAGCGCTTGCTCGCGACCAGACTGGGGTAACCGAACTCAGGATCATCGAGCATCAGGGTGTTCCCCCGGTGGCCCAACTCTGCCAGATAGGCCGCCGTGAGCGCGGTGGTCACAACTCCGCCACCGAGGCCGTACTTGATGGTCGTGTTGGGGATGTGCATCTGCCAGGGCCGCAGTGAGTTCACCGGCGACGTGCTCCCCGCAATACCCAAGGCCTCGACCGTGGCGCTTTGCGACATGTCTTTCATCATCGATGCCGCTGCAGTCAGGCCGAAGACCATGCTTGCGTATCCGAATACCCTGGGTGTGGCGGGAGTTCCATCCTCCGAAACGTCCCGGAGGTCGTCCATGGACTTCGACAGGCGGAAACACATTTCCAGGCACACCGACATGGCGGACAACAGACGGGCGCCGGACAAGTGCCTGCTTTCGCCGAGCGCGAAGGTGATGGGAAGGATGTACGGTGCGACGTGCGCGGGCAGATTGATGGGAGCGAGATCGAGCGCCGAGATCAGCTCCGCGTTAGCGAACGCGGCGCCATGGACAGATGTCCGGTCGCGCTGACCGATGATTGTCGCCTCATTCCCGGCCGCACCCAGGATCCGGCCGTACTCAACGCCGACGCGGCCGTACTCGCTTGACGTGGCCGCCAAACCGCAGCCCAGCGCGTCGAGCAGGATCCTCTTTGCCTCCTCGACGACTTCAACTGGCGGAGGCGCGATTACTGCGTTCTGGGCGAAAGCCGCAAATTTCTCGATGTTCGTAGGTGACACTGCATTTCCTTTCGATTGATTCAGGAACGGGCATACCGGAAACGGTGGCCTAGGCCCCAGAATTATTGCTAGTTCCTTTGGGTTGTGATTCCCGAGCCTTTGGCCCGGACATTTCTGGTTTTACTTGTCCGCGGCGTTAGCTTTGCTTTTTGCGCTGCGCGATTGCGAAGTCGTGTGGGAGACCGTATGACTTTGGTTCGACGTACGCTTCGAGGCCTTCGTGGCCGGCTTCCCTTCCGATACCGCTGGCCTTGAACCCGCCTACTGGGGCTTGGAAACCTGGGGGGTTGCCATTGATCTCCACGGTTCCCGTCCGGATGCGCGAGGCAACAGCCAGTCCATGGTCAAGATCGCTGGTGAAGACAGCCCCGTTCAGTCCATACTGCGAGTGGTTGGCCAGCTCCACCGCCATCTCCTCGTTGTCATACGGGAGCACGGCGAGAACGGGGCCGAAGACTTCCTCGAGGGCGATTCTCATGTCGGGAGTGACGTCTGTGAACACCGTGGGATCAACGAACCATCCCTTATCGTGTGGGGAGCGTCCTCCCCCAATGATCGGCTTCGCGCCCTCCTGGGCTCCAATCTCGATGTAGTTCTGAACAATGTCGCGCTGGCGCGCGGTCACCATCGGTCCGATCTGCGTCGCAGGGTCACGGGGATCACCCACGGGCATGGATGCGACCAGGCCACGCAAGCGATCAACGAATTCGTCGTGACGACGGCGCGAGATGAGGAGCCGGGTCTTTAGGCTGCAGACTTGCCCGCTATTGCGGAGTGCGCCGAGGCGCAAGGCCTCAACCGTCTCGTCCAAGTCCGCATCATCAAGGATCAATGCAGCCGATTTCCCACCGAGCTCCAACGTCACCCGAGTTAGCTGCTGGCCGCAGATCGAAGCTATCCGGCGCCCTGCGGCCGTTGACCCTGTGAAAGTCACCTTGTCTAGCCCGGGGTGTCCCACAAGGTATTCACTGACTTCCCGGCCCGCAGGCAAAACGTTCAGCACGCCCTTGGGCAAGCCGGCCTGCTCGAAGAGCTGTGCAAGGGCCAACGTGGTCAGCGACGTTTCGGGAGATGGCTTCAGCACCACGGTGCAGCCCACGAGCAACGAGGGCGCCAGCTTGATGACAGCCACGGTCAGAGGCACGTTCCACGGCACAACTGCCGCTACCACTCCCACCGGCTCCCGAGTGACCAGCGCGCTACCGGACGGGCTGGTGCGGATATCCCGAAACGGGAACGTTTCTGCCAGTTCAATGTATGAATCAAGCAACGCGAGGGGCGTTCCCACCTGGATCGACCTCGACTGGGTGATCGGGCTGCCCATCTCATCGGTGATCAGTTGGGCAAAATCTTCGCCCCGCACCGCGATCGAGTCCCGGACACGCCGAAGAACGTCCCCCCGCTCCGCAGGGGACATCCGAGGCCACGGCCCCTTGTCGAACGCGTCCCGGGCAGCGTCAACAGCAGAATTAACATCCTCAACTGCTGCGGCAGAAACAAATCCGATGGTCTCCTCAGTTGCAGGCGAAACTACTTCTATTCGTTCACCACCCGAGGGCTTCGCCCATTCTCCATTGACGAACAGGGCATCGTAAGTTCGCGCAAATGTCATCTCGTTACTCAAGCTTTCGTCTCAACTTTTCGTTCAGCAGTGGTCAAGGCCCAAGAATCTACCAATTAGCCAGCTTCTCGACCCGACAGAGCAGGGACAGCACGGTTCACCTGCGCAGCCAGACCTTGCGGCCCGGCCCAAACGCCAGGGCCTTAAGCCACGCACATCGGAACCGCCGAATTGACCTAATCGTATCAAGCGTTCGTATCTAAGTACAGATATTCGTAGATATGAACATCGAGATGACTGGAGGCAACAGCCGTCAGCTCTGCATAACCGCCTCCACGACACCGCTCGGTTCGGGCGCCAGGAACGGGAAGGCGGCTGGAACTTTCCGCCACCTTTCTTGATCGCTGCCCTGATGCGTCCGGTTCAACAAGCTCGTCGTCGGCATTCAGTGGGATAAGGTGTCGAGCTCCCAGGCACTCAGCACAGCTGTCTTACGGATCCCATGGGAAATTGAGAACGTCTTTCGTGGCTTACGTCAGCTCGCGGGGAGCTCCCTCGGCTCTGGCTAGCATGCGAAAAGTGCGCATAACTTCTGAATTCCGCCAGCCACACAGCTTGTAGCCTGAAGAGGAGGGCCGCTCGCCGCCCTGGACGATCGCCACGTGCCGGCAGCGCGTCTGGAGACCTTCATGCCTTGACCATTACTGATGGCCTGGCTCCTGACCTGCGTTTCCGGTCCAGCTGAGTTCTGTGTCACTAACCAAATATCGGTCGACGTCTTTTCAGATCAATTATTCCGCTGCTCATTTCTTGACCTGCTGAAGTTGAAGTGTCCCTACTTCGGCGATACAGCCTGGGGGGACGGCCTCAAAAAAGTGATGCGATCACCGGGGAGTACAGGAGGTCGCTATTGTCTCGCCGAGAAAATTCGAAGGCGGGATCCAACTCGACGAAGGCATGGGCAGGATCTCGGCGCATCCACTCGTGAACCACCGTCCGCTTGCTGATGCGCCAACCTACTCCTGGTCGGTTTTCAAAAGTGTCGATGTACCGACACGCGACGGTTCGTCGTACCGGATCTGTCGCCCCCGTCCCGGCCAGGAGTGGGTCTTGCTCTGCCGATTCGATCGTCTTGCGGCTTAGGCAGTAGCTCTCCACCCGCGCCAGAGAAGGGTCCTCCGCGGAGAATTTGATGGAGACGTTGCTAAGTACGTGCATGCAGAACGTAACGTACTCGTGGTTTCGACGCATCCATTCGACAAGTCCGGCCGGCGCTCCCACGTAAGGACCGTGCGAATCTGCAGCATCTTCGTGATAGCAGTTGAGGACGAGTGCCCAGTCCCGTCGGTCAACTCCTTGGCAATAGTCGACTAATACCTTGTTGATACGGGCCCCGGCGATGAGCCATTCCAGCTCCTCCAGCGTGGTGCCGCGCAAATTGGCATCCTTCTGCGGGTCCGTCATATCCTTTTCCTTCGAATTGGCCATCGGTTCATCCGCACCGCATTGGGCACGATGACGCCAGTGAACACCAGTTTCCTGCCGGAAAGCTGCCTGATTTCCTGTATGGCGCTCGGGAGAACCTCGGTCCACTGGCGGGTAACCCCCGATTGCCTCATCGCGGAACGCCTCAAGCCCGACGACACGGTTAACTATTCCGAATTGAGTGCTTTGGGCAACCAATTACCTGGGAGTGGTTAAGAGTTCGAAGGCAAATCCCGGGAATGCCTTCGCTGCAACTCTCAGGACGATGCCCGGCGTCACCTCATTCTGCAATCCGAAGGCCCAGCGCCATTCTCGCTCGCAGCGATGGTCAGAACTGTGGCGATAGCCAGGACGGCCCCTCCCGCCACGCAGTTCCCCCGCTGGCGGCTGGAACGCCCACTTTCGGAACCACGATCATCAAATTCCGCGAGGCAATGGCCATCCCGCAGAATCGCCGCGGCCCCTCGTCGTGACCGAAGACGGCGGTCCGGACGTACGCCTGATGCCGAATAGTCAGAGCCAAACACCAGGTCCTGCAACTCATAGTACTCATCGAACGATCCAAATCCGCGCCACGGCTCAGCAACCGGGTATCCGGGTCGGCTTGGGGAATGAGGAGGGACCGTCTCCGCGGAGGCCCAAACGACGACGGTCATAAGGTTTGAAGGGACAATCGATCACGCGAACACGCCCATTTTTGTTCGTGCTGCCAACGCGGTGTTCGACATCCCGCACGCTGCTATTATGGGACTAGCTCAGCGCCCAAGAAGAAGGTGTACATTTCATGACGACCGAAATGGACGAAGTAACGTCGACCCGATCCCCAGAGCATCGCACGGTAAGCCGTGTGATGGCCCTTCTCGAAGTGGTAATAGCGAGCGAACCCTCAGGCCTGCGCCTAGCAGATCTTGCCGATCTGGTTGGCGCTCCCAAGTCCTCAATCCATGGCCTCGCAAAAGGCCTCGCCGCGACTGGTTACTTTCGCGAGCACCAGGGCCGCTACTTCACAGGTCCGGCCGTTGCTATGTTGTCCATCGGGAGGGGAGACGTAGCGGCCACGTACCGTCATGCGCTCGAAGAGCTTTCGTCCACTTGGAACGAGACTGCAACCCTTGCCACACTTGCTGGAGAATCGGTCATTCACCTTGCAAAGGTTGAACCCAAGCAGACGATCCGAGCATCTCCTCCGCTTCATGAGCGACGACCCATGTGGCCCGGGAGCAGCGGCAAGGTTTTCTTGGCCTTCATGGAGCCGATAAGGCGGGAGCGATACATCAATCGGACGCAGAAGGACGCCGTTGAGCGTGCACGCATCAACGCGGAACTGGAAGCCGTCCGCGCCAATAGGGTTGCCTTCAACAGGGGCGAGATGGATCCGGCGCTCTACGGTGTGGCGAGTCCGATTTTGGTACCGGGTATGGAAATTAGCCTAGCCATTGGCGTTTCAGGCCTGGGGTCCCGGATGACTGACCGCATAGACGAGATTGCCGACTCGGTGCGACGCACCGCCGAGAAGCTTTCAGGTTCCGCTGATTAGTCGTTAAGGCGCGTGTACCCACTTGTCATTCTGAATTTCTCGCAGCGCATAGCTACCTGTCCGACTTTCATCGTGGTGCGCCGAGGAATGGCAAGCAGTCATACAACGCCCAGATGAGACACTATCCCCTCATCATCGGGAGCACCTTGGGCTGCCCTTGGGCCCAAGTAACTGGTCGGAACGGAAGAGGGACGAAAGGGCAAAAGGCAATCCGCTCCCACGATGTGAAGGCTTGCCCGGGAGTTGATTCCCGGGTCAGTACCCTCTGGAGTGTGCGGCCACTGGCGGTCGCTGGTCTACTCCGACCAGCCCCAAAGGCAAGCGGCCCGCATACTGGCGGTATGGGCGGCACGGCCATTCTTATCAATCGATAGTCACCGGGGCACCGCCGTCCACGCGAGGAGGGACTCGTGTGACGAAATCCGCTCAGCCAAGCAGGTCCTCGCGCGCCCTGCTGTCAAGCAGTCGTGAGTGTTTCTTGCCCGCCCCGGAAGAATTACATTTTCGCGCACACCAATTCGGTATTGCGCAACTCAGACTGCTGGGTGGGTGAGGCACTTATGCCAGCTTCGGTCCCCTCGTCGGCGACATATTGGGCGTAGTGGGCAGACTTGAAAGCGACTTCCACCAGCACCCCTGAATCCTGGGCGTAGGCGCGGATGGGGGCTCAAAATGCTTGGCTGCCGTAGCAGCACTTCAGAGGTTGCCACCCACTGCCTCCAACCAGCCATCCGTCGTTCAGCGGCAACACCGACACCCAAGGCTTAATGAGGAACGCCAGTTCTCCCCAACCCGCCATTGCCAATTGGACGGCTAGGCTGATCGAACTGCCGTCGAAGACAACCGGCTCGAAGGCCTCGGCCGCGCCACCATCGGCCACGTCCTTTGATTCCCGCGCCGATGACCTATCGCGGTCCAAGGGTAAGTACCACGGGGCCCTCATAGGGAAATCTCATTGCGGTCGCACGGCCATGTCTGGTCAATCCACCGCACGCCGTGTCCAATACGCTCCCCGCATGCCAGCTCAAACAACGCTGCTTGTCGCTTGTGATCGACACGACAGAGAAGGCAGATCCCCCAGCCAGACGCTAGGATAGGCAGGGAAAGTCGATATATCGCACGATAATTCGCATTTATGAACGCAGGGGCCCTTATGCATAACGAAGTCACGGACGTCCGTTCCCCTCAATCACGGCCCAGAAGCACCTTACGACTCATGTTTGACCCGACCTTCGGAGTTGTCTTCTGGGTAAAACTCGTGATGCAGACTGCCGTCTGGGCATTCATCATGATCAGCGCGATCCTAGCCTTCAAGCTCACGGAATCAGCCACCTGGGTTGGTATCGTTGGAGCCGCAGTGATGCTTCCGCAGCTAGGCTTGGCGCTCCTAAGCGGCAGGCTCTCCGACCAGTACGGGCCGGTGCGGCAGCTCGTCACCGGTTCGTTTATCTCCGGCGCTGCCAGCCTCGCGTTGTCATTATGGTTCCTCTTCTCGGACGTTGGCCCCGACGTTGGCGCGACGGCACTCGTGGTCTCTTCGCTGATTTTCGGTGTGGGCCTAGCGCTGTCGTCCCCCGCCCAGCAATCGATTATTCCCCTGCTCGTGAGCGCTGAGGAGCTCCCGGCCGCCGTAGGCTTGAACTTTGTGCCCATGACACTCGCCCGCACAGCAGGTCCCGCCCTGGGCGCCTTCGCAGTCAATGCCTGGGGTCCGGTCCCTGCATTACTATTCGCGGGTTCCATAACGCTGCTAGTGATTCCTTTTTTCCGGCTCATCCAACGCCGCCTAGTCCAGGGCTTCACGGCAGCCGGAGACCATCGCATACTGAGCGCCCTTAAGTTCGTTTGGACTCACAAACCGGTACTCGTCTGTCTAATTGGCGTGGCTGTGATTGGGGCCGGTTCCGAGGCTGCCGTAACTCTCTCCCCGGTCGTTGCCAATAGCTTTGGGGAACCCAGTAGCGGAGGCGGGGTGCTGACGGCGGCATTCGGTCTCGGCGGTCTAATCGGCGTTGTTATCCATCGTATGGTCGAAAGGCGGGGAACGGCCGGTCTCCAAGGCTGCCTCGCAATGATCATCCTGGGGGCTGCCGTCGTAGTTGCTCCACTTGGCGGAACGCTTTCGTTCGCCGCCGGGGTGCTTGTTCTGGGTGGGGCTGGGATGGTGGCAGGCTTTACAGCGTTCAGTATCGCTGTTCAGCTTGGATCCCCTCCCGAGATGCTGGGCCGCGTAATGGCGTTGTGGACGTTGGCAGCTGCTGGCTTCCGTCCACCGGCCGCTGTCGTGCTAGGACTCGTGGCCGACCATTTTTCGACGGAGACAGCCCTAATAGGAGCGGGTCTGTTCATGGTGGCTGCCGGCATTGGTATCTGTGTAGCACTTCGCTATAGCAGGACCAAGTCAGAAATCCCCTCGCGCTGAGCCACCCACCGGCTACACCGAAGTGGATGCCCCACGCCAATCGGTCGCATGCTCATTTCGGTGTCCGCCTTGCATCAACAGGGACCCGCCAGCCTTCAAGCGAAACCCGCGAACACCAAATTCCCATAGCGAACCTAGCGCACCCCAACACATCCCCCCAAGAAGGGGGTGTTCGTACTCATTCTCCCTATGAAACTGGGACCGCTATTCGGTTTCAAACACGTGCCGAGAATCAGTCCCCGAACGCCGCGCCCGAGTTCGGCATGTGTGACCACTTCAGTTTCAACACCAGTTGCCGACAACCGTCACGAGTCCGCGCGTCAGTACGGCAGGTGTGACGAGAGCACCAAGGACGACTGGCACGCCCAAGGGTCAGCACTAGACTAGAGCACGCCGTCAGTTTCAAGCTGGAGTGACCCTCACGAACAAGGCAGGTATGTAACGAAACTTGCTGGCTCCTCGCAGTTGGTGGCGAACTGGATTCCTGGATGAGTGTGATGCCGCCATCCAGACGCCACTTTTCAAGAGAAAAACCGATTTGTAGTTGGCCGGGTTGCCGTAACCGCAATCAGCGGTGCGTTTGGTGTTTTTTGATGGCGGTGTTGTTAGCTTCTTTCGTGCAAGTGGTGGCGCCAGTAATGATGAGCACCTCGACCTCTTTCCACCATCGGCAGACGGCACGGTAGAGCCTGTTCGTCTCCGGTCAGGCGCCTGCCTTGACCAGTTCCTCGAGATCTCCCTCGCCGTCGGGGCGTCCTCCAGCGAGCCGGTGCGCAGCAAGCCCCGCCGTTGTTCATTGACTTTCCACACTGCCTAGATCGTAAGCGGCGAACACGTCTCAGAGCCGGTGGGCTGCCTTCTCCGTGAGGGTGTCGCCGGCGCAGGAGGACCATGCGGTGCGCCCAGGCATTGTCGACGGTCCTGCCGTTTCTGCCCTTGAACGGCATGCACAGGTTCTGCAGTGTCTCGGTCACGCTTTGGTTGGCCATGGAGATCACGTGGAAGTGATCGACCGCCGTGGGTGGAAGTCGCATGCGCAGCGCCTTGCGGAACGCCGCCGACGGGTCGATCGCAACGACCTGAACCGCCATCTCCATTCCAGAGGTCGGGCGAAGAGCCACTCTTTGACGCACTTGTGGTCCCGGCTGTCCATGACGCCCAGTACCTGACCGGTGTCCAAGTCCACGATCGTGGTCATCCACGGCTCGAACCGCGTCCACGTCTTTGACTCCGACTCCTGGAAGTAGCGCACCGACCGGAACCGGCGCTCATCGATGCCCAGCATCCGTGGGCTCAGCCGATCCACATCCGTCTGGGAAACGAAACAGGCCTCGTTGAGACCGACAGGAACCATCCACGAGGACACCGCGAACGCGACCGCAGTCTCCGAGACGGCACGCCCTGAACGGATGACAGAATCGACAAGCTGGTCCCAACGCCGGTCGGTCGGAGCGGGCAGACAGGGGCACCTGGGCCGTCGATTTCAAGAACGAGAGCCTCTCGCAGCAGTCCTGGCAGTCGAGATGCTCTACCGACGCCAGACTGCGTTTTGCGCGACGGCTGTTGTTTGACACTTCAAATTGATAGTGGCCGTAGCGGATTTCGAGGGGGCTGCATGTCAAACGGCAGCCCCGAAGCGTAAATTCCGGTTAGTGAGGCTGATTTCTGATTGCAAGCACGGCTACAAGCGACCGGATGCAACGGTCCGTCGCCGCAGCGGATTATCCCTTGGTGCCGGAATGACTGGAGGTGAGCTCAACGTCGGCGAGCCTTTCGACGACTGACGCTACCGTTTCGACGTGGCTGTCGCGTCCGAGCAGTGCGATTCCCGTTTGATAGAGCTCTCGACTTAGGCTCCCAAAGAAGGTCGGGACCCCGCTCGCGGCACCGAGAGCGCACGCGAGCTTTAGGTCCTTGTGCGCTAGCCCCAAGCTGAATCCCCTGTCGCGATCTCCGGCAAGAATTTTACTTGCCTGCTGCTCAAGATAGGCATTTCGTCCGCCGCCGGCCACCAGCACCTTCAACGCAGCTTCGGGGTCAATACCGTTTTTCGTGGCGATAGCCAATGCTTCAAGAGACAACCAGCGCTGCGAGCACGACAACAGATTATTGATCAACTTTATTGTGTGGCCTGCTCCAATGCCGCCGATGTGCGTGATCACAGGGCTGATCGATTCAAGCACCTCTACTGCCCGGCCAACAGCGTGGTCATCAGCCCCCAGCATGATGGAGATCGTGCCGGCCAAAGCGGCAGGTGCACCCCCACTAACGGGCGCGTCGACAAGCATGATCTGGCGAGATTCCAAGTCTTTAGCGATCGCCCTGGTCGCCTCGGGATCACCGCTGGTTTGATCGATGATTAGGGAACCCGGCGCGAGCGTCTCCGCCAGCCCGCCATCGTCGAAAATGACAGAACGGACGTGTTGAGAAGTTGGCAGGCACAAAAACACCGTTGTGCATGTCCGGCCCATTTCAGCGACACTTTCGCTGGCGGCCGCCCCCTGGGCTATCAGTGCTGCAACAGCGCTTTCATTCTTGTCGTAGACACTGATCTGGCGCTGGCTCTGCAATCGACTTGCGAGTGCGCCTCCCATGTCACCGAGACCGATATATCCAATACTCATTTTTGATCCTCTCATCGGTTGTGTTCTTTAACGTGCGACTTCTTTAACTTGCGACACGTTCGCGTTTAACCAAGCAGGCGGAGGCCCCTGCCGGCGCGTCCGGCATGGGCGGCGATATTTGTGCCGAGACCCAACCTTGGCAGGATTTCATCCTGCCGTCGAGCGGCGCTACTTGTGGCCCAGCAAGAACAATCATACCGAATATCGATCGACAATTCATCATTGTGAATAGATTGGTGGGATGCCTACGGGTATTCGATTAGTTTCGAAGAAACCGATCGATGGAACTCCATCCTCGCTCCGGATCACGATGCAGATTCAGGGAATGGCCCACTCCCTCGACTTGGTCGGTTACTACAGTGGTGTCCAAGGGCCATTGCCGACGTTCGGCGTCCAGGAAGCGTCCGGGGAGAACAGGGTCATACTCACCCAATTGAATGAGTACTGGGCATTTCACATCCATAAGACCTGCTTCCTGTGGATCAGCGCGATACCGTATGCTGTCTTTCCAAATCTGACGCGGGATGGACGTGCGCAACGTCGCGTTGTCGTACGCTATGACTTCTGGATCTGTCGCCGGAGGGTAGTAGAAGACGCGTGCACGGTCTTCGGTTGAAAACGTCGAGTAGGGTTCTAGCAAGGCCTTTTCCCGGGTACCGGGTCCGTGCGGCGAAGGTAGATCAGCAGAGCTGTAACCCGTTCCGGTACTCACGAGAAAATCGGCCACGGGCCATCTGGCCTGTGTGTGGACGAGCAGATAAGTACCCATGGAATGTCCGACGAGCGCGACGAGGTCATTGCCTCCCAAACTCTTGCGGACCTGCGTGACAGCATCCGCCAGGGCGCTGGCAACATAATCGAAGCAGACAGCGTCGCCATCAGGACGGCTGCTTGCCCCGGTGCCGGGTAGATCAATCGCGAGAATGTCATAACCTCGCTCTGTCATATATCCAGCGTAGGAGTAGTCCTTACCGTTGATCCGCCCCGCGTCCCAGTACCGGTGGTCATAGGTAACACCATGAACCAGAATCTGAAGGATGCCGCGGCGGCGTCCTCTTGCCCTGTACAGATGCCCGGCGAACGAGGCCGCCCTGCCATCGTCTGTCTGCACGGGAAAATCGAATTGGATGCTAGCGTTCAAAATCTCCACTTCATTCACTTTTAGATCTGGTCGTCGCCCGGGCCTACTGTAACTGCCTGAAACAAGCCAGTGTTGAAACCGTTCGAATTATTCGGTCATTCAGCTGTTCTGGCCGCTTCATACGACTCCTCCGACACAGCTTCCTGCCAGTTCACGTCGCCAAATGAGAAGGCGAGGTGAAGCATTGAGCGATCATGGGAGCCGCCGTGCCAGTGGCGGACATTGGGTGGAGTCCAGACGATATCGCCGACCCCCATTCGGACAACTTCGTCTGCGGTGGCAACGAATCCCTCACCTGATTCGACGATGAGCAGTTGGCCGCCCTCGTGACTATGCCAATGAGTACGAGCACACGGTGTGAAGAAGTTCTTGCTGGCACTTGTTCCATTTTTCTGGTGGAGAACATCGCGCCAAATTTCGCCCGTGCACGGCCCGTTGACATGCTCTGAGCGACTGGCCTTAAGGCTGCCTCTGACGATTGTTAGCATTAGGTTGGTTCCTTTCGTGGTTGCCTAGACAGAACGCGCCAAAATCGTGCGCGCCCGGTCGATGAACAGGCAGTCCCGCGATGGCGCGGGTCTGCCTATACCGCCGGTGGGGCGGGTAAAGCCCTGAGAGGTCTGCATCAGGACTCTCAGTGCCCTGAAACGACCTTGTGTTTGTTAAGTACGGTTTCCTCAGTCCAATCGAGTTCCGTGTTGCGTGTTTCACGAAGCGTAAAGGTGCAACCTGCGGCGACCAGGGAGAGCAGAGCCACGTACACTCCGAAGGCGAATCCACCAATTGATTGAGTCAGAATCGCAGCGATGACCGGGCCAAGGCCGCCGCCGATGACGCCGGCGAGGTTGTAGGAGAAGCCGGTTGCAGTGTACCGATAGCGGGTGTGGAACTGCTCGGGCAAGAATGCCCCGATAGGGCCGTATGCCAGTCCAGCGATGAAGAACGTCACGCACGAAGTGGCCGCAAATGCAGGGACCGTCCCAACATCAAGTACCGCGAAGATGGCCAGCGACCAAACTGCACCGATGATGTTGGCCCCGCCGATGACCTTCTTCCGACCGATACGGTCCGACAGCACGGCACTGATTGGAACTGCCAGTGAGTATGCCACCCCGCCGAAGATGCCGATTACAAGAACTGTGGAACTGGAAAGCTTCAATGTATGACTGGCGTAACTGATCAAATATGTGCTGGCGAAGTAGACAAGTGAGAACACCATCAAAATGGCTCCCGCTCCGCGAAGTATTGCACTGGCCTGCTTTTTGAAGGCCTCCAGGAATGGAACGCGGCTAGCGCCACGGTGATGTTCTTTCTTGAATACCGGTGTTTCTTCTACCTTCAACCGCAGATAGAGACCCACGATGACAAGCAGACCACTCGCAAGGAAAGGGATGCGCCACCCGTAACTAACGAAGTCGCTTTGGCTCATCACCGCACTGGTCAGAAGGAACGTAGTGCTACCGAGGATGTTAGGCAACGTTGCCCCAAGCTGCGGGGCCATGCCCCAGAATCCCCGCTTGTCTTTGGGCGCATGCTCGGACACGAACAGCGTGGCGCCTGCCCACTCGCCTCCAACGGAAAAGCCCTGGACAACTCGCAGGATCACGAGCATAACCGGCGCTGCAATTCCGATTTGCATCGCCGTCGGCAGGACTCCCATCAGGAACGTGCCAATGCCCATCAGCAGTAGCGTGGCAACGAGCGTATTCTTGCGACCAAGCCGGTCACCAAGATGACCGAAGAACACACTGCCCAGGGGGCGAGCCACGAACGCTGCTCCGAAGGTGGCGAGAGCGGCTACGGTGCCGGCACTCTCACCCATCGCCGGGAAGAAAATCTCCGGGAAAATCAAAGCTGCGGCTGTGCCGTAGATGATGAAGTCGTACCCTTCGATCAACGTTCCCATGAAACTTGCAAGTGCAACACGCCGCATCTTAGGGCTAGTTGAGGGCGTCTGATCGGATGTTTGCGGGATTCCGGATCCGGCTCCGATTGGGCGTTTGTCCATTGTTATTCCTGGGGTAGAGAGTGCTTCGATAAGACGAGAGGGGCATGGCGATCGGCCTTAACATCAGAGCAGCCCGGCCGTTGGCCCCGTTCAGAGAGCGACAAATGCAGCACGGTAAATCTGGCCAAGATGAGGGCGGCTGCTTCCCAGCCCTCCTATGACAATTTGCGACATTACTACTCCCGTCCTGTGAGTGCTGCGTCGTTGCAGACTGGGAAATCTTCGACGGTAGCGAACCCGCCGATTCAGCGTTTTGCGCGCTCCGTCGAAGACGTCGAGGGGCTCACCGCCGCTCAAAACGTACGTAAATCCGAATGATTATACGTAATGATTAATGCGCTCTACTTTCGCCGCGCCTCACGTCAAGCGTCACACAACCTTACGACACCTCCCTCAAGAGCGGCTCGGCCCTTGATGTCAATCGTAATCAACATCGACGGCAAAATAGAGATTATCCCGCATTATGGGATACTGTCTATAGCCATCACGGGTGACCTAAGCCTCGCTCGTGGCCGTGGCGATAGCCGATCAACTGAAGGACGACCTACGGGCATTGCTTCTCCAAGTCCCAGACAGAAGGGCATTTAGCTGCGTCACCTCTCAGGTTTCGCTGCGGAATCGAACATGTATCGGTGGTCTCAGGCACAGTTTGGCCTAGACACTTTACACAACAAAGAAGAGAGCAAACGTGACACGTATTGGCATAGTGGCGGAGCTAGCGCAGGAGACAAGGGTGGCGGCTACGCCCACCACCGTGAGGCAACTGGCGGAGTTGGGTTACGACGTTGTGGTCGAGAAGGGTGCGGGCGAGTCCGCTTCCTTCAGGGACGAAGACTACGCTGCGGCGGGCGCCTTGGTTGTGGGCGCGGATGAGGCGTGGGGCAGCGACGTAGTCCTGCGGGTGAACCCGCCCACTGAGGAAGAAATCGGTCGGCTGGCCGACGGCGCGACGTTGATCGGAACGCTGAGCCCCGGACTGCGGCCGGGACTGGTGGAGGCGTTGGCGGCGCGGCCGATCACGGCCCTGGCGTTGGATGCCGTACCCCGCATTTCGCGTGCGCAGTCGATGGATGTGCTGAGTTCCATGGCGAACATCGCCGGGTACCGGGCCGTCATCGAGGCAGCTCATGAATTCGGCCGGTTCTTCACGGGGCAGGTGACCGCTGCGGGCAAGGTGCCGCCGGCGAAGGTGCTGGTCGCGGGGGCCGGCGTGGCGGGTCTGGCGGCGATCGGTGCGGCGAGCAGCCTGGGTGCGATCGTGCGCGCGACGGACCCGCGGCCCGAGGTGGCCGATCAGGTGAAGTCCATCGGCGGGACCTACCTCAAGGTCGAGGTCGCCGAGGAGATGCAGTCCGCGGACGGGTACGCCAAGGCCACCTCCGAGGCGTACAACGCCCGTGCCGCGGAGATCTACACCGAACAGGCCCGGGACGTGGACATCATCATCACCACAGCCCTGATCCCGGGACGCCCGGCGCCGAAACTGCTCACGGCCGAGGACGTGGCCGGCATGAAACCAGGCAGCGTGATCGTGGACATGGCCGCCGGCCAAGGCGGGAACGTGGAAGGCTCGGTCCCAGGGGAACGCGTGGTCACGGACAACGGAGTCGTGATCCTCGGTTACACCGACCTTCCCGCCCGGTTGCCAGCACAGGCCTCCCAGCTGTACGGGACGAACATGGTGAACTTGCTCAAGCTCCTCACCCAGGAGAAGGACGGGGTGCTTCGGATCGATTTCGATGACGTGGTGCAGCGTTCGGTGACGGTGGTGCGGGAGGGTGAGAAGACCTGGCCCCCGCCTCCGGTCCAGGTTTCCGCTGCCCCTGCGGTGCAGGCTGAGATCAAACCGGTCGGAGAGCCCTCCGGCGACAAAGCAGGAAAGAAGGGGATGGGCCCGGCAGGCAAGGGAGTGCTCTTCGCTGCCGGAATCGCGGCGCTTTTTGGGATCAACGCCGTCGCCCCGGCTCCGTTGCCGCAGCACTTCACCGTGCTCGTGCTGTCCGTTGTGGTCGGGTTTTACGTCATCGGGAAGGTGGCACATGCCCTGCACACGCCGCTGATGTCCGTCACGAATGCGATCTCGGGAATCATCGTCGTCGGCGCGCTGCTGCAGGTCACCTCCGACAACCTCATCATGCAGGTCATTGCTGCTGTTGCGGTCCTGCTGGCCAGCATCAACATCTTCGGCGGCTTCGCCGTCACGCGGCGCATGCTCGCCATGTTCTCCCGGGGAGACAAAGCACATGGGTGAGCGCCGTACGCGAAGCAATTGGAACTTTAACGAGGAGCTTGACCGTGTTTGATAACATTTCCGGTCCGTTGACCACAGAGTCCATCGCGGGGGCGGCCTACATTGTCGCCGCCTTGCTGTTCATCCTCAGCCTTGCCGGGCTGAGCAAGCACGAGAAGGCCCGCACGGGCGTGATCTACGGCATCACCGGGATGGTGATCGCGCTGGCGGCCACCGTGTGGCTGACCCTCCAAGGCGCCTGGGGATCAGCCCAGGGCCGCGCGGGTGTGGTCTTCCTCGTGGCCGCGGTCCTGGTCGGAGGCGCCATCGGCTTGTGGCGGGCCCGGGTCGTGGAAATGACCGGCATGCCAGAGCTGATCGCCCTGCTGCACAGCTTCGTCGGCCTCGCCGCGGTGCTCGTCGGCTGGAACGGCCACCTGGAGGCCCCGCACCTGTCCGAGACGCTTTTGGGAGTCCACCATGCCGAGGTGTTCATCGGCGTCTTCATCGGAGCAGTGACCTTCACCGGCTCGATCGTCGCCTTCCTTAAACTGTCGGCCAGAATGAAGTCCTCACCGCTGATGCTGCCGGGAAAGAACGCCATCAACCTCGGCGCCCTGCTCGCGTTCGCCGCACTCACGATCTGGTACGTCCAAGACTCCCAACTGTGGCTGCTGGTTGTTGTCACCGTGCTCGCCCTGGGACTCGGCTGGCACCTTGTGGCCTCCATCGGCGGGGGCGACATGCCCGTCGTCGTGTCCATGCTCAACAGCTACTCCGGCTGGGCCGCAGCCGCGGCGGGCTTCCTGCTGAACAACGACCTGCTCATCATCACAGGTGCCCTGGTCGGATCATCCGGTGCGTACCTGTCCTACATCATGTGCAAGGCCATGAACCGGTCCTTCATCTCAGTGATCGCCGGCGGGTTCGGCATCGCAGCACCCACCGGAGAGGACACTGACTACGGCGAACACCGCGAAATCACCGCCCAGGCAACAGCCGAACTGCTGACCAACGCGACCAGCGTCGTCATCACCCCCGGCTATGGCATGGCAGTCGCCCAGGCCCAGCACCCCGTCGCCGAACTCGCCCACCAACTCCGCGAACGCGGCGTGGACGTCCGCTTCGGCATCCACCCCGTCGCCGGACGCCTGCCGGGCCACATGAACGTCCTCCTCGCCGAAG
Organism: Arthrobacter gyeryongensis; assembly: GCF_039543785.1. Taxonomy (NCBI): domain Bacteria; kingdom Bacillati; phylum Actinomycetota; class Actinomycetes; order Micrococcales; family Micrococcaceae; genus Arthrobacter; species Arthrobacter gyeryongensis. The sequence continues at coordinate 26,529 of NZ_BAABKK010000010.1, forward strand.
CCAAAGTACCCTACGACATCGTCCTCGAAATGGACGAAATCAACGAAGACCTTGGCGGGACCACAGTCGTCCTCGTCATCGGCGCCAACGACACCGTGAACCCCGCCGCGGCCGAAGACCCCTCCAGCCCCATCGCCGGGATGCCCGTACTGCGGGTCTGGGAAGCAGAAAACGTCATCGTATTCAAACGATCCATGGCCGCCGGCTACGCCGGCGTGCAGAACCCCCTGTTCTTCCGCGACAACTCCCAGATGCTCTTCGGCGACGCCAAACAACGCGTCGAAGACATCCTCCGCGCTATCTAACTGAATATGCTCACTCGCGACTCCTTCAGGTCAGTACGTCCAACCCTCACCACTTCGCTCTCGTACGGGCCAGCCCACATAGCGCGGAGAGGAACACCAACCATGCCCAGACCCCGAGTTGTCTCAAACGTCCCCGCCCAAAGGTCTTCAAACCCAGAGTCCCGGAGGATTGCTTATGCGCAGAAGAAGCACCAGCAGTCGGACAGGTTTTCGACATCGATGAACTCGCATCACCTTGGATTGGTCGTCGCTACAGGTACGAGTTGTTAGAGCATCGCGCATGATATCGGCAACATCCAGTTGACCGAAACGTAACAAAGAAAGAGCCTCCGACCAGTACTTCCCGGCGGGTTGGAGGCTCTTCATTTGTCTTTGGCCTGCGGTTATTCGGTGGCGCCCGTGTGCAATGCTGCTTCGCAGGAGGATCCGCGGTCGTCCCCGTTACATTTATTAGGTCCCCGATCGCTCCAGAATCGTCCAGCAAAGAAGCCCTGGCACCCATCCAACGCCGCGGCGCCAGTGAACTGATGAGGGCTACTGCCAACGGCGGATAAACCCCCGGCACGGAAAACACCATCCCGAAGGCATTACTGGGTGGCTGGCTGGCCGAAACCAGGAACACGCCGTGACAGCGCGGCCACCTCACCGAAGACGACCTCGTTTAGTTGCGGACGAGGGTCCTCAGCAGCTTGAGTGCGACGGAGATCGAGTGGATGTTCACCGGACCGGGCTGCGAGACTTCGGCAAAGGTGTCCTTGATCCGTGCGAGCTGCTCTTGGTGTCCGCGTTCCCACTCGACGATCCGTTCCGTGGAGTCTGAGCGCCCCGAAGCGCCGTGGCGTGTTGTACGTAGAACTGAAATTGTCATATCGACCACAGCGGCGTAGACATCGTCGCGGAGGGCCGCCCTGGCCAGCGTCTCCCATCGGTCCTGGCGAGGAAGGTCGGTGATTCTCAGAAACAACTTCAAGGCCCCGATGCGCTGATAGGCCATGGAGTAGAGTTCAGCAATGCGCTCTATCGGCTCATTAATCTGCTCCGCAATGAGTGAGATGTCCAACAACTTGACGCCCAGGGCCGTTTCAAAAGCGCGCTCCGCGATATCCGGCGGAATCCCGATATCCTCCCAACGTGTCAGAAGGTCGTGCCCCTGGTCGATGTCTTCACCGCGCAAGTAGATCACCGTTCGGTTCGGCCGGATCTCCATGGCTGGCATGATCCTGCTCAGGACCTGTTCCACTGGCTGGTCCCGATGGTCATGGGTCATACACCAACGCGTCCCTCGGTCCAGCATCCTTCGCACATACAAGACCAGTTCCGCAGCATGGTCAGTCGAAACAGCGGTTGGTAGCCCTGCCATCCAGTCTGCGACCCAGTGCAGTTCAAAGGCCTCACGCACTGCCACGAAGGCCCTTGCGAGGGCGGCCACGCTCCCGGTGGTTTCCTCGATGGCCCGGAAGGCGAAGGTGATCCCGCCCAGGTTGATCATGTCGTTCGCGAGCACGGTGCTGATGATCTGCCGGCGCAGCGGGTGCGTTTGCAGCTCGATACCGAAGCGGTCCACGATCCGGGGCGGGAAGTAGCTGCGAAGGATCCGATCGAACCAAGGGTCCTCGGCGACGTCGCTGTCGTTCAGTAAATTGGCGAGTGCGATCTTGGCGTAGCCGGCCAGCACCGACAACTCGGGGGAAGTGAGCCCCTTGCCAGCCTGCAGCCGCGCATGAAGCTGCTCCGTGGTGGGCAATGCCTCCCGACCTCGGTCCAGATCCGTGGCTTTTTCGAGCCAGTCCATGGCCCGTTCGAAGCTCGGGCTCCAGTTGAGGACAAGAGCCCGATCGTTGACGAGCAGAACGTTCTGGTCGCGGCTGTTCTTCAGCACGAGGCGTGTTACGTCGTTGGCGAGCGAGTGCAGGAAGTCGGCGCGCTCGCTGGCTTCCATCTTTCCGGCCGCGATCATGCGGTCGATGAAGATCTTGATGTTGACCTCGTGGTCGGAGCAGTCCACTCCGGCGGAGTTGTCGATGGCATCGGTGTTCAGCAGGACCCCGTTCAGCGCAGCCTCCACCCGTCCCCGTTGAGTGATCCCGAGGTTGCCGCCTTCGACCACGATTCGTGCCCGGAGTTCGTTGCCGTTGATCCGGATCGCATCGTTGGCTTTGTCGCCCACCTCGGCGTTGGCTTCCGAAGCGGCTTTGACGTAGGTTCCGATCCCGCCGTTGTACAGGAGGTCCACCGGCGCGCGCAGGATGGCATGGATGAGCTCGGGTGGGGTCATCGCCGTCGTGTTCGGGGCCAGCCCCAAGGCCGAACGCGCCTGCGGGCTGATGGGGATTGACTTGGCGGCGCGCGCGTGCACGCCGCCGCCGGGGCTGATCAGCGAGGGGTTGTAGTCGGCCCAGGACGAGCGGGGCAGGGTGAAAAGACGGCGTCGTTCCTCGAGGGAGGACGTCGCGTCGGGTGTGGGGTCCAGGAAGATGTGCCGGTGGTCGAACGCGGCCACGAGCCGGATGTGGTCCGAGAGCAGCATGCCGTTGCCGAAGACGTCGCCGCTCATGTCGCCGATGCCGGCCACGGTGAAGTCCTCGTTCCGGGGATCGAGCCCTAGTTCGCTGAAGTGCTGCTTCGCGGACGCCCAGGCGCCCCGGGCAGTGATGCCCATCTGCTTGTGGTCGTAGCCGACCGAGCCGCCCGACGCGAACGCGTCGCCCAGCCAGAAACCGTACTCTTTGGCCACCTCGTTGGCGACGTCGGAGAACGCCGCGGTGCCTTTGTCGGCCGCGACCACGAGGTAGTAGTCGTCGTCGTCATGCCTTACCACGTCCGGCGGCGGGATGACTTGCCCCACCGAGCCCCGGGTGCCGCGGTAGTTTGGGGACGCAGCGACGTCGGGCGAGGCCAGGTTGTCCGTGACATCGAGGAGCCCGCGGAGGAAGTCCTTGTAGCTCTCAATGCCTTCCGTGAGCCATGCCGCGCGGTCGGCCTCCGGATCGGGAAGCCGCTTCGGGTAGAAGCCGCCCTTCGCGCCGGTGGGGACGATCACGGAGTTCTTGACGATCTGGACCTTGGCGAGCCCGAGGACTTCGGTGCGGAAATCCTCTCGCCGGTCCGACCATCTCAGGCCCCCGCGCGCCACCGTCCCGAAGCGAAGGTGCACGCCCTCGACCCTGGGCGAGTACACCCAGATTTCGAACTTGGGACGTGGGTACGGGGCGCCGGGAAGGTGGGAGGGCTGGAGCTTGAGGCTCAGGTACGGCCGGTTGCGGTAGAAGTTGGTCCTCGTCGTCGCCTCGATGAGGTTCAGGAAGGTCCGTAGCAGACGGTCCGCGTCCAGGGAAGTGACGGCGTCGATCGCCTTGGCCGCCTCCGTGCGGGTGGCCCTGGTATCCCGAAGACGCTCGGCGATCCCGAGCCCTGGGCGGAACCTGGCGTGGAACAGGCCCAGCAGTGCGTGGGTCACTTTGGCGTTGGTCAGGAAAGTATCCGCGATGAAGCCGTACGAGTTGGTGGTTCCGAGCTGTTGGAGATACATGGCGTAGCCGCGCAGGACCACCACGTGCCGCCAAGCAAGACCCTCCTGCAGGACCAGAGCGTCGAAGCGGTCTGATTCCGTGTCACCGCGCATGGCTGCGCCGAACGCGTCCGCGAGCAGGGAACTGGTTACGGCGGGATCCACGCCCACTGGATATCTCACGCCCAGGTCATAGAGAAACAGCGGCAGCGTGTTGCCCCGCAGGACTTCGAAGGGGCGCTGGTTCAGTACCTCGAGGCCCAGGTTGTGGAGGAACGGCAGGATCTGCGTGAGGCTCCGAGGGCTGGTGAGATAGAGGCGGATCCGGGTGTCCCCGCCTTGGGCCTGCATGGTGTCTGCATGGACGGCCAGCACTGGGTCGTTCAGGGGGCGGCCGCCGGTGCCGTCCAGATCGTATTGCTCGAACCTCTCGATGTCTTCAAGGGCGTCTGCGACCTCGAAGTCTGCCCGGTAGCTGGCAGGGAAGGCGTGTGCCCAGAGCCCGGACAGCCTTGTGGCCTGTTCGGCGGGCAGGCGTTCCCGCAGGGCTTCGTCGAGTCCTTCGGCCCAGGTCCGGGTGGCATTGATGAGTGTCCGCTCCAGCGCAGCAGTGTCGATGGATCCTGGTTTTACCCCGGCGGGCAGAAGGACGCGGAACAAGATGCGGGCCATGTTGGATTCATTGAGTCGGACCTCTGACTCAAGCGAGGAGGCCCTCGAGGCTTCCTTGAGCGCGTGTTCAATCCTGAGCCGCACGGCCGTGCTGTATCGGCGGCGCGGAAGGAACATCAGAGCGGTCATGAAGGGCCCGTAGTCATCGAAGCGAAGGAGCAGCCGTGTCTCATGGCGCTTTTGGATCCGCAGGATGTTGGTCGCCAGCCGGGTCAACTCGTCTTCGTCGATGTGAAACAGCTCGGCAAGGGGGAACGACTCGAGCGCCGCCATCAACTTCTTCTCTTCGGTTGACGAAGCGTCGAAACCGAGCCTACTACCCACGTTAGCGGCCTTTTCCCGGATCACCGGAATACGAAGTACTGATTGGTCCGCCGTTCCCGGGGCGAAAATGCCCACAAAACGGCGCTCCCCATCGATGACGCCGGCAGCACTGAACGTCGGGAGACGGATTTCCTCCAAGTATGAGGTGCCCGGCACCGAGGACCGCAGGTCAGAGGTGTACAGCGCGAGTACTTGTGGTGCCCGCAATGCGGACTGGACTGAGTTGCGCGGAGCATTCTGCCTGCGCAAAATGCCCAAGGCCGTACCCGGACTGGATCGAAAAGCCAGCCCATCATTCTCTGCCACGAAACTGTATTCGCAGTATCCCAAAAAGATGAAATTCCCACCGGCAAGCCACATCAGAAACTCTCTGAGCTGTACGGCTGACGGCACGCAACCGCGCGGGAAGGTAACCAAGGAGTCGATCGCGGTGGTCACTTGTTCCTTCAGGTTAGGCGAGTCCTCCGCTACTGCACGGACATCAGCTAGAACACGCTGGATATTCGCGATGAGTTCCGCGGTCTTCGACGATCTCGGCAGTCTGTCAATTTCAACCGAAACCCAGGTTTCAATCCTGGCCCCGGAATTGGGCGGAATGGACGCAAGCCCTGTGGGCTGTGGCGCACGGCGGAGCTCAAGCAGCTCATGGGTTGCCGGATCCCGAAGGACCTGGACAGAGGGATGGACGAGCAGCCGGACCGTCGCCCCTTCGCGGGCGAGCTCCGACGTTACCGAGCGAACCACGTTCAGCGCGCCCTCGGCCACCACGAGCACCACGCTGGCATGTGGTTCGTTGAGGACGTCCACCCTCGACGTGCCAGGAGGCAGCACCGAGGCGAGCGAAAGATGGTGCCGCGCCCGACGCTCCAACGTTTCACCCGCGTAGGCGAGGAGCTCCTCGGGGTCCACGTGCTCGTAGTAATCCGTGAGGAATTGATCGTCCGTCTGGGCGGGGCCATTCGCGGTGTGCTCCCTTGGCACAGATTTACCGGGCATGTCCTAACGCCTCCATCCCGTGGGGCCGCCTCCATTTGTGCCTCAGGAGATGGGATCCTCACGCCTTATTTCATGATGTCCTGCTCTCCCTGCGGCGTCCATACCGGTCGGAACTCAGGCCGTGTCGGGGAAGCCGACAGGAAAGCCGCAGACAACGGCGCGGATCTGTAGACAGTGCAACTTCCTCCAACAGGAATCCCGTAACCTGACGTTCCGAGTCGTCGATCAAAGCAACGCAACAAGAGGGTTTATCGGCATTGTGGATGTCAGCCGCGGCCTCGTCTGCGTTCCTTGCTTTTGCTCGCGATGTCCGGTTCAAATGCCGCGCCCGTCACTCCACCGCCAGTCGTCGCCTTCCCGCGACTGTCACCCATCAAAACGACGACTGCTCAAGGTAGCGATCCTCGTCCATCAACGTGCGCTTGCAATCACCCCAGCCGATCCAGAGCAGCCGCCCGTATCGGATCGGCCTCGACTTCGATGCCCCTCTCAGATACGCAACGTGATTCACAACCCAATTACTGCCGCTTGGTTTCCGCTTAGGTGTGCTACCTAGCACCCTTTACGCCAGATTTCCATTCTGCCTCTCACCGGTTAGTTCCCGACAGATACGCCACCCGAAAACGCACACCTCTGGCATCCAAGGCGTGACCGTGAGTACTGGCTCACGGCGAAATCATGTCGTCGATCGAGTCCACCGTGATGAAGGATCGTGAACCGGAAGAATTGCGAGGAATGCAGCGAACCCTTCAACGCGTCGCGCCCGTCTCAGCGGTTTTGTACCACCCGCTGCGGCAACCGACAGCGGGATCGTCGACGACGGAACCGTGCTGCCGGATCGAGTCCAGTGCTGCCCTTCGCTGCGGCCCAGGACAGGGTCATCAAACCTGCAGCTCATCTTGGAAACCTGAGAGCCGGACTCACGGCGACTCTCGCCGCCAGCGATCAGACCCAGAATTTCTTTCAGAACAAACTCCGCTCCCAGTCCGCCGCCGTCGAGCACCTCCAAGCCGAGAACAGTGAGCAACGCGCAACCATCAAAAGCCTCCAAACTGAGATCGGCCGCCTTAGAACCATCCAGCAAATCGACGCCCACGACTTGGTGCACCTCGCGAGCGAGTTCCTAGCTCTCGCCCAGGCCACGGGCGCCGAGCTAGACAACAGCGTCAAGGAACTTTTCCGCGGTCGAGGTTGGATCAATGCCGCCCGACAGACAAAAGCCAAACAGCGATGACCATGTCCATCGCCCGGCTCTCTGCCCAGTCTGGACTGAAGTACCTGTTCAAGACCACGATGATGGACGACCTGACGATCATTCCCGCAGACGCCTCCACGTACTACATGAAGGCCGGCACACCACAGGGCCGCTGGGTCGGCTCCGGGCTGAGCGGCATCAGCCGAACTATCGGATGCCCGGTCACCGAAACCGATGCGAAAGCTATGTTCGATAGCGCCACCCACCCGGACACCGGCACTCCCCTGGGCCGTCCGCACGGCCAGCCAACCGTCGTCGAAACGGCGCAAGGACAAACTGAGTTACGCCGCGCCGTGGCCGGCTTCGATCTGACCTTCAGCGTGCCTAAGTCTGTGTCCGTGCTGTGGGCGCTGAGCCCCCGGAGACTCCAAGACCAGATCCTCCAAACTCACCACAATGCCATCAACGCCACCCTGACCTGGCTGGAAAAACTCGTCATCCATACCCGGGCGGGGCGGAACGGGGTCGCGCACGTCGGCACCCGTGGCGCCATCGCCGCAGCCTTCGACCACTGGGAGTCACGCTCGGGGGACCCACAACTGCACACGCACGTCGTCATCGCCAACCGGATCCAACGGATCACGGACGGCGCGTGGGTCACCCTCGATTCGCGGACGCTCTACAAGGCCGCCGTCGCCGCCAGCGAGCACTACAACGGTCTCCTCTTTGACGCGCTCAAACAGGACATCGGCACCGATACAGATATCCGCAACCCCCAAGCCAACACCCGTAATCCGAGCGCTCAGCTCACCGGAATCGACGACGTCTTGATTCGTGAATTCTCCAACCGCTCCCGCCTCATCGACCAGGAGACCGACCGCCTCGTCGCCGCCTGGACTTATAGCCATGGCACTCCCCCATCCGCGACAACCACCATCAAGCTCCGACAACGGGCAACTCTCTCCACTCGAACTGCGAAGCCGGACACCATCGCGCCGCTGCATCAGCTCTCGGCACAGTGGCGCGAACGTGCTTCGTCCAAAGGATTCGAACCCCAGCTCGTACTCGCTGCCACTATCCGGCGATCGCGGACCTCCCCATTCCGCTCGTGCGACTTCACCGCCGACTGGGTGAATGCAGTCGCTTCCCTGACCCGGGACCGGGTGGCCGCCAAGCGCGCCACCTGGAACCGCTGGAACCTGCTGGCCGAAGCAGAACGAGTCTGCGCCGCCATCCGCTGCCGAACCCCTGAGGACCGCAATGCACTTATCGACGCGGTTGCCACCGCGGCTGAAGCCCAATCGGTCCCGCTGAACGAATACCGATACAGTGTCCCCGCCGACACGCAGCCGGATCTGTGTCTCGGTAGCCAGAGCATCTTCGACTTCCATGGGGCGCGCCTCTACACCGACGCCGGAACGCTCGCCTGCGAGGAGACCGTAATGGAGGCGAGGAACGACGACGGCGGACCGGCCGTCGGCGCGGCTGTCGCCATGGAGGCACTGGCCAGCTACAACCACCTTGGCAGGTTCGGTTTGCACTCCGACCAGCGGGCGGCCGCGGCTGAGGTGCTTTTGAGCGGCAACTGGCTTGACGCCGTCGTCGGACCTGCCGGTACCGGGAAGACCACCACGCTTGGCGCGATAAGAGCAGCATGGGAGACACAGTTCGGGGCCGGCAGCGTGATCGGGCTGGCTCCTGCGGCCGCGAGCGCCGAGGTCCTGGGGCGGGAGCTGTCCATGGCGACGGAGAATGTGGCAAAGTGGCTCTACGAGTCGGGCGGCCAGGGCGCCATCCATCGGGCGGAACACTTCTATGACGCCGAGCGGCGTCTGAGCAGCTCGGTGGCTACGAAGACCGTGCTGGCACAGGAAGTGACTCGTTTGGCCGCTGAGCAGAACCGGTGGCGGTTCCATCCGAACCAGTTGGTCGTCGTCGACGAAGCCTCCATGGTCTCGACCGTTCAGCTTTCCGCGCTCGTGCAACAGGCCCGGGACGCCGGGGCCAAGGTCCTGCTGGTGGGCGACCCCGGGCAGCTGGATGCCATTGATGCTGGCGGTGTTCTCGGTTGGTTGGACCGCCAACACAGGACTGTGCAGCTAAGCACCATCTGGCGTTTCGAAAACGTCTGGGAGCGGCACACCTCGTTGAAGCTCCGCGCCGGCGATTTCTCTGCCATCGCCGACTACGACCAGCATCAGCGCATCCAGCACGGCACTTACCTCGACATGGTCGACCAGGCATACCTGGACTGGCAATCCGACATACGGGTCGGTAAGTCGTCCATCCTTATTGCCGCGGACAACGACACCGTCAGCATGCTCAACGAACGCGCCCAAGCAGACCGCGTCATCCAAGGGTTTGTGGACGCCGAACACACGGCCCTTCTGAGCGATGGGCTGCGCGCTGGTCGCGGTGACACGGTGATCGCACGCCGCAACGACCGAACTGTTGCAGACAGCAACGGCGACTTTATCCGCAACGGCACCGTGCTCGACGTCGTACGCGTCGGAAGGCGCGACGGCACCCTTGTGGCGGTCCGCCAGGATACAGGCGCCACTGTTTCGCTGCGCCGCGATTACGTTGAGGCATCAGTGGAGTTGGGCTACGCGACGACGGCGCACCGCTCCCAGGGGATCACGGTCGACGCCGGTCATACCGTCGTAACGCAAGGCGGGCTGACGCGTGAGCTGCTTTACGTGAGCATGACTCGAGGCCGGGGAGGCAACTTCGCGTACATCAGCGAGAACGATCCCGCGGATCACGAACCTCTGGATCCACCCTGTCAAAGCTCGTGGCAGGAGATCCTGGGTGAAGTGCTTGCGGCCGATGGTGCCGAACGGACCGCCCACGAAGTGCGAGACGCCGAGCAGCTGCGGACCGACAGCTTGGAGCGGCTCAGCACCGAATACGACTATCTTGCCCAAATTGCTGCCACCGCGGATCTGTCAGGATTCCTCAAGACGCACGCCCCATCGCAGCTCGACGAGTTGCAGCACTCCCCGTCCTGGGGTGCAGCGGTGGCAGCGTGGCGCCGGGCCACGGGAATCAGTCGCCCGGATGCCCAGCGGATCGTTGCGAAGGCTTTGGAAGCAAGCGCGTCAGCGAAGGACGTCACGTCGGTAATCCACTCCCGGCTCCGCGGCTTCTTGTCCGAAATGCCGGAAAACGAGTCCGCCTTCATCTCCGATCCTGTTTACACGGATCGGCCCGATCTCGCAGACATGATCACCCAGGTATCGGAACGAATCAGGCGCAGGGCTAGCAAGGTCACGGCGACGGCTTTGATGCACGACACAGAGTGGAAGCGAAATCTCCTCCAGCACCTGTCACCACGGGACAACATGCCAACCATGATTGGGAAGGTGGCCGTCTACCGGGAAAGGTGGGGCATCGATGACTCTCCGCTCCCCCTCGGGCCTGTTCCGAGCCCGTATGAGTGGGAGCAGACATCGCAATACGAAACCGTACAAGGCTTCATTAGCCGCTCAACGTCGCACGCGGTCCGGCATCAGCAGGCTGGCCTCTGGGCAGCAGAGCCCGTTTCCCGCGAGGCGGACCTTATCAATGTCGGCTGGCAGCTCTAAACTTGGCAAGTAGGAATCCCATGGTCTCAAACCCAGTAGTCAAGCCGAAGGTTGCGACGCCAGCGCTGATTATCTCGAGCGCGGCGCTCGCCTTATGCGCGGTGTTCGTTTTGCAGAACCTGACGGTAAGTTGGCCTCCAGATGCAGTCCAAGTGTTCGGCTGGGCTGCCGTGCTGCCCTCCACCCTCATCGTCAGCATCATCTGGTTGATGAGGACCCACCGCCGTCGCGCTTGGCTGGCCGATGCCAGGGTACGGTGGAGCCGCTTCGAGAAGGCGAAGCGGGCTCACCGGACGACGGCGGAAATCACAGTCCTCAGCATTGATGCCCTCGAACCCACCGGAGCTTGGATCACCATTAATTGGAACCGCTTCGGACACGTTCAGCGCGCATGGCTGGAAGCACTGGAAGAACCTATCTGGGGCGGATCCGTTTTGTTGATAACACCCGATCCAGCACAGGTTAGGCCTAGTGCGCCATGGCCGGCCATCTACTATATTCAGGCTGCAAGTTTCCTGGCCTGGGCTCCTGGCAAGGAAGGCTTGTCGAGAGTGAGGCGCGAACGTCTCGGCAGCTCGATGAGCTTCAAATAATCAACATCCCAATTGCGTATGTCAACGCTTGGCTCGCGCGAACCGCTTACTGTTCGAGACTCGGGTTCGTGATGAATCGAAGGACCAGCTCGCGCAAGTCGCATCGATGATACTTCTGTCTCGAAGGAATACTTCCGAAAGCATTAAGAGGCCAATTGCCAACACTTCGGCACGGGTCTCCCATAGCCGGAGCTCGTCAAAATCTACTGCCTTGCAAACCCGTTTTTGCTCCGTTGCCTATGAAAGTTCACTGCTCCGATTGGGAAGGACGCCGTTGAGCTCATTACCGAGTGGTTCAGCTTAGGGCGGTACTCCCATAGCGGTCGCGCGGGCAAGGAATGAGCCATATTCGACGAATACGCGCAATCGCTCGTCTCTCGGTTCTACGAACTGATCGCGCTCCCCTTCGGCGCCAACGGAAGAGGGCTTCCGCGCTTGCACTTTTACGCTGGCAGATGCCTCGGCCGAAGTCACGGCGGCTTCCTGCTTGCACAGGTTCGCCCCCTTCTGTTAGATCTGTTGATCGATCAGGGGTGACCATTACGTTCTTGCTGCCGGCGGCCGGCAAGTCCCTGATGAGCGCCGGAATCAATGATAATGATGAGCTGATCGTCAATGGAGCTTGGAGCCAATCCGCGGCAACCAGGTGTGCGGACGGATTTAATCCGATCCACTTGATAATGTGAACGAAATCGTATGGGGAAGGTTAATGTGGCACGTCGTCGGGGATTCTTAGCGGAAATGCAACACCAAGCCAGAATGGCTGAGCAGCGCCAACGCGCGTCGGCCCGAGAGCAAGCCGCCGCGGCACGCCGCGCCGAGCAGGCGTGGAATGCGCAACGAAGGGCTTCGATTGCGTTGCAGCGGGCCTCCGAGGCGGACCGAAAGCGTCTGGAGAAGGAAGCCGCTGAGGCGCATGTAGCTGCACGGCAGGCAGAGGTCGAAGAACTCAACGCTGAGCTTGCTGCAACCTATGATCAAGTAGATAGCCTCCTCCAAGCGACCCTGGATGTGGATGACTATGTCGATCTCGGGAGCCTTCGGCGGACGGTCGAACACCCGCCATTCGATCGCAGGCTGGAAACTCCGATTCCCGCTCCAGAACCACTTGCCGACCCGCCTGCCCCTGTTTTTCAACCCCCGGTCGCCCCGACAGGGCTGTTCGGGCGGAAGAAGAAGCTCGCTGAGGCCCAGGCTCAAGCCCAGGCAGAGTATGCGGAGGTCCACGCTGCCTGGGAGCGTCACGTGCAGCAGCTTCCTGAGCGACGTCGGAGACTGGCCGATCAGCACGCTGCGCTCGAACAAGAACGGGAGAGAGCGCTCTCAGCGGCGCGCGCCAAGTACCAGAGCGAATGCGCGAACCGTGAAGCGGAGATCGCCCAGCACAACGCGTCCATTGACCAGCTGATAACCGATCTGAGTTATGGAGCAGTGGACGCCGTCCACGAGTACGTCGGCATTGTTCTAGCGAATTCGGTTTACCCCGAAGACTTCGCTGTGGAACATGAGGCGAATTTCGAACCCGGGAGTGCCGAACTGGGTCTGCGTATCCTCATCCCCGGGCCGGACCTCATCCCGACAATCAAGTCATACAAGTATGTGAAAGCCAGCGACGAAGTCACCGCTGTGCCGCTCTCGCAGAAGGACTCAAAAGACAGGTACGCGGGTATCGTCCATCAGGTCGCGTTGCGCACCTTACACGAGATCTTTGAGTCTGATCGTCGCGGACTAATCCAGAGCATTTCTCTCGAGGTCGGTACTCACACGATCAATCCGGCAACAGGAAAAGAAACCTACATTCCATTCGCGGCGGTCGGTGCATCACGCGACGCCTTCGCCGAAATCGACCTGTCGGCCGTTGTGCCGGCAGCCACTTTGGAGCACCTTGGTGCCGCTGTTTCAAAAAACCCGCTGGGGCTGGTTCCGGTCAATGGCTCAGGAGTTCGGCGCTCCTGATGACGACCAGCGAACCTTTGGTTTTCAACCCGCCCCCTGGATGGCCACGGCCACCAGCCGGATGGCACCCTCCAACCGGCTGGACTCCGGACCCCACATGGCCGGATCCACCGGCGGGATGGCAGTTGTGGTTGCCGTCAGATGCCCAAAACAAGAATGGAGTTGATACAGCGCCGGCGCCGCATCCGACAACCGTTATAGTCGAGACGAAACCGTCAGAAGGGTCCGCGCGGATCGCTTTTCTTGAAGCGGAAAATGAACTCCTGAAGCGACGGTTGGCCGAGGCCAGTGCCACTTCTGACTCTTATGTTGATCTCAACGATGGCCGGGTGCTCCAAGAAGTCGGTATTTACCGCTATCACCATCCGCTAGAGAACGCCGCGTCCTTCCGCAACCGCTTGGACAGTATAGAGGCGCGGATCGCCGAACTAGTGAAATCGGGGGGAGCGATTGTGAAGTCGAACCTCTTCACCTTCGATAATTCCCTAGCCAAGGGCCGCCGAATGACTGACGATTTGGCCAAACTCATGCTTCGAGCCTATAACGCCGAAGCAGACAACAGCATCAGATCCTTAAAGCTCGGCAATGTAGTGACCGCCAAGCGCCGCCTCGAGGCGTCCCGCACGGCAATCGCGAAGCTTGGGGCCATGATGGAAATGCACATCAGTGACCACTTCCACGCCCTGCGCATCGAAGAGATCGAACTCACCTCCGACTGGTTGATGAAGAAGCAAGAGGAGAAGGAGGCGGAGAGGGAGGAACGAGCTCGCCTGCGAGAGGAACGGCGCGTCGAACGCGAGCTGGCTGAGGAACGTGCCCGACTCGACAAAGAACGCAGCCATCTTCTGAACGCCCTCAACGCAATACGTGCTTCGGGCGAAGCAGACCCCGACCTGGAGCTCCGGCTTAGGGCCATTAACGATGCGATCGCCCAGAACGACTTCCGCGCAGCAAACATACGCGCCGGCTACATCTACGTGATTTCCAACCGCGGAGCGTTCGGCGAAGATGTCGTCAAAATCGGCCTGACGCGACGCCTCGAACCAACCGAACGCGTGGCCGAACTCAGTGGGGCATCCGTACCCTTTCGCTTTGACATCCACACACTGTTCTTCTCCGAGGATGCAGTCACACTCGAGAACGAACTCCACAAACACTTCGCTGCCAGGGCGCTCAACCAAGCCAACCCCCGAAAGGAATTCTTCTTTGCAACCCCAGCCGAGGTGCGGGACGTGCTGGTGGAAAAGGTGGGAAATCTGTTGGAGTTCAGCGAGCACGCTGAGGCGACCGAATACCTTCAGTCAATCAGCCTTTGGCCCACCCGCCCATCCTCTAATCCAGCCGCGGAAACGCCATAGTCTCAGCCTTGAGCACCGATAACAGCGCGTTCGTCATGCTTTCAGAGAAACGATAACCGCGACGCCATTTGTCCGGTTTCAACATGGTTGTCAGTATCCTCATCGAATCTGTCAGCCTTCGGATTCACTTCGGCCGTCTCAACTTGCTGCGAAAAGGGTCTGCTACTCGGCCAAGCGCGCTCTGCGGAAGGAAAGCGCCTCGCAGCGATTTCGCGTGGCGCTCGGTGTCGTCCTAGGAGGAGAGTCGCTGGACGGCGAGTCGCGCGAGCGTTTCGGGTGCCAGGTACGAACCGTGTTCGTTATAGATGACACCGGTCCCGAAGGAAAATCTCACGTTGTTAGGCCGAACGGCACCGCCGAGATTCATTCCTGGAACGATCCGCCCGTACTTCGAACGGCCCTGCCAATCCACCGGAGTATTCCAAATTGCCACCAGCGTATTGATCACCGGTCCGCCTTCGCCAGCGAAGAAACGCAGATCTTCGGAGACGGGTACGATTCCGAGCCGTTTGATCTCGCCCCCGATCGCGAGGTGGACCGCAGCCCACGCGTCGGTCAGATTCTCGGGGAAGGGCAGCACCGTCGATACGACGAAGTTTTACTCATCGGCAGCTACGGTGACGGCATTCTTCGTGAGATACTCGGTCTGAATTAATTCGTAGGCGTCGATTGCGTCGATGATGTCGTTGTGCATCTTTGGTCCTCATTTGACTAGCCGCATCCTGCGTTTGACACGTGCAACTTATCACCGCTTGTGCCGCCGGGGGTCCGCGCGAGATTTCTTCCGCTTGTCCGGTGAGATCCGCTACCGGACACTCACCCAGCGCGACTGTGGCAGGTCACCGAACACTACGGAACTGACAGGTTAGTCAAGACGCCCGACTTCCTTATTCGTCTCATCCAACCTGTCAGCCCAAGGTTACGACTGATAACTGTGGTGAGAACGGAGACCATTTCCAATTCTCGCGCACCGCAAGGCAACCCGACTAGTAACTCATCTCACTCCCATGCGCCGCCCCGAAAGGGGGCACCACTACCGGGCTCTTCGTCGCAATGTTGTACACCGGAGAGGCGGCCTCAGCGGCAGCCGAGACATCCGCAACGGCTTGAATTCCAGCATCCGGCCCAGCAGCTGCGGTGTGAGCCGAGCGCTGGTAGACGGCAGTACCGAAGCGCAGGTCCGGCCCGATGGTGTCGGCGACAATGCGGCGGGCCTCGCGTTTCTCACCGGCCTTTTCGTAGGACCGGAATTCAAGCTCCCCAGCTACCGTCACCGGGTCTCCTTTCTTCAATGAGTTCGCGGCGTTCTCGGCAAGCGCGCGGAATGCAGCGACGTTGTGGAAGACGGGTTCGCCGTCTTGCCAGGTCCCGTCGGGGCCCTGGATTCGCTGGTTCACGGCGACGCGCAGCTTTGTATGAGCCACCCCGGATTCGCCGTAGGTGAGTTCGGGGTTGGCGACGAGGTTGCCGGCGATGCTGATCGGGATTTTGGTGCTCATTGTGCTTGTCCTTTCCGATGCCGACGGGTCTGTCCCGCCGGACAAATAGGTGGAGTCAGAGTCCGGGGCCAGCGATCGATGGGCCGTCTACCGACGGCCGCGGCATCCCAACGCCCACATAGGACACCGGCTGGACGAGCCGAGGCCCCGCGTCGACGGCGGGAAGTTTGCCACCGAATCCGGTTGGGTGAGTCACTTCGAGGATCCCCTTCGTGGCTGCCGTGACCCGTCCGAGCACGGACTTCGCGATTTCCACGCGGGACACAGGCAACCGGCCACCCGCGTCCCGCCCAGAAGCCCCGTTCTCTGTCTCAATAACGGCGTCTGCCCATCCGGCCAGGTACGACGCGGATTGGGGTCCGCGGTCGATCCCGTGAGCCCGCAGGACGGTGTAGGCAATCGATTCCGCTTCTACTTCGGCGAGCCCGCGGTGGTCCGCGCTGCTGCCGTAGAGGCGCCCGACGGCGTCGTCTGAGCCGTGCAGCAGGACGTGTCCGAGCTCGTGCGCGAGCACGGCGGTACGTTCCTCGGGACTCAGCCACGCACCCACTTGGACGCAGTGCTTTGCGAAATCCGTGTATCCGCTGGTCAGCCCATACTGGGCGTTATCGACGTGAACCTCGAAGCCATGCTTGTGTGCGACCTCCGCCAGCGAGTCAAAGAGCTCCGCGGCGACGACGCCGGACGCAGGCACGTCCCTCGGTACCAGCAGCGGAGTTCCCTGAGTCTGCGAGACGTCAAAGACGGCTTGCCCGCGCCAGCCGGTGATGACGGTCTTCTTACCGTCGTCGACGGCGCCCGTGGGAGGGTTCTCCCCTGCGCGGATCCGCTGCCGGGTCCCGTCTGGCAGCGTGAAGTCCTGCATGCGCGCCGTGCGCGGGGCGATCACCCATAACGCGTGTTCGCCTTTCAGGACTGATCGCCCGTGGCGTTCCCATTCCCTGAACCCGGCCACGAGCGTTGGCTCGTCGGTGCCGCGCTGTGCCATCTGCATCATGAGCAGGGCGACGTTGCCGCCGGAGTATCGCCAGAGTGTGGCGGAAGCGTCCAATAGGATCTGCCAGTGCGACGGCGATTCGACGGCTTTTTCAAGGATCGTGTGAAGGCCGTCCGTGAGTGCTGCGATGCGTTCCTCGGGTGTCAGCCGTGATGTAGCGGGGCCGGCCGCACCGGCGCCTGGGTGCTTTGAACGGCGAGCGCCCTCACTTCTGGGAGCCACGACGGCCACCTCCATGCCTCTTGAGATCCACAAACGCGGATATCTGTTCATGTCCCGATGCCGGGCTCACGGCATGACTTCAGAACTCAACCCCCGGCTGATGGTGGGCGGCCTCCCACTCCAGGAACTCCGGATCATCAACAGCGAGAAGCCTCGGGGCGGGTTCTTTGTGTACCTGCAGCCCTACGCATCCGGCCGTCCGGGTGTGGTTCCTGAGGCGTTCTACGGCGTGTGGCAGCCTTTCGTGAAACGCCAGGGGTCCGAAGCCGGCATCATCGGTTGCGTAGGAGACCTGCTCTGCCCGCTGCAGTGCATACAGCTCCGCGACGATCTCGGGGTGGCGCCACCAACAGTCCGGGACTACCGACGTCGTCAGCTGGTAGGTGGCAACCAGCCACGGCACCCAGGCTGCGAGCGCGGCCCAGATGCTTTCTGCCTGCTGGGAGCTCATGTCTCGCCAGCGATGGGTCGTGCCCTGCGAACCGTTCGGAGCTCGGAAGGCCGAGCGGAACAGCTCGGCCGTCAGCTCGTCGTCGTCCGCTCCGGCTGAGGGAATGTCAAAGTGTTCGACGTCCTCATAGTTCCCCATCGCTGGTCCCATCGGCCGTTTGTTGGCGTTGTTTGTGGCCTTCGATCAGAGCGCGTTCGGTCTCTGCCTTGGAGCGTCCAAGTTCGGCTGCGTCTTTGCGTTTGTGCCATTCGCGCAGGTCCAGCAGGATCGGCCTGGTGCGTCGGCCCAGCATGAGGGCGGTGCCGACGGGTAGCCGGCGGATTTCATCGAGGGCGATGACGGGGCTCTCGCGGATCTGTTCGCCGTCTTGGCGTCCTTGGGAGGACCACGATCGCGTGGTCAGCGTGAGGCTCCGCTCCCCGAGCAGTCCGGCGAGCGAGCGGAGGTCGCGTTCGTCGGAGCCGCCGCCGAAGATCACTTTGATGATGGCCGAGTCCCAGATTGTGGCGGCCTCGTCGATGGACCACCCGGTCCGGGCCTGGGACAGCGACTGCAACACGACAAGGGTGGAGATGCCGATACCGCCGCCATCCGACAACGCAATGGGCAGACCGGGCCATGGCGCTAGGTTGGCGATCTCGTCGAGGATCAACGACAGGGGCGGGTCGAGCCGTCCGCCGGGCGAGACGAACGCCATTTCCCGGGCAGCGTTGTCTATGTCGTCAATCAATGCTGAGAGATACGGGCCAGCGGCGGCGGCTCCTGCCCGTGTACCGATCAAGTACAGCGTTCCGCGATCACGAATGAATTGCTTCGGGTCGAACTCCTCGAACTCGTCCTGCGGATCCAGCGCGGCCAGAACCTTCGGCGAGGACAGGGGTGCCACGGCCGCCGAAACACCGATCCACGAGTTGGACGTGTTCCTCGGGTCGTCTTCGAGGATTCCCATCAAGTCGGCCTGCCACCCCAGAGCCGCCCCGGGGCGGCTAAGAACCTCCAGTGCCTCACGCGCTAACACCGGGCTTGAGGACCAACGACGGAAGGCGCGCACGCCCTCTCCGGACAATGCCGCCGCGTGGAGCAGACACTGCAGGACGATCAGTGAGCGCTTCTGCCACGCCGCATTTTCACCTTTCATCTCCGTATCGGCGGTGATGACCAAGGCCCGGCGTGTGGCGATATCCGGGTCCTGGCAGCCGCGGACCGGAGACCAGCGCAGCGTCGAAGGTAGTCCAGACATTCCCTGCGGATCGAAAACGGTCACAGGCCTATCCCCCGAGGCGCGGGCTTTCATCGTGACTACGAGGTTGTCGGCCCGGGTCGAGGTGGTGACGACAGCACCGGGTGCGTCGAGGATCGCGTTGATGATCACGTAGAGTCCCTTGCCCGAACGGGGCGCTCCCTGGATTACCATGGATTCTTCCGTTGAGACACGGACCGTGGCGCCCCGTGAGCGGCCAAGTGTCCAGGACACGTCTTGGATGGTCGGGTTGCTCAAGCCTGGGCGGGTGAACTTTCCCCTTTTCCGGACGGCTCGGGCGCCGAAATCGTGGAGAATCTCGGAGCGGCGGGCGATGCCATTGCGGTTCAGGATCTCCTGCCGCAGCCATGCCCCTGATTGCTTCCACCGCCGCCACGCCCAGATCCCGGTCACCGCGAGCGCAGCAATCGTGACGAGCGCCGGGCCGACCATCCACCACACATCGGCCGTGCTGACGTCGCAGCCGGGATCACGACGCACGATCCAATCGATCCGGCCAGTGAAGAGTCCGACGGCGGCCGCCGGGTTTGGGGGCGACGGCGGCGTGGTGCCGCACCGCCACGTGACGAGGAGGCGCGCGGCGCCTTGGACCAGGAAGGAGAAGCTAACGAGCCCGGAGAGTGTGATGAGTCCGGCGGTGATGAGCGGGCTGGTGTTTCCTGCCCGGGAGTGGGTGAACATCAGATCATCCGGTCGTCGGTGCCGAAGACTTCCAGCTCGTCCGTGGTGACACGGTTGGCAACGATGAAGGAGCGGTTGCCGACCTTCCAGAGCCCTACGCCTTTGGGGAGGTTCTCGACGTGTTCGCATTCGGCTTCGGTCAGGCCAAGCGCTTCTTTGGTCAGGCGCATGGCATCGTGCTTTTGCCGGTAGATGATGCGCGTGTCCGCTTCGGTCAGGAGCCCGAGGGCTTTCTGGCGGTGTCCGCTGGTGCTGTCGCCGATCTCGTTCAGGTCGGCAACCTTGTGCATGATAAGCAGGTTCGCGATCCCGTAGGTGCGGGCCAGTCGCCACTGCTCGCTCATCTTGGCCAACATGTAAGGGTCCGCGAGCATCCGCCAACCCTCGTCGTAGACCACCAGCCGCTTGCCGCCGTCGGGATTGGTAACTGCTGCCTCCAGCCACGTAGCGCCGCACGCTGCGGCGAGTGACAGCGCCTGCTCGGAGGCGCCGATCAGTGCGGACGTGTCCATCACCATCATGGGCGCGTCGGCGTCGAAGGCGACGGTTGAAGGGGCATCGAACATGCCCTCCAAGTCGCCGGACACCGTTCGCCGCAGCGAGTGGCTGACGGCGGTTCCGCCGTCCCTGCCCACGAGACCGAGGGTTTCCTTCGAGGGGTTCAGCAGGTGGTCCAGGACCATGGGCAGGGTCGGGTTCGAGTTCTGCGCCACCGTCTCCATGAGTGCCATATCAAGCGCTGTGTGTTCCACGGGGCGAAGGGGCATGCCCTGCCGCATGAGGGACACCAGCGCCACCAGCAGGTAGCGGCGACGTTGGCGGACCACGGCCTGCCATTGCGCCTCTGTCAGGGCGCTGGAGCGTGGTCCGGCGTCGAGCGGGTTAACACGCGCCGCCCTACCGGGGCCGACGGAAATGACTTTGCCGCCAACAGCTTTGGCCACGGCAACCCATTCGCCCTTGGGGTCAGACGCCACGGCGGCCTTGCGCCCCAGCGTGATCGAGCGGGCCACCAAAGATTTACCGCACATGGACTTGCCCGTGCCGACGGTACCGATGACAACGATCGACGGGCCACTGATAACGCCCTTGTCATAGAGAATCCACGGATCGTAGGAAAAGGCTCCAGATCCGAAGACGTCCGTGCCGATGTACGTGCCCTCGTGGCCCAGGCCCGATTCGGTGATGAAGGGATAGGCCGCAGCAAACGTCAGCGTGGAAGCGCGGTGCGGTGCTGGACGTAGCCGGTGAGGGCCGCGCAAAGAGTTCGGCTCCCGGCTCCCCCAATCAGAACCGCGCTCGGTACCTTCCAGCAGACCATCGATCGTCCCTCCGAAGCCCTGCAGCGCAGACATCCATGGTCCGCTCTTCCCAGCATCTTCGTGACGGCGTCGTTCTTTCCGCTCCCGGCGGTTCCCGGCCGATGGCAGGTACTGAACGCTCTGGATGGATCGGGTCATCGCAGTCCCCTCCCGAACGGGAGGGCACCGGCGACGAAGGCAGCCCATTGCTGCCCGGCCAGCAACCGCAATTCAACGAATGCGCCGGCGGCCGCTGACTCCAGCTCCTGCCTGTACCTAGCCAAATCCTCAAGTGTGGAAGCCGTGATCGTCACGTAAGCGGCCGGCCGCACATCGCCATGACCGGCGACGATTTCTTCCTCCCGCTGGGCCACCTCCTCTTCCTCGGCACGTTGCTCGCGGGTCAGTGGTCTGTCGAACCTTGTGTTGATTCGACGCCGGGTCTCATGGGCCTCCTGGGCAGAACGGATATCCCGCAGCGCCTCCGTTGTGGGCACTGCCCGGATCACTTCGGTCACGGTATGGCGGAAGTCGCCCACGTAGATCAGCGGATGAAGAAAACCCGGGAAGACTTTCTGCCGCGGCCACTCTGCGATCCAAAAAGTTTGATGAAAACCTGAGTCCGTGCGCACATAGGTCCAGTGCTCTTCCACGGCCATCGGGCCTGAAATCAGCCTGGACTCCGAATCACTGTGGGGCTCGCCGTCGATGGCTGGCACCCGCTGACGAACAGGAGCGGCGACGGCTGCTGGATCGAAGGCACCATGCAAGACGGCGAGAATTCCGTCTTCCGGCAGCCACTCCTCCACCCTGACGCTGTGGGTCCCCAGTGCCGTGGTCATGGCCTCGACTTCCAGCCGGAGCACTCGTTCAACGCCGAGCAATCCCCCGCCAGATTCCTTGATCCGGCGCCTTGCCCTTGCCGTGTCCACGACCAGAGCGAGCAGGAGATCGTGGCTCATGGCGGACCCGGCTGCGGAAATCAGATCCTCATACGACCGTTGACCCCAGCTCAATTCGCCGGTCCCGCCGCTTCGTTCGGGCGCTGCCTGTTCGTAGAAGTCACGCAGCGCCTTCGACGGATAGGGAACCGTGTAATCCTGGGCGGCAATTCTCGCGACATTGCCGCGTTGCGCCATGCCTGCCTGGACGCGGGACCAGGCCTGTACGGCCCAAGCTTTGTCGTCGGTGTCCAGGAGCGCAAAAGACCTCGTGCTGCAGCGCAGCACCGCGACGACCTCCTTGCCGCGAGCGTCAACGATGAAGGACTCACCCCTCGACGTCCTGCGCAATTGAAGGCTTCCCAATCCGCCCGGGAGTTCCAAACGCCCGGCTAGGACCGCCCGTTCAGGCCTCACGAAAAACCGCGTCTGGCTGACGATCGATCTGTAGAAGAACAGGACGGCATGACTGACCCACACCGGGTAGGGAATTCGAGAGTACTGCAGCAATCCGAGCAGCATCAGGGCAAGCCATACCGGTCCCGAACCAAAAAGTCCGGCCGGACCGTTCGCCGCTGAAGCCACACTTGCCACGAGAACGCCACCCGCCAGCAGCAGCAACTGGTACCACTTCAAACCCATGAACAAGCCGCGCCGCTCGTAGCGCGGGAACTTGACCGCATCGATGGTTCGTGAATTTTCAGACACCGGAATCACCATCTTTCGAGGGTTGCGAGACCGTTTGCGAGCGAGACAATGGTGGCACCAACGGCGCTATCGACGGGGACGCCTTCGTAACCGGTAAGGGATGCGACGCCGAAGGAAGAGGTGGATCGTCAACGGCGCGGGAAACCGGCCCGGTGGTCGGTGACCCCGAATTCGATCGCGGCTGCCCAGTAACACTGCGCGTCCGACGGGATGTTCGATCCGGAGCCGACGGCGCGGCCTCGAGCATTGCTGCTGGTTTCCCACCGGGACTCCGCGACGGCATAGCCTCCGAAGCCGTCCCCGGCCGCGGCTGTCTTGGTGGCAATACCTGTGGCGGATTTTGCGGGCTGCTCGACGGGATCGGCCGAGTGATCGCCGAGCGGCTGGCCATCGCCGCGAGCGTGAATCTCCCGCCGGTCTGCCGGCTGATTTGCCGGGCGGTAAAACCGGTGCTCCGCGAGAGGACATGCCCGCCTCCGGCGGTCTGGGCGGCCGCCGCGAGCTCTCCGCCCGCGAAGCTGACTAATTTCAAGGCCATCAGCGGGGCACCACAGGCAAGCGCCATTCCAACCATGCCGGCAGCCAGGCCGGCGAACGACTTCGACTCGGCGAAAAGCTTGATGGCAACAGCCAAGACCGTCGCCGCAAGGGGCTTGGCCAGGAGCAGCGCGACGACAATCTCGCACCACCGCCGCCCCCACGACCTTGTCTTCTCCCATGGCATCAGCATGAGGGCAACCGGTGCGACGGCGGCCAGCACGATGAGCGCGAACGACCTGAAGATCATCGAGCACATCAGGATGAACGCCAAAATCCAGACCACGACGACGGCCATCGACGTCACGATCACCGCGCCGGTCGCGCCGTTTCCCGAACCTGGAGAAAGGGAGACGATGTTCCAGTCCCGGCCTGATCCGGCCGGTGCCCGCTCGAAACCGAAGAGCCGCATGAACAGGACGTAGGGATCAGATCCCATCGAGGCGAGGAGCGCCTCGGAAGCTGAATCACTCACCTTCGTGAGCTGCCGGGCCAGGTAGACCGCACCGGCGACCATTGGAACGGCGACTGCACCGCCGACCAGGGCCCTCACAAGACGGCGGGGCTGCTGGCTGATCAGCCCGGAAAGGAGCTGGAGGATCAGCGCGACGACGAGCGGGGTCATCATGACGATGACCCACCAGTTCGTCAGGCCCTCGACAGCCGTCCACTGCGAATCATCCACGTTCGAGACGCTGAAAGCACCCGTGATGAACGACCAAATCCACGATGCGATGTTCTGGAGAATCTCGGCAAAAAGGGACGTGACCGAGCCCATAACGCCGTCGTTCGCTTGGGAGACAAGACCGCAGCCGGGCGGCCACCACCCATTCAGGTCACACTGAACCGGCATGACAACCCGGCCCTAAAATCCGAGCGGGAACGCCGACTGGGACCAGAGAATGTAGCCGTTGATGCCGCCCAGGATCGCCGCCACAGGGCCGGTCCAGAGCAGAATCATGCCGCCGCCCGAGGCCAGCCGCGACGACTGGCTCAACTTGCCGGCCAGAAGCATTGCCGCCCCAATGATTGCCACGATGGCGATCACAATGAAGGCTCCGACGAGGATGCCGCCGCCGATCTGCTTTAGAGATTCAAGGAAAGGAAAGTTGGGATTTGGCGTGATTCCGGGATCCACAGCTACCAGCAACATTGAGCGCTCCGTCCGTCGTCCAAAGGAATGAGCTGTTTGGGCTCACGACTTCATGGAGTCGGCGGGGCGGAGCGACATGACAGCTTGATTACATTAGGGATGGATCCGTCAAGACCGCCCCGCTTAGACCGTGCTCATTGCTCGACGAGCCGGACGTTCGGACCACTTGACCGGACGACAACTCTCGGAGATCGGGACTCAAGAGTCGATTCGAACGTCGAAGCCACCAAACAGCCTCCACAGGACCTTTGGCGCCGTGAACGACGAATGACGTTCGGCTCGCTGAGCAGAACGGCCCGGCTGTCTTCATATCCCGCGTGGGGGAGCAAGCTCTATCGGGGAGCCGGGTCTGACAGCGCCCAGATGGACATGCTCGGTGCCGAGACTCCGTCCGAAGACGCATCAAATTCCAATTGCCCCGAAAGCGATGCCGTAACGGTCGTGGACCCGTACCGTTCAAGGGAAGCATCCTCCCAGTGGTCTTGCTGAGGGTCGAAGTGGTGCGGGAACCCACCATCGACGTCGTACTCGACGTCGACGTCTGCCTCCGCCTCGAATTCGATCCCAATCCTGCCTTGCGAAATCAGCCAAGACCTGGTCGGTTGAAAGTAGCCGATCTCGTACATCATGTCGGCAGAAATGAATCTTGCCTTGTGGTCTGACGAATACCGGAACCTTTCAACATGGCTAAGGGCGAGATCAGCCTGCTCAACCAACTCCTGTACCAACTGATCGCGGAAAGCATTGTCTGACACTAGTTTCTGCTCGAATTGGTCAAGCAGTGACTGAGCGTGCTCCAGCGTCGCCGCCGCGGCATCTGCGGGAGTTGCAAGGATTGTCAGCCGGTCGTTCCCGATGCCATCGTTGGTCAGCTCGTCCAGCAAGCCCTGCGGAATGCCCAGGTCGCTACTCCCGAAGTCGGATTTATTGGCCGTGACGAAGGTGACAGCCTCATCGCTCGTCCTGAGGATCTCCTTCACGGATTCCCATATGAGGGCGTCCCTGTATCCGGTGCCCTTCTCTGCGAATGGAGACCTGCGCTGAATCGCTTTGTTCACGAGTGTCTCGTGCGAAACGGTTGGAATTGCATAGACGGCGGCGGACGCTTTCTCAAGCTTTTCTCGGAGGGATTTCTCGAAGGCCGCCACTGTATCGTCTATTGAGGGGAGCGCGACCGCTAGGCTCGCCAGCCCGATTCGTTTCGCTTCAGCTTCTAGTGACTCTGCCTTTTCCATCAAGTCGGCAACTCGTTGACGCCATTTGTGGACGACCTCCCGCAGCACAAGCTCTGGAACGCCTAGACGGATGACTTTTGCCTTTCCGGCTTCTAGCAATCCCCTGTTTGCCGCAGTGGCAAAGTGGAAATCCGATATCAGGGCGGTGGAGTCCAAAATGACATGCATAACGCCAAACGTACCGGAGACCCTCCACTCCCGAAGGGGAGATTTTCAGAGGCACGGCCATGTTTCTCACCGGCTCACGGGACCCAGTTTTCCGGGCAAAGCTCTGGAGCACACCTAGTTGTCTACGTAACCATCCATCGGTGACACTATTTTCCGAATGCCGGGCCCCATATGAGCTTGACCCCCGCGGACGACGCCGTTTCGGTCCATCTTGGATGGCTCGGTTCATGTTCAAGAACCAACACAGGCTGAACTGGCGAAGATGAGAGGCCTGAGAGCCGGATCTGCTGAGCATAATCGAGTACCTGTCCCAATCCCAGCCGAATCTGCTGAGTTTCATCGGTACCCGTAAGGCTCTTGACTTCCGCAATATTCACGACATCGTCATCAGTCCAACCTAGGTCAAACGCCGGCGCATGACGGCCTGGCCGCTGTGGGAGAAGGCCCCGTCGCTCCAACATCCTGGACAAAGCAGCAACGGTCGCTTCATGAGCAGCTGTGCCTCTGTCCAGTGCTTCGAGGTTCAGGGTCAGCTCAGAGGGATCATGGGCTGGGATCTGCCTCGTTGAAAGCGGTCCTCCCAGAATTCCTTCACCGAGATCCGGAAGCACCAACACCTCAGAGGGCCCCGCAAACAACAGTTTTCTGTTCCGGGCCGGATACCCATTCACCAAGTCGGCGAAGCCTTGTCCGTCGATAATTGCGATCGGCTTGCCCGAGCGCCGCAAGCTATCGGCGAGTATTAGCTTCTTGCTGTATTGGCGGGTTCGATCAGAAACGTGCTGACTGGCCAGATCACCATGTACAAGCAACGTGACACGCCCGGACATATCCGGTTTCCAATCGACGGCCCCTCGTGCTTCCGCCATCCGCACACAGTCTTCACGAATCGTCCAGGTGCCATCGATCCAGACTTTCCCGGTGAAGGCGAGCACGTGCCCAAGGAAACTCGTTACCCACTCTGATGCCTTGGTATCCGCCATCTTGAAGCCTCCCTGCTTTCGTGCGAAGCGACATCACTCTACACATCAGAGCACTAGTCCGTGCCGATTGGCGATGAATTCGGCTTATTTGTTATCAGCAAGCAGGCTGAAAGGACGATCGTGGGCGACGCAGACGTTACGCAATCCATGAACTCCTTAGGCTCGCTTATGCTCGCGTTCTTGAAACTTCGCATTTTCGAAGTCGATATGCAGATGCCAAAGGTTCCGTACTGCCTCTTGAGAGACATTGAGTGCTACGGTAAACAATTCGCGACTCGGGAGTCCACTTCCCTGCCGTGGTTTTGGTTCACAGGACTTGGAGCAGACCTATCCTAGCGCCAAGCTAGTGATCTGAGGCAGAGCGAGAACTCCGCTAGTCAACGGTTGAGGTCATTTCAACAGGTCAAAAAAGGCGGTCCCAGAATTCCAAGCTATTGGATGCAACAACGTCCCGGCAGCCGGGTTTAACGCGCTGTACATCAGCCCATCGCCCGCATAAATGCCGACGTGCCCCCAGTTGTTGGGCCCCTGCGGGTTCTGCACCACCAAGTCCCCTGGCTGCGGATTGTCGGTTTGATGCCCGACAGTCCACTGGTCAACCCTTGGGAGGTTGATCTCCACCTGCTTGTAGATCCATTGAACGTAGCCAGAGCAGTCCCACGCTTTGAACGCGGTTCCTCCCCACACGTACGTACCGCCCAGCCCTTCTCGGGTGAAATGCAGGATGTCCTTCCGGATCTGGCTCAGATTCGTCGGCATGGACGGCGGCGCCGAACCGTTCGGAGAGCTGTCGCAAGAAGCTGGTGGAGTGCCACCTGCGAGCGCGTCAACGATTGCCGTTGCCTCCGGCTCCCAGCGCGCATACAGCTCAGGGAAGGCCGATATTTGCACGGCTTGGGCAGCTTCGCCCTTGCCGATGGATTCCCAGGCAGAGACATCCAGCAACCCGGGCGGGCTGCCATGGTTGGGACCGGCTGGTCCTCCATAGAAGGAACGTGCGTTGTAATTAGGGTCCATCAACTGCTCGATGGTTCCCCAGCCTGCGGCTGGGCGTTGCTGGGCCGTGCCGAGGGAATCATGATCGCTGCCGAGGCCGTCGTGCCGAATCAAGAGCGAGGCGGGAACGTTTGTGTTTGCCAAGACCCGGAGGCCGGATTCCTGGAGTGCCATCATAATCGCGATGATTTGCCCGTCCCTCGCGACTCCCAGTTGCTTTCCGACCCCAATGTAAATCCGGGCAACCGTCACTTGTCCCGAAGATAGAGCGATCGGGGCCTGATTGGGTAGCTGAATCTCCAACCCACCGGTTCCATCCACTGGCAACCGATCATCGGTGACCGGACCGAACGAGCAGGCACTGGCCGTGGTAGCGGAGTTGGCGGCAAAGACTGCCACGCCAGCGCAAAACACTAAGACGCAGATCAATGTCAGTGCCATACCTACAGCCACCCTTGCCCGCAGAATGGCACGGCGCTTCGCCAGGCCAGCAAGAACCGCCGTTGCGGGCATCAGTAGACGATCCTGCTCGGCGTCGCGTAGAAGCCAACAACGACACAATGGTCGGTCGGGGCCGTTGTGGCCGGTGGGCAATTCACCATGACGCTGACGGGAGCCACGTAGGCGTTTTCAATTGACTTCGATTCATCCACGACGGTCAAGGTCGCCGTGCACACGTGCAGGCCCACCCACGGCGCGGGGTGATCCCGCACCTTGGCCAACTCGCTATCGCATACGAGCGATTGGACGGTGGCCGAACGTCGCGCCTGCTCCCCCGCCAATGACGCGTAGGTCCCAGCATTAACACCAGTGGCCTCGAACTCCTGCGCAAGGACGGTCAGGGGATTGGACCCGTCCGGCAGGACGTCCCACCAGCCTCGAAGCCGGGAGTAGATCTCAGAGTACGACGCCGTTCGCGTGTCCCAAGTGTAAATCGTCGTCGCTGCCGCGGAAGCGAGCCTCCGAAAGTCTGTCGTGCGAGGTTCGCCAATTGCAGGTGGTGTTTCAGCGGCAGGAACCGCGGTCGGCGATGCACCCAAAGGAAAGGTCGACGGCGTCGCCGCGTTCGTGGGAGACGGTTCCCCTGTCGAGGACGAAACAGGCTCCGTTCGGGGCCCGTCCGCGGGCCGCGCAAGAACGAACACCACCCCGGCCACACTCAGAAGTACCAGGACGGCAATCACCAACGTCGGCCGACTACTTGAGCCCAACACTGTGCGCCTTCGTGACTGCCTCATGTCCGCCTCCTCGCCCGTTCATTGCAAGCTGAGGGCGCCCACAACATGACTTAGGCGGAGGGAGCCATCCCGTTCCGGAGAATCCTCCATGAGGCCTGATAGAGCCGCCGTGCAAAACCGATCTTCACCGCCACATAGCGTTGTGTAACCCCGAGCTCGACAGCCAACGACTCTAAGGCTCGGCTTCTCTCCGGCCCACGAACATCTCGCCGAACAATGTTTGCCGCGACTCGGCGCAGCACAATCGTAGGCAAGCATTCGACCGCGTGCTGGCAGACGTCTTCAATGCTTTGGAGCTCGGAAGGCTCGACGTCCAGGGCACTTTGAACAGTCCTCGCTGTCTGGCGCACGACTGTTACCGCGTGCCATCTGCGGCGGTCCTCTGGGGAGGGCGGACCGTACCGGCGAGGCTCGCTAAGACTATCTATTGCAAGTTCCCAGACGCCGTCATTCAGGCTGGCCCGTGTCAGCGAAATGATCGTTCGCGCCCATTGCTGGTCGACAACACTCTCAGCTCCTCTGTCCCAATTTCGTTCCATGCCCAAAACAGCGAGCGCATCCGCAGAAGCCGAACCGTCGTCGTCGGCCGGCTCCATCAGGAGCGGTAGCGTCTGATGGGATAGCTCGTGACGAATATGCGCCGCGCAGACGTTAGCAGTCACGCCCTGTACCCACGCCTCAAAGCGAATGCCGGGGAGCTGGCGATAGTGGCCGCGGGCGACTCCGTCCCAAACAGCCACCCGAAGGTCTTGCATGACGTCGTCGACGTCGCACGCCCGGCCGATCCGGGACAGGTGGGAAACGACATACCGCCGTACACCGTCAACTGCCACCATGATCTGGTCAACCGGGATTTGCACAGGACCGGGAGGCCCGTTCAGAGATACATCAATAGTGGTTGTTGGTGGTTGTTTCTGTTGGGCTTGATTCGCCCTGGCACCGACACTCATGGTCTTCACCGCTTCGACAAACAGATTCCAGTAACTCTGCCGCGGGTTCCCCCGGGACCTACGGGTAGCAGGCGACACCACCCACAATCGCAATAAAGCTATACAAACTATTGTCAAGAATAGTTAAAGTATCGTCAAGACTGCGAGACTTACTTTTTCCCACCACTTCGACCAGAATGGATCCATGCCACGCATTACCCAGCCTCACGACGACGCCTGGTCGGTCGACGTCGAGGCTGCCGTCGCGACATTCGGCAACAGATCCCGGAATGAAATCCTCCGGTACCTTTCAGCGAACGGCCCGGCAACACGTGGAGACATCGTGGACGCGGTGAGCGCGGGCGAGCCCAGCGTGGCTAAACACCTGCTGGCTCTCGAAGAGGCGGGGGCGATCGTCGTCGATGTTGAACCAGGCCGGCGGCACGGCCGATCACCGCGCTACTCAGCCAACCCTGAGCGGATCAAGGAACTACTGGCGGCTCATCTTCAGTATCTGCTGGAGGAGTAGCCGCGGCGCGCTCCCCTTCGGGACGGAGGCCAATATCCTTGTTGAGGAACTCCGAGATCGCGCGCAGCGTTTCCGGTGACACATCACCCAACGTCCGGGCAGCAAAAGACTTGACCCGGGCGGCACGCAGCGACTTGACGAACTCGAGCTGCGAGTCGATGCGATCCGGCAGCGCGTCGCCACCGCGGACCAAATAAGAGGAATCGACATTGAAGATGTCGCACAGGCCAGTCAAGAGGGCCGGGTCTGTCACCAGCCGACCGGATCCTTCCTTCATGTAGAACCAGCGGGCGCGAGAGAGTTTGATGCCCCTGGCGGCCAGTTCCGCCTGAACTTCCTTGAAAGTCACCGGATGCCCGCGCTCGCCAACAACGACGTCGAGCAACAGATTCAGACGGCGGGCAAGTTGCGCCTGAGGGGACAACGAGTCGCCACGCCTTGCCCCATCGTCCCGCATTACCCGCTCCTCATCGTCAGCTGCCTGCGCTGGCCGGCTCGGCCCGAACCGGAGTCTTGCTGTGTCCCAGTATTCCGTGGGTGGCATGCCCGGGCAATCAAAAATAGCGCTTACTGTGTGTCTCTTCCGTCAAGACTTCGCACGGCGTACCCTGCTGCTGTAGACCCGTCTACAGCACAGCCTTCATCAACACTCTGGCAGTTGGTCTCCATGTCGAACATCCTGATGAACAAAACGCGAAGCCAGATCGTCCGGTTCCTGGTCAGAAACGGACCGGCCACCTGCACGGAAATATCGAGTGGTCTGCAGACTTCGTCGTCCACGATCCGCCGCCATCTCAATTTGCTGCATCGGGTCGGCCTCGTGCAACGATCCTCCGGGGAGTTCGACGCCTCCCCGGAACGAGTCCAGGGGCAAATCAATGACTTCGGGGCGAGCTTCCACCACGCCGTCATGCCGACTAGCTCGTCCGTTCCCATGAACGAGGAACACGGCTGGCCCTTCTGCCAGCGATCAACCCGCGGACACGACGGACACAAAGATGACAACGACACCAGAACGCAGCATCACAACAGAAACTGCCGAAGAACAATGGCTGACCCCGAAGGACATCTGCACCCAGTTACAGATTCCTGAGCAGACCTTTTACCAGTGGCGCGTGAAGCACCTCGGCCCCCGCGCCTACCGAATCGGCCGACATCTCCGCATCAGCCGTAGCGACTTCAACGCGTGGTTGTCCTCTCGTCTGGAAGATTAGATGTCTCCGAGACCACCGCTTCCACTGGGGACCTGGGGCAAGATCCGCCGCCAAAAGGTCCCAGGCGGCAGATGGCGGGCCACTGCCAGATACCGCGACACAGACGGAATAACTCGGGCTGCCGAAGCGTGGGGAGACACCGGCGCTGCTGCAGAACGGGCTCTTGTGACGATGCTCAAGGACCGGCAGGCCCCGATCAAATCCGAGATCAACCGCAGCATGCGGCTGTCGGAGCTCAGCGCTTTGTGGTTTGCCGAAATCGAAAGCAGCGGCCGCGCCGGTCGGCGCACGATCGACGGGTACAAGGACACTTACAAGCGTGTCATAGCACCTGCGCTATCAGGGCTGCGACTGAATGAACTTACTACCGGCCGGCTCGACCGATTCTTGAAAAGCGTGGCCGTTGACCATCCCGCGACCGCACGCCACTCGAAGATAGTCCTCACAGGAATCATCGGGCTGGCGGTACGTCACGATGCCCTCCACAGCAACCCGATCCGTGACGTCGGACCCATCAAGATAGCAACGAAGAACGTCAAAGCCCTCTCTGTCAAGGACGTTCAGAAGCTCCGCACAATCATCCGCGACTGGCAGATCGACCCTGCCCAAAAGGGACGGCCCCGGACGACAGATCTGCTTGATGTGCTGGACATCTTCCTGGCAACCGGCGCCCGCATTGGCGAGGTCCTCGCTATCCGGTGGCAAGACATCGATCTGGAAGCAAAGCCACCAACCATCACAATCTCTGGGACAGTTGTCATGGAAAAGGGCCGGGGCGCCTACCGGCAGGACCATCCCAAAACCAAAGCCGGGTTCAGGACCATGAAAATACCCCCTTTCGCCGCGCACACGCTGGAGCGAAAGCACGCGACGGAACAACCTATGCCTGAAGACATGCTGTTCCCCTCGTCTACCGGAACCGTGCGAAGTCCTCACAACTTCCGCCGGCAGTGGCGAGACGCGCGGGCCGGCTCGACCTACGAATGGGTGACCCCGCACGTCTTCCGAAAGTCCGTGGCAACGCTCATTGACAAGGAATACAGCTCCAAACACGCTGCCGCGCAGCTCGGCCATTCGGGAACCGCCATCACGGAGAAGCACTACATTGCCAAGGCGACGGAATCCCCTGACCTAACTGCTGCACTTGAGCGATTCGGCAGTCAGGAACCTCACAACGGCCCGACGGCCTAGGTCTAGAGTTGGGCTTCCCGGAGGGAGGAAATCATCAAAGTGTGGGGCGGCTTTTCGATCTCGATACATCGGGTTGGCCTTGCGGCAGGAGCCCTATCCTGGCAATCGCAATGCCAGTGGACCTACGGCTGATTGTCAGCACGAGAATGAGCGGATCATCGAACCCGGCCAGAAGCCCATGACTACCTACAAGCCGACTGACACCTCGACGATCATGAAGAGTCCGGACTAAATGCTGTTGATCAACGTCGAAGCCTCGTAGATTAGGACATCGTTCTTCTCATCAGTCCTCATCGCTTCGACCAGACTTCCCCGAACCTTCGCTTCACCCTTCTGGAGATTGAGAGTGACATGCGAGCTGTATTCCTCCAGCACCATGTGGGCCAGATCGGGCGAGAAGCCGTTACGGAGTAAGCAAATCACGGATGCGTTCGCAGTCCCGTATTTGATTTTGAGTTGAAGCCGCTCTGTAATTAGACCAAACTCAAACAACATATCTATGTACTTCATGAGATGGTTGTCGAGAAAATCTTGCTCTTCCTTGACTTTGACTACCGCCAAATTGATTCTTTCCGTAGTCGACTTCGGACCAATCTGAACCCACGCTTTCTTCCAGCCTTCGCCGTTCGTTTCCTCGCCCCATGACGTGCCGACATAAATCGGCGCATGTTCGTTCCGTGACCAGTAGTTCAGGAAACCGGCGATCATTCGTTTGAAGGACTCGTTGCCAGCTCGCCAGGCAAGGATCATCGAATAGAATTTTCTGGCGCTTTCATTCTCTTGAAGCCGCTTCAAGTCGGAATCGTCGTCCAGTAGAACCTCCTCGAGGAAGAGCTGAAATATGAGCTCTATGACTCCTCCGACTTCATCGAGCGGTGGCCTTCCACTTCGTTTGTCCAGCCTAAACTGAAGAACGGCTTCAAAGGGCACGATGTCGAAGTCATGTACACCATGCTGGAAGCAAGCTTGCCCAATCACAGTTTTTGCAAGCCGGCCCTCACTTACAGCGACAATCCCCGGTTCGATGTTCCCTAGAACCTCGAGCTCGCGCTCCATCCGCTCATTGGCATCAGCAGCTTCAAGGAGTGGATTACTAACGTCGTCTACCAGATCCTTGCTTAGATCAGCCACTTTCCCTAGGAAGTTCACAACACTCCAGTTGCGCGGCGCATACTCGGTGCCAGGGATGAGATGGATCTCCGGGGTGAGTAGTTCCAATCTCGGAGCACCCGGCCTGAAGATCTGACCGAACCGCGCAACGCGCCCTACAAGGTTCCTGAATTGGCTTTGCGTAAGGTGACCCATTCCACGACTGGGCGAAAGGACAATGAGTCGGTCGCAAGGTGTGTTCACACCCTCGAGCAGCGTTGAAGTCGTAACCAGAATCGTCGGGCTCTCCAATTGACGGAAGACGTGCTCCACGTAGATACGCAGAGAATCTGGAAGCTTGCCGTGATGGAACAGGACTCCCGTCCGCATTGCTTCGATCAGGGAGTATCGCGGATCCACAAGCTCTGCAACGGATTCGACGGCACGTTCGATTAGATCGCTGTCTTGTAATTGTGGTCGGCTTGCAGACAAACGCAGCGCAAGTTCCTGTGCGTGCTTCGGCTTGTTGACGTAGATCAACGTGTTTTGTCGCGAGATCAGTTCGACTGCACGGATAAGGTCCTTAGGAAACGAATCTTCGAGCTCAAGAGATCGCCCCAAGAACTGATCATAGATTGTTTGGCCTTCTCCGAGCATGCCGACGATCAAACGCTCTGATTTCATGTGTTCGTCAACGTTTGCCGCTTTGACATCGTTATCGAAATCCAGAACATGCCTCAATTTTCGTGCGTCCGAAATGAAGGGTGTGTAGTAGGCGATGGAGAGCTGCGGGTTCCGATACCGAACCCGGAGGATGGCACGAGAAAGATCTATCGAACGATCGTCATCGCTCAGGATGCCCTGGGCCTCATCGATTAGAAGGCAGTCGAAATCGAGTTCAGGATTCTCCGACAAGAGTCGGTGAAGGCGCTCCTGGGTAACTACGGCAACGAAAGCAGACTGTCCTGTGTACCCATCAGGATGTGTGATGATCGGCAACTTTCGGACCTTCATCCGCGCATCCCGCACCAAGGAGAGTCGAGTCTGCGCAATCAGCGCTTTGGTTGGGACGACGATACACGTTCGCGAAAAAGACGCGTCTGCAACTTTATCCAGCATCATCTCCGATTTGCCATAAGAAGTCGGCGCAACTATCGCTGCCTCACTCATGCGCTCATTAAACTCTCGGAGTTCCATCTGCCCCCGGGTTCGGGTGACGATGTTTCCTGCACCATCGTCAGTGCGGAAATTTACTCGGTCTGCCTCAAGGAACGTCTGCCCGAAAGACTCCTCGTCGCGAAGCAACGGCGCAATCGCCTCGATTGCTTCAACTATCGGGTGGAAATCATTCGTGATAGCGATGTCTCGGAGAGGAACAAAGTCACCGAACAAAAGTGAGTAGTGAAGGACGACACGATAGCCCAGGCGCCGAACCAAAGGATCGTCCGATCTCAGAAACAGAACGGCAAACATCAGGGTGTCACGTTTCTCGCCGTCCTCTAGCTGTTCGCCCTTCAGCAGAGCGGTGTACAAAGCAAGGAAGTTTGAATCTCGCAGGTTAGAGGCATTCCTAATCCGCTTTAGCGTTATTTCCATTTCTACTCCCCCAAACCGGTTCTGATGAAGTCGATCAATAGTTCAGCGGTCTCCTGCTGCACGATGAGCAGCTTAACTTGTTGGAATTTTTGAGAATCGGTTACTTTCTTGGCGGCTGCGTTAGAAGCTTCCAGCGTGATCTTGTCCAGCACCGATTCATGCATCACCACGGCTCCAAGAAGCACATTAAATCCAGTGTCGCCGTCAACGTCCGTGCCAGCGTGGGCGCGCAGGAGCTTTTTGATAGATTTCGCGTCATCTGTCTGGAGGACTTTGGCCGCGTCAGTCATGGCAGAGTCCCACCAGGACCTGTTGCGCTGTTGGGTTAGCTTGCCGTGGATGTCCAGGGCCGCGGTTGCCACCAACTGTCCAAGTTTCGAGCTCGCGCTCAGCGTTTCCCTGTCCGGCCGCGCTTTGGGTACCCCACCCGATTTCACTTCGCCGTACCACAACTCATCCATGGACAGAGTGGTGAAGGTAAGATCGAAGCCCTTCTTGATGCTGCGCTCCTCCTTGTTGAACAAAATGGAGGTGTTGAGCAGATCGACGTGATGCTCCGGCATCAGCGAGTGAATAATCAGCTCTCCGGCCATCCCAAGTTTCGTCGTGGGAGATTTGGTGTCGTAGCGCTTCAGAAACTCTTCGACGGTGTTCTCGAAAGAGTAGTACTCAGGATCTTCAACAATGTCTGCACTCCCGTAGCAGATCCCTGCCAGCCGATCACGGACGAGAGCTTTGAGCTCATCGGATAGTTCATGAACTACGACGGCGACTGCCTCGCCCGTCGATACAACTGTGATCCCCTGCACCTAAACAACATAGGCCAATTTCCGCGGATCGGAGGGATTCGCTGGAAGCCGCGCCAGAGGCTTACGTCTATGTTGTCAGCCGCAATGAAAGCCTACCCGTAGGTGGCCACGAAAGTGCCCACTAACGGCCAGGAGAACGGTGCGTTTGGGCTATGAGATCTGCCCACTTCCTTACTGAACCTACCGCGTCGTAAGCGGCAGGGGCCTCTCCCCGGGATTTGATAATGGCAGACGTACCAGAGTCGCCCACGAAGAGGCCATGTATGAAGCATGACGGAGAAATCATGGAATGCGGGCTGCCTCGATCTAGCTGGATCGTTTCGTGCACCGCGGAACTGACGGGCCGCTCCCACCACACTGTTGCCAGGCAGGTCGCTGCCCGTGACGCTGGCCCATCACTGAACCGTCGCCCACGAGCTTGTCACGGACACGCTCCTGCCCAAAGGGGGCGGAGTGGTCCATCCGGCGGGCGATCGCGCAGGTCAAAGCTGCATGGCGGCTGGTCCACACCCGCAGTGCCCGGGCTCGCCGCAGCCCGGGAGCGATGTCCATGCCAGATTAGCGCCCGTCGAACCAACGCAGTTCGATACCCATTGGGTGGATCGTCGTTACCGGCACGAGGCAGAATCTTCAAAAATCGCCATCGTCTGCCACAGGTTTTCATCCCAAAACGTCGGGTAATCGTCGGGTTGGCCCCATTTTCGGCACAAGAAAGACCCTCCCACCCAGCGTTCCCGCAGGTCAAAGGGCCTTCACTGTGGAGCTAAGGAGATTCGAACTCCTGACCTCTTCGATGCGAACGAAGCGCTCTACCAACTGAGCTATAGCCCCTAGTCAACCGTGCGTTGCCAGTGTCCCTAGGCTACAAACTATCTTCGCGCTTTGCCAACCAAGACTCGAACGTGTCTGTTCCCGTCCGCTGGCTTGGCACCAAATTCAGTCCGCTCCGAAGATATTTGCCCATCGCGCCTGGCAAAGGCACCTCCACGATCCGCCCATGTCCGGTAGTTTTTCGCCAGATCTCAGCGAGTTCACGCATGGTCCGGATGTCCGGTCCGCCGATGGTTCGTATCCGGTGCCGCTCTGTTGAGGGCTCCCCCACGGCTTCGGCAAGCAACTCGAACGCCACATCCGCCGGCGAAATCGTTTGAAAGCGTGCGCCTTTGAAGACCGGGATGAGGCGGACTTTCGCCCCTGCCTGGAAAACCGCCGTCACGAGGCTGTGGAACTGGGTGGCCCGCACAACAACCGTCTCGAGCGCCGAATTGGCGTAGACCCGTTCTTTGTCTGCTTTGGAGACGTAAAACGCCGCGTTGCTCTGGTCGCAGTTGACGATCGAGAGGAGAACCGTTTTACGGACACCGGCACCGGCGGCCGCGGCGAGCAGGCGCGCGCCGCCGTCGGCGAAGTTCTTGCGGGCCTTCCCGAACTGCCCTTCCAAGCAATCGATCACGACGTCGGCCCCGTGCAGGGCTTCCGGCAGTCCGGCGCCTGTGGTGACGTCAGCCTGAAAGTAGCGGACGCCGTCGTGACGGACCGATGACGTGCCCGACGGCGGGCGGCGGCTCAGCACCGTCACGTCTAGTCCGGCGTCGAGCGCCAGACGGACGACTTCACGCCCCACCTGGCCGGTGCCACCTGCGACGCAGACAGTAGTCACGGGAGGCTATGCCCGGCGGCGCTGCAAAACGTCGTCGAGGTTGCTGAGCGCGCTCTGAGGCTTGCCGTGCTGCGCCTGTACCGACGGGGCCGCGGACGGCGCGCTGGCCGGCTTCAACGTCGGTTTGCCGAGGGGCTTGGGAGCTTCAGGCAAGTCGAGGGGTTCTGGTGCCGGCCGGGGTGCCTTGGCTGCGTCGACGTATGTTGGTTTGGGAACGTCCACCGGCTGCCATTCGGATTCCTTGGATTCCGCCGTAAACCGGACTGTGTTGTCGCCGGCGGCGACGGCAACGTTGAGGGCAGCCTGACGAAGTTCGACGGCGGTCAGGCGGGTCGCTTCTCGGGCATGGGCTTCGGCATCGAAGATCTTGGTAGCCGGGCGGTCCGACGCCGGACGACCTACGCGGGCACTCTCAACCGTGGGACCCATTGCGTTGCGGAAGGCCCTGTTCATCTTCGCCCTGCGGTCCCTGATGGCCAGCCGGCGAAGCAGGAAGACGGTCCCGACCACGCCGACGATGGATACCAATGGCACCCAGCCCGAAACGAGGCCAAGAATGCGCAGCACGCCGGAAACGGCTGCCGTGAGTAACAGGAGGAGACCGGCGAGAGCAAGCGCGCAGCGCCCGTATCTGACTTTGAAGACCGCTGCGTCCGTTGCAGCATCACGCCGTTCGCCGGCGCCAGCCGATACCTCGGGCAATGCGGTTGCGGTGCTCTGCATGGTTTCCATTGCTTTCTCCTGCCGAGGGGTGATTGACAGAACCACCCCGGCTTGCAGTTCATGAGCGTCTTCGTCGATCACATCCGCTGGGATGTCACCGGCCACTTGGACGTGGTTGTGACGATTCCGCAGTATGTATGGCGCAACCCAAACAATCCACAGCGCGACAGCAATGACCAATATCACCGAGCTGCTGAGAGGGAAGTCCACAATCAAAACCGTAGAAGCAAATACGCGGAGGCCACGGCATTGCCAACGGTGTGTCGCCGGAGAGTCGGCAAATCAATGGATTTACCGACTCTCATCCACCCCGGCGGACTAGTTGGCCCCGCGTCTCAACCAAGCAGCCAGCAAACCCCCAGGGACCTCCTCCGAGGTCAACGCAAAGCTTCGATGGTCGGCCCATTCGCCGTTGATGTGAAGGAAACGCTCCCGGCGGCCTTCGTCACGGAATCCCAGCTTCTCAACGACACGCAGGCTCGGCCCGTTCTCGGGCCGGATGTTGATCTCCATCCGGTGAAGGCCAAGGGCCCCAAAGCAATGATCGGTCGCCATGGCAACCGCAGTGGGCGCTATTCCGCGGCCGGCCCGGGCCTGGTCTACCCAATAGCCAAGGGTGGCCGTCATCGCCGATCCCCACATAATCGAGGAGACCGTCAGCTGCCCGACGATCCTGGGCTCCGCGAACCCGGGAATCCGCTCCGTGATCACAAACGGAAGGGCACTGGCTTGCCGAGCTTGCGCGTTAAGGGAGGCCACCATCTGCCGGTAGTTCGGAAGTCGACCGCCCGGGGCCGGGTTGGAGGCTTCCCAAGGCGCCAGCCACTCACTATTGCGTGAGCGGACCTCGGTCCACTCCTTCTTGTCCCGGAAATGAATGGGACGCAAGATGAGGTCGCCGCTCTCCAGCGTCACCGGCCAAATGGCCGACCCCCACACGCGCAGCTACTTGCTGAGGCCGGCGGTAAAGCCCGGCAGCCACTCACGCAAGCCAGGCCCGAGGTCTTCACTGTCGCACGCAAGCTGGACGCAGGCTTTGAGGTAGCTGAGCTTGTCCCCGGTATCGTACCGACGGCCGCGGAAGACGACTCCGTAGACGCCGCTACCTTCGCCATCGCCCGCAGCGAGTACTTGAAGCGCATCCGTCAGTTGGATCTCTCCCCCACGGCCCGGTTCGGTTTTCTCGAGAACGTCGAAAACCGAGGGGTGAAGCACGTAGCGGCCGATAACGGCCAAGTTGGAAGGAGCTTCATCTACAGCAGGCTTTTCCACAAGTTGCTTGATGCGGACGTAGCCGTCCTCGCCGATATCTTCGATGTCCGCGCAACCGTAGGCGCTGATCTGGGAGGGCTCGACTTCGATGAGGGCCACAACGGAGCCACCGGTTTTGTGCTGGACCTCGATCATGTCGCTCAGGAGTGTGTCCCGGGCGTCGATAAGGTCGTCACCGAGAAGAACGGCAAAAGGTTCGTACCCGACGTGCTGCTTTGCACGCAACACCGCGTGTCCCAGCCCCTTGGGGTCACCCTGACGCACGTAGTGAATGTCGCCGAGGTTACTGGTAGCCTGCACCGAGTCCAGCTTGGTGGTGTCACCCTTGGCCTCGAGGGTCGCTTCCAAAGCCGGTACCCGGTCGAAGTGGTCCTCCAACGCACGTTTGTTGCGGCCTGTGATCATGAGGACGTCGTTGAGTCCCACGCTCACGGCTTCTTCGACGACATATTGGATGGCCGGCTTGTCGACTACCGGGAGCATCTCTTTGGGCATGGCTTTTGTAGCAGGCAGGAACCTGGTGCCGAGTCCGGCAACGGGGATAACGGCCTTGCGGACGGTGCAGTTGTTGGAAGTCACCGGACTAATCTAACGGAAGGAGCTGGACATTGGGCAAAAGGGTCCTGTGCGGATAGAAGGGACTCCGCTGTTTCTTCCCCGTCCTCAAGCCGCAAAGCAGCGTGAACTGGAGCAAAAATGACTTTGAAAGACGATATCCGCAGGGACTACCGCAAGCGCCGGCTGACATTGACAACGCAACAGCGCGCTGACGCTGGAACGGGGATTGCCCTCGGTGGCCTCTCTTGGGCGGATTCCGTAGCCCGGGGGAAACCGTCGACTTTTGCGGCCTATGTCGGAGTAGCCGCCGAGCCGCCGACCATGCCCTTGCTTGCGGCGCTCCACGCGGCCGGCCACAGGATCCTTCTTCCCGTCTGTGAACCGGAACGGCTTCTGAGCTGGGTCTATTGGACACCGGATACGGCCTTTGTCCGCTCAAAGTACGCACCGATTGACGAGCCGGTGGGCGAACGCTTCGACAGCGACGTCATCAGGGATGCCACTGGAATCTTCCTCCCGGCCACCGCCGTCGACGAAGACGGAAACCGAATCGGCCAAGGGGGCGGTTACTACGATCGGCTCCTTGACAAGCTCGACGCCGACGGGCACCGTCCGCCGACTGTCGCCGTCGTATATGACCACGAAATACTGGCCGCGGGGACGATCCCGGCCGAATCGTTCGACAAGCCCGTGGCGGAGGCACTTACCCCCTACCGGATCGTCCGGCTGGTTCCGGCCGATTGATCGGGGCTTCCGGCCTGTCTACTCCGCCACATTTTGTGGTACCGGCCCCGACTCCGGATGATAGAATTGGCACTCAGGCCCTGGGACTGCTAATGGACGGAACAATCCGCCTTGGCAGCACAGGACCTGTAGTTCGTCCCGGAGGAGGATCACCAGTGCCCACATATGCCTATGCCTGCAAAGACTGCGGACATGCCTTTGACATCGTTCAGTCGTTCACGGACAGCTCCCTGTCCGACTGCCCTGAATGCCAGGGGTCGTTGCGTAAGAAGTTCAACAGCGTGGGCGTCGTCTTCAAGGGATCGGGCTTCTACCGCACCGACTCCCGGGACTCCAAGGGAAGCACCGTTTCGGCCGCTCCCGCCGCACCAGCTGCGCCTTCTGCTCCAGCGTCGGTTCCGGCGGCTGCCGCGAGCTGATCGCTGTTTCCAGCTGCTCCCGGTTTTCCACATAGCTCAACGTTCCACATAGCTCAATAAAGCCCTGCCGCGGGCCGGCGTGCCCGGTTAGCGTGGCACCATGCCCGCAACCCCGAACGTACCCCCGGACCCCCTGTCCGCCGGATCATTGTCGCTTCCGCGCGATAGACTCCTCGCACCGATCAACAGGTCCCGCACCCGCCGTCTTCAAGCTCTTCCCTTCAGGGCCGGCGGGCACCGGGGCGCTAGCGCGGGACCATCCAAACACCGCAGCTTCGGTAGCTGGTTAAACCGCAACCGCCGCCTCGTCGTGGCGCTCTTGCTATGCGTGGCCGCCGGGATCGCAGTCCATCAGCTGACTCCCGCTTCGGAGCGACGAGCCACGGTCCTGGCCGCCGCGCGGGATCTTCCCGCCGGGTCCACTTTGACGGATACCGACCTCAAACCCCTCGATGTCCTTCCTGATGGAATTCCGGCCGGGGCGCTCACCCCGGGAACCGGATACGGCGGAAAGCAGCTTGCCTCGCCGCTGCAGAAGGGGCAGATCCCCACAGACGCCCAATTCCTGGGACCGGGCCTGCTGACCGGAACCGCGCCCGCGACGGCGGCCGTTCCACTTCGCATGGCCGATCCCGCTTCAATTCAGCTCATCTCGCCCGGCCAGTTGGTCAACGTT
Source organism: Arthrobacter gyeryongensis (assembly GCF_039543785.1). Taxonomy (NCBI): domain Bacteria; kingdom Bacillati; phylum Actinomycetota; class Actinomycetes; order Micrococcales; family Micrococcaceae; genus Arthrobacter; species Arthrobacter gyeryongensis. Next base: position 68,803 of record NZ_BAABKK010000010.1, read on the forward strand.
GTGCTCACCGCGGCAGATGGACTTGAAGGGCCTGCCAAGAAATCCGAACTCTTGGCACCTGCGGTCCCGGTTTTGTGGACATCCGCACAAGGAGGCAAAGCGAACCAATGGTTGGGCACGAACGAGGCGGACGGCCTTGTGGTGGTCGCCGCCAATCCGCAACAGGCCGAAATCCTCGCCGGAGCTTCCACTCGCGGGAAACTGTTCTTTGTCCTCGTCAATCCCTCTGACAACCGGTCATGAAATATTCAGCCCCAGTGCGGGGGCCTTTGTTCCTTCAGCCAGGCGTCGTGGTCGTAGCCAGGCTCATCACCCCAGCGGCGAGCATCGTCCTCGGAGGCTTTCTTGGGCAGAATGCTTTCTCCCGCCTGCTTCCGCTCGGGCGCGGGTTTCACTTTTGGTTTCTCCTGCTCGTCCAACTCGATGTCAGCGCCTACCGCATCGGCACTGGCGTCCGCAGGGTGCTTGGATTGAGTGCTTTTGCTTTCCGCCATTGCGCTTCCTTAGGGGATCGCCGGTCCCGAGCCAGGGCCTTCCGGGCTGCCAGGTCCGGCCGCGGCCGATTCCGCCTGGTTGTCCAGTTCCAATTGTTCAACATCAATGTCCAGGAATCCATCCTGGACTGCGCCGTACGAGGGTGCAACCGGCTTCTCCAGTCCCAAGTAGGACCCGATGCGGTCGGCGCAGGACGAAGGATCAGTGAACACTTCAATGGTCCACAAGGACATGTAACGCCAGCCAAGTCGTTCCAGCAATTGGGGCCGCAGCCGGCTGCGCTCCCTGACGCTCATGCGGCGGTATCGTTCCGTGCCATCCGATTCAATGGCCACCGGGGTGGGCATTTCGGTGTCATCACGGCCTATGGTGTGCACGGGGTCGGCTGCCGCGGCAATGTCCAAGGCTCCGTCATAGTGGTGCCACACCCGGGCTCCACGGGCACGGAGTCGCTCGCCCAGATCCGCCACCAACGGATCCTCACCGAGCGCTTGCTCGCTGGCAGCAGCCCTGGTGGCTGGTGTCCCCAGTTCAGAATTCCCGGACAGTTCACGGTCAAGGAGTTCATGGAAATCAACGGCGCCGTGAGCCAGCCGGTCCAGATCGAGGTCCTCCGGACGGAAGCAGCTCAGGACGTGCAACGATCTCCGGGAACGGGTCATTGCCAAGGCAAACTTGTTTCGGCCGCCCTCGACGGACAGGGGCCCGAAACTGTGCAGCGCCCGGCCATGCGGAGTGCGCCCGAAGCCCAAGGAGAAGATGATGTGGTCGCGGACCAGTCCCTGTGCGCGCTCCAAGTCCACCACGCGGAAGGACTCCGCACCGGCGTTGAAGAAACCCGACAACAGCGGATAGTTAGGAAGCTGGAGCCTGATGGCTTCGCCGATCCTTGCCGCATGGCGAAGGCTTGCAGTGACCACGGCGAGCGAGGTCCGCGGCCGAAGGCTGGCATGTTGAAACACCAAGTCAACAACGCGGTTCACTTCGGCGGCGACCGATTCAACACCTTCGTGATCCGCCCCCGGCAAGCCGGTGCCATCCGGGATGTATTCAACTACTACCGAGCGGTCCAGCCCCGTGACGGATTGCCCGTCCGGCAGCCGACGCAGACCACCGTTGTAGTAGTTCTTGCTCAACTGGAGCACCAGATCTTCGTCAACCGCCCGATACACCCAGTTCAACTGCCACGTGGGCAGGACCCGGGCCAAAGCAGTGAATGCACTGTCCACTGTGTCCTGGCTTGCGGCACCGGCCATGGGTGGCTCCACCGCAACGCTGAAAGTGCGGGCATTGGCGATCTTCGCGTCGCCAAAGGCAACCACTTGCTGGGCCCGGGCGATCGCCGGCAGCACGGCCTGCAAGGATGTGCTCTCGGCGTCGAGAATCACCACCGCATCGAATTTCTGCTCTGCGGGCAAGAGGCTGGTCAGCAGGTACGGACTGATGGACCAAACGGGGACCAAGCGGGAGACAAGGGCAGGCGCCTGGGCGCTGAGCGCCGAGAGGGTAACGCGGCCATCCTTGATCAGGTTCCGGAGGAGTTCCGATTGGCGGGGATGTTCAGCAATTCCAGCCCGCCACATTTCGGCGAGTTTCCACCGGAGCCGGGCGGCTCCGCTGGCGATGTGCGCGTGGTCAGCCAGGCGGTACTCCGCTTCGAGGCGGCGGAGGGAATCGCCGTCGGACATCGCGAGATAGTCGTCACCGCTGATCATCGCTTCCAGGGCAGACTGCCACCAGGCGAGGTCAAGTTCCGCGGCAACGGATTCGGCAGGCACTTCGCGTTCAGCCAGGTCAGCAAGAAGCTCGGCGAGTCCGTGCTCGCGCATATTCTCGACCAGAAGCGTGCGCTCCGGGAGCGTCTCAAGGGTTCCCGTGTCCGCCACAAGGCGCTCAAGACGGTCCATGAGATCTTCGTAACGGCTCGCGTGGAGGTCGCCGCCACCGGCCGTGTGTTTGAGGCAATCGCCCAGACGGCGCAGATCCCGGTCCAGTTCACGGTAGCTGGCGCCGAGGTCCGCAAGTCCGGACGGCACTGCCGGATGGCGCTGGCTGGTCGCGTACTGGGCCCACAGTGCCCGCTGTTCCTGAACGAGCGCCAAGGAGCTGTGCAGATCCGCAATGTGGACACCAGGGCGGACATATTCCTTCGCCACGCGACGCAAGCGGGAGCGCTGCATCGAGGGCATCTCGACTCCCCGCTCACGGCGCCAAGCGGAGGTAGCGGTAGCCGAAATCAGATCGTGGACCGGCCGGTCAAAAATATCGGGGGTGAATTTATCCAGGCTTTCCCGCACCGCCATCAGGAGCTCAAGCTGCGCGCCCCATTCGGCGAAGTTCGCCCCAAGCCGGATTTCGGAGTCCCCCGCAACCTGGTTCATCCGTTCGCGCAACAGGGGAAGTTGTTCGGCGGCACTACTGGCCAGTTGCTGGGCTTCCTCGGTCTCCTTGCGCGTGACCAGACGCGCGCCGTACCAGGGGCTAGACGTCGATGCACGGCTGAAGCTGCCAAGCTCGGCAGCGCGTCGCAATCGTTCAGCCAGCTCAGCCCGGTCTTTGATATTGTCCAGCACACTGCGCTTCAAGCGCACCGTCGTGGCGGGGGCCGGGTGGATGGAGGTCAGTTCCGCGAGGGACTGCATTGCCTGGTAGGGAGAGCATCCCCAGCGCTGGCGCACGTTGTGCAAGGACGCGACATGGTCCATGAGCGCATGGCGGTGCTCGGTCAGGGTCTTGTGGAGATTCGCAAGTTGCGGTTCCAGCGACTTTTCGTTGCGGATGATCGCGCTGACCAGCTGGCCTTTGAGCTGCTGGGGCGTGGCACCGTTGCCCGGCCTGAACAGCATCGATTCAAGGCCCAGGGCTTCAAAATGAGCCGCCAGGCCGTTGAGGCTCGCCCGCCGGTCACCCACTACAAGCACCGATTTCCCCTCGTTGACGAGGGCACCGATCGCGTTGATGGCCGTCTGTGTCTGGCCACTGCCTGGGGGGGCGCTCACTACCAGCGAGTCCCCTGCCCGGACGGCATCCACGACGTATTGCTGATCCGAGTCCGCATCCAGGAGGAGCGACTCTTCGGCGGGGTCGCGCTCGTCGAGGTTCGGGAACCGTCCGGATTTGATGGGTTCGGGTTCCACTTCGCCGCCGTTGGCGGCTTCAAACAGGGAGGCAACGACGCTGCTGTTCTCGTTGATCCAGGGGTCGTCCAAGTTCCCGGACAGATCCGCCAACGTCGTGATAAGGAGATTGGGGGTTACTTCCGCACCGTGGATCGGTTGTACCAGTGTGGCAAGACGGTCGAGGACCGGCAGGGGGTCAAGGCGCGCGGTGTTGTAGGCCATGCGGCTCACGGCGTTGACATCAAAGACGATTCCATGGACGGTCTTCAAGTGCCGGACCAACGCCGGGTTGATGCCCGCTTGTTCGGTCAGTTGCAGCTCGTAGTCATCTTCGCCCGGCCGCGCCGTGAGTGAGATCGCGGCCAACATGACAGGGGCGGAGACTCGCTGGGGCTTTCCGCCGACGGCCGAGGTCCACACGACGGTGCCGCAGGACAGATAACCGGCGTCGATCCCCCGGTCGTTTCCCAGTTCGAAGATCTTCGAGCGAAGGTTCCTGGCGGCACGCGCGGCAACAAGATACTGCTGGCGATCGCGGATCAGGGTGGAAAGCCGGGTCCGGCGCCCGGCGAGGAGCTGTGCCAGGCCTGAAGGGTGGCCGTTGCTGAGGTCTATCGAACCTTCCGGCGTCTTGACGAAGCGCAGCATGGTGTCCGCGCCAGTCACGGGCTTGAGCCCTGACAGCCATTTCCGGAGCTCTACAGAACTCCCTTCGTGGCTTTGACCTACTGACACCGCTGCCTTCTTTTCTGTTATAGCTCGAGACGACTTGGACCAAATCGGCATACTTTCGAGGGTAGCGGGAATCGACCTGCAGTCCGCACCGCAACACTGGTGCGAAGGCAAATTAGCCCTGATTTCAGGGGAAATACAAAGTGACCGGCCTCTGGAACAGAGACCGGTCACTCAGAATGCTATTCCCACTCGATGGTTCCCGGCGGCTTGCTTGTGACATCAAGTACCACGCGGTTGACGCCGTCAACCTCGTTCGTGATCCTGTTGGAGATCCTGGCGAGGAGGTCATACGGGAGCCTCGACCAGTCAGCAGTCATGGCGTCCTCGGAGGATACGGGACGCAGCACGATCGGGTGTCCGTAGGTGCGGCCATCGCCCTGCACGCCAACGCTGCGGACGTCCGCCAGCAATACGACAGGCATTTGCCAGACGTCATTGTCGAGTCCGGCCGCCGTGAGTTCGGCCCGCGCGATGGCGTCCGCCTTGCGAAGGAGGTCGAGCCGTTCCTTGGTCACGTCGCCCACGATGCGGATGCCCAGGCCGGGTCCGGGGAACGGCTGGCGTCCGACGATTTCCTGCGGCAGGCCGAGCTGCGCGCCCACGGCGCGAACCTCGTCCTTGAACAGGGCGCGGAGCGGTTCAACGAGTTCGAACTGCAGGTCCTCGGGAAGGCCGCCCACGTTGTGGTGGCTCTTGATATTCGCGGCACCTTCGCCGCCGCCGGATTCGACGACGTCCGGGTACAGGGTGCCCTGGACAAGGAACTTGATGCTCTCGCCTTCGGACGCAGCCTCGGCGATGATGGCCCGTTCTGCTTCTTCGAACGCACGAATGAATTCGCGGCCGATGATCTTGCGCTTGGTCTCGGGATCGCTGACCCCGGCCAGGGCGGACAGGAACCGCTCCTGCTCGTTGGCGACATAGAGTTTGACGCCGGTTGCGGCAACGAAGTCACGCTCGACCTGTTCGGCTTCGCCTTCGCGCAGCAAGCCATGGTCCACGAATACACAGGTCAGCTGATCGCCCACGGCGCGCTGCACGAGCGCTGCCGCTACGGCCGAATCGACGCCGCCGGAGAGGCCGCAGATGACTTTGGAGTCGCCGACCTGCCGGCGGATCCGGTCCACTTGCTCTTCGAGGATGTTGCCGGTGGTCCAGTTCGGCTTCAGTCCGGCTCCGTTGAACAGGAAATTCTCCAGAACCTGCTGGCCGTGGACAGAGTGCTTTACTTCCGGGTGCCACTGCACGCCGTAAAGATGCTTCTCTTCGTTTGCAAAAGCAGCCACGGGTGCGCCCGCAGTGGTCGCCAGGACCTCGAAGCCGTCAGGAGCCTCGTGAACGGAGTCTCCGTGGCTCATCCAGGTGTTCTGGGAGTCCGGAACACCCGCAAGGATGGAGCGGGCTTCGCCAACGGTCGTGGCCTCGGTGGCGCCGTACTCCCGCAAACCGGTCTGTGCGACCTTGCCGCCGAGCGCATTCGCCATGGCCTGGAAGCCGTAGCAAATACCGAAGACCGGGACGCCGGCCTCGAAAAGGTCCGCGCCAACCCTCGGGGCACCCTCGGCATAAACGCTTGAAGGTCCGCCGGAGAGGATGATCGCTGCCGGGTTCTTGGCCAGAAGCTGCTCGGTGGTGAACGTGTGCGGAACAATTTCCGAGTACACATTCGCTTCACGGACGCGGCGGGCAATCAGCTGCGCGTACTGGGCACCGTAGTCAACAACCAGCACCGGCTTCTGGGAAGTCTGAGCTTCAGAACTGAAGGGTGCGGTGGGAGTAGTCACCGTAACAGCCTACTTTGCCGGGATGCCCCGGTGCACCTTGAAACCGGTCGTGAAGCGCGGAATCAGCTCCGAAAACAGTCCGACGTTAGCGATCTCACAAAGTCGCCGGGCCAGGCCCGTCAGTAGCGCTTGGACGCCTGCGGATTCGCGGCGAGCTCCATCTCTACCTCCGAGTGGAACTTCTTTTCCACGATGAAGGACATGAGAGGGACAACGCCGCCCAAGGCGAGCAGGATGAGCTTCGTGAACGGCCAGCGCATGAGCGACCACAAGCGGAAATCCGAGACGAGGTACAGCACGTACATCCAGCCGTGGACAATCAGCACGGCGATGGATACGTTGACTCCGCCCAGCACCGCCTTGGACTCGGCATCGGCGAATCCGAAACCGAAGGGCTGACCGGTGATCGCGTTGGTGCCGCCGGCGAAGAGATACACGCCGAACACATAGCGTGCAACGAGCTCGGCGCAAAGGAGCAGCAGCATGGTGCCGGTGAGGTAGGCCATGACTTTGTAGAACTTCAGTGCCGAGCGGATCTGGGCCGTCGTTCCACCGAAGCGGCGTTTCTTGGCCGCGCTTGGCTTCGCGGCGGATTCTCCGGACTGTTCGGGCTGGATGGCCGGTTTGGGCTCAATCATGGCTTTACCTGTTCTGGCTTGGTAATTGCTGGCAAATCGTCTGATGGGAATTCGTCGTCGGGCTCTTCGTCGTCTTCTTCGAGGGTGCGCCGGTAGTCATCGGCCACCATGCGCCACCAGACATAGAGGGCGAATCCCGCAAAGACGACCCACTCCACGGAGTAGAAGAGGTTGAGCCAGTTGATCTGTTGGTTGGGGGGCTGGGCCGGGATATTCAAGGGTTTCAGCTGGGCGGGAAGTGCGAGGGTCTTGCCCTCCGATGCTTCCGACGTCGCGGCGACGAAGCCGGGATAGCTTGAGACTTCCCACGTGTTGATGAGTTCGGCGACCGAAACCGCAGACGCGCGGCCCGCTCCGGCGTCGACGTTTGGCACCGGCGCCTCGGACGGCAGGAGCCGTCCGGTCAGTTCAATAGTGCCCGACGGCGGCGGCCCGGCTTGGGCGGGATCGGCTACCCAGCCGCGGGCCACGGGGATCCAGGTTTTCGCGGTTGCGCCGACGCCGTGGAGTGCAGGGGCGCCGTCGACCGCAAACGCAGTCACTACCCAGTACCCTTTTTGCCCGGCGAGCAGCCGGCCCTCCACAAGGACCTGCTTGGCGGGGTCGTAACTTCCCTTGGCGCTGACCATTTGGTCTGACGCCGAACCCGGGAAGAACGTTCCGGGCTGCAATTGCCCGGTAAGCGGCTTGACTTGCTCCACAGCGGGGTCGTCAACCGGGGCATCGCTCTGGGTGGATCTGCCGAACTGCCACTGGCTGAGCAGCACAAACACCCCGGAGAGCAGGAGCGCGAAGATGAGTCCTGCGATCCAGCGGGGCTTCAGAGCGGTTTTCAACACCCCTTAACCGTACTTCGCCAAGCTGTAGAACAGCTAAACGGGAGGTCCTTCCCTCCTACACGGCCTGCCCCAATTTCAGTGGTCGAAGAACACCAGGCTGGAATTGATCAGTTCGGCGATGACTTCGGGGTCGTGGGCGCGCCTGAGGGATTCCCTGAATGATTCCTTGGACAGGGAGCGGGCCAAGGTCGCGAGGACTTCCAAGTGGTCCGAGAATGAACTGGCGGGCGTAGCGATGAGCAGGACCAGCGTGGCCGGTCCGTCGCTGGCGCCGAAGTCCAATGAGTGACCGAACTTCGTGACCCCGACGGCAATGGAGACCCGGGAAACAAACTCGCTGCGGGCATGCGGGAGGCCAATGCCGCCCGGCAGCCCGGTGGCAAGTTGGTGTTCGCGCGAGTTGACGACTTCGAGGAAGCCCTCAAGGTCCGTGATGCGCCCGGCGGCGTAGAGCCTTTCCGCGAGCTGCCCCGCGGCATCTGTTTTGTCGACCGCTTCCATCTCCAGGATGACGGTCTCCGGCGTTGTCAGTTCGGCATCATACGGGTCCAGTGGTTCCGCCAAGTCGTTTTCCCTCCAGTGTGGCCAGCCAACCCGGGCCGCTCAGCGGAGGGGAACGATGTCATCGACACCCATGCGCGCAGCATCGGCCGATTCGTCGTCGGGCTGCTGTTGGCTAAGCCGTTCAGCTTCCACCCGGGCCAGGTAGTGCTTGATTTCGCTTTCCCGCTGCGCGTCGCTCCAGCCAAGAATTTCTCCCATCAGCTTAGCGACAACAGGGACAGCGGAAACACCTCTGTCCCACGACTCGATCGAGATACGGGTGCGTCGGGTCAGGACATCATGGACATGGCGGGCACCCTCATGCGTCGCGGCATAGACGACCTCCGCCGCCAAATAGTCGTCTGCCCCCGGCAGCGGCTCGGCCATGGCCGTGTTGTCCTTGATGATCGCCAGGACTTCCGGGGTCATGGAGCCATAGCGGTTGAGCAAATGTTCCACCCTTGCGACGTGGACCCCGGCCTCATCAGCGGTTCTCGCCCGCCGGTTCCATGCGGCTTTGAAGCCTTCAGCGCCCAGGAGCGGGATGGTGTCGGTGCAGCTCGCGGGTACGCGCTCGTCCATGGCCCGCGTCGCTTCATCCACCGCGTCCTTCGCCATGACCCGGTACGTGGTGAACTTTCCGCCCGCAACCACCACCAGGCCTGGAACAGGGTGCGCCACGACGTGTTCGCGTGAAAGTTTGGCCGTGGAGTCGCTCTCCCCCGCCAGTAGCGGACGGAGGCCCGCGTACACGCCCTCAACATCCTCACGGGTCAGTGGACGCTTCAAGACACGATTGACGTGTTCAAGAACATAGTCGATGTCCTTCGTGGACGCGGCAGGATGCGCCTTGTCGAGCTTCCAGTCGGTGTCCGTTGTGCCGATGATCCAGTGCCGCCCCCAAGGGATGACGAACAGCACGGATTTTTCGGTCCTCAGGATCAATCCCACCGTCGATTGGAAGCGGTCGCGCGGGACCACAAGGTGGATGCCTTTGGAGGCGCGGACCTTGAGCTGGCCGCGATCCGTCACCATGGCCTGGGTCTCGTCCGTCCAGACTCCCGTGGCATTGACCACTTGCTTGGCGCGGACTTCGATGACGCTGCCGTCTTCCTGGTTTTCCACCTTCGCGCCCACCACGCGTTCGCCCTCGCGCACGAACGACACCACGCGCATCCTGTTCACGGCATGCGCACCGTAATGCGCAGCAGTCCGGACGACATTGACCACCAGCCTGGCATCGTCAACCTGTGCATCGTAGTAGCGAATGGAGCCGACGAAGGCATCGTTCTTGAGGCTTGGTGCGGCCCTCAGTGTGCCGCGCCGGAAGAGGTGTTTGTGCATGGGGACACCGCGGCTGTGGCCGGAGGTGAGGCCAAGCGTGTCGTAGAGGAAGATACCGGCACCAACGTAGGGCCGCTCCCAAAAACGCCGGGTGAGTGGGTACAGGAACGGGACCGGACGGACAAGGTGTGGTGCGATCTGTTGGATCAGCAGTCCGCGTTCTTGGAGAGCTTCCTGGACCAGCGCGAAGTCCAGCATTTCCAGGTAACGCAACCCGCCGTGAATCAGCTTCGAGGACCTTGACGAGGTACCCGAAGCCCAGTCCCGGGCCTCGACAATACCCACGGACAAGCCGCGGGTCACCGCGTCCAAAGCCGCGCCTGCCCCGACCACGCCTCCCCCGACAATCAGGATGTCGAGTTCCTTGCCGGGTTCGGTGGTGCCCTTGAGAACTTCGATGGATCTGGCCCGCGCCTGCGGACTCAATGCACCCGTTGGTGCATCATCCCTTTGCGAACCATCTGCAACACTGCTCATTGGACGCCTCCCATCGCACAAGCCCGTAGTTCCCCACACTACTTCTTGTCCAGCGGCTTGGGCAGAGTTTTCGGGCGCCCGCTAAAGCGGTCCCAGCGGGAGCTACCCGCCGGAGTAAGGCGAGACGACGACGTCGACCCGCTGGAACTCCTTCAGGTCCGAATAGCCCGTGGTCGCCATGGAACGGCGAAGCGCGCCAATCAGGTTGGAGGTGCCGTTGGTGTGGTGGCCCGGCCCGAAGAGCACTTCTTCGAGGGGACCCACAGTGCCGACATTGACCCTGTCGCCGCGGGGCAGCTCAAGGTGGTGGGCTTCCTGGCCCCAGTGCCAGCCCTTGCCCGGGGCTTCTTCCGCACGGGCCAAAGCGCTGCCGAGCATGACGGCGTCGGCGCCCATGGCGATGGCTTTGACGATGTCACCCGAAGAACCCATGCCGCCGTCGGCGATCACGTGCACGTACCGTCCACCGGACTCATCCATGTAGTCGCGGCGGGCAGCAGCGACGTCGGAAATGGCGGAAGCCATCGGAGAATGGATACCGAGCGCACGGCGCGTCGTGGTCGTTGCGCCGCCGCCGAAGCCCACCAGGACGCCGGCCGCTCCGGTACGCATGAGGTGCAGGGCCGGGGTGTAGCCGGCGGCCCCGCCGACGATCACAGGGACGTCGAGCTCGTAGATGAACTGCTTGAGGTTCAGGGGCTCATGGTTCTTGGAGACGTGTTCGGCCGAGACGGTGGTGCCGCGAATGACGAAAATGTCTACGCCCGCGGCCACCACGGTCTTGTAGTGCTCCTGGGTGCGCTGCGGTGTCAGCGAGCCGGCCACCGTCACCCCCGACGCTCGGATTTCCGCGAGCCTCGTGGTGATCAGTTCGGGCTGAATGGGCGCTTTGTAGAGCTCCTGCATGCGCCGCGTGACTGCCGGGCTGGCCGTTTCATCCGCTAGGGCAGAGATTTCGTCCAGCACGGACTGTGGATCCTCGTACCGAGTCCACAAGCCCTCAAGGTCCAGGACGCCCAGGCCGCCCAGCCGGCCAAGGGCGATGGCCGTTTCAGGCGACATCGCCGAGTCCATGGGTGCGGCGATCACTGGCATCTCGAACTTGTAGGCATCAATCTGCCATGAGACGGAAACGTCCTTGGGGTCGCGCGTCCGGCGGTTGGGGACGATCGCGATGTCATCCAGGGAGTAGGCACGACGCCCACGCTTGCCACGGCCAATCTCAATCTCGTAAGTCACTGCTCTAGGTTATCCCAGTGCGGCGCGATGTACCGGCAGGGTGACGCACACCATGGCGGCAGGCAATGCCCCATAAACGAGCGGGCCCGGCACCTCCATGAGGGAGGTGCCGGGCTCGCTTTGGAACTGCCTAGGACAGGAATTACGCCTAGCGGGAACCGTAGTTCGGAGCCTCGACGGTCATCTGGATGTCGTGCGGATGGGACTCCTTGAGCCCGGCCGCAGTGATGCGGACGAACTTACCGCGTGCTTTGAGTTCAGCGATGGTCGGAGCACCCGTGTAGAACATGGTCTGGCGCAGGCCGCCGACCAGCTGGTATGCCACCGAGGAGAGCGGCCCGCGATATGCGACGCGGCCTTCGATGCCTTCCGGGATGAGCTTGTCATCACCGGAAACGTCCGCCTGGAAATAGCGGTCCTTCGAGTAGGACGTGTTCTTGCCACGGGACTGCATGGCACCCAGGGAACCCATGCCGCGGTAGCTCTTGAACTGCTTGCCGTTCACGAAGATCAGCTCACCGGGCGACTCGTCGCAGCCAGCCAGCAAAGAGCCGAGCATGACGGTGTCGGCGCCGGCCACGAGGGCCTTGCCGATATCGCCCGAGTACTGCAAGCCGCCGTCCGCGATCAGCGGAACACCGGCAGGGATGGCCGCCTTCGAGGACTCGTAGATGGCCGTGATCTGGGGGACGCCCACACCGGCAACAACGCGGGTGGTGCAAATGGAGCCCGGTCCCACGCCCACCTTGATGCCATCGGCACCGGCGTCGATCAGTGCCTGGGCGCCTTCACGCGTGGCGGCCTGGCCACCGATGATGTCAACGTGGGCAGCAACGGGGTCCGACTTCAGGCGCGTGATCAGGTCCAGGACACCCTGCGAGTGGCCGTTGGCGGTGTCCACGAACAGTGCGTCGACGCCGGCGTCGATCAGGGTCATGGCCCGTTCCCAGCCATCGCCGAAGAACCCGATGGCGGCGCCGACGCGGAGCCGGCCTTCCTCGTCCTTCGTCGCGAGCGGGTACTGCTCGGCCTTCGTGAAGTCCTTGGTGGTGATGAGTCCCTTGAGGCGACCCTGCTCGTCAACGAGGGGCAGTTTCTCGATCTTGTTGGTGGCCAGCTTGTGCGAGGCCTCTTCGCGGCTGATGCCTACGTGGCCCGTGATGAGCGGCATCTTGGTCATGACGTCGCTGACCAGCCGCAACGGGAAGTCGGACTCCGGCACGAAGCGTGTGTCGCGATTGGTGACAATACCCAGCAGCCGGCCATCGGGGTCGATGACAGGCAGACCGGAAACCCGGTAACGCGAACACAGTTCGTCCAGTTCCTGAAGGGTGGCTTCCGGGTGGATGGTCAGGGGGTTGGTGATCATCCCGGACTCGGAGCGCTTGACGCGGTCGACGTGGTCGGCCTGGTCTTCGATGGACAAGTTGCGGTGGATGACGCCAAGGCCGCCCTGCCGGGCCATGGCGATGGCCATGCGGGACTCGGTGACGGTGTCCATGGCGGCCGACAGCAACGGGGTCTGGACCGAAATTCGCTTGGAGATCCGGGATGAAGTGTCAGCCTCGGACGGAATGACGTTGGTGTGCCCCGGCAGCAGCAGGACGTCGTCGTAGGTCAGGCCAACAAAGCCAAAGGGATCGTGTTCGGGCTGGGTCATGAGTGCGCCTCTTACCTTGGTTCTTGGGGGTTGCTCTGGTAGGGGTTGCAACTGATGACCAGCCCGTCATTACGGGACTGGCCTGTGCAGAAAGGTTCTGAATAAATAGTAGAACCTCGCCGCCGATCCCCATATTCCGCGAGGGCAATGTGAGCAACAGCACCCGGCACCAGCCGTCGAGCCGCTCGACAGCCCACCCCGGGCCGGCTAGCTAGCTCCACCCGGTCGCGGCCAGCCACCGGTCCCTGAACATGGGCGCCATGCTCGCAACATAGGTCTTGGAGAGGTGGTTGTTGTCCAAGTAGACAAAGGTGTTACCTACAACGCCAGGGCATTCGCCGCCGTTACAAATCAGATCGGTCATGTCCAGTATGGACAAGCCGACGTACTTGCCTTGAAGTGATGCGAGTGGGTTTTGCGGCGCAAGCAGCTGGGCCTCGCCGGGATTGCAGTCGGGGCTGTGCTGTCCTTTGGTCACGACGCAGTCTGCCATGTTGAAGTCGAACCTCGGGTTGTCACGAACGGCAATGACGGATATGCCTTTGTCTGTCAGCATCTTCACGGTGTCTTCAAACCCGACGGTCAATTTTTCATCGGGTGACGATGGAACGGCTGCAGTTCCCACGAGGAACACGGCGCTCGGCGGGTGCTCGTCGATTTGCTGGCGAACGGCGTCATCAAAATCCTTGCATTCTGAGCTCAGCCCCGAGGTGTCCACCGTGAACGGACAGCCGCCGAGCAGCAGGTTGTACAGGCGCCATTGCTCTTGTTCTGCCAAAGGAGCCAATGCTGCCAACCACTGCTGCGCATGCGAGTCACCCAGTGCCAGGATGGTGCGGTCCGATCCAGCGGGTTGACTGTTTTGATTACACCCCGGCTGGAGGACGTTCGAGGCAGGCTTCAGATCCCCGCTGCACTGGTCGGACAGGCCTGCCCAGTCCTGTGGCAATTTTTCCGGGGTAGGAAGGAGAGCTGCTTTCGGGCTGACTTCGTTAACATAACCGGGCACCAAGGCGGCAGCGCCCGGGTTGTCCTTTTCCGCCTGGGCCATCGCAATTTTGGCACTCACGTACTGCTGCACATTGAATGCGAGCAACGGAACGACGGCAACAGCCAAGCAGGCGACCATCGCAATGGCGGCACGCCGCCGGTTCACTTCCGGCCATTTCCACTCCCGCAACGGCTTCTCGACGAACTTTGTGGTGAGGAAAGCCAAAACCAGGGCGGCCGCAATGATCACAGTCCCCGAGAGCCACCCGGCATGGTCTTTGCCGGTCCAGATGAGGGAGATGACAAGCAGCGGCCAATGCCACAGATACAACGCGTAGGAGTTGTCGCCCAGGCGTACGAGAGGCTTGGAGCTCAGGATCCGGTCAACACCGAAACGGCTGCCTGTCTGGCCGGCAACAATAACGCAGGCCGCCGCCAGGGTAGGCCAGAGGGCAACGAAGCCAGGGAAAGCCGTCTGGACCTGGAGCACGATCCCACAGCTCAACATTGCCAGAATGCCCACCCAGCCCATCATCACGCGGACGGGCTTCGAGAACCTCAACGCCGGCAGGATGAGGGCAACCAGCGTTCCTATGGCGAACTCCCACAGCCTGGCAAACGTGTCGAAATAGGCAGTCGTCTGGTCGGTTGCGGTCGCAATGACTGAATAGGTGAGCGAGACAGCGAAGAGCAGGCCAAATACGTACAGCAATGCGACACGATACCGAAGGCGGTACTTTTTACAAGCCAGGGCGACGAGCGCGAAAATAACCGGCCACAGGATGAAGACCTGGGCTTGGATCGATAGCGACCAGAAATGCTGGAGCGGACTCGCCTGGCTATGATCAGCGGCGTAGTAGTTGACTGCCTCCCGCTGAAGTAGCCAGTTCTGGACGTAGAAAAGCGAAGCCCAGACCTGGTCAACCAAAGCCGCCCATCGGGTCTTGGGGAGCACCACGAAAATTGCGGCCAATGTACCCAGCAGAACGACCACAGCGGCCGGAAGCAGCCTGCGGAACAGGTGAAGCCAGTGCCTCAGCAGGTCCATGGGGCGGCCCTGCTCATAACGGCTTGCGAACTGCAGCGTCATCAAGAAAGCAGAGACCAAGAGGAAAACATCGACGCCGCCGGAAACGCGGCCGAACCACACGTGGTAGGACACCACCATGAGCACAGCAAGCGAGCGCAGGCCTTGAATTTCGGGGCGGAACTTTGACTTTCGGCTGGTGATACTGGAACGACTCTGCCCCTTGATAGAAGCTGCCGTTTGCACAGTTGACACCACAATGCCCCTCAATGACCTAGATCGAACCATAAATCTTACTGATTCGTAATGTTCAATGCCAATCGAAAATTCATCCGAAGAGCACCCATCCTTCAATTGAGCCATCCCTAGCTGGGCGTTCACAGGGTGATTGCCCGGTACCAACTGTGGGCCCGTCTGCGCCGAAACGGCGAGCCAAATGCAGGAGGCCCGGCCCCCAAAGGGGACCGGGCCTTCTTTCACGCAGGTGGGCCCACACCGCCCGGGTTCCCTGGCCGAAGCGAAGCGAGGCTAGGGAGGCGAGGTGGGCCCACGCCGCCCGGGTTCCCTGGCCGAAGCGAAGCGAGGCTAGGGAGGCGGTCTGGGCCCACGCCGCCCGGGTTCCCTGGCCGAAGCGAAGCGAGGCTAGGGAGGCGGTCTGGGCCCACGCCGCCCGGGTTCCCTGGCCGAAGCGAAGCGAGGCTAGGGAGGCGGTGGGGACTAGTGGCTGTGACCTGCGTGCTCGTCTTCCTCGGCCGGCTTCTCGACAACCAGGGTCTCGGTGGTGAGAACCAGTGCTGCGATGGATGCGGCGTTCTGAAGCGCGGAGCGGGTGACCTTGACGGGGTCGATCACGCCGGCAGCGATCAGGTCCTCGTACACACCGGACTTCGCGTTGAAGCCGTGGTTGTCTTCCAGCTCGGCAACCTTGGCGACGACGACGTAGCCGTCGAAGCCGGCGTTCTGGGCGATCCAGCGAAGGGGCTGGGTCAGGGCGCGGCGGACGATGCCGACGGCGGCAGCCGCGTCGCCTTCCAGCGCCTTGACGGCGGCGTCCTCGTCCAGTGCCTTGAGGGCGTGGATGAGGGCGGAGCCACCGCCGGAGACGATGCCTTCTTCAAGGGCAGCACGCGTGGAGGACACTGCGTCCTCGATACGGTGCTTCTTTTCCTTGAGCTCGACCTCGGTGGCTGCGCCGACCTTGATCACGCCGATGCCGCCTGCCAGCTTTGCAAGCCTTTCCTGCAGCTTTTCCCGGTCCCAATCGGAGTCGGT
This sequence comes from Arthrobacter gyeryongensis, assembly GCF_039543785.1. Lineage (NCBI taxonomy): Bacteria > Bacillati > Actinomycetota > Actinomycetes > Micrococcales > Micrococcaceae > Arthrobacter > Arthrobacter gyeryongensis. The sequence goes on from NZ_BAABKK010000010.1 coordinate 84,965, forward strand.
GCGGGTCAGCTCTGCACGGATCTGGGCGACGCGTGCTGCTACGTCCTCGGGAGTTCCGGCGCCGTCAACGATGGTGGTGTTGTCCTTGGTGACGGTGATCCGGCGGGCGCTGCCGAGGACCTCGAGGCCAACCTGGTCGAGCGACAGGCCGAGCTCCGGGGAGACAACCTGTGCGCCGGTCAGTGTGGCAATGTCCTGCAGCATGGCCTTGCGGCGGTCACCGAAGCCAGGAGCCTTGACGGCAACGACGTTCAGGGTGCCACGGATACGGTTCACGATCAGCGTGGACAGAGCCTCGCCGTCGATGTCCTCAGCGATGATGAAGAGCGGCTTGGCAGCCTGCAGGGCCTTCTCGAGGAGCGGCAGGAATTCCTGCAGCGAGGAGATCTTGCCCTGGTTGATCAGAATGAGCGCGTCTTCCAGAACAGCTTCCTGGCGTTCCGCGTCAGTGACGAAGTACGGGGACAGGTAGCCCTTGTCGAACTGCATGCCCTCGGTGAGGACCAGTTCGGTCTGCGTGGTGGAGGACTCTTCGATGGTGATGACGCCATCCTTGCCGACCTTGCCGAAAGCCTCGGCGAGGAGCTCGCCGACCTCATCGCTCTGGGCGGAGATCGCGGCAACGCTGGCAACCTGGGTGCCTTCTACTTCGCGGGCGTTCTCAAGAAGGCGGGCAGCCACGGCCTGGACCGAAACCTCGATGCCGCGCTTGATTTCGCCAGGGGCGGCGCCGGCGGCAACGTTGCGCAGGCCTTCCTTGACGAGTGCCTGTGCCAGTACGGTGGCCGTGGTGGTGCCGTCGCCTGCGACGTCATTGGTCTTGGTGGCGACTTCCTTGGCCAGCTGCGCACCAAGGTTCTCATACGGGTCGTCGAGTTCGACTTCGCGGGCGATCGTCACGCCGTCGTTGGTGATGGTGGGAGCTCCCCACTTCTTGTCCAGAACGACGTTGCGGCCACGCGGGCCAAGGGTGACCTTGACGGTGTTGGCGAGCTTGTCAATGCCTGCTTCGAGCGAGCGACGGGCAGCGTCGTTAAACGCAAGCTGCTTTGCCATGGTTGTGTCCTTTCAAGACGGAAAACCCGCACCGCTGATTCGACCGGAAGAAGTCCGACTTGGTCTGCGATGCGGGATCCAGGGAATTACTTAACGACGATCGCCAGAACGTCGCGGGCGGACAGAACGAGGTATTCGTTGCCGCCGGTCTTGACTTCAGTTCCGCCGTACTTGGAGTAGATGACGACGTCGCCAACGGTTACGTCGACGGGGACGCGGTTGCCGTTGTCATCGAAGCGGCCGGGGCCAACTGCAACAACTTCGCCTTCCTGCGGCTTTTCCTGTGCAGTGTCCGGGATGACCAGGCCGGAAGCCGTGGTCTGCTCTGCTTCGAGCGGGCGGACAACAATGCGATCCTCGAGAGGCTTAATGGAGACCGACACTCGGATCTCTCCTTTACGTGAGGTAGTACATGGACTATCAAACCAGGGGTGCCGTGGCGGGCTTACCGTCGTCGCGGTGCCGGTAAGTGCCTGGCGGCATGATTAGCACCCGCCTAGGGAGAGTGCTAATCAAGACTCTATGTAAGCATTAGCACTCGGTCAAGGCGAGTGCCAGAATTCCGTCATGGGTGAACGCCCAATAGCGGCTTCCGGCTCGAGTAGCTCATTGCCCGGCGAGGTCGTCGAAGTCAACGTCCTCGCCGTCGTCGTACTCTTCCGTCTGTGCGGTTCCGCGGTTCAGATAGAGCACTACGCCGCTGGCGAGCGCGACGACGCCGAACACCACCAGCCCGACGATCGCTCCGATGCGGGCACCGGTGTAGGTGTCACGGATGTCCCGGGCCTCATCCGTGGCGTCCTGGACGCTCTTTCCGGTCATGGAGTAGGTGGCCGCGTTGAAAGAGTCTAGGAAGAAAATAATGATCAACAGCGCGATGCAGACAATGGCAATCAAGGCACCCACGATGAGCGCAGGACGGGCATACTTGGAGAGATTTCCGGCGAAGGGACGTTTATCGGGGGCAGAGGGAGATCCATTGGCGTCGTCAGGCTGGCGTACTGGGTTGTCTTCCATGGCATCAACCCTATCCGCCCGAGCGCTCCCGGATCCCTCCCGACCCCGTATGACGGGCGGGCACTAGGCTAGTTCCCATGGCTGACACACCCCAGGAACAGATCGCACCCTTGCTGACAACGGAAGGTTGGGAACTGCTGGCTTCCTTGGGACCGTACCGCGATGACGAAGCCTTCGCCCTGAATGCCCGCCTGCGCAAAGACGGCCACTCCCCTGCGCTCGTTGCCGCCGTCCTCACCCAATCCAGGCTCCGCACCCGGGCCGAGGCCAAGTTCGGCGAATTCGCCCGGCAGATGCTCTTCACCCAGGCCGGCCTGGAACAGGCCACCCGGCTCAATGTAGCGGCCAGGCATGCCGAACGCTTCGCCAACGCCGGCACACAGCACGTCGCGGACCTCGGCTGCGGGCTTGGAGCAGATTCCATGGCCATGGCCTCCATGGACATCAAGGTCACCGCCGTGGAGCTCGACGAGACCACCGCAGCCTGCGCCACCATCAACCTCATTCCTTTCCCGCACGCGACGGTAGTGCACTCCGATGCAACCTCGGTGCCTCTCTACGGGGTCGACGGCGTGTGGCTCGATCCGGCGCGACGCTCGACGTCGTCGTCGGGAACCAAAAGGATCTGGGACCCCGAGGCGTTCTCGCCGCCGTTGTCCTTCGTTGAATCATTGGCCGCCACCGGCAAGTCCGTCGGGGTCAAGATGGGTCCGGGAATGCCGCACGAATCGGTTCCGGCCGGCTGCGAGGCACAGTGGATCTCGGTGGGAGGGGACGTCACGGAGGTCACGCTATGGTTCAACGACGTCGCCCGTCCCGGCGTCCGCCGCGCGGCCCTGGTGCTCGGGCCGCAGGGCGCGGCCGAGATCACCAGCAGCGCAGATTTCGACGGCGGCCCGGTGCCCGACGTCGGGCCCGTGGAGGGATACCTTTACGAACCGGATGGCGCGGTGATCCGCGCGGGACTGGTAGCCGATGTCGCGCTCCGGCTCGGAGGCCACTTGGTGGACCCACACATTGCCTACATTTGCGCTCCGGAACTGGCGGAGACCCCGTTCGCCCGCGCCTACAAAGTTTTGGAAGTCATGCCGCTGAACGTCAAGGCACTCAAAGCCTGGGTGAAGGCCAACGGCGTCGGCGTCCTGGACATCAAGAAACGCGGCACCTCCGTTACCCCCGAAGAGCTGCGGAAACAATTGCTGCCGGCCGGAAAGAACTCGAGCAAAGCCCGCGGCAACAAAACAGCAACCCTGGTCCTCACCAGGATCGGCGAGGAAAAGGTGGCTGTTGTGGTGGAGCCGGTAGCGGCTGCTTGAGCCGATCCCTGACTTGGGGCGCCCTATTGGGCGCGCGTGAACTCCTCGGCCGCGGCCACTTGCTCCGGCGTCGGCGTGATGCCCGTGTAGAGCACGAACTGTTCAAGGGCCTGGATGGTGGCTACCTCGGCGCCGCTGATCACGCCCTTTCCTGCCGCGCGGCCGGCCTTGATGAGCGGCGTCTCTGCAGGGAGGGCGACGACGTCGAACACTACCCGCGCGGCCGACACCGCTGCTTCGGGGAAGGACAGCGAACCGGACTCGGGACCGCCGGCCATGCCGATCGGTGTGACGTTGACGAGCACGTCCGCCGTCGACTCCCCTACTTCTGCTTGCCAGCCGAAGCCATAAAGCCCCGCGAGGGCTTGTCCGGGCTTTTCATTCCGGGCAACCACCGTGACGCGGGAGAATCCGGCGTCGCGGAAGGCAGCGGCGGTGGCCTTGGCCATTCCGCCGGAACCCCGGAGCAGCACGGACGACGCCGGATCGATCGCGTTGCGCTCGATCAACTGGGCGATCGCGGTGTAGTCCGTGTTATATGCCGTGAGTACGCCGGCGTCGTTAACGATCGTGTTGACCGAGTCAATAGCGGCGGCCGAAGCGTCCATGCGGTCGACAAGGGCGATGACGTCTTCCTTGTACGGCATCGAGACGGCGCAGCCGCGGATGCCCAGGCCGCGCACGCCGGCGATGGCGTTCGGAAGGTCGGTGGGAGCGAAGGCCTTGTAGATCCAGTTCAGGCCGAGCGCCTCGTAGAGGAAGTTGTGGAAACGCGTTCCGTTGTTGCTGGGCCGGGCAGAGAGAGAAATACAGAGCGTCATGTCTTTATTGAGGATCGGCATAACGGGGTTTCCTTCGCGTAGCGGGTTCTCTGCCCAGCCTAGACGGGGAGCTAGCCTTGGCGCGCCTTGAAGCGCGGATTTAGCTTGTTGATGACAAAGGTGCGGCCGCGCCGGCGGACCACTTGCGCGCCGGGGATCTTCTTGAGGGCACGCAGCGAATTCCTGACTTTCATGGGGTTCTCCTTCTCGGGTTTTGACTTGGTTGATGGGGGCTTTGTTCCGCCGGGGCTGGTGCTCGGCTACAGGGTGGATTCGAGTTCAAAAGGGTCCTCGAGTCCGGCGAAGACGAGCCTCATCTCGGCTTCGCTCAGCGCACATCCGTCCAGCAGGGCCCGGATTTCCGCGGCGTTGACGTCGTCTCCCCTTCCGGTCACGGCAAGCACCGTCCCCCGGTCGCCGAAGCGGGGATGCCAGTTGAGAGCGGCGTCGACGTCGTGGAGTCCGTTTCCGTGCTTCAGGCCATTGCCGCTAGGGACGGGGCCGATGCCGGCGTCCGCCAGCCACTCGCCCGTGCTCTCAAGCCAGACGCGCGGCCCGATGCCCTGCACCGCGATCCGGACTTTGGCAGCCGACGCAATCCACAAGCGGCCCCGCATCCAGTGGCATCCCTCGGCCAACTTGGGCAGCGCCTCCTGGAAGCGCCTCGGATGAAGGGGTCGCTCCACTTTGTGGAGCACGGTCCGGAAACTCCCCGACTCCTCCTCGAGCGGCACCCTCACGGAACCACGACGGACTCTCGCGAGAGCCTCGGCGCCGTCGTAGCAGCCGGGCCGGAAGTCGTCGTCGCCCGCGGAAATGGCTGCGTGCGGCGCGAGCTGCCCAAGAAGTTCCACGCCGTGGGTCCACGCCTCGCTTGAGTCCGGGCGCAATCCGGTGAGCTCTGCCCCAAGACCGGCGTGCACCATGACAGTATCCGAGTGGCTCAATTCCCCGATGAGAAATTCTCCGCTGGTGCGCTCGTCCTCGGGCATGGCCGTAAACCCGGATTCATACAGCGTGTGTTTGTCCCAGATATGGTCTTCCAGCCCGGAGGGGTCAATCGCCAACACCGCGTTGTCGATGACGGCGGGCCGCTCCAGGCCGCGCTTGAGTTCGGCCACCGCCATCTCCACGGAGACACCCGGTGGCAGGCCCAGGACGATGTGGTCGTGTCCCGACGCGGCGAGGCGTTCCGCCGTCGGGACAACATCGAGACGGACCGTGCAGCTAAGGCAACCGTGTTCCAAAGCGGTTTGAGCCTGCTCCACCAGTTGGCCGTTGCGGAAGATCCTTCGCAAGACAATGGACCCGTCCAGGAGGTCGTGCAGGACAACCACCGAATCTCGATGCGTCCGCCCAAGCCTGGCGGCGGCTGCTTCGCGGCATTGGCTGTCCAGTGAGCTGACAACAGAAAGATGCATGCCAATAATCTTAGATGCAAATCATTCTCATTAGCAAGCCGATTCGGCTTCCTGTTTTACCTTGAGGTTCCCATCATGCGGTACCGTACCGCCCCTGCATTAGACTTGAGCCAACCGCTGACGGCCCCACGGCGGGCATTGCTCAGGGCGTTTTTGGCAAATACCGAGGGGACCCACGTGCAGATTGATTTCGCTTCATCCAGGCAGTCGACTCTGGGGGTGGAATGGGAGCTTGCGCTCGTCAACGCACGCACCGGCGAATTGGTCTCGGTGGCGAATGAGGTCCTGCGGGGCGTGGCTTCGCGGCATCCGGATTTGAACGAAGACGACGAGCACCCGCACATCAAGCGGGAACTGCTCCTGAATACCGTGGAACTCGTCACCGGTGTGTGCAACACCGTCAAGGAAGCCAAGGAAGACCTGGCCCGCTCGCTGCAGGCCGTCAGGGAAGTCACCGACCCCATGGGCGTGGAGCTCTTCTGCGCCGGAAGCCATCCTTTCAGCCCGCCGCAGCTCCAGCCGGTCTCGGACAAAGAACGCTATGCCAAACTGATCGACCGGACCCAATGGTGGGGACGGCAAATGGTCATCTACGGAGTCCACGTCCACGTCGGCCTGGATCGGAGGGACAAGGCGCTCCCCATCCTCGATGGCTTGGTCAACTACTTCCCCCATTTCCAGGCATTGTCCGCTTCGAGCCCGTTCTGGGGCGGTGAAGACACGGGCTATGCGTCACAGCGCGCCCTCATGTTCCAGCAGCTTCCCACGGCCGGATTGCCTTTCCAGTTCCCCAGTTGGGCCGAATACGAGTCCTATGTCCAGGACATGTTCACCACTGGAGTGATCGACACCCTGTCTGAAATCCGCTGGGACATCCGGCCCGTGCCGAACTTGGGCACCATCGAGATGCGCATTTGCGACGGCCTGGCCACCCTCGAGGAGGTCGGCGCCGTTGCAGCCCTGACCCAATGCCTGGTGGACGAGTTCTCCACCATCCTGGACAACGGCGGCAGCATTCCCACCATGCCGCCATGGCATATCCAGGAAAACAAGTGGCGCGCCGCCCGCTACGGCATGGAAGCGATCATCATCCTCGACGCCGAGGGCAATGAGCAGCTCGTCACTGAGCACCTGAAGGAAACGCTGCTGCGCCTGGCACCTGTCGCGGAAAAGCTGGGTTGCTCGGCGGAACTGGCCGACGTCGAAAAGATCATCGCCCGCGGAGCCGGCTACCAGCGCCAGCGCCGCGTCGCGGCCCAGCACGACGGCGATCTTCACGCGGTTGTCCAGGATCTCGTAGAGCAAATGCGGTCCGTTCCGACCTCCTAGCCTCCGGCCGTATAGCCGCCCGCCGGATTCCCGCGCCTACACCGAAACGGTAGTCACCGGCAGGGAAGAATCCGGAGCGAACGCGACGCCGCTGGGAGCGATTCCCGCCATGATGAGCTGCGAGCCCAAGGCCGCCACCATGGCGCCGTTGTCGGTGCACAGTGGCAGCGGCGGCACATGCAGGGTGATCCCGGCGGAGCTGCAGCGTTGCCCTGTCAGCTCACGGAGCCGGGAGTTGGCTGCAACGCCGCCGCCGAGCAGGAGATCCGTGATGCCGTTCTCCTTGCAGGCCAGCACAGCCTTGGACGTGATGACGTCCACCACCGCTTCCTGGAATGCAGCAGCGATGTCGGCGACGGGAACCTCCTCACCGCGCGCTTCGAATTGTTCAACGCAGCGCGCGACGGCGGTCTTGAGCCCGCTGAAGGACCAATCGTAGCGATGGGGTCCCGGCTCTTCCACGGTTCCCATGTACTTGGGTTGCGTCAGTCCGCGTGGGAAACGTATGGCCTTGGCGTTGCCTTGCTTGGCGAGTTTGTCGATGGCCGGTCCGCCTGGGTAGCCAAGGCCCAGGAGCCTGGCCACCTTGTCATAAGCCTCGCCTGCGGCGTCGTCGATCGTGGAGCCGAGCATCTCGACGTCGTCGGTGATGCTGCGGATGCGCAGGATTTCCGTGTGCCCGCCGGAAACCAGCAACGCACCGAGGTTTTCCGGCAGCCGGCCGCCCGCACCGAGCCCCCCAGCGCCGCCGTCGGCGCTGTCAAGGAGCCCGACGCCGACATGCGCCACCAAGTGGTTGATCGCGTAGAGCGGCTTGCCCGTGGCAATGGAGAGGGCCTTGGCAGCGCAGACACCCACCATGAGCGCGCCGGCCAGGCCAGGCCCGGAGGTCACGGCGATGGCGTCGATATCGTCGAGCGTCACCCCTGCTTCGTGCAAGGCTTCCTGCAGCGTGGGTACGAAGGCGTCGAGGTGCGCACGGGAGGCGATCTCCGGAATGACACCGCCAAAACGGACGTGCTCATCCATCGAAGAGGACACCGTGTTGGTCAGCAAGGTGGCGCCCCGGACAATCCCGACGCCGGTTTCGTCGCAGGAGGACTCGATCCCCAGCACGAGCGGCTGGATAGCGTGGGAGCGGTTCATTCCGGTGTTCCTTCAGTCAGTGTGAGCCTCATGATGAGGGCGTCCGTGCCGTCCCGGTAGTAGCGTCGGCGGACGTGGATCTGCTCGAAACCGAACCGCACGTAGAGTGCTTGCGCTCGTGGATTGTCGGCACGGACTTCCAGGAGCACTTCCACCGCGCCGCGCCGCCGGGCCTCTTCGATCAGTTCCGTGAGGATGGCGGAGCCTATTCCCCTGCCTTCGAATTCGGGCACGACGGCGATCGTCTGGACGTCCGCGATCGGCTCGATGCACATGAGCCCGGCGTAGGCCACAATCTGCCCGCCGGCTTCGGCCACGACGTAGCGGCGGGTGTCAACCTGGGCAAGTTCATCGAAGAACATCTGCATCGGCCACGCGTCTACCGGGAATAGCCTGCGCTCCAGGACTTCGACCGCGGTGACGTCGTCGGCGGTCATGTCGCGCAAGGTCACGCCGTCGAGCTTGAACTGGTACGAAGGGTTCACAGGGCACGCTTCCTGGGGCCCGGCACTTGCGCGTCGGATTCCCGCAAATACAAGGGTGTGGAATCCGGCAGCTCCCCGCCGGCCGCCAGGACGGCCATAGCGAACTGGCCCAGCGAGGCGGCGTCAGGCTGGGTGTTGCTGAATTCCTCGTTCGCGTTGACGACGTCCGCGTAGATGCCGCCGCCGGCACCGAAGACCGGGAGATCGGGCAACTCCGAGGCGAAACCGACGTGCGGACCATCCACAAGTTGCGGGAGCTGGCCATCGTTGAGCGTATAGCGCGCCCAATAGACCTCCTTGCGACGAGCATCCGTGGCCACGAGGAACTCGGCCTGCGCCTCCGTTGACTCGGCCACTTCCAAAGCGATCGCATCCAGGCTCATGAGTCCGAACAGCGGCTTGTTCCAGGCAAATGCCAAAGTGCGGGCGGTTGCAATCCCTGACCGGAGGCCCGTGAACGGCCCAGGGCCGACGCCGGTGACGATGAGGTCGATGTCCGCGCCGCTTACGCCCGCGTCCTCCAGGAGCTTCACAATGCCGGGCGCCAGGACCTCGGCGTGGCTCCGGGTGTCCTCCGTGGCGAAGGACTCCACCACGCCTTCCATGGCATCGTCAGAGATAAGTGCCGCACTTGCCACGGCCGAAGTGTCAATGGCCAAGATCAGCATCAGGCGTTCTCCTCCAGTATTTCCGGCACTGCGCTCCAGCGAGGGCCAAAGCCGCGGAAAACGATGGTGCGCGGTTCGTCGTCGTCCTCCGGGTCGAAGTCCAGCACGGCGTCCTGGCCTGCTTCATGGCGGGTTGTCGCCCTCTCCATGCCGCCAACCGTCCGGTGCATCTCGATGTCCAGGCGACTATCCGAAAGGTGTTCCACGCGCTCGCGCCCCCACTCGACCACTGTCACGGAGTTGTCCATGGTGTTTTCGAGGTCGATGTCGTCGATTTCCGCGGCGGACCCCAGCCGGTAAGCATCAACGTGGACCAGATCCGGGCCGCCGGGCCGGGGTCCGTTCGGCAGGTTGGGGTGGATGCGCACCAGGACAAACGTGGGCGAGATGACGCCGGCACGGACGCCCAGTCCCTCGCCGAGGCCCTGCGTGAAGGTGGTCTTGCCTGCACCGAGTTCGCCTGTCAGGACCAGCAGGTCACCGGGCTCAAGGACCCCGGCGAGCGCCGAGCCCAAAGCGTGTGTCTGCTCCGCCGTCGCGACCTTGACGGTCCGTTCCCACAACGCATCACTCAATGGGGTCTGGTCAATCGAGGCCCCGCTCACCGGGCATCCGCCCCCGGAGTCTCATTGATGTAGATCCGCGGCACGCGTGGGCTGATGCGGGTGACAATCTCATAGTTGTTGGTTCCCGCGGCTGCTGCCCAGTCGTCCGCCGTCGGGCCGCCGTCGGCGCCGTCACCAAACATGACAGCTTCGGCGCCCAGCCAGCCGGCTTCGTCCGTCACCGCGTTCCCAAGGTCGATGACCATCTGGTCCATGGCGATCCGACCCACAACGGGATAGTTGACTCCGTTGACCCGCACCGGTCCGCCGGTGGCGACGCGCGGCACGCCGTCGGCATAACCGAGCGGGATCAGGCCCAAGGCACTCTCGCTGGACGTCCGGTAGTTGAGTCCGTAGGACACCCCCTGGCCTTCGGGCACCCGCTTGCAATTCGAAACGAGGGTGCGCACTGTCATGGCCGGGCGGAGACCAAGTTCCGCGGAGTTTTGTCCTTCGAAAGGGGACAGCCCGTAGAGTCCGAGACCCACACGGACGAGGTCGAAGTGGGCATCCGGGCGCGAAAGCGTGGCGGGAGTGTTGGCAAGGTGCCGGACTTCGGTGTCCACTCCGGCGTCCTCGGCCACGGCAATCGCTTCCCGGAAAGCCGCCAACTGCTCATCGGTCTCGGGACGGTGCGGTTCGTCGGCCACGGCCAGGTGCGAGAAGATGCCCACCACGCGCAGGAGGCCCTCGTCCTGGTACTCCATGGCCTGGCCCACCAATTTGTCCCACTGGGCGATGGTGGAGCCGTTGCGGCCCAGGCCGGTGTCCACCTTGAGGTGGATGCGGGCCGGCCGTTCCTGTTCGCGTGCCGCGGCGACCACCGCGTCCAGCTCCCAGCCGGAAATTCCGACGTCGACGCCGGCGGCAACCGCCGCCTGGAAGTTGCTTTGGCTCGTGTGCAACCAGGCGAGCATGGGGGCGTCAATTCCGGCAGCGCGCAGCGCCAAAGCCTCCGATATATGGGCAACGCCAAGCCATCGGGCGCCCGCTTCAAGGGCCGCCCGTGCCACCTGCACCGCGCCATGCCCATAGGCATCGGCCTTCACCACGGCCATGACGCTTGCGGGCGAGGCGATAGCCACGAATTGGCGTACGTTGTGCCGGATGGCATCCAAATCAATAACGGCTGATCGTTCGAGGACCGTTGCCGGACCCGATTTCGTCGAGGGCTCGAAACTGGCAGCTGCTTCGTAAGTCACCCTCACGATTCTAGTGCCGCGGCGGCGTGCGGGTTGACTGGGGGGTGAGCGGGTTGACCGGGGTGAACGCCGCTCACGCGTCCGAGTTGTGGGCGATCGTGGCTGTCGCACGACGTTGGGCCCCGGGCGGGACATCCGCCACAATGTCCTCAAGGAAAGCGAACCGTTTGAGCCACTGGCTGGACTGCCGCTCCCTCCGGGCGTTCGCTCGCTGCCACCAGTCGGCGATGTCACCCCAACCAGGCGCAGCAAGCGAGCCGCCCACCTCCTGCACCGCCAGCGAGGCGCAAAGATTGGCAAAACGGAGCCGGTCCCCCAAAGGCCACCCGGCCAGGCAGCCCACAACAAACGCCGCACCGAAGCAGTCGCCCGCTCCTGTGGGGTCGTACGCCGTCACGGGAAGGGACGGCACCCACTCCTCCTCGCCGGTTTCGGAATCCACGGCCATGGCTCCCTGCGCTCCCAGGGTCACAACAGCCACCGGAACGCGGTCGGCGAGGGTGTAGAGCGCGGACCATGGGTTGTCCTTGCCGGTGAAGGCCATCGCTTCCCGTTGGTTCGGCATGAAGGCGTGGAAATTGCTGAGCTGGTCCAGCCGTTTCGACGACCACGCTCCCGTCGGATCCCACCCGGCGTCGCCGAAGAGTTTGACGCCGGCTTTCCTCGCCGCCAGCATCCAGGGCTCTGGCTCCTCGCCAAGATCCGCGATGGCGGCGAGCGCTTTGGGCGGGTCGCCAATCAGTTCCGAGGCGCTCATGGGCGAGGGATGTCCGTGGGTGACCATGGAACGATCGTGGTCGACACACAAGGAGACGGTCACCGGAGAATGCCAGCCTTCGAACCGCCTGGACAAGGAAAGGTCCACGTGCTCCTGGCTTTCCAGGATCCGCCAGTTGAAGTCCCCGTATCCGTCATCCCCGAAGGCCGCGGCGAGGCTGGTCCGCAACCCGAGCCGGGCAGCCGCAATGGCTTGGTTGGCCACGCCGCCCGGGCAGGTCCCCATGCCTTGGCTCCACACTTCGGTCCCCGGTTCAGGGCTGCGGTCCAGTCCGGTAAAGATAATGTCTTGGAACACGGTGCCTGTGAGCAGGAGATCGCAGGCTGAATCGGCCCCGTCATTACGCGCTTTCCCCCGGATAGCGGCGAGGGGATCGAATCCAGTCCTGGGCGTTGCGTCCATGCACGGCAGACTACGCCGCGGCCACGATTGTGCAAAGCTCTTAGAGCTCCTGGTACATGACGTGCAGCCCCACATAGCCCAGGGTCGGATGATGGAAGGCTTCGGGGATGGTCGCAAGGATGCGGAAGCCCATGGACTGCCATAGTCCGACTGCGCGGACGTTGCTTTCGACGACGGCGTTGAACTGCATCGCCTTGAACCCGGCGTCCCGGGCGGCAACCAAGGAATAGGCACAAAGTGCCCGGGCGATTCCTTGCCCGCCGTGATCGGCATGGACCATGTAGCCGGCGTTGGCCACGTGGCTTCCGCCGCCGCCCTGGTTGGGGTGCAGTTCACCGGTACCCAGCACGTCGCCGTCGCGCACTGCCACAAAGGTCAGGCCGGGCGCTTCCTTCAACCATTTGCTCCGGGCAGTTTCTTCTGTTGTGTCGCGGTCCCAGGTGAAGGTCTCCCCTGCCCGGATCACAGGTTCCAGGACGGCCCAGATCCCGGGCCAGTCGCTTGCCCGGGCGGGCCGGATCTCGTATGTCACGGCCGCCGCCGTTCCTGTTTCGCTGATTGAGTGGCTCACGTCCGTAACGGTATCAGTCCGCCACGTGATGCTGGCCCTGGGGGACCGGCTGCAATGCCGGGGAGCTCAGGAGTAGTGTTTTCGCTGGGACGCCAAGGATTTATCGCTTTGCGGAACTTGTTGAATTGCGTTGGATACAGGAGGTAGCGGTGTCGTTGATCCGTCGCGTGGCCTTCCTGTCACTCCATACCTCGCCCATGGAGCAGCCGGGTTCGGGCGATGCGGGCGGCATGAATGTCTACGTCCGGGCGCTGGCCATGGCGTTGGCTGATCTTGGCGTGGAGGTCGAGATCTTCACGCGTTCGACGTCCGCCGGGCAGCCCGCCGTCGAACATCCCGGTCCCGGCGTCTGCGTGCACAACGTCCTGGCAGGGCCGCCCCGGAAACTGCCCAAGGAGGAGCTGCCCGATCTCCTCCACGCCATGGTTGCCGAAGTCGAGAGGATCCGGCAGCGGCAACCGCACGGCCGTTACGACGCCATCCATTCGCACTACTGGGTGTCGGGTGTGGCCGGCCTCGAACTCTCCGCATTGTGGAACGTGCCGCTGATCCACACGATGCACACGATGGCGAAGGTCAAGAACCTGGTGCTCGAATCCGGCGAGCGGCCCGAACCCCGCCTGCGTGAAGACGGCGAACAAAAGATCGTCGATGGAGCCACGCGCCTCGTGGCCAACACTCCTGCCGAAGCCCAGGAGCTTGTATCGCACTACGACGCCGATTTCGACCACATCGACATCGCTCCCCCGGGCGTTGACCTCACCGTGTTCACTCCCGCGTTCCGGGCCCGGTCCCGTGCCGAGCTTGGAGTCCGGCCGGGCAGTTTCCACCTCCTCTTCGCCGGACGCATCCAGCGGCTCAAGGGCCCGCAAGTATTCATCGAGGCTGCAGGCATCCTCCGCAAGAGACGGCCCGACATCGACCTCGAATTGACCATCCTGGGCGCCTTGAGCGGCGCCAAGGACTTCAATCTGCAGTCCTTCATCACTGCCGCTGGGCTCGACGACGTCGTAACTCACCGCGCGCCGGTCAAGGCGCCGAAGCTGGCGGGCTGGTTCCGTTCAGCCGATGTGGTGGTGATGCCTTCCTACAGCGAATCGTTCGGGCTTGTTGCCCTGGAGGCGCAGGCCTGCGGCACTCCGGTGGTCGCTACCAACGTGGGCGGCCTGTCCCGTGCCGTTGCCGACGGGCGGACGGGTATTTTGGTCGACGGCCACGATCCTTCCCGCTGGGCCGACGTCATCGAAGCCCTGTACGACGATCCCCGGACCCGCGAAGACATGGGACGCGCCGCGGCAGTCCACGCGGAGGCCTTCGGCTGGCACAGGACGGCCGCCATCGCGCTCGAGAGCTACCACGCAGCCATCGGCGCTGTCCTCGTCCGCCCAAGCTAGACCCTCGCTCACAAACAAGCCCCCTCCCGGCGACGCTCGCTCACCTATGGGGCCAATCCCAACGACGCCCGCTCACCTATGAGGGCAATCCCGACGACGCCCGCTCACCTATCGGGGCAATCCCGACGACGCCCGCTCACCTATCGGGGCAATCCCGACGACGCCCGCTCACCTATGAGGGCAATCCCGACGACGCCCGCTCACCTATCGGGGCAATCCCGACGACGCCCGCTCACCTATCGGGGCAATCCCGACGACGCCCGCTCACCTATCGGGGCAATCCCGACGACGCCCGCTCACCTATCGGGGCAATCCCGACGACGCCCGCTCACCTATCGGGGCTCGACTGACGACGCCCGCTCACCTATCGGGGCTCGACTGATAGATTGTCGCGGACAGTGTTCCGCACAGAGTTGAGGACGAGGATGTCTGAAAACAAGATCTTGAGCGACCTCGAAATTGCCCAGAATGCAGCGATACGTCCCATTGAGGAGATCGCGGAGCGTGCCGGGATCAACGTCGATGCATTGGAACTGTACGGCCGGTTCAAGGCGAAAATCGATCCCGCCAAGCTCCGTCTCCCGGATGCCAAACGCGCGGGCAAGATAGTCCTCGTCTCAGCTATGTCCCCGACCCCGGCGGGTGAGGGGAAGTCCACAACCACGGTAGGCCTCGCCGATTCCTTGGCGCGGGCCGGGCACCGCGTGATGATCGCGCTACGCGAACCGTCCCTTGGACCGATCCTGGGCATGAAGGGAGGCGCGACCGGTGGCGGCCACTCCCAGGTTCTTCCCATGGACGAGATCAACCTGCATTTCACCGGCGACTTCCACGCGATCACCTCGGCCAATAATGCCCTGATGGCCCTCGTGGACAACCACATATTCCAAGGCAACGAGCTCAACATTGATCCGCGGCGCATGACGTTCAAACGGGTCCTCGATATGAACGACCGCTCGCTGCGCGAGGTCATCATCGGCCTGGGCGGGCCCGCTCAAGGCGTGCCGCGACAGGACGGCTTCGACATCACCGTGGCCTCCGAAATCATGGCCGTCTTCTGCCTCGCGACGGACTTGGATGACCTCCGCGAGCGCCTAGGACGCATCACTTTCGGATACAGCTATGACCGTCAGCCGGTCACCGTGGCCGATCTCGGCGTCCAGGGTGCCCTGACCATGCTGTTGAAGGACGCCATCAAACCGAATCTCGTGCAGACCATCGCAGGAACGCCGGCCCTGGTGCACGGCGGCCCGTTCGCCAACATCGCGCACGGCTGCAACTCGCTCATCGCCACACGAACGGCCCAACAGCTCGCCGACATTGTGGTCACGGAAGCGGGATTCGGCGCCGACCTTGGTGCCGAAAAGTACATGGACATCAAGTCGCGCATAGCGGACGTGGCGCCGTCCGCCGTCGTCGTGGTCGCAACTATCCGGGCGCTGAAGATGCAGGGCGGCATCCCGAAGGAGCTTCTCAAGGAGCCGAACGTCGAGGCGCTCGCCGCCGGCGTCGAGAACTTGAAACGGCACGTGCACAATGTCGAGAAGTTTGGCGTCACACCGGTTGTCGCAATCAACAAATTTGCGTCGGACACAACAGAAGAGCTCGAATGGCTGCTGGCTTGGTGCGCCCAGGAAGGAGTCCAGGCGGCGGTGGCGGACGTTTGGGGTCGCGGTGGAGGGGGCGACGGCGGTGACGAGCTCGCGGCGAAGGTCGCCGCTGTGGTGGCGGCAGCAGCGCCGTCGGACTTCCGGCACTTGTACCCTCTTAGCCTGTCTGTGGAGGACAAGATCCGCACGATCGTGCAGGAAATCTACGGCGCCGACGGCGTTGAGTTCTCGGTCCCTGCGCTCCGGCGCCTGGCGGACATCCGGAAAAATGGCTGGGGCGGACTGCCCGTTTGCATGGCAAAGACGCAGTATTCATTCACCGACGACGCCTCCCAGTTGGGCGCCCCCAAGGGGTTCACGGTGCACGTGCGCGAGCTGATTCCCAAGACCGGAGCGGGCTTCATTGTCGCACTGACAGGCGCAGTCATGACCATGCCCGGTTTGCCGAAGGAGCCCGCCGCGATGCGGATGGACGTCGATGAGCACGGCCATCCTGTTGGCCTCTTCTGACGCTAGCTCACCTATGTGCCGTCTTTACGGAACGCTCGCTCACTTATAAGGCACTTTCGCGGAACGCTCGCTCACATATGTGGCACTTTCGGGAAGCCCTCGCTCACATATAGACCCACGAGGACGACAAGTCGCACAGCCGAATCCCGGACCTGTGGATAACTTCTGCGGGCACCGGTCGGTTTGCGGCACAATGCGGGTATGCGAAACGAGTTTGCCCTTCCCGCTGAACTGCTTTCAGGTCCGTTCACGCTCACCCAGGCCCAAGCCCAAGGTGTCCCGCGCAGCCGCCTGCTTCGCGCCGACGTCGAACGCGTCAGCCGCAGCCTCTACCGTCCGATCGACTGGGACTTCGATCTTGAGTCCGCAGCCCGTGCGCTGTCGGCCGCTACCCCAGGGGCCTGGATCTCCCATGTGACGGCAGCGCGCCTTCGCTGTTCCTGCCTTCCGCCGTGGCTTGCCGATTCGACGGAACTGCACCTCAGCAAGCCGCGATCGGTGCCTGGAGCGCGTCGGAAAGGCGTGATCGGGCATAGGGTGATCGCAGCCGAGGACGAGGTCGAATCCGTTGATGGAATACGCATAAGCACGCGCCCACGCACTTGGCTGGACATGGCCCGGCTGCTGCCTTTGAACGACCTCGTCTGTATGGGCGACGAGCTGATTCGCGTACCGCGGCAGGCGCTGGAAGGACGAGACACGCCGTTCGCGACCCTTGAAGAACTGCACGCCTTGGTGGGGCGGCATCCAAATTTGCAGGGCGTCGTGCGTGCCCGGCAGGCGCTCGAACTGATGCGCGTAGGCGCGGATTCAGCGCCAGAGTCTCTGCTTCGCTTGGCCATGCTGGACGCTGGAATTCCCGAACCCGAACTTCAACTCAAGTTGCGAGGTGACGATCCGTTCTCGCCGTCGGCCGATTTGGGGTTCCGTCAAAGGCGGGTCGCCATTCAGTACGACGGCGGCCATCACCTCGCGGAGGCGCAGACACTAAGTGATCGACGCCGGAACAAGGCCTTCGAAGCGGCCGGATGGACCGTCCTCGTGTTCCGCAGGGACGATTTGTCGGATGGTTTCGAGCTGGCTACCAAGAAGATCAAAAAGGCCCTGCGATCGGCATGGGTTGATCCCGCCGTCGCATCCGGCTTTGCCAGCGCCGTGTAGTGAGCCGGCGTTAAACGACAGACGCCCGCTCACTCACAAGTGAGCGGGCGTCCGCCCAAAACCCGGCACAAGTGAGCGAGCGTCCGCCCAAAACCCGGCACAAGTGAGCGAGCGTCCGCCAAAAACCCGACATATGTGGGCGGGCGTCCGCCAAAAAGCCGATATATGTGAGCGGGGGTTAGCGCTCGACGTCGCCGCGGATGAAGGCCTCGACCTTTTCGCGGGCGAGGTCGTCGTTGAACTGCTCCGGCGGGGACTTCATGAAGTAGCTGGAAGCAGAGAGCAGCGGGCCGCCGATGCCACGGTCCAGGCCGATCTTGGCGGCGCGGATGGCGTCGATGATCACGCCGGCGGAGTTCGGGGAGTCCCAGACCTCAAGCTTGTACTCGAGCGACACCGGGGCATCGCCGAAGTTGCGGCCTTCGAGGCGGACGAACGCCCACTTGCGGTCATCGAGCCAGGCGACGTAGTCCGACGGGCCGATGTGGACGTCGTCGGCGTGCAGGACGGCCTCGACGTTGGAGGTCACGGCCTGGGTCTTGGAGATCTTCTTGGATTCCAGGCGGTCGCGCTCCAGCATGTTCTTGAAGTCCATGTTGCCGCCGACGTTGAGCTGGTACGTGCGGTCCAGCGTGACGCCGCGGTCTTCGAAGAGCTTGGCCATGACGCGGTGCGTGATGGTGGCGCCGATCTGGCTCTTGATGTCATCGCCGACAATCGGCACGCCAGCGGCGGTGAACTTGTCGGCCCATTCCTTGGTACCCGCAATGAAGACCGGCAGGGCGTTGACGAAGGCAACACCGGCGTCGATGGCGCACTGCGCGTAGAAGTGCGCGGCGTCCTCGGAACCGACCGGCAGGTAGCACACCATGACGTCGGCCTTGGCTTCGCGCAGTGCGGCGACGATGTCCACTGCCTCTTCCGGGGCCTCGACGATGGTCTCGCGGTAGTACTTGCCCAGGCCGTCCAGGGTGTGGCCGCGCTGCACGGTCACGCCAGTGGAAGGCACGTCGGCGATCTTGATGGTGTTGTTCTCGCTGGCGCCGATAGCGTCAGCGAGGTCGAGGCCGACCTTCTTGCTGTCGACGTCGAAGGCAGCGACGAACTGGACGTCGTTGACGTGGTACTTGCCGAACTCGACATGCATCAGACCCGGAATCGTGGCCTGGGGGTCGGCATCGCGATAGTAGTGGACACCTTGGACCAGCGAAGCGGCGCAGTTACCTACGCCGACAATGGCGACACGAATCGGATGTGAAGACACGGAACTCCTTTGAGAACTAACCTCAGGTGCCTAGCGCGTCAGTACCTGAATGTACGACGGCGTCTTAAAGGCACAGCACCATTCGGCGCTCTTAGCATTGTAACCAACCCAAACGGGGCCGGCTTTGTTCCCAGCCGGCCCCGCAAGTGTGTTAAGTTTCCGAATCTACTTCTGCGCCCACAGATTGATGTCGGATTCGACGGCGAACTCGTCAATTGCTGTCAGTTCCTCCGACGTGAAGTCGAGGTTGTTGATCGCAGACACGGTGTCCTCGAGCTGGGCCACGCTGGACGCCCCGACAAGCGCCGAGGTCACGGGCGAACCCTTCGGCTGATCGCGCAGGATCCAGGCGATGGCCATCTGGGCGAGGGTCTGGCCGCGTCCTTCGGCAATGGCGTTCAAACCACGCACTCGGCCCAGCTTTTCCTCGGTCAGCGCTGATTCGGACAGGAACCGTTCCTTGGCTGCGCGTGAATCCGCGGGAATTCCGTTCAGGTACCGGTTGGTGAGCATCCCCTGTGCCAGCGGGGAGAAGGCGATGGATCCTGCGCCAACCTGGTCCAGCGTTTCGTACAGGTTGGGCGAACCGTTCTCGGTCCAGCGGTTGAGCATGGAATAGCTGGGCTGGTGGATGAGCAGCGGCGTCCCCAGCTCCTTGAGAATCCGGGCTGCCTCGAGAGTCTGCTCCGGGGTGTAGGAGGAGATGCCGGCGTAGAGGGCCTTGCCGGAACGGACTGCGTAGTCCAGGGCGCCCATGGTTTCTTCCAGCGGGGTTTCGGGATCGGGACGGTGGCTGTAGAAGATGTCCACGTAGTCCAAGCCCATGCGCTGAAGCGACTGGTCAAGGCTGGAGAGCAGGTACTTGCGGGAGCCCCATTCTCCGTAGGGGCCGGGCCACATGTAGTAACCCGCCTTCGTCGAAATGACGAGTTCGTCGCGGTACGGCCTGAAGTCGTCCTTCAGGTGGCGGCCGAAGTTCGTTTCAGCGGATCCGTCCGGCGGACCGTAGTTGTTGGCAAGGTCGAAGTGGTTGACACCCAGATCGAAGGCCCGGCGCAGGATGGCGCGCTGCTCTTCGAAACGCTTGTCGTCGCCGAAGTTGTGCCACAGTCCCAGCGAGATCGCAGGAAGTTTGAGGCCGCTGCGTCCGACACGGCGGTAGGGCATGGTTTCATAGCGGTTTTCCGCAGCCGAATAAGTCATACCTACCATCCTGCCACCGCCTTGGAGGCTCGAAGTGCGATGTCCGTCATGTGGGCGCGGTCACTTGCCAGGGTCCAAATTCACCATCGCTGATTGTGGGGACGTGCTGCGCCGGGTCAGTACCTCCTTTAGCGATTCGACCCAGAGGGCGGTTAGGGGTAGCGACGCCCAAGGGGCACTTACAGCCGCAAAGGGCCAAGGCACCGATAAGGACAGCACGTGCAGCGCCGGAGCCAGCCACATCAGCACGAATGCTGCCACCAACATCACACGGATAAAAGCAGATGGGCGCCGTTCCAAGAGAAAGAGAGCGACAGGGACGAGCAGGATCGCGTCGTAGATCATTAGATGGGGCGAGAAAACGACGGTGGTTGCCAGCGTGGCCACCCAGACGGCTTGGGTGTCCACAGTGGTAGGACTGGCTGCACGGATTCTTTGGAGGAGAAAAACAAAACCGATGGCGATGAACGCCCACCCCACGTATGTGGCGAGCCAAGCACTCCATCCCGGCGGCAGAATGGCGATGATGAAGGCCGGAAGGCTCACCATCTTCCAGGCTTGGCCTTGCTGGACCTGTTCGGTGTAGAGCGAACTAGTGATTGCGGCCACCCAATGTTGGACTCCGTCGATTCCAACAAGTAGTACCGATACCCCGGACAGTCCCGCCACAACCGCCACGAAGGCTGCGAGTGCCCTGTATCTTCGAGTGAAAAGCAGGACGAATGGGACTAGAACTACCTGCTGGGGTTTCAAGAAACCAAGACCAATAGCCGCCCCCGCGAGGCCTTGACGGCGCGTTGCCATGAGGCGCAGCCCGACGAGCCAAACGGCGAGTACGAACGCAGAATCCTGCCCGCCACCCACTAATTCAAGAACCGGTGCGGAAGCGAATATTGCCAGGAACACATATTTGCGCCGTCGTCGCATGAGGTTCGGGGCGAGGAAGCCCAGGCTATGAACACACCAGATCAACATCGAAGCGCTCAAGACTACCCAGCATGCCGCGCTCACGTTGTAGTTCAAAACTGAAAGGGGTGCGTACAGCGCCGCGACGAGTGGAGGAGAAACAAACCATGCCAAGTAGGCGGTCGGACCCAAGGCTGTAACCTGATGCCCCAACTGGATTGCGGGGTCGTACAGCCCTTCACGCTCACCAGATAGAAGGAGTCCGCCTCCCGTCCAGTGTGCGAGATAGTCAGGGAGAAATGCCCCTTGCGCTCCGGGATCGATTACGCGCTGCGCGGACGAAACGACAGTCATGAGCGCACCCAGGACGATGAAAATCACGGGATAGTTCTGCAGGCGCTCCGCAGTAATCAGCCTGTCGAGCGCTTGAACCAAATTTCGGAAGAAACGTTCGCAAGATCGCGGAATTCGACGAAATCCCCAGTTTTGTTTTCGACCGCGCAGCAGCATGTTGCGGAGCCTACCTCAAACACATTTACCGGGCCATCCCCCATGGAGTCTATGGTGAGGTGCCGGGGAGCCGGAGCTCACCGTTCGGGGCGGCCCCGCCTTACTTAAGGCGCACGACGGCGGCGCTCTCGCCCGGGAGGGTCAGCTTTCCGTTCCCGACGGCGGCCGTGGAGTCCGTGGCGAGCAGGACTTCGCCATCCATCGCCTTCGTCAGGGTCCGGTCCCCAAAGTTGCAGGCAACCCTTACGGCGCCCCGGCTAAGAACCAGCCATTTGTCCTCTTCGCTGAAGTCGACGTGTGTGTCAGTGAATCCGCCGCCCGCAAGCTCCGGAGTCGAGCGCCTGAGGTTCGCCAGCGCCCCGTAAAGGTCCAGCAATCGGGCGTGATCGCCGTCGTGTGCTTCCTCCCACTTGAGCTTGGAACGTTCAAACGTCTCCGGATCCTGGGGGTTGGGCACCAACGCAGGGTCCCAGCCCATCCGTTCGAATTCCTTGAGCCGGCCCTTTGCCGTCGCCTCAGCCAGCCATTCCTCAGGATGCGAGGTGAAAAACTGCCAAGGCGTGGACGCACCGAATTCTTCGCCCATGAAGAGCATCGGAGTGAACGGCGACGTCATAGTCAGCACGGCGGCCAACGCGAGCCTGCCGTAGGACAGGCTCGAACTCAGGCGATCACCGGCCGCGCGGTTGCCGATTTGATCGTGGTTTTGGTTGCAGACCACCAACGCGGCAGGATGAACGAGCCCCGGGCGGATGGGGCGGCCATGATGCCTGCCGCGAAAGCTCGAGTAGCTCCCGTCGTGGAAGAAACCGTGTTCAAGCACCTTCGCGAGTGCTGCCAAGGAATCGAAATCCGCATAGTAGCCGGCTGTCTCCCCGGTGAGGTTCACATGCACGGCGTGGTGGAAGTCGTCGCTCCACTGCCCTTCCAGGCCATAGCCGTTGGTATCCCGGCGGTAGATCAGGCGCGGATTGTTCAGGTCCGATTCCGCAATCAAGGTCTTGGGGACGCCTGTTTCCGCTTCGATGCCATCCGCGAGGCTGGCTAGGTCTTCCAGGATATGGACGGCCCGCTCATCGCGGAGGGCGTGTACGGCGTCGAGGCGCAGCCCGTCCACGTGGAAGTCGCTCAACCACATAGCGGCATTGTCCAGGATGTATCGACGGACTTCGTCGGAGCCCGGGCCGTCCAGATTCACTGAGTCGCCCCACGTGTTTCCTTCGCCGGACTTCAGGTAGGGGCCGAACTTCGGCAGGTAGTTTCCGCTCGGTCCCAAATGGTTATAGACCACGTCCTGGATCACGCCGAGTCCGGCAGCATGCGCGGCATCCACGAATCGCTGATAGGCCTCCGGTCCACCGTAAGCCTCGTGGACGGCGAACCACAGCACGCCGTCGTAACCCCAGTTGTGGGGGCCATTGAAGGCATTGACCGGCAGGAGCTCCACGAAGTCGATTCCCAGTTCAACGAGGTAGTCGAGTTTTTCCGCGGCCGTGTCCAGCGTGCCTTCCGGAGTGAAGGTACCGAGGTGAAGCTCGTAGATGACAGCGCCGCCGAGCCCGCGTCCGGCCCAATCCGAGTCGTTCCAGGCATAGGACGTGGCGTCGAAGGTGCGGGAAAGGGCATGGACCCCGTCCGGCTGGCGCTGCGACCTCGGATCGGGAAAGGGCCCCTCCCCGTTCACCAGATAGCCGTAGTCAGTTCCGGCCCGCCGTGGTACGTCTGCCGTCCACCAGCCCTCGGCGCCGTCGTCGTTCGACCGCATTTCGTGGTGCTGACCCTCCGCAAGCAAAGTGACAGATTCTGCAAACGGGGCCCACACGTCGAACTGTTTCCCCGCGCTGGTCTTCTCGGCCATTGCTTCCCCTCAATTGTCTCGTTCGGGCTTCGTTTGCCCGCCGTTGTTGGTGCTCTGGCTAGCCAATGGGCACAAGCAAGGCCACCGGGTATCTCTGCAGAAGCCTCGCGACGTGAACCTCGCCCGCAGGGTAACTGTTGCCTGTCAGTTCATCCCGAACTTCGCTCCCAAGACGAATGAACGTGTCTTGCCACCCGCCGTTCCGCTGAAGCTTCCGCGGGAGCCTGGTTGCCAAGGTGATGGCACCGCCACCGGCGGCAAGGGCGCCACGGTCGAAGGCGATGAGATGTCCGGCCGCGGGACCCTCAGCATTGACAGCACTGTAGCCACCGAAAAGCTCCGGCCTGTCCCGGCGCAACCGCAGGGCCCTGGAAGTCAGCAGCAGTTTGGCCAGCTCGTCCCTCGCTTCAGTCTGGACACCGGCGTCGAGGGCTGCGAGCGCGGCCCTCCGCCGTTCGAAGTCGACCGCGCGCCGGTTGTCAGGGTCGGTGAGCGAACGATCCCAGAACTCCGTGCCTTGGTAGACGTCCGGTACGCCCGGCATGGTCAGCTGGACAATCTTTGCCGACAATGAGTTGGACGTCCCATACGGGTCCACGAGGGCAACGAACTCTTCCAGTGCGGTGGTCACCTCCGGCACGTCGAAGACGGCGTCGACGGCGGAAGCCAGCTTCGCTTCGAACTCTTCGTTCGGCTCGGTCCAGCTTGTGGAGTTGCCGGCTTCGCGTGCAGCCTTGACGACATAACCCTGGAGGCGTTCACGACTGGCCGGCCAGGCACCCGCGATGGCTTGCCATACGAGGACTGCGAGTGGGCCGTCGGGAATCGGAGCCAGTTTCTGCATACGATCCACGAATGCTTCCCATTCGGCGGCCGCCTCGGAGATAGCGGAGATCCTGGCCCGGGTGTCTTCGCTGCGTTTGGTGTCGTGGGTGGTCAGTGTGGTCATGGACAGCGGCAGCCGTGCCTGGCGACGTACCATCCGCTCGTGGAATCTGGCCCCGGACAAGGCGAATTCCGTGGGATCCGCTCCCACCTCGGTCAGCGTCCCAAGGCGCGTGTAGCGGAAGAACGCAGTGTCTTCCACGCCCTTGGCCATGACCATGCCGGAGGTCTGCTGGAAGCGGCGGCCCAGTTCACTGCCGGCGTCGAGCAGCAGCGGAAGCAGCGCCTTGAGGACCTGTTCCAACTCCGGCCTGGTGCGGGCAGCCCGTTCAACGGCCTCAACCAAGGTGTCTTTGCCGTATGGGAGATAGCTCCGGTAGACATGAAACGAGGCGATGGTCTCGGCCAGGGCGTCTGCCACCTCCGGACGGGGGGTCTCCTGAGAATCCGGGACGAGCCGCGCGAGCCGGAGGATTTCCGAATGCAGGATGCCGTCCGTGATACGCCGCTTGGTTCCGTGGATCATGGCCTGGTAGTCGACGGGCGAGCCGGTGCCCCGGAGCCTGGCATCCAAGGCATCAAGCTGCACCTCGGCGTCGGGATCCACGAAAAGGCGGTCGACGTCGGCGAGGGCGTCGTAGCCTGTAGTCCCCTCACAGTTGAAGTTCTCCGGAAGTTCCTCCCCTGGCTCAAGGATCTTCTCGACGAGCAGATAGGAGCCGGCCGTGGTTTCCTTGAGGCGCTCCAGGTACCCGGCGGGGTCGGCGAGCCCGTCCGGGTGATCGATCCTCAACCCGTCAACGAGCCCGTCACGGAACCAACGGGCGATCTCCGAGTGGGCTTCATCGTAGACCCATGGGATCTCGACGCGGACCCCGGCCAAGGTGTTGACTGCGAAGAACCGGCGATAATTCAGCTCGTCGTCGGCCCGGCGCCAGCCGACCAGCTCATAGTGTTGGCGCGCATGGACGTCCCTGGCGTTGTCACCCGCGGCATAGCTGCCTTCGGCCAGCGGGAAGCGGTGGTCGAAGTAGCGCAATTCGCCGTCGACGACGTCCAGCTTGTCGACGTCGTCGTCGCTTCCGAGGACCGGGAGCCGGAGCTTTCCGCCGGCGAAGTCCCAGTCGACGTCGAACGCTTCCGCATAGCGGGAGGCCTTGCCCTCTTTGAGGAGGGACCACCACCAAGCATTTTGCGGGGGCGACGCAACGCCCATGTGGTTCGGGACGATATCCACCAGGACCCCGAGGCCGGCCTCCCGTGCTGCCTTGGAGAGCGCCGCGAGCCCTTCGGCGCCGCCGCGCGAAGCATCAACGGTTGAGGGGTCGGTGACGTCGTAACCGTGATCCGAGCCCTCCTCCGCCGTCAGGATGGGTGACACGTACACCCAATCCACCCCGAGCTCGCGCAGATAGCCCGTGAGTGCCGCCGCGTCCTGGAGCGTGAACGACGGCCTGATCTGGAGCCTGTACGTGGAGACGGGTGTCCTCATGATCCCCCGTTCTTGTGGGCGCGTGGCTTTCTGGGCTTCTTCGGCGCAGCGGCAGGCTTGGTTTCGGGGTCAGCCTTCGGCTCCGGAGCGTGGTGCTTCTTCGGTTCAGGGGCTGCTTCCGGCACAACCTGGAGCTTCCGGGTTGACGGTGCCGGTTTGGCCGGCGCAGTCAAGGAAGCCGTTTCGGCGGTGGCAGTCTGCGACAACGCGGCAAGAGACGCGGCCACGGAATGGTCCGGGTCCGTGTCCGGGACGCTGTGTGCCCGCAACACCACGAGTGATTTGGCCCCGACGCCCAGGACCGCTTCAGCCTGCACGGGTTCGGTGTCCGCTCCGCCACCGGCGGTGTCGATGATGATGTCCCACGCAGGTGCGTATTCGTCCGAGGGCACCTTGAAACCGACTTCGTCGTCGTGGGCGTTGAAGTAGAGCAGGAAGTTGACGTCCGTGATGCGTCGGCCCTGGTTGTCCCGGCCGCGGATCCCGTCGCCGTTGAGGAACACGCCCACGGAGCGGCCGAAGCCGCTGTCCCAGTCCGACGGCGTCATGGTGGTTCCGTCGACGTCGAGCCATACGATGTCCGGAAGCCTCTCGCCTTCGCCTCGCAGTACCGGGCGTCCGTCGAAGAATCGGCTGCGCCGGAAGGTGGGGTGCTTGGCGCGCAAAGCGCTGACCGCGGCCGTGAACTCCACCAAGGGCTGGTCCACGCTGTCCCAGTTGATCCAGGTCAGCTCGGAGTCCTGGCAGTAGCCGTTGTTGTTGCCCCGTTGCGTCCGGCCGAGCTCGTCACCGTGCAGCAGCATCGGGACTCCCTGGGACAGGAGCATGGAGGCGATGAAGTTCCGCTGCTGGCGGGCACGAAGGCCCAGGACCTTCGGGTCCTCCGTGGGCCCCTCGACGCCGCAGTTCCAGGAACGGTTGTGGGATTCGCCGTCGTTGTTGCCTTCGCCGTTC
The DNA here is from genome assembly GCF_039543785.1 of Arthrobacter gyeryongensis. NCBI lineage: Bacteria > Bacillati > Actinomycetota > Actinomycetes > Micrococcales > Micrococcaceae > Arthrobacter > Arthrobacter gyeryongensis. Next base: position 111,529 of record NZ_BAABKK010000010.1, read on the forward strand.
GCCTCGTTGTGCTTCTCGTTATAGGACACCAGGTCGGCCAAGGTGAAGCCGTCGTGGGCCGTGACGAAGTTGATGGAAGCCACCGGGCGGCGCCCGGAGTGCTCGTAAAGGTCCGCCGATCCGGTCAACCGGGAGGCGAACTCGCCGAGGGTGGAGGGCTCGCCGCGCCAGAAGTCGCGGACCGTGTCCCTGTACTGGCCGTTCCATTCCGTCCATTGCGGCGGGAAGTTGCCCACCTGGTAGCCGCCGGGACCGACGTCCCACGGCTCGGCGATCAGCTTGACCTGCGAAACCACCGGATCCTGCTGGATGAGTTCGAAGAAAGTGGACAGCTTGTCCACGTCATAGAACTCGCGGGCCAGCGTGGATGCGAGGTCGAAGCGGAAACCGTCCACGTGCATTTCGGTGACCCAGTAGCGCAGGGAATCCATGAGCAACTGCAAGGAATGCGGGCTGCGCACGTTCAGCGAGTTGCCGGTGCCCGTGTAGTCCATGTAGTGCTTCTCGTCGCCCTCCATCAGACGGTAGTACGCGGAGTTGTCGATCCCCTTGAAGGACAGCGTGGGCCCGAGGTGGTTTCCTTCGGCCGTGTGGTTGTACACAACGTCGAGAATGACCTCGATGCCGGCCCGATGGAGGGAACGGACCATGGCTTTGAAGTCCTGGACCTGCTGGCCGGTATCGCCCTTGGAGCTGTAGCTGTTGTGCGGGGCAAAGAACCCGATGGTGTTGTAGCCCCAGTAATTGTTCAGCCCCTTGTCCTGCAGGATGCCGTCGTTCGTGAACTGGTGCACCGGCATGAGCTCGATCGCGGTGATGCCGAGCTTTTGCAAGTGGGAAATCACCGCCGGGTGCGCGACGCCGGCGTAGGTGCCGCGCTGCTCCTCCGGAACCTCGGGGTGGAGCTGGGTCAGGCCCTTGACATGCGCCTCGTAAATCACGGAACGGTGGTACGGGATCCGCGGGAGGTGGTCTCCGTCCCAATCGAAGAACGGGTTGATGACCACACCCATCATCATGTGGGGCGCGGAGTCCTTGTCGTTGCGGGAGTCCGGATCCCCCATGTTGTACGAGAAAAGCGCCGGGTCCCAGTCGATCTGCCGGTGGATGGCCTTGGCGTACGGGTCCAGGAGGAGCTTGTTGGGATTGAAGCGCTGACCGTTAGCAGGGTCATACGGACCGTGCACGCGGTAACCGTACTTCTGTCCGGGCTGGACGTGCGGAAGGTAGCAATGCCATACGTAGCCGTCTACCTCGCTGACGGTGTAGGAAATCTCTTCTCCGTCGTCGTCGAAGAGACACAATTCCACCTTTTCCGCCTTCTCGCTGAACAGCGCGAAGTTGGTTCCCGTGCCATCGAAAGTAGCCCCCAACGGGTATGCGGATCCTGGCCAAACGTCCATGTGTTCTCCTTCATGTGCCGGATAACTTTCTGCCAGCCTAGCGAGACTATGCGACTTTCACGGAACATCCGGGATCATCCGGCGCGATGTTCCCCGAGAAATCGGAAGACATCGGGGACGGCCCGGGCAATATCGGAAGCGGTCAATGGCCCGCCCGCCGAGGCTGCGCTGCCCGCCATTCCGTGGATGCCCGCGCCGACGGCGGCTACCGCGGCCCAGCGCTCATCAGGGGCGATTCCCAACGCTGCGAAGGGTCCATCGTCGTCCAGCCCGGATTCCGCGTACGCCGCAGCCAACGCGCCGACAATCCCGCCAAGGACGTCCCCGCTGCCTGCCGTTGACATCCACGGGCATCCATCCGACTGACTGAAGACCGCCCCGTAAGGCGAAGCAACTACCGTCGTGGCACCTTTGAGCAAAACGACGGCGCCGGTGTGCTCGGCCGCAAGCCGGGCGAAGTGCACGGTCCGCGATTCCACGTCCTCCCGCGTGACGCGCACCTCGCCTCGGCCGAGAAGGGCCGCGAGCTCCCCGGCGTGCGGGGTGAGAATCCAGTTCGGCGGGCAGCGTTCCGGCAGGAGCTCCAGGGCTCCGGCGTCGACGACGGCGGGCTGGCCGGCGCTGGCCGCGGCGGCCAGCACGTCGCGGGCTCGTTGGAGTTGTTCGGCTCCGTCCAGGCCCGGACCGAGCAGCCACGCCTGGACCCGGCCGGGCTCGGCCGGCTCCCAGATGGCTTCGGGGGTTCGTGCCAGGACCTGCCGCGCCACGACTTCCGGGCCGAGATACCGCACCATTCCCGCACCGGCAGCGGAGGCGGCCCCGACACAGAGAGCCGCGGCCCCGGTGTAGCGCTCGGAACCAGCCACGATGCCCAGGACTCCCCTGGTGTACTTCTGGGCCCGACGCCCCGGCTCCGGAAGCACGGCGGCCAGGTCAAGGGCGGAGAAGCGGCGCAGGGCAGGTGCCGGAAGATGCTCCTCGATGCCGATGGGCACGAGGATCGCGCGGCCGGCACGGCCCTCACCCGGGTCGGCCATCAGCCCGGCTTTGATTCCCCCGAATGCCACGGTCAGCCGCGCCGCCAATACAGGCCAGTGGACCTCGCCTGTGTCGGCGTCCACTCCGCTGGGAGTATCGCAGGCCACCACCAGGCTGGGCCTTAGCTCCTCCAGGGCGGCAATTAATTCCGCGGCCGGACCCCCGAGGCCGCCACGGGCACCGGTACCCAAGATGGCATCGATGACTGCATCGTCGCCGGCAATCAGCACGGCCAGTTCTTCGGCGTTGTCCCGGTCCAAGACGTGGACGCGTCCGCCCACGTCACGGAAGGCCTTGAGCGCGTCAGGATGGGCGGAACCGGTGGTGAGCACCGCCGTCGTGCGCATGCCACGCCTCGCGAGCATTGCCGCGGCGAAAAGACCGTCCCCGCCGTTGTTGCCCTTGCCCGCGAGCACGGTGACGCTCGAGCCGTAAAGGCGGCGGCCTTCCGAACGCAGTTCACGCACGACGGCGTTTGCCAGTCCGTATGCTGCGCGTTGCATGAGAACAGCGCCTTCGCCGGCATCAAGAAGCGGTTGTTCCGCTGCCCTGATCTGTGTTCCGGTGAAGGCGCTGATCATGGTTGCTTGCGCTGCTAGGCTTCGGCGATGACCATGGCAGTGGCGATTCCGCCGTCGTGGCTCATGGACACGTGCCAGCGCTTCACGCCCATGGACTCGGCAACTGCCAGCACGGTGCCCTTAACCTTGATGGTGGGGCCGTTCTGGTCCAGGCCGATCCAGCAGTCCTGCCAGTTCATGCCCGCCGGAGCCCCCAAGACCTTGGCTACGGCTTCCTTGGCCGCGAAGCGCGCGGCCAAGGACCGCGTGTTGAGTTCGCGTTCCGCGGGAACGAACAAACGGTCACGGAGGCCCGGGGTCCGCTCGAGTTGGCGCCCGAAGCGCTCTATGTCTACGACGTCTACGCCTATGCCAACAATCATGCGGCTATTCTACGGTCACACTCTTGGCGAGGTTGCGCGGCTGGTCCACGTCGTATCCCTTGGCCTTGGCCAGCTCTGCAGCAAAAATCTGCAGCGGAACAGTGGTGAGAAGCGGCATCAGCAGGGTAGGCGTCTGAGGGACGTAGAAAACGTGCTCGGCGTAAGCCCGCACGGCTTCGTCGCCTTCCTCGGCGATCACCAGGGTACGCGCCCCGCGGGCGCGGATTTCCTGGATGTTGCTGACGACCTTCGCATGGAGGGAATCGCGGCCCCGAGGCGAGGGAACCACCACAAAGACGGGCTGCCCTTCGTCGATCAAGGCAATCGGACCGTGCTTGAGCTCGCCGGCTGCGAACCCTTCAGCATGGATGTACGCGATTTCCTTGAGCTTCAATGCGCCCTCGAGCGCTACCGGGAAGCCGACGTGGCGGCCCAGGAAGAGCACCGATTTCTCGTCCTTCATGCTGCGGGCGAGCTCGCGGAGGGGACCCGCGTTGTCGAGGATCTTCTGGATGTGGGCGGGAATCTTTCCAAGGTCCGCCAAGACGTCCTTGATCTGGCCGGAGAAAATGTTTCCGCGGAGCTGGGCGAGGTAGAGACCGAGCAGGTACGCGGCCGTGATCTGGGCCAGGAACGCCTTGGTGGAAGCGACGGCGATCTCCGGACCCGCGTGGGTGTAGAGAACAGCATCGGATTCGCGCGGGATGGTGGATCCGTTGGTGTTGCAGATGGAGATCGTCTTGGCGCCCTGTTCGCGGGCGTAACGGACGGCCATCAGGGTGTCCATGGTCTCGCCGGACTGACTGATGGACACCACCAGGGTGTTGGCGTCCACGATCGGGTCGCGGTAGCGGAATTCATGCGCGAGCTCCACCTCGGTGGGGATGCGGCACCAGTTCTCGATCGCGTACTTGGCGACCATCCCGGCGTATGCGGCCGTGCCACAAGCCAGGACGATAATCTTGTTGACCTGCTTCAGCAGCTCCGGGTCGATCCGGAGCTCGCTCAAGGTCAGCCGGCCGTTAATGTCCGAGCGGCCGAGGAGGGTCTGGGTGACTGCGTCGGGCTGGTCGTGGATTTCCTTCTCCATGAAGGAGCTAAAGCCGCCCTTTTCCGCGGAAGCCGGGTCCCAGTCAACGTGGTATTCCTTGCCCTGGGCGGGGGCCCCGAAGAAGTCTGTGATCTCCACGGTCTCGGCGGTGATGGTGACGATCTGGTCCTGGCCCAGCTCGACGGCGCGGCGCGTGTGATCGATGAAACCGGAGACGTCTGAGCCGAGGAAGTTCTCGCCCTCCCCCAGTCCTACAACAAGGGGGGAGTTGCGACGGGCGGCGACGACGACGTCCGGCCGCTCGGCGTGCACGGCGAGGAGCGTGAACGCACCTTCGAGCCGCTGGCAGGCAAGTTGCATCGCTTTAGTGAGCTTGCCGTTGGAGGAGTCCCCGTTGAGCTGGTTACGGAAAATATCGCCCAGAAGTGCTGCCGCTACCTCGGTGTCCGTCTCTGACTCGAAGGTGACACCCTTGGCGACGAGCTCCTGCTTGAGCTCGGCGAAGTTTTCGATGATTCCGTTGTGGATCATTGCCAAGCGTCCGCCATCGGCAAGATGCGGGTGTGCGTTCTGGTCCGTGGGTCCCCCGTGGGTGGCCCAGCGGGTGTGGCCGATGCCGGTCAGCGAATCCGGGAGCGGATTTCCCTCGAGCTCGTTCAGTAGATTGCTCAGTTTTCCGGACTTCTTGCGGGCTGCAATGGTTCCATCAGCCACCACTGCAACTCCGGCTGAATCATAGCCCCGGTATTCAAGCCTCCGGAGTCCTTCAAGCACGACGTCGAGGGCCGAGTGCCCGGCATCTGCCCGGCGGGATGAATTGCCAACGTAACCTACGATTCCACACATGCCTACAAGAGTAGCGGGTGCCCCTCGAAATGGACGTAGGATATCCGGGCCCGCACGTAGGCCAGACCGCGGAATATGGCGGTTCATGCACCTTTTCCGGAGAGCATGCTCACACAAAATCTGCCCGCCGTTCATGCAGTATTTCCGGATCAGCCAACGGAGGGGCAGAATCTCTATAGTGACTTTGCAACGCAATGAAGCGAACGGCGACAGCTCCTCTCCGTTCGTGGAGCTGGACAGGCAGACGTGGTCCCGGCTGGGTGCACAGATGGAGCAGCCGCTTAACGAAGAGGACATCATCCGGCTTCGCGGCCTCGGCGATCCCCTGGACATGAAGGAAATCCGCGAGGTCTACCTTCCGCTCTCCCGCTTGTTGCACCTTTATGTCCAGGCGTCACAGCAGCTTCATGCAGCCACAACCACCTTCCTTGGCGAGCAGACCCAGCGCACGCCCTTCGTGATCGGCGTTGCAGGTTCGGTGGCGGTCGGCAAGTCCACTATTGCCCGCGTGCTGCGCGAGATGCTCCGCCGTTGGCCTGGCACTCCGAACGTCGAACTCATCACCACCGACGGGTTCCTGTACCCGCTCGCTGAGTTGAAGCGCCGGCATTTGCTTGAACGCAAGGGCTTTCCGGAGTCCTACGACCGCCGGGCCCTGCTTCGATTCGTGAGTGCGATCAAGGGGGGCGCCGAAGAGGTCCGGGCTCCTTGGTATTCGCATGTCACGTACGACATCGTCCCGGACAAGGAAGTGGTGGTCCGACGGCCTGATGTCCTCATTGTCGAGGGCCTCAACGTGTTGGCACCCGCCCGTCCCCGGCAGGACGGCCGGCAAGGCTTGGCCCTGAGCGATTTCTTTGATTTCTCCATTTACGTTGACGCCAAGACCTCGTACATCGAAGACTGGTATGTGGACCGTTTCCGCAAGCTTCGAACCACGGCGTTCGCCCAGCCCGAATCCTACTTCCACCGTTACGCCACGCTCTCCGACGCCGAGGCGGAAGCCACTGCACGCGGCATTTGGAAGCGCATCAACGAACCCAACCTTGAGGAAAACGTGCTCCCTACCCGTGGCCGTGCGCAACTTGTCCTCACCAAGGACGCCGACCATTCCATCCGCCGCATGCTGCTCCGAAAGGTTTAGCACTTATGTGCTACACCTGCGGTCCCAGCCGAAGGTCCTTCGCAACGCTACTTGTGGCCGGGGTGGGAATGGCGGCCTTGGCGGCCTGCAGCCCGGATGCCCGGGTCGCTTCGCCCACATCCGCACCGTCCTCTTCGGGTCCGCAGACTGCAACGCCGACGACGACGACGCCGCTTCCCGCCGCGGCGAGCAAGCCGCCGTCGAGCGCACCGCCGTCGAAGGCTCCGCCGTCGGGCGTGCTGTCCCAGCAGTTTTCCCTGAGCGACCCGGCGAGCCAGTGGGTCATCGTCAACAAGCACCGGCCGCTGACCCCCTTGCAGTTTGTCCCTGCCGACTTGGCACAGCCACGCGTGCAACTCGCAGCCAGCGGAGAGGCGTCCCTGCTCAACAGCACCACCGCCGGAGCAGCCGAAAAGCTCTTCGCGGCAGCCGCCGTGGACGGCGTGACTATGACCTTGGCGTCCGGCTACCGTTCCTTTCAGACCCAAACCGCCACATACGACGGCTACGTGAGCACCCGCGGCCAGGCCTCGGCGGACACGGCCTCCGCCCGTCCCGGCTTCTCGGAACACCAGACCGGTTGGGCGTTCGACATCGGAGACGGCGGCGGGGCGTGCAGCTTCGAGCCATGCTTCGCTGATCAGCCGGCCGCCGTTTGGGCCAAGGCCAACGCATACAAGTACGGCTTCGTTGTCAGGTACCCGTGGATGCTCAATGAAATCACCGGCTATTACTACGAGCCGTGGCATTTGCGATTCATCGGGGTTGAGGCGGCAACGGACATGGCCAAGCGGGGCATCGGCACCCTCGAGGAGTACTTTGGACTCGAAGCGGCGCCGGGCTACCCCTAGAGGTTGATTAACCAGGGAAGTTCCCGACACTCCTGGGAATTGAAATAACTGTGGCCCGCCTCCTGACGGAGACGGGCCACAGTTGTTTGGTCTTTTGCTGCGTTCGGGCCTAGAGCGCCAGTTCGCGTGGAATAGCGAGCCGGTCTTCGACGACGCCGGCCAGTTCAGTGCATATGCGGGTGGCGGTTTCCATGTCCGCGGCCTCCACCATCACGCGCACCAGCGCTTCGGTGCCCGACGGCCGCAGGAGCACCCTGCCGGTGTCACCAAGTTCGAGTTCGGCGGCAGCCACCGCAGCGGCGACGCCTTCGTCCGTGGCGGCGCGCGACTTGTCTACGCCCTTCACGTTGATCATGAGTTGCGGCAGCTTGGTCATGGCGCGGGCGAGGTCTTGGAGGGTGCGGCCTGTCCCGGCCACCTGGGCGGCGATCTGCAGACCGGTCAGGACGCCGTCGCCGGTGGTGGCGTAATCGGAGAAGATCACGTGGCCCGACTGTTCTCCCCCAAGGCTGAAGCCGCCGTCGCGCATTGCCTCCAGGACGTACCGGTCACCCACCGCGGTCTCACGGAGGGTGATTCCAGCGTCGCGCAAGGCGATCTTGAGCCCGAGGTTGCTCATCACGGTGGCTACCAGGACGTCGTCCTTCAGTTTTCCGGACGCCTTCAGCGCGAGGGCCAGGATCGCCATGATCTGGTCACCGTCGACCTCGTTGCCTTCGTGGTCCACGGCCAAGCAGCGGTCGGCGTCGCCGTCGTGCGCTATACCGAGGTCCGCACCGTGCTTGACGACCGCTTCCTTGAGCTGGCCAAGGTGGGTGGAACCGACCCCGTCGTTGATGTTCAGACCGTCGGGTTCTGCGCCGATCACCACCACTTCGGCGCCCGCACTGGCGAAGACCTGCGGGGAACAGCCGCTGGCTGCACCGTGGGCGCAGTCCAGCACAACCTTGAGACCCTCAAGGCGGTGCGGCAGGGTGCCGAGCAGGTGGACGATGTATCGGTCCTCGGCGTCCGAGAAACGCTGGATGCGGCCGACGTCGCCCCCCACTGGGCGTGAGGGTTCCTTGCCGAGCTGAGCCTCGATCGCGTCCTCCACCTCGTCCGGGAGCTTCTGGCCGCCGCGGGCAAAGAACTTGATTCCGTTGTCCGGTGCCGGGTTGTGCGAGGCCGAGATCATGACGCCGAAATCGGCATCGAGGTCGGCGATGAGGTAGGCCGCGGCGGGAGTGGGCAGCACCCCAGCGTCGTAAACGTCGATGCCGGAGCTCGAAAGTCCGGCCTCCACGGCTGCGGCGATAAACTCCCCGCTGGCGCGCGGATCCCGGGCGACCACGGCGCGGGGCCGCGTTCCGCTGGCCGCACGCTCGTGGCCAAGGACCACCGCGGCAGCTTGGGCCAACTGAAGAGCAAGCTCCGCGGTGAGCAATCCATTGGCGAGACCACGCACGCCATCTGTTCCAAATAATCTAGCCATCGCGTCCCAGTCTAGACGACGGTTGTAGGGGTCGAGGGAAGGCGGCCCGCCGACCCTGCTTTTACCTCTTCAGCGGCGCGAGCGCAAGAGTGGAACTACTTGACTTGCGTCTTGCGCTCCACTCTAGTAATGCCCCTTAACAAGTATCTACGATTACCGCATGACACCTAGCTCTGGGGGCTTGGCGCTCGAAATAATTGTCCCCGTTTTCAACGAGTCCGCCATACTCGAAAGAGGCATTTGCTGGCTTTCTAAGAATGGGTGCTGGGAATTGTTGCCCGGTTGGGGAATTACGATTACCTGGCCAACGAGCCGGACGCGGTTGGGTTGCCATGATTAATTCGGATGAAGAGAACATCACCGATGCCTTGGTCAGTCCACGGACTGCCTTTGCCAGGAAGTTTCCTCTGCTTACAAAAGCCGCGCTCGTGCTGGTTTGGCTAGCCGGTCCGTACTTTGCAACGCACGGCATTTACTTCGCCATGCTGAACAGCAACCCCGGTTTCGACGCTCATGCGTACTGGCTGGCAGGGCAAGGCCCCCTTTTGTATGACAAACCTGCCGGAGCAATCGATGCGTATCTTTACTCTCCGGCTTTTGCCACGGCCATTCGCCCGCTTGCCATGCTCGACTGGCCGTTTTTCTTCGCAGTGTGGGTGTGTTTGGAGTCGGCCGTTCTTGTCTGGCTCCTCAAACCACTACAGCTCAAGTGGGCGATCCCGCTCTTTTTGCTGAGCGTTCCAGAATTGGTCAATGGAAACATCTTCATCCTGCTTGCCGCTTCGGCAGTAATCGGAACCAAAATGCCCGCCGCTTGGGCTTTCCCGGTGCTGACGAAGATCACCAGCGGAGTAGGTCTCATCTGCTTCGCGGTGCGTGGTGAATGGCGTCGACTCGGCCAAGGCATCAGCGCGTGTCTGGTCATAGCGGGCGTTTCATATCTTTTTAACCCCTCCGAGTGGCAGGCCTGGTTCACCTTCCTGATTGAGCACCGGGACGCTACACAAGACGGCGGTCTCAGCTTCCTTCTACGATGCCTGCTTGGAGCGGGCATAGCTGCAGTTGGCGCCCGAAAAGGTTGGCCTTGGCTCATTGCCCCCGCCATGGTGCTGGCCTCACCAGTATTACTCCTGCCCACACTTACGCTCCTTACAGCAATTCCGCGCCTCACAATGGCCGTTGAGCCTGGCAGGCCGGGAAGCAGTTTCGGAATGAACCATCACCCGGTTCGCACAACACTCGGGGGTTGAAATGTCGGCGGGCGTCCGAGCACGGACAAGAAACCTCCGGCGGACCCTGTTCCGCGGACCAGCCCAGGATCTTCCATGGCAGCGTCCGGCTCTTCTGAGCCTTCTGGCTTTCGCGTCTGTCCTCTATATGTGGGGGCTCGATCGAAACGGGTGGGCCAACTCTTACTACTCGGCTGCCGCCATGGCCGGATCGGAAGATTGGACCGCGTTCTTTTACGGGTCCTCGGATCCCAGCAATGCGATAACCGTTGACAAGCCTCCGATGTCTCTATGGATCATGTCCCTCTCCGTGCGCGTTTTCGGGCTCAACTCATGGACCATCCTCTTGCCGCAAGCTCTTATGGGCGTGCTCAGCGTCTATCTGATCTACCGGATGGTGGCGAAACGAACCGACCTTGCAACTGGCCTGCTTGCGGGGCTCTTTTTCGCGGTTACCCCCGTGGCCACGGTTATGTTCCGATACAACAATCCGGATGCACTGCTGACCCTGCTTATGATTGGGGCCGCCTACGCGACCCTCGAGTCAATCGACCGGGGGAAGTTGCGCTGGCTACTCATCGCGGGAGCCCTGGTGGGTGCCGGGTTCCTGACGAAACAACTTCAGGTCCTGCTCGTCCTACCGGCTCTGGGCGTGAGTTACTTGGCATTTTCCCGTGCCCCTATTGTCAAGAGGCTCCTGCACCTAGGTGGGGCACTGCTCGTTGCAGTCCTCGCAGGCGGTTGGTGGTTCGGCCTCGTTCAGCTGGCAGACCCATCCTCGCGCCCCTTCATTGGGGGCACGAGAAATAACGGTGTCATAGAGTTGACCGTCGGATATAACGGCCTCGATCGTCTGACTGGGGAGGCGGCTGTTCGAACTATGACGCCTGGAAATTCAGACGACCTCGAAGCCGGGTTCCAGCGATTTCTGCAACCGCAGTTTTCCGGTCAGTTCGGATGGTTCCTGCCCTTGGCCCTGGCTGGAATCTGGATCATTTCCTGGCTTTTGTTGAAGCGTGCCGGCGGAACACCGAAACGCGCTCTCCTACTACTTTGTGCCATCTGGTTTGTCACTTCGGCAACGGTCCTTGCTTTCATGTCGGGGATTGTCCACCCCTACTATTCCCTCGTGGGGGTACCACCGCTGAGCTGTCTCGCTGCCTTTGGGTTCATTCACCTCCTCCGTCTAAGAAAACACCCGAGGCCGCGTCTCGGCCTCGGGTTGGCCCTCTTTGCGTGCTTGATCGTTGCCTATGTCTCGGCAGCACGTTCAACCAGCGACTTCCCGTGGTTCCCGGAAACTCTTCTTGTCCTGGGCGCGATATCCATCGCATTACTGCTTGTCCCCTCCGCCGACCTTCGTATCCAGCGGATCTCCATTTTTGTGCCTCTGTTCACACTGTTTCTGGGACCTGTGCTCTGGTCGTTCAATACCGTCTTGAGCGCACACGTCGGCGCTGAGGTGATAGCTGGCCCGAGCATCCTACATATCCGCACGGACAGCCCCGATCGGCAACAATTGCCACCGAACATCACGCCGACACTTCTGGCCCTTTCCTACGGCGACGTCCCGGTGCCCGGCATCATCGATCGGCTGCGACAGGACCCCCAAAGTGTCACCTGGTCCGCAGCGATCGTTGGTTCTGAATCCGCGGCTAATTACCAGCTCGCGAGCGGGAGGGCGGTGATGCCTGTAGGGGGCTTTGATGGAACCGACCCATTTCCGACGCTCGCACAATTCAAGGACCTTGTCCGCGCTGGCCGCGTTGGGTCCATGGTCATCCAGAAACTGCCACCAGCTACCTTAGAAGGCCAGGGCGAAGCCGCGCGAATAGTCGACTGGGTAAGGACCCATTTCAATGCAGAAGCCATCGATGGAGCGCAGTATTACGCTCTCGGCCCCAACTCCCCCAATTGACTTTGCACGCCAACGACGAAAGCCCGCCCTGCCAAATGGCGGGACGGGCTTTCGTAGAAGCGGCTTTGGCTCTCGCGGAGAGTTTAGCGCTTGTGGAGCCGAGCGCGTAAAACGCGCTGCGGGCCCCGTAGTGATGTCGCGCCAGCGGCAGCACTACGGGTAGGCGCATTTTTAACGCTTGTGGATCCGAGCGCTAAAAAGCGCCGAGGGCCCCGTAGTGATGTCGCGCCAGCGGCAGCGCCACGGGTAGGCGCATTTTTAGCGCTTGTGGATCCGAGCGCTAAAAAGCGCCGAGGGCCCCGTAGTGATGTCGCGCCAGCGGCAGCACCACGGGTAGGCGCATTTTTAGCGCTTGGAGTACTGCTGAGCCTTGCGTGCCTTCTTGAGACCAGCCTTCTTACGCTCGATGACGCGGGCGTCACGACGCAGGAAGCCGGCCTTCTTCAGGGTGGCGCGGTTGTTCTCGGTGTCGATCTCGTTCAGTGAACGGGCGATGCCGAGACGCAATGCGCCGGCCTGGCCGGAAATGCCGCCACCGTGGATGCGTGCGAAGACGTCGTAGGCGCCGTCAAGATCAAGGATCTTGAAGGGCTCGTTGACGTCCTGCTGGTGCAGCTTGTTCGGGAAGTAGTTGGCCAGCTCGCGGCCGTTGATGATCCACTTGCCGGTGCCGGGCACGATGCGAACGCGTGCAACAGCTTCCTTACGACGGCCAACTGCGGCGCCGGCAACGGTCAGTGCCGGGCGCTCCTTCTTCGGCGCTTCTGCTTCCGCAGGACCGCTCTCCGAGGTGTAGCTGGTCAGGTTTTCCTCAGCCACAACGGCCTCGGTGGTCAGTTCTTCGTTCTGAGCCACGATTCTCCTTGATTAAAAGTTGTTTGGTGGCCAGGACTACTGGGCGACCTGGGTGATTTCGAAAGTCTTGGGCTGCTGGGCGGCGTGCGGGTGCTCTGCACCGCGGTAGACCTTCAGCTTGCCCAGCTGCTGTGCAGCGAGGGAGTTCTTCGGGAGCATGCCCTTGATGGCCTTCTCCACGGCGCGGACCGGGTTGGATTCCAGCAGCTCCGCGTAGTTGACGGAGGTCAGGCCGCCCGGGTAGCCGGAGTGGCGGTATGCGCGCTTCTGCTCCAGCTTGGCGCCGGTCAGGGCGACCTTTTCAGCGTTGATGATGATGACGAAGTCGCCCATGTCCATGTGGGACGCAAAGGTCGGCTTGTGCTTTCCGCGCAGCAGTGTTGCGGTCTGGCTGGCAAGACGACCAAGGACAACGTCGGTGGCATCGATGACGTGCCACTGGCGGTTGATATCGCCGGGCTTCGGGGTGTACGTACGCACGGTTTTGCCTCGTTCTTGTTCTGGCGTTCATGTTTTAGGCGGCACGCTTGAAGCGTGTGCCTACTAGGTATGCGTTACCGGAGCAGAGGTGAGGGCTCTATGTACCAGTTATCCCGAAGTCCCGATATGCCTGTCGAGTTAACGATCCTGCAACTGGATCCCCAAGCGGGCATGTGTCATCGAGAAAGGACACGCACAACGACTATCAACAATAGCGGCAACGAGCTCTAGGGTCAAAATAGGCTGGAAACCAGCGTGAACGACTGAGACCCTTCCTGAGCTCCTAGGAGATGCCATGACAGCAACTGCCGCCCAGCCCTTGCTTGTGGCCGCCTTCGGGCTCCTGGGGCTCCTCACAAGCCCTCTCGCGGAGCTTCTGATAGCCCGTTCCCTGCCGCGGCTTGGCGGGCTCCCATCGCCCCGCATCCGGATCACGACGGCGGTGGTGACCGCCGTGCTGTTTGGCTTCCTGACCCTCCGCTTCGGATTCGCACCGGCTCTCCCCGCCTACTTGCTTTTAGCAGTGATGGCAGTGCAGCTGTCACGCGTGGACGTGGCACACCATTTGCTTCCAAACCCGCTGATCCTGCTGCTGCTTGCGGCCGGCATTGTCTTGTTGTTCATGTCCGCCGTGTTGGCGCCGGACTGGTCTGCCCTGCTTCGCGCGGCTGCTGGAGGTGTCATTTTGTTCCTCGGATACTTAATTCTTGGATTAATTTCTCCCGGAGGCCTCGGAATGGGCGACGTGAAGCTCGCAGCGCCACTCGGAATGTACTTGGGCTACTTGGGCTGGAGCCAAGTGTTCTACGGGGGACTGTTGAGCTTCGTGGTGGGCGGGGTGATGACGGTGCTGGTGTTGCGCCTAAAGCGCGGAATCAAGCCATCGGAAGTGGCACACGGGCCGGCTATGTTCGCCGCGGCCATTGGAGTGGTACTTCTTATCGCTTGAGCCTGCGGCACGCCTCCCCCGGGCTCCCTCAGCCCACAGGGGTCCCATACGTGTCAGTAACGGGTGGTACCTAGCCAGAAAAACCGAGTACTGGCACAGGCTCCTTCGAGTAGTGGACGCAACCGGCACTAAGAAAGACAAGTACCACTACGCATTGTTTGTTAACCCTCCCAGGGGCAATTCTGGTCCTATCGAAATCCGATCCGCTAAACGGGATATGCGAGCGGCAGGAATTCGTAGACAAATTCACTTATCTGGGAAGGTTTTCCAATGTCAACTCTCATGATTCACACCCTCGCATTCATCGCCGGCGTAAAAGACCGGTTCTCCTCAGAAAAGGGCGCGACAGCCGTTGAATACGGCTTGCTGGTTGCACTGATCGCCGCGGTCATCGTAGCCGTTGTTGCAACCCTCGGCACGCAAATCAACAGTGCCTTCCAGACAATCTCGTCCAGGCTTTAACAAGTCCAATGAGGCTTCTGATAATTCCGGCCCTGTCCCTTAGAAGGTGGGCCCAGCAGTTGGTCAGATCCGAAAAGGGCGCGACTGCCGTCGAGTACGGCTTGCTGGTTGCACTGATAGCCGCGGTCATCGTAGCCGTCGTTGCAACCCTCGGCACGCAAATCAACAGCGCCTTCCAGACAATCTCTAGCCAGCTCTAACAACTAGAGACACAGCAATGAGCCCAGGGGCGGCCAGGACAGTTCGGGCGTCTGCTCCGGCTGGCAACGACCGCCCCTGGGCTCTTCATTTTGGTAATCACTCTCGTCAAGGAGCGGTTGTGAAAGGTCTCAAGTCCCACGTTGGTGCTTTCTCATCGCGGCTGAGGAAAATTCTCGGGGCCGCAGGTGGCTCCGAAACCGGGGCGAGCGCCGTCGAATACAGCCTTCTGGTCGTGTTCATCGCCACCGCCATCGTCGCGATCGTTGGCACCCTCGGCCTTCAACTCGTACCAGGATTTCAACAAGTTGTGGCGGGCCTGTGATGAGGACCCGGCGCAACACCAACACCAGAGCCAATCGGCGTTCTCCGCGGGAATCGGGTGCCGTAGCAGTCGAATTCGCCCTCGTTCTTCCTATATTCCTTGTACTCGTGTTGGGGATTGCCGAGTTTAGTAGGGCTTTCAACATTCAAGTGTCCCTCAGCGAAGCAGGACGTGAAGCCTCACGCTACGCGGCCATTCACTGTTCCGAGTCAACCTACAGCGTTGCCGCCGCGCAAAGCGCGGGGATTGCTGCGGCACCGTCCGTTACCTCACCGGCCCCAACCATCGCCATCACGTATTCGGGCGATGGTACATGCTCGCCGGGAAACAACGCGATAGCCACCGTGAGCTACACGACCCCCTGGATGACCGGTTTTCCCGCCCTTATTCCAGGCATGCCGTCCTCTCTATCAATATCCGGAACGGGGGTCATGCGATGCGGCGGATAAGGCTTGATCAGCCGGAGCGCGGCGTCATCGCTCCGATGACGGCATTCCTCATGGTCTTCTTGCTCGGCATGGCGGCATTCGCAGTTGATGTCGGGTCCATGTACTCGGAGCACTCGCAGCTCCAAAATGGCGCAGACGCGGCAGCCCTCGCCATCGCCCAAAGGTGCGCAAAACTGCCTGCCGGCACCACGTGCGCTGCCGACCAATCGACAGATGCCGCACCGTTTGCCAACGGCAACACCTTGGACAGCCACGGACAAGCAATCGTGGCCACCGTCACAGGCGGCATCGTCGATGTGACTACCCAGGCCCAGGATCCGTCTGCGGGCAATCATTTCTCGCTTGTATTCGCCCACGCACTGGGCATCCAGACCGCGGATATCCGTGCGACCGCTCAAGCGAAATGGATCTACCCCACCAAGGGCCGCACAGTCCTGCCCCTCGTATTTGCATCGTGCGAGTTCGTCGATGATGGGCTTCCGCACAAGATCCTGACTCAAGGAGGCGGCCAGGGTGCCCAGGATTGCAACGGTAGAAATCCGTCCAATCAGATCATTCCAGGCGGGTTCGCGTGGCTGAATCCTGACGCCGGCGGCGGATGCAATGTCACAGCCAGCGTTGGCAGTTGGAGTCAGACAAGCACCGGCGGTTCGATACCGAACGGGTGTGGCAGCCTCTTTAGTTCATCACTCATAGGCGAGACGGTCGCGCTTCCTGTGTACGGGTATACGTGTGCGGGAATGACTGCCACTGGGTCCCCGAACTGGGGAAGCTGCTCAGGAAACAACGTCTACTACAAAATCACGAAATGGGCTGGATTCAAGGTCCTTGGCTTTAATTTCCCTGGCTCAAGTGCAGGCGATATCAGTCAATTCCAGGGCAGTGAGAAGGGCCTCTATGGCACCTTCGTCGGATATGCGGCGGACCCGACCCTCTTCAGCGGCGGATCAAGCACACCCACCGGAAACGTCGTTGTCATCGGACTTACAAAGTAAGAATTAAGAACGGAGATTGAAAGTGAAAACTCGCCTACTGGGAGGCATCGTTGCACTAGTGCTCGCAATTGTCGGCACACTGCTACTGGTCTCATTCGTACAGGGGTCCGAAGCCCGGGCCCAAAAAGATCTTCAACCCGTTGACGTCTTGGTTGTGCAGACGCAAATCCCGTCCGGAGCGACCCTCGATACCATCAGGTCCTCGGTCAAACTGACGTCGTTGCCCACAGCTTCCGTCCCCAACGGAGCACTCAAGAGCCTGGATGGGGTCCAAGGGAAGGTAGCCGCCACGGATTTGATGCCCGGCGAACCGTTGCTCGGAGCCCGTTTGGTTGATCCCAACAGTCTGGCGGCCCCAGGGTCCGTCCCCGTTCCGGCCGGAATGCAGGAAATCTCCGTTCAGCTGGAGGCACAGCGCGTGGTCGGCGGGCGGATCGCGGCCGGCGACACGGTAGGTATCGTCGTCCTCTTCGGTGCTGGATCCGGCGGTGACGCCGCGAGCGGAGCAACGTCACAAGAAGTCTTCCACAAAGTCCTGGTCACGAGCGTGCAGCGTTCCCAATCCAAGGCGACTAACTCGACTTCAAATTCGCAGGAACAGGCGAACACTGAACTGCCAACCGGTCAGCTGCTCGTGACTTTCGCCCGCAGCGACGTGGATTCGGCCAAACTCGCTTTCGCGGCTGAGTTCGGAAAGCTGTGGCTCACCAAAGAGCCGGCTTCCGCCGCGGAGAGCGCACCAGTGGTCATCAAGAAGACGGAGTTGTACCGATGAGCCGGTTTGTAGTGATCACGTCCGATGCGGACTTTGAGCGCAGGGCACGGCATGCAGCCACAGGGCTGCGCGGCACCCTCCACGTGATCACCGCCGACTATCTGCCTCCCGGTCCGGACGACATCCTGCGGGTGCTGACCGGAGAACTTGCCGAGGTCATCCTGTTCGGCCCCGGGCTTCCGCTGGAAGATTCGATCCGGCTCGCCAGTCTTTTTGATCTCCAGTTCCCGGAAATCAGCGTTGTTCTTGTGACGGAGAGCAGGTCCGAGGTAGCCCTGCCGGCCATGCGCGCTGGCGTACGGGACCTGCTGTCACCAAACGCAGACGTGGATGAAATCCGCTCGCTGTTCGAACGGGCCAGCCTTGCTGCAGCCGGACGGCGCCGTGGGCTTGGAAATTCAGTCGAGGGCCAACCTCCCGGCGGCCGCGTCATCGCGGTCATGTCCCCGAAAGGGGGCGTCGGCAAGACGACCGTCACCACAAACCTGGCCGTGGGGCTTGGGAAAGTGGCGCCGATGGGCGTCGTTGTTCTGGATCTGGACCTCCAGTTCGGAGACGTTGCCTCCGGGCTCATGTTGGAACCCGAGCGAACGCTTGCGGACGCCATAACGGGTGCCGCGACCCAGGACAGCATGGTTCTCAAGTCCTACCTGTCGGTTCATCCCGCTGGCATCTATGCGCTTTGTGCTCCGCTCAACCCTGTTGAAGCCGATAGGATTTCCGGCGATCAAGTGGGGCACCTGATCAGGCAGCTGTCCGATGAGTTTCAGTTCGTGGTGGTGGACACCGCGCCAGGTTTGGGTGAACATGTGCTCGCGACCCTCGAAGTGGCCACCGACGTCGTGTGGGTCTGCGGCATGGACATTCCGAGCATTCGCGGACTCCGGACGGGGTTGACCATTCTCAACGAGGTGGGCCTCCTTCCCGAACGCAGCCACATTGTCCTGAACTTCGCCGACCGTCGAAGTGGCCTCACGCTCCAGGACGTCGAGGCGACCATCGGCTTCCCCGTGGACGTAGTTCTTCGGCGCTCCCGGGCAGTCCCGTTCTCCACAAATAAAGGTGTCCCGCTCTTGCAGGACGGAACCAAGGATCCTGCGACCAAAGGACTCGCGGAGCTGGTGGATCGGTTCAAACCGAATTGGGAAGACAGACCACACAAGAAACTTCACAGAAGGGTTGTAGTCCAATGAGTCTCGCCAAACGTCTCGAGGCCAGCCGTGGTCTTGACCAGATCTCCGCGCCGACATCAGGCCCGGCTTCACAGGCAGCCCCCTGGGCTGCCGCTGTGCCCGGGCAAGCAGGTAACGCAGCTCCTCCACCGGCCGACCGGCACGCGACCGAAAACAATGAAGCCCTCAATGCGATAAAGGAACGCGCCGGCATCGCCCTCTATGAGCGAATGGGAAGCCGAATCACCGATTCTTCCGTGGACGAATCGGAACTGCACCAGTATGTCAAAGACGAACTTCGCGCCATCATCGACGAGGACGAGATTCCGCTGTCCGTTCTCGAGCGGCAGAGGCTTGTCCAGGAAATTATCGACGACGTCCTGGGGCTCGGTCCGCTGCAACGGTACCTCGATGAGGAAGCCGTCACCGAAATCATGGTCAACGGTCCTGACAAGGTCTACGTGGAGCGGGCCGGAAAGCTCTATCTGACCGGCGCGAAATTCAGCGACGAGGAGCACCTCAGGCGCATCATCGAACGCATCGTCACCAAGGTGGGCAGAAGGATCGATGAATCGTCGCCGCTGGTCGACGCCCGGCTGTCGGATGGCTCGCGTGTAAATGCGATCATCCCGCCTCTGGCGGTCGGCGGCTCGTCGCTCACGATTCGAAAGTTCGGCCACGTTCCCCTCACTGTGGACAATTTGATTTCCTTCGGAACCATGTCTCCGGAGATTGCCGAACTGCTCCACGCCTGTGTGAAGGGCCGCCTGAACATCATCGTTTCCGGCGGCACAGGCACAGGCAAGACGACGCTGCTCAATGTCCTGTCATCTTTCCTTCCACCTGAAGAACGCATCATCACGATAGAGGACGCCATTGAACTCCAACTCCAACAGGAGCATGTTGTTCGGCTGGAGAGCCGCCCACGCAACATCGAGGGGAAGGGTGAAATCAGCATCCGGGAGCTCGTCCGGAACTCTTTGCGTATGCGCCCGGACAGGATCGTTATCGGTGAAGTCCGCGGCGGCGAATCCCTGGACATGCTGCAGGCCATGAATACCGGCCACGACGGCTCCATTTCCACTGTTCACGCCAACTCGCCCCGGGATGCAATTTCACGCCTGGAAACACTGGTTCTCATGGCCGGGATGGATCTGCCGCTGCGTGCCATCCGCGAACAGATCGCCTCAGCCGTAAACCTGATCGTCCATATCTCGCGGCTCAGGGATGGAACGCGGCGCATCACTCACGTTACCGAGGTCCAAGGGATGGAGGGAGACATCGTCACTCTCCAAGACGCCTTTGCCTTTGACTACGGTGCCGGCGTTGACGCCAACGGCAAGTTCCTGGGACGACCCGTCCCCACAGGGGTGCGGCCCCGGTTCGTCGATCATTTCGCCGATTTGGGCATTGCGCTCTCGCCTGCAGTCTTTGGCAGCGTGCCCATTGGCGGTGCATACCGATGACCATCACCGACCCGATCTTCCTCGCAATCGGTGTTGGACTGTGCGTCACTGCACTAGCCGTTCTGCTGCTTGTGGCTGTCGGACCCGGCAAGCAAATTGCCATCTCCCGCCGCAGGCCCGGCGTTATGGAGCAACCATCGATACTCACCCGCGTAACTGACCAGGCAACAACATTCCTCGACCGTAACGTCAGCAGGAACGCGAGCTTCGGCAGCCGTAACTCGCTGGAACAAGCGGGCGTCAAGATGCGCCAAGCGGATTTCATTCTGCTGGTAGCTTGCATCGCCGTGACCCTCGGAGTTGTGGGGTTCATCCTGTCGGGGCCGTTTCTCGGCATCGTGTTCGTCCTCGTGACGCCTCTGGGCGCCATGGCTGCCCTGAAATTGCTGGCCGGCCGGCGCCGCGGAAAGTTCGAGGATCAGCTCGGCGACACCTTGGTAATGCTGGCCGGAGGACTTCGAGCAGGGCACAGCCTGCTCCGTTCGGTTGACGCAGTAGCCAAGGAAGCCGAAGCGCCTACCTCTGAAGAATTCGCGCGGCTCGTCAACGAGAACCGTTTGGGACGAGATTTGAAGGACTCAATGCTGGACGCCGCCCGCAGGCTCCGCAGCGAGGACTTCGACTGGACCGCCCAGGCCATCGAAATTCACCGCGAAGTGGGCGGAGATCTCGCCGACGTCCTGGACCACGTAGGCGAAACCATTCGGGAAAGATCACAAATCAAAGGGCAGGTCCGCTCGCTCAGTGCGGAAGGCCGGCTGTCGGCCTACATTCTGATGGCCCTTCCGATCGGAATGTTTCTCTACCTGAGTGTTGCCAGCCCCAAGTACGTCGGAACGCTTTACACCAACGGATTGGGCTGGCTGATGATTGGCGCCGCAGTCGTACTACTAGCAGTCGGCGGGTTCTGGCTCAGCCGCGTCGTAAAGATCAAGTTTTAGGAGGGCATCGTGACTGCCATGGCGTGGTTGATCGTTGGGCTGATCGTACTGCCCAGTTCTTACATCGTGTGGTCCTTCGTATCCATCGATCGAAGCGGCCTCGCAGCTGTCCGGACCAATCTAGGACGTGACCGGGAGCGCCTCGTTGCCTCACCCGACGGAACCTCGGTTGGTGCAGGCCCTCAAGTGAAGAGGGCTGTACCTCTGGGGCTTCGGCTTGCACCTAAAGGCTACGCCGGCTGGCTGGACAAACTGCTGGCAAAAGCAGGCCGGCCAAGTGGGTGGCCGCTGGAACGGTTGCTGATTGCGAAGCCTGCCCTGGCGCTGGCAGTCGGGATTCTGGGGATCGTTCTAGTAGTCAGAACGCCGACAAGCACCACAGTATTGCTTGCAGCGTCTCTAACCGTCTTGGCCTACTTCGTTCCAGATATTCTTGTCCACGGCCGCGGGGCCGAAAGGCAGAAGGCAATCGAACTGGAACTGCCGAACACTCTTGACCAGATGCTGATTTCGGTCGAAGCCGGACTCGGCTTTGAGACGGCAATGGCTCGTGCCGGGCAGAACGGCAAAGGTCCGCTCGCCGCCGAGTTGATCCGTACACTCCAAGACATGCAGGCCGGACGAAGCCGAAAAGACGCCTATCTCGCTATGGCGGAGCGGGCGGACGTCCCTGACCTCAGGAGCTTTGTAAGGGCGGTGGTCCAAGCTGACGTCTACGGGATCGCCATTGCAAACGTACTGCGTTTGCAGGCAAAGCAAATGCGTGTCAAGCGGCGCCAAAGGGCCGAAGAAAAGGCAATGAAATTGCCAATCAAGGTCTTGTTCCCGCTCATGTTTTGCATTTTGCCGGTGCTCTTCATCGTGATCATCGGGCCCGCGGTCATCAACGTGATGACCAGCTTCGCGGGAGTGTTTTAGGCGATTGGTGAACCTGTGCCTTGAAAGGGGCGTCAGGCGCAAAGACCGGTCCTCCTCGACACCCAGAGTCGAGGAGGACCTCCTCGCGGGTGCCTTGGATACGCCAGCCTCAACCTACTCGCGCCGCGCCCGCGTCAGCTCGGCCCGCGCAAACAGTTCGTCGTCGGAAGGATAGGCCACTTCCTCAAGTACCAAGGGGTGTGGAGCAGCCAGCACGGATTTGGCATCCCTCACCCCCGCGAGCAGTCGCTCATGCAGCCACTCCGGACTTTCCAGGCCTTCCCCCACCCGCAATGCCGACCCCACCAAGGCACGCACCATGTTGTGGCAAAATGCATCGGCCTGGACGTTGGCGACGAGTACGCCGTCATTGCCCCGCACGAACTCAAGCCGCTGCAGTTCTCTGATGGTCGTCGCGCCTTCCCTGGGCTTGCAATAGGCGCGGAAATCCTGGAGCCCCAGCAGCGCCGCGGCTCCCTGGTTCATCGCGCCCTCGTCCAGGGCGGCCTTGTGCCAAAGCGTCAACCTGCGCAGGACGGGGTCCCAACGTTCCGGGCCATCGGCGATCCGGTAGCTGTAGCGGCGCCACAACGCTGAGAAGCGAGCATCAAAACCGTCAGGCGCCAGTCCGACGTCGTGCACTTCAATGGCCCCGGTTTCATCCCGCAGGACCCGGCTCAAGGCTCCCCTAAGCCTCCGCAACAGCGCGGCGGCGGGGTCGATCTCGTGGCCCCTCGGCAGCACGCCCCACTCCGCCTCGGAAAGGTCAATGTGCGCAACTTGTCCCCGGGCGTGGACACCGGCGTCGGTCCTCCCCGCCACGGTGACCCGTACGGGGCGCCGTACGATCAGTGCCAATGCCTCTTCCAACGATCCCTGCACGGTCCGAAGACCGGGCTGAAGCGCCCACCCATTGAAAGGGCCGCCGTCATACGAAAGATCCATCCGGACACGCAAAAACCCGCCGCCCCCCAAAACGGGGGCAGCGGGTTCTCGTTCGTTCATAGACTTAAGTCTACTGTGAAGAATTCAGTGAATTACTTCTTTTCCTCAGCGGCCGGAGCCTCTTCGGTTTCAGCAGCTTCAGCTTCGGGAGCCTCGGCTTCGGTCTCCGGGGCTTCGGTCTCAACGACCTCTTCCTCGGCAACCGGAGCGGTCTCTTCGGCAGCCGGAGCAGCCTTCTCAGCGTCCTTCTTGGCAGCAGCAGTTGCCTCGGCAACTACAGCCTGCTTCGGGGAAACCGGCTCAAGAACCAGCTCGATGACAGCCATGGGAGCGTTGTCGCCCTTGCGGTTGCCGATCTTGGTGATACGGGTGTAGCCACCATCGCGGTTGGCAACGGCGCCGGCGATGTCGGTGAACAGCTCGTGGACGATGCCCTTGTCGCTGATCAGGCCGAGCACGCGACGGCGGGAGGAAAGGTCGCCGCGCTTGGCGAAGGTCACGAGGCGCTCTGCGTACGGCTTCAGGCGCTTGGCCTTGGTGACCGTCGTGGTGATGCGCTTGTGCTCGAACAAGGCTGCTGCCAGGTTCGCGAGCATCAGGCGCTCGTGAGCCGGACCGCCTCCGAGGCGCGGACCCTTAGTGGGGGTAGGCATAGTAATTTCTCCTGTAATGAAGGCCGTCCGGGTCCGAACGTGGACTCGGTGGCCAAGATCTGCTTGTTAGAGCTCGTCGTCGCTGAACGCGGCGTCGTCCTCTTCGATGGCTGCGGCGCGGGCTGCAAGATCGAAACCGGGAGGCGAGTCCTTGAGGGACAGACCCAGTTCAACCAGCTTTGCCTTGACCTCATCGATGGACTTCGCACCGAAGTTACGGATGTCCATCAGGTCAGCCTCGGAGCGGGCAACGAGTTCACCCACGGTGTGGATGCCCTCACGCTTGAGGCAGTTGTAGGAACGGACGGTGAGGTCCAGATCCTCGATCGGCAGTGCCATGTCAGCTGCCAAGGCAGCATCCGTCGGCGACGGGCCAATCTCGATACCTTCAGCTGCGGTGTTCAGCTCACGTGCAAGACCGAACAGTTCCACCAGGGTGGTGCCTGCCGAAGCAACGGCGTCGCGCGGGGCGATAGCCTGCTTGGTCTCGACGTCGACAATCAGCTTGTCGAAGTCAGTGCGCTGCTCAACACGGGTAGCTTCCACGCGGAAGGTAACCTTCAAGACCGGCGAGTAAATCGAGTCGACCGGAATACGGCCGATCTCGGAGTCGCCGGACTTGTTCTGAGCTGCCGAAACGTAGCCGCGGCCGCGTTCGATGGTCAGTTCGAGTTCGAACTTGCCCTTCGAGTTCAGCGTGGCAATGTGCAGATCCGGGTTGTGGAATTCGACGCCGGCCGGCGGAGCGATGTCCGCGGCCGTGACGACTCCGGGGCCCTGCTTGCGCAGGTATGCAACAACCGGCTCATCGTGCTCGGAGGACACGGAGAGGTTCTTGATGTTCAGGATGATCTCAGTGACATCTTCCTTAACACCCGGAACCGTGGTGAACTCGTGCAGCACGCCATCGATCCGGATGCTGGTTACAGCAGCACCGGGGATGGAAGAGAGCAGGGTACGGCGGAGGGAGTTTCCGAGGGTGTAACCGAAGCCCGGTTCCAGCGGTTCAATGATGAAACGCGAGCGGTTCTCGGAGACTACTTCTTCAGACAGAGTGGGGCGCTGTGCAATAAGCACTTAGGTTTCCTTTCGGCGAGCATCCGCTATATGACGCAACACAGGTGGTGGAAATCGGCTTGGTTCCGGCTTTGCCGGCCGGGCCCCACGGAGCAGTCAAGCTGTTCCGTGGCAGGCCCGGCCGGCAAAGCCAAGAATCCAATTAGACGCGGCGGCGCTTCGGCGGGCGGCAACCGTTGTGGGCGCTGGGGGTGACGTCCTGGATGGAGCCAACCTCGAGGCCAGCGGCCTGCAGCGAACGGATTGCGGTCTCGCGTCCGGATCCCGGTCCCTTGACAAACACGTCAACCTTGCGCAGACCGTGCTCCTGGGCGCGCTTTGCAGCGGCCTCGGCAGCCATCTGGGCGGCGAACGGGGTGGACTTGCGGGAGCCCTTGAATCCAACCTCACCGGCGGAAGCCCAGGAGATTACAGCACCGTTCGGGTCCGTGATGGACACGATGGTGTTGTTAAAGGTGCTCTTGATGTGCGCCTGGCCAAGCGCGATATTCTTCTTGTCCTTCTTACGCGGCTTGCGAACCGCGCCACGAGTCTTCGGGGGCATTATTTCTCCTACAGAAAGTTATTTGGGGGAAAGCCAGCGGCTTGGGCCCACATTTGCCGGGTTCCCTGAAATCGCGAAGCGATTTTAGGGGGCAAATGGGGACTAGCGGCCGGCCTTCTTCTTGCCGGCGACGGTACGCTTCGGGCCCTTGCGGGTACGAGCGTTGGTCTTCGTACGCTGACCGCGTACGGGCAGGCCCTTGCGGTGACGCAGGCCTTCGTAGCTGCCGATTTCAACCTTGCGGCGGATATCTGCTGCTACTTCGCGGCGAAGGTCACCCTCAACCTTGTAGTTGCCTTCAATGTAGTCACGCAGCTGGACCAGCTCGGCGTCAGTCAGGTCCTTGACCCGAACGTCAGCGCTGATGCCGGTGGCAGCCAGGGTTTCGTGTGCACGGGTCTTGCCCACGCCGTAGATGTAAGTAAGCGCAATTTCCAACCGCTTTTCGCGGGGAATGTCTACGCCAGCGAGACGAGCCATAGTGGCAGTACTCCTTGAATAAACCGGAGGTCGTAGGCAGTACACCCGCACTTTCAGTGCGGCCCCAGCCTCCGACCGGGGGTTAGCTGTCCAGGCTCTAATACGTCCCGATTCAGCTTGTGCTGCCTTTATTTACTTGCGTGGGTTAGCAACCCAGGTTGCCCTCGCGGGCGCTAGTTCCCCCGCGGGGAATTAGCCCTGGCGCTGCTTGTGGCGCGGGTTCTCGCAGATCACCATGACCCGGCCATTACGGCGGATCACTTTGCACTTGTCGCAGATCTGCTTAACGCTCGGCTTGACCTTCATGGCGTTCCTTTGCGTGTTGCAGTTGGTCAGCTGTTGCGGCAACTACCCCGGTTTCCCAAGGCTGCCGCCCAGCAATTACTTGTAGCGGTAGACGATGCGACCACGTGTGAGGTCGTAAGGGCTTAGCTCAACCACTACGCGGTCCTCAGGGAGAATCCTGATGTAGTGCTGTCGCATCTTCCCCGAGATATGTGCAAGAACTATGTGCTTGTTGGTGAGCTCAACGCGAAACATCGCGTTGGGCAGCGCCTCAGTCACAACGCCCTCGATCTCAATGACCCCGTCCTTCTTGGCCATATCCTCCGCTAACTGTTGTTTGCCGCAGCCCTCCGGTTAGGCACCGGAAAATCTGCGGACGTTTTTTGTTTGTTTGGCCGTCCGGCTCTTGCCACTCCACGAAGCAGGACTCGCGACCTGTTAAATGGGCGTGGCTGTGGAGACAACCAACAAACAACTCTACGCCAAGATGGCACGAAAGTTAAATCCGCCCATGCTAGCGCAGAGACCGGCACCGTGTCACGCTTCCGAGGACCGCGGAGCCCCCTTGGATCCCGCTAAACCTCGCCGTAGGCAGGGAAGGTGCCTGCCGCTGTCGTGATGGA
Source organism: Arthrobacter gyeryongensis (assembly GCF_039543785.1). Classification (NCBI taxonomy): domain Bacteria; kingdom Bacillati; phylum Actinomycetota; class Actinomycetes; order Micrococcales; family Micrococcaceae; genus Arthrobacter; species Arthrobacter gyeryongensis. The sequence goes on from NZ_BAABKK010000010.1 coordinate 138,018, forward strand.
TTCCGCGGCCGCGACACCGTCAAGGACAGCCAAGCGGACGGCGTCCGCCGCCGCGCTTTGCAGGGTAATGAGCGAAACCTGCCTTGCTTGTTCCGAACTGCGGTCAAGCCCGACGGCGCCGGTCGCCAGCGCGAACACGGTGTCGCCGTCGGCGAGGGTATGGGAAGGACTCAGCGCCCGGGCGAGGCCGGCGTGTGCCGCACTCGCGGTGCGCTTGCATTCGGCGGGGTCGAGGACCGCATTGGTCGCGACGACGACGAGCGTGGTGTTCAGCGCCGGAGGCCCCACCGGTTCGGAGGTGCCGGATTCGATCCGCGGGGACGATGTGCCGAAAGGCATCCCCAACGCGTTGACCACTGCGAGCGCGCCCACCACCACGCCGCTGTCCAGGGTGATCGACGAGGTGCCCACTCCCCCCTTGAACGCGCCGCGCCCAATCACTGCACCGGTACCGGCGCCGATGTTTCCGCGTCCGACGTCGGCGTGCTCGCTCGAGGCGGCAGCCGCACCGGCCGCTTCGTATCCCATGGCTTCGTCGGGTCGGGCGGCGAAGTCACCGCCGCGACCCAAATCGAAGATCGCGGCGCCCGGAACGATCGGCACCACTCCCCCGGGTACGGCGAAACCGCGAGCTTGCTCCTCGCACCATCGCTGGGCACCGTGGGCCGTGACCAAACCGAAGGCACTCCCGCCGGTGAGCACGACGGCGTCGACCGTGGGCACCAGGGTGGTGGGGTCGAGCGCGTCCGTCTCGTGCGTGCCGGGGCCGCCGCCTCGCACGTCCACCGATCCCACCGTCCCGGGCGGCGGAAGGACAACGGTCACCCCGCTCAGCCAGCCATCGCCGATCCGCTGGACATGTCCCACCCGGATTCCTGGCACATCAGTGATCTTCGAAGTCATGTGCCTATTCTGCTCCCCGCCACCCAACTGGCTGACAGTTGTTGTCGTTATCAGCCGCCATAACGACAACAACTGCGAGCTACTTGGGCGCGCCCAGGATTTCGCGAGCACGCCGGGGTCCTTCCGAACACAAACGGTAGTCGTGCCTCGAATGTAAACACGGCCCCATCCGCCACGAAACATCGAGTGAACAAGCGCAAAAGGCTTGTCCAACAATCCCGCGAACAGCCCTTTTTTTGACTTGACAGGTGCTCCCGTGTGGTGAGGTAAAACTAGCCGCCCCCTTGACCCAACAGTTCGGGTCCGGCGCGCCCCGATATCTGCGAACCGTTAGAGACCTCCCATGACAAGACAACTGACAGGCAGCCCCGCGGACACCGCGCAGGCTGTCCCGGCCCCTCAGCGCCGGGAACGCTGGTCCGGCCGAACCCGACGCGACTTCTTTGTGTTCCTGGCACTGGCCTTGCCGAACTTGGCGCTGATCGCGGTGTTCACGTATCTGCCGTTGATCAACAACATGTATTACTCGACCCTTGACTGGACCTTGGGCTCCACCTCGGCCACCGTCGTGGGCTTCGACAACTACGTCAACTTCTTCACCAGCTCCGACGCCCCGCAAGTGCTCGGCACCACGCTCATCTTCACCGTGGTCACCGTGGGCGGTTCCATGGTGCTGGGCCTCTTGGTGGCCCTGGCCCTGAACGCGAAGGTCCGCGGCACCACCTTTGCGCGCTCAGCCGTCTTCGCCCCCTACGTCCTGAGCGGCGTAGGAGTCGGCCTCGTATGGTTGTTCATCTTCGACCCCGGATACGGCGTGCTGTCCTGGCTGCTCCGGGGCATCGGCCAGCAAAGTCCCCAGTGGATCAACGATCCGCAGCTCTCCCTCGTGATGGTCATCATCGTCTACGTCTGGAAGAACCTGGGCTACTGCGCCGTGGTGTACCTCGCCGGACTCCAGTCGCTCCCGAAGGACGTCATGGAGGCAGCCTCCCTGGACGGCGCCAACGGCTTCCGCCGCTTCATGAGCATCTCCGTTCCGCTGCTCTCCCCCACCACGTTCTTCCTGCTGATCACCACGATGATCAGCTCGCTGCAGGCCTTCGACCTGATCCGCATCATGACGCCGCTGGGCAACGGCACCAGCACGCTGATCTACGAGGCCTATCTCCAGGCCTTCGGAGCCTACAACCGCGCCGGCTACTCGGCCGCCATCTCGGTAGTGCTCTTCGCCATCTTGCTCATCATCACCGTGCTCCAGTTGCGGTTCGTCGAACGGAAGGTGCACTACTCATGAGCACGCTCTCTCCCGTCAGCCCCAACCCCGCAAGCGGCGTCGGAACCCTTGAAGCTCCCGACGGCGGTCCGGAGCTCCCAGCGCGGCGTGACAAGCCGTTCTCCCGCGCAAACCTCGTCCAGACACTGGCCGGAGGCTACATCCCGCTGATCGTAGCCACCCTTGTGGTGGTCCTGCCGCTGTTGTGGATGTTGCTGAGTTCCTTCAAGCAGCCCGGCGAGATCGTCACCACGGACCTCAAGATCCTGCCGCAGGGCTTGAGCCTGGAGAACTACCACACGGCCATGACCACAGTGCCGTTCGCGCGGTTCTTCCTGAACAGCCTGATCGTCACCGTGGTCGGTTCCACGGTGAAGGTGATCCTCGCCATCCTGACGGCGTACGCCCTGGTCTTTGTCCGTTTCCCGTTCAAGAACGTCATCTTCGTCGTGATCCTCGTGGCCCTGATGGTGCCGCCGCAGGTGTCGATCCTCCCCAACTACATCCTCATCGCAGGAATCGGCGGGAAGAACACTCTGTGGGGGATCATTCTTCCGGGACTCGGCACCGCCTTCGGAACCTTCCTGCTCCGCCAGCATTTCAAGACGCTTCCGGGGTCCATCCTCGAAGCCGCGGAAATCGACGGCGCGGGCCATTGGCGCAGGCTATGGCAAGTCGTCGCCCCCGTGTCGCTCCCCTCCATCGCCACCGTCGCCCTCGTCACCGTGGTCAGCGAATGGAACGACTACATCTGGCCGCTGATCATCACGGACCGGCCGGAAACCATGACCCTCCCCGTTGGACTGACCCTGCTTCAGAACTCCGAAGGAAACGGCGCCGGCTGGGGGATCTTGATGGCCGGGGCCGTCCTGGTGATCATCCCCATCCTCCTGGTCTTCGCCGCGTTGCAACGCTACATCGTCGCCGGGCTCACCCAGGGCAGCGTCACTGGTTAGCAACACCGCACCTTCCACACAACCCCATCACTACCTTTGCATCCTTGAGAGGACCAACCATGGCAATGAATCTTGATCGTAGAAACTTCCTGGGGCTCGCCGGACTTGGAGTCGGCGCCGCCGCCCTGGCAGCATGCGGCGGTCCGTCGACCAGCGGCAGCGCAGCGAGCAGCAGCCCTTCGGACATCGACTTCACCGGAGTCAAGCCGGCCGGCTCGTTCGACTTTTGGACCAGCCACCCTGGGCAGTCCCAGGCCGTCGAGCAATCCATCATCGACAAGTTCCAGGCGAAGTTCCCGGACATCAAGGTGAACCTCGTGACGGCAGGCGCCAACTACGAGGAAATCGCGCAGAAGTTCCAGACCTCGCAGGCCGCGAAGTCGGCCCTCCCCGGCCTCGTCGTGCTCTCCGATGTCTGGTGGTTCCGCTACTACACCAACGGCAACATCATTCCGTTGGACGGGCTCATCAAGCAGCTGGACTTCAAAATTGACGACTTCCAGAAGTCCCTCGTAGCGGACTACCAATACGCCAACAAGCAGTGGGCGCTCCCCTACGGCCGCTCCACCCCGCTCTTCTACTACAACAAGGACCACTTCAAGGCCGCCGGCCTTCCGGACCGGGCACCCAAGACCTGGCAGGAGTTCGCCGAGTGGGCCCCCAAGCTCCAAGCCAGCTCGGGAGCGAAGTACGCCTACATCTACCCGGCCCTTGCCGGATACGCCGGATGGACCCTGCAGAACAACCTGTGGGGCTGGGGCGGCAGCTGGTCCAACGGCTGGACCTTCAACTGCGATTCCACCGAGTCCGTCACTGCCCTACAGTGGGCCCAGGACTCCATCTACAAGGACAAGTGGGCCGGCGTTTCCTCCAAGAACGCCGCGGACGACTTCTCCGCGGGCATCACGTCCACCACGATCTCCTCCACCGGGGACCTGCTGGGCGTGCTGAAGTCCGCCAAGTTCAACGTCGGCGTCGGCTTCCTGCCGGGCGGCCCCAAGGCCGAGACCAACGTCTGCCCCACCGGCGGCGCCGGACTCGGGATTCCCAGCGGTGTGAGCAAGGAAGTCCAGCTCGCGGCTGCCACCTTCCTGAAATTCATGACCGAGCCGGAGAACACCGCGGCATTCTCGGCTGCGACCGGCTACATGCCCACGCGCGTCTCCGCGGACATGACGGCAGTCCTCGCAAAGACTCCCCAGATCAAGACGGCCATGGACCAGCTCGCCGTGACCAAGGTGCAGGACAACGCCCGCGTGTTCCTGCCCGGTGCCGATCAGGAGATGGCCAAGGCCGCCGCGAAGATCCTCACCCAGCAGGGCGACGTGAAGGCCACCATGACGGACCTCAAGACAACCCTCGATGGCATTTACACCAAGGACGTGAAGCCCAAGCTCAAGAGCTAGCCAAACTTCCCCGATACGCAGAATCCCTGGCGACACCCGAATTCCGGAGTCGCCAGGGATTTTCCGTATCGGTTCCAGGCTTGGGCGTCAGGGAATCGGAACGGGCACGACGCCGAGCGGCGCCAGCTGCTCTGCACCGCCGTCGGGCGCGGAAAGCACCCAGATGCCCTTTTCGTGGACGGCAACCGAGTGCTCCCACTGGGACGAACGCTTGCCGTCAGTGGTCACCACGGTCCAGTCGTCGTCGAGGGTTGCTGTTTCAATGCTGCCGCGGACGAGCATGGGTTCAATCGCAAGGCACAGTCCCGGCCTGATCTTCGGGCCGCGGTGCGTGGTGCGGTAATTCAACACATCCGGGGCCATGTGCATCTCGGAGCCGATGCCGTGGCCGACGTAGTCCTCCAGGATGCCGAGCGGTTTCCCCGGTACGGAGGAGACGTAGTCATCCACGGCGTTGCCGATGTCGCCCACGAACTTGCCCTTCGCCAAAGCAGCGATTCCACGCCACATGGCGGCCTGGGTGACATCCGAGAGCCGTTGGTCTTCAGGATCTGCCGTTCCGACTATCACGGTGCGTGCGGAGTCGGAGTGCCAACCGTCAACGATCGCTCCGCCATCAATCGAAATGATGTCCCCGTCCTGGAGGACCCGGTCGCCGGGGATGCCGTGGACCACTTCCTCGTTGACGGATGCGCAGATGGTGGCCGGGAAGCCGTGGTACCCGAGGAAGTTCGACTTCGCTCCAGCGTCGATGAGGACCGCGGCGAACACTGCGTCGATCTCACGCGTGGTGACGCCGGGTTTCGCAGCGTCAACGGCTGCGTCGAGCGCTCTGCTGAGGACCAATCCGGCCTCCTGCATCTTGCGCATTTGCTCATTGGTCTTGTATTCGATGCGGGGCTGGCCGAACGCCATGGTCTCCTCTTGTCGTGTGCTGCTTGTGGTGGGCTGCGGAACCAGACCACCCTCAGATCTCTTATTTTCCCGCATCGGCGGTAGTGCCCGAAACCGGAGCCGCGGACGCCCGGGAGCGGTCCCGGGTCCCGCCCCCATAAGGGGAACAGAAAAGGGCGTGTCCAGCGTGGGGAGCAGTTCACTCCAGCGCGGGACACACCCTTTTCAACAGTCGTGCGGCGACTAGACTGCCTTGGCTGCCTCGATGGCCAACAGGACGCGGTCCGTGACCTCGTCGATGCCGCCAATGCCATCGACCTGGGTCAGGATGCCGCGTTCGGCATACTTGGCCACGACGGCCTCGGTCTGCTGGTGGTAGAGGTCCAGGCGGTGGCGGATGACACCTTCGTTGTCATCCGAGCGCCCGGTCTCCTTGGCGCGGCCCAGCAAGCGTGAAACCAGTTCCTCGTCGTCGGCCGTCAGCTGAAGCACGACGTCGAGCTTCTCTTCCGTGTCGGCGAGGATCTGGTCCAGGTATTCCACCTGGGCGGTGGTGCGCGGGTATCCGTCAAGCAGGAAGCCGTTCTCGACGTCGCTCTCGCTCAGGCGGTCACGGACCATCTTGTTGGTCACGCTGTCCGGAACGAAGTCGCCGGCGTCCATGTACTTCTTGGCTTCGATACCCAGCGGGGTTTCGCCCTTGACGTTTGCACGGAAGATGTCGCCCGTGGAAATGGGGACTACGCCCAAGCGCCCGGAAATCCGCTCAGCCTGGGTTCCCTTGCCCGAACCCGGGGGTCCAATGATCAGCATTCTCGTCATCGCAAAAGCCCTTCGTAGTGACGTTGTTGTAGCTGCGCATCAATCTGCTTGACGGTTTCCAGGCCCACACCCACCATGATCAGAATTGACGTGCCACCGAACGGGAAGTTCTGGTTGGCGCCGATCAGGACGAGTGCGACCAACGGAATCAACGCCACGAAGCCCAGGTAAAAGGCGCCGGGGAGGGTGATCCTGGAAAGCACGTACTGCAGGTAGTCCGCGGTCGGTTTACCCGCCCGGATGCCCGGAATGAACCCGCCGTACTTCTTCATGTTGTCCGAGACCTCTTCAGGGTTGAAGGTGATCGCGACGTAGAAGTAGGTGAAGAACACAATCATGACGAAGTACAACGCCATGTAGATGGGGTGGTCGCCCTTGGTGAGGTTGTTGTTGATCCACTCAACCCACGGGGCGATGGACTCTCCGGCCTTGGGCTGGTTGAACTGTGCAATCAGCCCGGGCAGGTAGAGCATGGAGGAAGCAAAGATGACGGGCACGACGCCGGCCATGTTCACTTTGATGGGGATGTAGGTGCTGGTGCCGCCCACGGTGCGCCGGCCGATCATACGCTTGGCGTATTGGACCGGAATGCGCCGCTGGGACTGCTCCACGAAGACTACGAGTGCGACCGTCACGAGGCCGATTGCCAACACCGTGAAGAAGGTGCCCGGTCCCTTGGAGTTCCAGATGGCACCAAGCGAAGTCGGGAAGCCGGCTGCGATGGAGGTGAAGATGAGCAACGACATGCCGTTGCCCACGCCCTTCTCGGTAACGAGTTCGCCCATCCACATGATGAGGCCCGTACCGGCCGTCAAGGTGATGACGACAAGAATCGTGGCGATGATGCTCGTGTCGGGGATGATCGGCAGCTGGCAGTTGGGCAGCAGCTGCCCGGAGCGTGCCAGGGACACCAATGTGGTGGCGTTCAGCAGGCCCAGCGCAATGGTCAGATAACGCGTGTACTGCGTCAGCTTCGACTGGCCCGAGGCGCCTTCGTCATACAGCTCCTGGAACCGCGGAATGACCACGCGGAGCAGCTGCACGATGATGCTGGCCGTGATGTACGGCATGATCCCCAGGGCAAAGATCGAAACCTGCAGCAGTGCACCACCGCTGAACAGGTTGACGAGCTGGTAGAGGCCGCCCTGGTCCTGATTGCTTGACAAACATTGCTGAACATTTTGGTAGCTCACACCAGGCGAGGGGATAAAAGCTCCCAAGCGGAAGATTGTGATGATTCCCAGCGTGAACAACAACTTGCGTCGCAGATCAGGCGTACGAAATGCCCGGCCGAATGCGCTTAGCAAGCGTCCTCCTGAGTTAAAAGTCCAAGGGTGTCGAAAGGGGTCATTGAAACCCAACACCCGAGTCTAACGGTTTGATGCGCCATGCGAACAATCGAGGGGTGTGCGCCATATGAAAAAACTCCCGGCGCGAGGGGCCGAAGCCCTCCACACCGGGAGTCTTTTCACAGCGGGCGATAGCCCCAGAGCCCTTTAGAGGGCAGTGGTGGTTCCGCCTGCTGCTGCGATCTTCTCAGCTGCGCTGGAGGAGAAAGCGTGGGCGGTGACGTCAACCTTGACGGTGATGTCGCCGGTGCCCAGCACCTTGACGGGCTGGTTCTTGCGAACGGCACCCTTCTCAACCAGGGACTCGACGGTGACAGCGCCACCTTCCGGGAACAGCTCGTTGAGCTTGTCCAGGTTTACAACCTGGAACTCAACCCGGAACGGGTTCTTGAAGCCGCGAAGCTTCGGCAGGCGCATGTGCAGCGGCAACTGGCCGCCGGCAAAGCCAGCCTTGACCTGGTAGCGGGCCTTCGTACCCTTGGTACCGCGACCAGCGGTCTTACCCTTGGAGCCTTCACCACGACCAACACGGGTCTTGGCAGTCTTGGCACCGGGGGCGGGACGCAGGTGGTGGACCTTCAGAGTGTTCTGATTGTCGGCAGCCACGTTCTCTGCCTTATCGGCAGCCTTGTTCTCAGCCATTACTTCGCCTCCTCTACATTCACGAGGTGCGGAACCGTGTTGAGCATGCCAACGGTTACGGCATCAGCGGTACGGACAACAGTGTGTCCGATGCGCTTGAGGCCGAGGGACCGCAGGGTCTCACGCTGGTTCTGCTTGGCGCCGATGACGCCCTTGATCTGGGTGATCTCCAACTGAGCGTCGGAGGGAGTCAGGTTCTTAGCCATGACTAGACACCTGCCTTCTGGTTCTGGAGTGCGCGCACCAGAGCAGCAGGAGCAACCTCGTCCAGCGGCAGGCCACGGCGGGCTGCCACGGAAGCGGGCTCTTCCAGTCGCTTCAGGGCGTCAACAGTCGCGTGAACGATGTTGATGGCGTTCGAGGAACCGAGCGACTTGGAGAGAACGTCGTGGATACCGACGCATTCCAGTACCGCGCGGACCGGACCACCAGCGATAACACCGGTACCCGGGGAAGCCGGACGCAGCATGACAACGCCTGCTGCGGCCTCACCCTGCACGCGGTGCGGGATGGTGCTGCCAACGCGGGGAACGCGGAAGAAGGACTTCTTAGCCTCTTCAACGCCCTTTGCGATAGCTGCCGGAACTTCCTTGGCCTTGCCGTAGCCAACGCCAACCAGGCCGTTGCCGTCACCGACGACGACGAGGGCGGTGAAGCTGAAGCGACGACCACCCTTGACGACCTTGGCAACACGGTTGATGGTTACAACGCGCTCTACGAACTGGCTCTTCTCGGCCTCGCGACCGCCGTCGCGGCCACCACGGCCACCACGGTCGCCGCGGCCCTGGCCACGGTCACCACGCTCGCCACGACGGCCGCCGCGGCGGTCGTCGGTGGCAGCAGCAGTCTCAGTTGCCTCAGCAGCTGCAGCTTCAGTCACCTGAATGTCCTTTTCGTTATTCTCAACGGTCACAGTGCCAGCCCACCTTCACGTGCGCCGTCAGCGACGGCGGCGATCCGGCCGTGGTACTTGTTACCACCGCGGTCGAAGACAACAGCTTCGATACCTGCAGCCTTGGCACGCCCGGCAACGAGCTCGCCGACGCGCTTGGCCTTGGCAGTCTTGTCGCCGTCGAATGCACGAAGGTCAGCTTCCAAAGTGGAAGCGTAAGCCACGGTTACACCCTTGCTGTCATCGACAACCTGGACGAAGATGTGGCGTGCGGAGCGGTTGACGACCAGACGAGGACGAGCAGCCGTACCGGTGATGCGCTTGCGGATACGAAGCTGGCGACGGCTGCGTGCAGCAGACTTGCTCTTGTTCGACCGCTTCTTGTTAATTGCGATGGCCATGGTTTACTTACCAGCCTTTCCGACCTTGCGGCGGATAACTTCGCCGGCGTAACGGACACCCTTGCCCTTGTAGGGGTCGGGCTTGCGCAGCTTGCGAATGTTGGCAGCAACCTCGCCGACCTGCTGCTTGGAGATACCAGCGACGGAGAGCTTGGTCGGCCCCTCCACCGTGAAGGTGATGCCTTCGGGAGCGGAGACATTGACCGGGTGGCTGAAGCCGAGAGCGAACTCAAGGTCAGAACCCTTGGCCTGAACGCGGTAACCGGTACCAACGATTTCAAGCTTCTTTTCGTAGCCCTTGGTGACGCCCTCGATCATGTTGGCGATCAGGGTGCGGGTCAGGCCGTGCAGGGAACGCGAAGTGCGCTCGTCGTTCGGGCGGCTGACAGTCAAGGTGCTTTCGTCCAGGGTGACCTCGATCGGGCTGGCTACAGTGTGGCTCAGCTCGCCTTTGGTGCCCTTGACGTTGATGACAGAGCCATCAACCTTAACTTCAACGCCGGCAGGAACGGTGATGGGGAGACGTCCAATACGTGACATTATTCTCTTCCTTTCCCGTTACCAGACGTACGCGAGGACTTCGCCGCCCACGCCCTTCTTGCCGGCCTGCTTGTCAGTCAGGAGGCCGGAAGAGGTGGACAGGATTGCGATACCCAGGCCACCCAGCACGTGAGGCAGGTTGGTGGACTTCGCGTAAACGCGGAGACCAGGCTTGGAAATGCGGCGGACACCAGCGATCGAACGCTCGCGGTTCGGACCGAACTTGAGGTCGATGGTCAGCTTCTTGCCGACCTCGGCTTCCTCTTCCTTCCAGGCAGCAATGTAGCCTTCTGCCTTCAGGATGTCGGCAACGCGTGCCTTGAGCTTGCTGTACGGCATGCTCACGGTGTCGTGGTATGCCGAGTTGGCGTTGCGCAGACGCGTAAGCATGTCTGCGACAGGATCTGTCATAGTCATTGTGGGCTCTTGCCCTTCCTCGTAATGGTTTCCGCGTTGGCTGCAAAGCAGCCGCGGCCGGACCTACTACGTAGTTATTAGTCTTCGGATTTGAACGGGAAGCCAAGTGCCTTGAGCAGCGCACGGCCTTCGTCATCGGTCTTTGCAGTGGTGACAACCGTGATGTCCATACCGCGAACGCGGTCGATGGAGTCCTGGTCGATTTCGTGGAACATAACCTGTTCGGTCAGACCGAAGGTGTAGTTGCCGTTGCCGTCGAACTGCTTGCCGTTGAGGCCGCGGAAGTCGCGGATACGGGGCAGGGCGAGGGTCACGAGGCGGTCCACGAATTCCCACATACGGTCCCCACGCAGAGTTGCGTGTGCACCGATGGGCATGCCTTCGCGCAGCTTGAACTGTGCGATGGACTTGCGGGCCTTGGTTACCTGCGGCTTCTGGCCGGTGATCAGGGTGAGGTCGCGGACAGCGCCGTCGATCAGCTTGGAGTCCTTGGCGGCATCTCCAACACCCATGTTCACAACAACCTTCACCAGGCGGGGAACCTGGTTCACGTTCTCGTACTTGAATTCCTCAACCAGGGTCTGCTTGATGGAATCGGCGTACTTCGTCTTCAGACGCGGAACGATCTTCGCTGGAGTCTCGAGAGTCTCAGTCATTAGATGTCCTTCCCGGATGCCTTGGACACGCGGACACGGACGGCCTTGGAGACGCCGTCCTTCTCAACGGTCTCGAGACGGAAACCAACGCGGGTCGGCTTCTTGGTCGAGGGGTCAACAAGCGCAACGTTGGAGACGTGGATCGGGGCCTCAACGACCTCGATGCCACCGGTCTTGGTGCCGCGCTGCGACTGACCGACCTTGGTGTGCTTGGTGACGCGGTTGATGCCTTCTACCAGGACGCGGTTGGTCTCGGTGAACACGCGAAGAACCTTGCCCTGCTTGCCACGGTCGCCGCCACGTTCCTGCTTGGCGCCGGTGATGACCTGGACGAGGTCACCCTTCTTGATCTTTGCACCCATGGGTTACAGCACCTCCGGAGCCAGCGAAACGATCTTCATGAACTTCTTGTCACGGAGTTCACGACCAACCGGGCCGAAGATACGGGTACCGCGGGGGTCGCCGTCGTTCTTCAGAATCACAGCTGCGTTCTCGTCAAACTTGATGTAGGAACCATCCGCACGGCGGCGTTCCTTCTTGGTACGAACGATGACAGCCTTGACGACGTCACCCTTCTTTACGTTGCCGCCCGGGATAGCGTCCTTGACGGTTGCGACAATGACGTCGCCAATGCCTGCGTAGCGACGGCCGGATCCACCGAGAACGCGAATGGTAAGGATTTCCTTAGCACCCGTGTTGTCGGCGACCTTCAGTCGCGACTCCTGCTGAATCAATTTTTACTCCTTGCGTCGCGCCGGTTCTCAGACCGAAATGGAGCATACGGAATGAGCCTTGCGGAACGGTTGATCGGGGTGTCTCTTGACCTGCCTGGATTTTGCCAGAGCAGGCCTAAACTCCCGTGCCGCCAGCATCAGCTTCCCTTGCGGAAATAACTGCGCGGGGCAGTATGCCGCGGCACGATTGTTTACGAGGTGGTTGTTGACGCACAACTGGCGCCATACAAACTCAATATCCTAGCACGTTTTATGCTAAGGACCGAAACGCGGAAAGGCCCGCATTCCTTCCGGAATACGGGCCTTCCTACCAATCCATATCGCTGCCGGACAAAGCCCGGCGCGGGATTACTTAGCCTTTTCGAGGATCTCGACCAGGCGCCACCGCTTTGTAGCGGACAGCGGGCGGGTCTCAGAGATCAGAACGAGGTCGCCGATGCCGGCGGTGTTCTGCTCGTCGTGAGCCTTGATCTTCGAGGTGCGGCGAATGACCTTGCCGTACAGAGCGTGCTTCACGCGGTCTTCGACCTGAACAACGATGGTCTTTTCCATCTTGTCAGAGACAACGTAGCCGCGACGCGTCTTACGGTAACCGCGCTGTTCAGCGCTGGCTGCTGCTTCCGTCACAGTTTCCTTCTGTTCGCTCACTTGGCGTCCTCTCCAGCCTCGGCTTCGGCCTTTTCAGCCTTGGCTTCTGCCTTCTTGGACTTCTTTTCTTCCTTGGCTTCCACAACCGGTGCGGCAACCTCGGCACGAATGCCCAGCTCGCGCTCACGGAGAACGGTGTAGATGCGTGCGATGTCCTTCTTTACCGCGCGCAGACGACCGTGGTTCTCCAGCTGTCCGGTGGCGGACTGGAAACGCAGGTTGAACAGCTCTTCCTTGGACTTGCGGAGTTCTTCAACGAGACGCTCGTTGTCGAAACCGTCCAGCTGTGCGGGTGCGAGATCCTTCGACCCTACTGCCATTTCTATTCACCACCTTCGCGACGCACAATGCGTGCCTTCAACGGCAGCTTGTGGATTGCCAGGCGCAGTGCCTCGCGAGCTACCTCTTCATTGACACCGGCGAGCTCGAAGAGAACGCGGCCCGGCTTGACGTTTGCGACCCACCATTCCGGAGAACCCTTACCGGAACCCATGCGGGTTTCGGCCGGCTTCTTCGTCAGCGGGCGGTCCGGATAAATGTTGATCCAGACCTTGCCGCCACGCTTGATGTGGCGGGTCATCGCGATACGGGCAGACTCGATCTGACGGTTCGTGACGTAGGCCGGGCTCAGCGCCTGGATGCCGTATTCACCGAAAGTGACCTTGGTGCCGCCCGTTGCAGCGCCGGAACGACCCGGGTGGTGCTGCTTACGGTGCTTGACTCGACGTGGGATAAGCATTTAAGCCTGTCCTCCTTCTGCTGCGGGAGCAGCAGCTTCAGCTGCCGGAGCCTCTGCAGCAACAGGTGCCGCGTCAGCTGCCGGACGGTCGGTACGACGACGGCGGTCACCACGGTCTGCGCCACCCGGGCGGCCCGGACGGTCGCTCGGACCGCGGCCGCGGGACGGAGCAGCAGCTGCCTGCTGAGCCAGTTCCTTGGCGGTGACGTCGCCCTTGTAGATCCAGACCTTCACGCCGATGCGGCCGAAGGTGGTCTTGGCCTCGTAGAAGCCGTAGTCGATGTTCGCACGCAGGGTGTGCAGGGGCACACGGCCTTCGCGGTAGAACTCCGAGCGGGACATTTCTGCGCCACCCAGTCGACCGGAGCAAGCGATACGGATGCCCTTGGCACCCGCACGCTGTGCGGACTGCATGGCCTTCTTCATCGCACGGCGGAAAGCCACGCGGGAAGTCAGCTGCTCAGCAACGCCCTGGGCAACAAGCTGTGCTTCCATCTCGGGGTTCTTGACCTCGAGGATGTTCAGCTGGACCTGCTTGCCGGTGAGCTTTTCGAGCTCGCCGCGAATGCGGTCTGCTTCTGCGCCGCGGCGGCCGATGACGATACCCGGACGAGCCGTGTGGATGTCCACGCGGACACGGTCACGGGTGCGCTCGATTTCGACCTTGGCGATACCAGCGCGCTCCATGCCCGTGGACATGAGCTGGCGGATGCGGATGTCTTCGCGAACGAAGTCCTTGTACCGCTGGCCAGCCTTGGTGCTGTCAGCAAACCAGTGCGATACGTGATCGGTGGTGATGCCGAGTCGGAACCCGTGCGGGTTTACTTTCTGTCCCACTTAGCGAGCCTCCTCTTTCTCCGGGGTAGCGACTACCACGGTGATGTGGCTCGTGCGCTTCTTGATTTGAAATGCGCGACCCTGAGCACGCGGCTGGAACCGCTTCATGGTCGGGCCTTCATCAACAAACGCTTCGCTGATGTAGAGGTCTCCCTCGTCAAAGGCAACGCCGTCGCGGTCCGCGAGAACCCGTGCGTTTGCCATTGCCGACTGAACTACCTTGAATACCGGCTCCGAAGCTGCCTGTTCGGCGAACTTCAGAATTGCCAGAGCCTCATTCGCTTGCTTACCACGAACAAGGTTGACGACGCGCCGGGCCTTCATAGGCGTTACGCGGATGTGACGCGCAATAGCCTTGGCTTCCATTGCTTTCCTTCTCTCGTCTTAGCCGTAGAGCCAGCGCCTTAGCGGCGCTTGCCCTTACGGTCGTCCTTGACATGGCCGCGGAATGTCCGCGTGGGAGCGAATTCGCCGAGCTTGTGCCCGACCATCGACTCAGTGACAAACACCGGAATGTGCTTGCGTCCGTCGTGAACGGCAATCGTGTGACCCAGCATGTCCGGGACGATCATCGAACGGCGGGACCAGGTCTTGATGACGTTCTTGGTGCCCTTTTCGTTTTCCCTGGCGACCTTCACAAAGAGGTGCTGGTCTACGAAAGGACCTTTTTTCAGGCTGCGTGGCATGTGTCCAGGCTCCTATCGCTTGTTCTTGCCAGTACGGCGGCGACGAACAATAAGCTTGTCGCTCTCTTTGTTGGGGCGGCGGGTGCGGCCTTCACGCTTACCGTTCGGGTTGACCGGGTGACGTCCACCGGAAGTCTTACCTTCACCACCACCGTGTGGGTGATCGACCGGGTTCATGGCGACACCACGGACGGTCGGGCGAACGCCCTTCCAGCGCATACGGCCGGCCTTACCCCAGTTGATGTTCGACTGCTCGGCGTTGCCGACCTCGCCGACGGTTGCGCGGCAGCGCACGTCAACGTTGCGGATTTCACCGGAGGGCAGACGCAGCTGGGCGAAACGGCCTTCCTTGGCGACGAGCTGAACCGAAGCACCTGCGGAACGGGCCATCTTGGCGCCGCCACCCGGACGCAGTTCAACTGCGTGGATGGTGGTACCAACCGGGATGTTGCGCAGCGGCAGGTTGTTGCCCGGCTTGATGTCAGCGTCGGGGCCAGCCTCGACGAAGTCACCCTGGGACAGCTTGTTCGGGGCGATGATGTAACGCTTGGTGCCATCAACGTAGTGCAGGAGGGCGATGCGAGCCGTGCGGTTCGGATCGTACTCGATTTCGGCAACGCGGGCGTTGACGCCGTCTTTGTCGTGGCGACGGAAGTCGATCAGACGGTACTGGCGCTTGTGGCCACCACCCTTGTGACGGGTAGTGATCTTACCGGTGTTGTTACGGCCGCCAGTCTTGTGCAGCGGACGCAGCAACGACTTTTCCGGAGTCGATCGCGTGATTTCGGAGAAGTCGGCTACGCTCGAGCCGCGACGGCCCGGGGTAGTCGGCTTGTATTTACGGATTCCCATAATTCATTTCCTCGTTAAAGTGGTCTCCGCTACGCGAGCGGACCGCCGAAGATGTCGATTGTGCCTTCTTTGAGGGTGACAATTGCACGCTTGGTGCTCTTGCGCTGTCCCCAGCCGAATTTGGTGCGCTTGCGCTTACCGGCACGGTTGATGGTGTTGATCGATTCGACCTTGACGGAGAAAATCTTCTCCACGGCCAGCTTGATCTCGGTCTTGTTCGAGCGGGGGTCCACCAGGAAGGTGTACTTGCCCTCATCGATCAGGCCGTAGCTCTTTTCCGAAACGACGGGTGCAATGACGACGTCGCGCGGGTCTTTGATGGTGGCTGCACTCACTTGGCATCCTCCTCGTTCTTTGCCTTGTCAGCGATGAAAGCCTCGAACGCAGCCTTGGTGAAGACAACGTCGTCGGAAACCAGCACGTCGTAGGTGTTCAGCTGGTCTGCGTACAGAACGTGAACATCCGTGAGGTTGCGCACGGAAAGTGCAGCAACATCGTTGGCGCGCTCGATAACAACGAGCAGGTTCCGGCGCTCGGAAACTGCACGCAACGCGGCCAGTGCTTCCTTGGAGGACGGCTTGGGGCCGGCGACCAGTTCAGCAACGACGTGGATACGGCCGTTACGGGCGCGGTCGGACAGGGCGCCACGCAGTGCGGCAGCCTTCATCTTCTTGGGGGTCCGCTGGCTGTAGTCACGCGGAGTCGGGCCGTGGACAACGCCACCACCGGTCATGTGAGGAGCACGGATGGAACCCTGACGGGCGCGGCCGGTACCCTTCTGCTTGAACGGCTTGCGGCCTGCACCGGAAACTTCGGCGCGGGTCTTGGTCTTGTGGGTACCCTGGCGAGCAGCAGCGAGCTGTGCGACGACGACCTGGTGCAACAGCGGCACGTTGGTCTGGACGTCGAAGATCTCTGCAGGCAGGTCTACCTTGACAGTGCTAGTCATTTAACTAGGCTCCCTTCACGGCGGTGCGTACGAGGACGACCTGGCCGCGGGCGCCGGGGACGGCACCCTTGATAAGGAGCAGCGACTTCTCGGCGTCAACAGCGTGAACCGTGAGGTTCAGCGTGGTGTGACGTTCTGCGCCCATGCGACCGGCCATTTTCAGACCCTTGAAGACGCGGCTCGGGGTGGATGCGCCACCGATGGAACCGGGCTTGCGGTGGTTCTTGTGCGCACCGTGGGAGGCTCCAACGCCGTGGAAGCCGTGACGCTTCATAACACCGGCGAAGCCCTTACCCTTGCTGGTGCCGACGACGTCGATCTTCTGACCGGCTTCGAAGAGCTCAACAGAAAGCTCCTGGCCCAGTTCGTAAGACGCGGCGTCTGCAGTGCGCAGTTCGACGACGTGGCGGCGAGGAGTTACGCCAGCCTTTTCAAAGTGACCAGCCAGCGGCTTAGTGACCTTGCGGGGATCGATCTGGCCGTAGCCGATCTGAACGGCGACATAGCCATCAGTCTCTGCATTGCGCAGCTGGGTGATGACGTTGGAGTCAGCCTGGACGACAGTTACCGGGATGAGCTTGTTGTTCTCGTCCCAGACCTGGGTCATGCCGAGCTTCGTGCCCAGCAGGCCCTTTACATTACGGGTTGCGGTCATAGTTTTCTCAGCACCTCCCTACAGCTTGATTTCGATGTTCACGTCGGCCGGCAGGTCGAGACGCATAAGCGAGTCAACAGCCTTCGGCGTGGGGTCGATGATGTCGATCAGACGCTTGTGAGTACGCATTTCAAAGTGCTCACGGCTGTCCTTGTACTTGTGGGGAGAGCGGATCACGCAGTAGATGTTCTTCTCCGTCGGCAGCGGCACGGGGCCCACTACCGTTGCGCCTGCGCGCGTGACCGTCTCAACGATCTTCCGCGCTGAAACATCAATGACCTCGTGGTCATATGACTTCAGCCGGATGCGGATTTTTTGTCCCGCCATGTCGCCTGACTCTCTTTCAGTCTGTGCTGCCCTCGAATAAAGGCTGCCCTGTTCACTTACGTGTTGTATGTGGCTGCCGAAGCATTTGAAGTAGTACTACCACCCGCCGCACAAGCTGAATCCGGAGGGATCCGGGTTCCTCAACTTGCCGGTGTAACCGACCCCCGCGGTCGGGCGTGTCGCGATTTCCACGCAAACGCGTCCGACTTCCTTTGGGGATCTGGGTTATGTTTGGGCTTCAGCTTGGACCCTGACACCCGGCATTATCCGGATCGGGACGCGAAGAAGCGCTTGAACAACTCACCTAGTATGCCGGAATTCCCCGGCATAAGCCAATCGGGCCTCGCGGACCATTGCCATCGGCTCCTGCGCTCGGGATGATGGGGTCATGACTGTCCAAGATTCTGCCACGGTGGGGGATCTTGCAGGCCGCATCCGGCCGGACTTCACCTTGGGCGTCGCTGCGGCAGCCTTCCAGATCGAGGGCTCGCTCTCAGCGGACGGGCGTGGACCGTCAAGCTGGGATGCATTTGCCGAGAAACCAGGCGCGATCGTCGACGGGCACTCCCCCGCAGTAGCCTGCGACCACTACAACCGGACGGACGAGGACATTGCCCTCATGCAGGATCTGGGCGTGGATTCCTACCGGTTCTCGCTCTCCTGGCCCCGGATCCAACCCGGCGGCAAGGGCCCCATCAACGAACAGGGCCTGGACTTCTATGACCGTCTGATCGACAAGCTCCTGAAGGCCGGCGTCTCGCCCATGGTGACCCTGTTCCATTGGGATACTCCCCTGCCGTTAGAGCACGACGGCGGCTGGCTGAACCGGGCGACGGCGGAACGGTTCGCCGAATACTCCGCTGCGGCCGCGCACCGCTTCGGTGACCGCGTGGCGCAATGGGTCACCCTGAACGAACCCGTTTCGGTCGCGTTGCAAGGTTATGCGCTCGGTGTCCACGCTCCCGGCAGGCGGTTGCTTTTCGATGCCTTGCCGGCTGCCCACCATCAGTTGTTGGGGCACGGCCTTGCTGTCCAGGCCCTGCGCGCTGCCGGCGTGGCGGGAACTGTCGGCGTAGCCAACGTCCATTCGCCAGTCCGGCCCGCAAGCAAGCGGCTTGCAGACGGTCTCATGGCCAAGGCCTTCGACCTCATCTTCAACCGGGTCTATGCCGATCCCATCCTCCTGGGGCGGTACCCGAAACCGCCACTCCAGGTCAGGCCCTGGTTCCGGGCCTTGGGCAAAGTCCGGGACGAAGATCTCAAGACCATCCACCAGCCCTTGGATTTCTACGGCTTGAACTACTACTACCCCATCAAGGTGGCCTCGGGCCACGCCGACGGAACCGCGCACTGGAACACCCCGGACATGATGGCCAAGCTTCCGTTCCACCTTGCGGCCTTCCCCGAATACGAAACGACAGGATTTGGTTGGCCTGTAGCTCCCGAACACCTCGGAATCCTGCTGCGGGAGCTGAAAGACCGCTACGGGGCAGCGCTGCCTCCCCTGTTCATCACGGAGAGCGGCGCGAGCTTCCCGGAACCGGATCATACCCGGGGTCCAGTGCACGACGACGATCGCATCAGCTACCTTGCTTCGCACCTTGACCAGGCCTTGAGGGCCACGGCCCCCGGCGGGATCGCCCACGACGTCGAACTTCTGGGCTACTACGTCTGGACGCTACTGGACAACTTCGAATGGGCCGCCGGATATTCACAGCGATTCGGGCTGGTGCACGTTGACTTCGACACCCTCGAAAGAACCCCCAAAGACTCGTACTACTGGTACCAATCCTTGAGCAAGGCACGCAGGAGCTGATTCGAGCCCCTTTTGTGGACCGATCGTGCTAAATCAATCTTTCCTGTTGGCCCGATTGATGCGCTTGGCGCGCTCGATCTCGCGGCGAAAATATTTCCTTCCCCACATCACGCCAGCTACCACCACAACAACCACAACCAGAAAAATGAGCCATCCCATTCCGCATTCCTCCTTTGAGGCAACGCTATCAGGGCGCGGTCCTGTTGAGGCGCCAGACGGCAAGGACGATCAACGCCAAGGCGATCACGGCGAGCATCGCGAAGGCATAGGAACGAAGGGCCCACATAACACTGAGGGCAACGCCCGCGGCACCCCACCACACGAACATGCGCTCGGCGAGGACCAGTCCGGCAAGCAGTAACACGGCATATCCGACGAGGACCCATAGTTGCTGTGGCACAGTGCCAGTGAAGACGCTGCCTGGCACTATCGAGAGGAGGCCCCCGAGCGACAACAAGCCTGAGGCGAGGCCCAACCTGATACGCCCCTCCAGATTTTCCCCTACGTAATAGCGCACCCCTGCCAAAACGGCACCGAGGACCGCGAACCACTGCACCACCCAAAAGAGCTCTGGCCTGGCTCCATGGACGAAAAGGACCGCCCGCTGAGCAGCGGCAAGCACCAGCACCGCACCCAGCTCGGCGACAGCGAATCTGATGGCCCGGGGTGCCTCGAGGTAGGCCACGGCCACGGCGGCGCCGAGCAGGCAAGTTCCTGCCAGAGCGGTGTCATCGTGCAGTAGGCCTGCAGCTGCGGCCAGGGCAAATCCCCCTCCTGCCGCTACTGCGAGCGACAACTTGCGCACAGGCTGCGACCCCACCCCCGGAATCCGGGACCACCGGACAGCGCAGAGAACAGCGGCCGATCCTGCGCAGCCCAGGAGCCACGGGAGGAAATCCTCCCATTGAGCCCCGGCCTGCCCAACGATCGGAGCCCTTTCCAAGACAGAAGAGGCGAAGACTGTAGCCCCGACGAGGCTCGCGGCGGAGGCAAGAGGATAGAAGCCGGGCATTCCCTCGACATGCGAGGCCGCGAAGCACACTATGGCCAATACCAGTCCCGCCATTCCCGTGGCGATGTCCGACACGTCCGCTGACAGCGCCCCACCGGCGCCGGTGAAAGCCAGCGCCGCCACCAGCCAGAACCAACGTTCAGGGACGCCGCTTACCGGCCGGACGAGTAGCCTCACAACAGTCACCAAAAGTGACATCGCGAGCAGCACCAGGGGCACCGCCAACTCGCCGAGGAGGGGTGCGGCAAGCCACGTCCCGGAAGGGAAGGACACCTCGGGTCCGGCTGCCGCCACCGCCGCGATCGACGCCGGAATGGTGAAATACACAGCGCCTCGGGCGGTGAAGATGCGGTTCGCGACAACGGCGGAAACCAGTAACACGGCCAACTCAAGCAACAGGACCCAGCGGCCGCCGTCGTGGGCTTCCGGCTCAACCACAGACGAAAGGTACGTCGCCGGCAGCACGGCCTGCGCGCTGAGCGTCACCCACACTGCTGCCTGTTGGAAGGGAATCTGCTGCAATCGGTTCCGCATGAGCCAACGGATGATGTGCTGCAGCACCAGGACGCCCGCGAAAGTCAGCGACACCACCGTGGCGGACGCCGACAGGTCATGGGCAAAAACCGCGGCAACGGTGGCCGTGAGAAACCTGGCGGCGATGAAGTAAAAGCCCTTCGCTGTGCGCCCGGAAGCCGCGGCCACCATGACTGCGCCGAATACGGCGAAGATGGCAAGCAACGCCTCGACTTCGTGAATGTGCGCATCGCGAAGCCATAGCAAGAGCGCCAACGTCGCAGGCGCGAAGACCGCGGACGCGCCCTCCGAGCGAAGCATGAACCCCGCCGCCACAGCCGACACCGCCATGATGATTGAGATCGCGACCGCCTGCCAGCTTCCAGCCAAGGGATTGTCGAAGGAGGTGTCGGAGATGCTCACGACGAGGGCGGCGCCGGCCATGAAGGGCAGCACCACTGCAGCGTCGAGTGCAGCGAGACCTCGATCAGGGCCGCGCAACGCCTCGGCAAACGGCGGAATCAGTTGGAGTGCCAATGCCACGAAGACCACGGTGGCAAGCTGAAGCCTCTCCCCCGCCACCACCAGGCCGCCTCCGTCCCGGAGCAACTGCAGATAGGCCGTGCCGGCGAGGAGGGTGACGAGCGTACGGGCGGCCCACCAATAGCTGCGGCGGTGCAGGGTGCGGGGAAGGCGGAGCGCCTGAACGGTGAAGTAGACCACGCCAACGAGCAACACAACGTTTCCCAACGCCACGGACACCGCCCCGAAGGACAACGCCCCCGCCCAGGCAAGGGCTGCCGGCGCGAGGAACTCGACCACCCTTCCGCGCAAGGTAGCTCTCAAGGCTTTCGGGAACAGCGTCCAGCCAAGCAACGCGACAGCAAGGACATGAATCACGACGGCCGACACTGTCAAGGGCTGACCCGGCGCTTGCTCGAACAACACAACCAAAGGCATCCCTGCCATGCCGGCACCGGCAAAGGCTGCGAGGCAGGCGGTCGGCGCGAAGGTCCTGACGCCGGAACGGATCATCGCGGCTTCCACCAGCAGCTGGAACGTCGCTGCGGCAAGAAACGCCAGGACGACGGCGGCAATGCGGTCGGGATTCTCCGGCAATATCCCCGCTGTCACTGCCGGGACGCTGAGAGTGAGCGCAATCCGCCCCGCCAAGACAAAGACCCTGCGCTTGGGCTCCGTTGGCCTGCTTGCCCGCAACAGCCAGAACGCGCCGGCGATAGCCAATAGGGCCGCCGTCGGCCAACCGCCCAGCTCATCGGCAAACGGCGCAGCCACCACAATGGCTGTCACAGGGAGCCACTCGGCCTGCCCTCCGAGCTTCCATGCCAGGACCAGACTGCACAGGAGGGTCGCGAACAACGGGATCCACAAGGGCGTCTCGGAATGCCGGACCAGGATGGTGAAGGCCGCCATGAACGCTGCGGCCAATTGAAGGCCGAAGCACACCACGGCATCGATCCAGCAGCGCCGGATCGCCTGAGGTGTGCCCGGTACCGGGAACCAACGGACGAGCCGGCGGCTGTCGAATGCCGACCACAGCGACTGCAGTGCCAAGAGAACGGCCGCGGCCAGCAGCACTTCCGGCAGCCGAAGCCCGGCGTCGGACAGGGCCACGAGGAAAGCCACGGTGAATGAGAGCCTCGCCGCATAGAACTGTGGGAGCCGGAACACGCCCTGGGGAATGGCCGCCATCACGGCGAAATACAGTCCACACGCCATCATGATCATGGCGTACTCACCCTTCCCCAGATGTTGGGGCACGAAGCTGGCGGCAAGTGCGACGAACGGTACGACATAAGGGTGCAGGGACATCAAAGGCCGGACATAGACCGGCGGAAGCCAGCGCGGTCTACGCATGGCCGTCACGGTCAGGACCGCGGCGAACCCGATCAGGGAAGCGAAATACCAGACAAGGACGCCGCCCAGCATGGATACGCCGGACCAGGCCGCGGAGACCACAAAGCTCAATGACAGGAAGGCGAGAACCCTGTTGTCGAGTCGCACCGCGGCGACAACATAGGCCGCTGTCCCAACGATGGACGTGACCAGCCAGGCGGCCGGGCCGTTGTGCAACGCGAAATTGTACATCGCCAAACCCGTGACGGGGATCAAAGCAAGGCCCGTTCCCGCAAAGGCGACCGCGGCGGGCCGCAGCCTGGGAGCCCTCGCGTGGAGGACGAAACCCCCCGCGTAGAAGGCAGCAGTGATGGTCCAGACGCCGGCAAAGCGGAGGACAGACGGGAGGCTGGTGCCAATGAACAGTGCCGACGCGGCGACCAGTAGAAGGCTCGCCACATACAGCGTGATGTTGATGTTCTGCCGATCCCGTTGCTGTTTCCGGGCCGCTTGCTCCTCCCGCAGCATCTCCGGCGGGACCTGGGCTGGCAGCGACTGGATGGGGAATGGCCCGGGCTTAACTGGAACGGGCCAACCCGGGGCGGCCTGGGCTGGGGTGGTTTGAACCGGAGTAGTCCGGACCGGGACCGTCTGGACGGGAGCAGGCGCGAACGTTTGACCGCGTTCCGCGCCTGGCGGGCGGAAATCCCCTTCCTTCGCGGGGGCACCCCCGCGGTGAGCCTCGGCGTCGCGCCATCCTGCCAGGTGGCCGGCCAGATAGCCTGAGCGATACTGCCGGACAGAATCGTCAGCAAGCCGTTGGGCGGCCCTTGCGGCAAGCGATCGTCCTTTCGATTTCCCTGAGGAGTATGCCACCAAAGCGGTGACGAAGACGACAAACAGTACGAGGATGGTGCCAAAGAAGCCAGACATTCCTGCTCTCCTGTCCAGGGGCGACGAAGCCGCACGGGCTTTGGATTCGCAAAGGCACGGATCCACCCTTCGCCATTAATCCATTCGATAGATAAACCATAGCAAAGAAGAACCCCGCCACGATAGTGACGGGGTTCTTCTTTGGTTTGCTACCGGTCGCCGGGCGGCCGGTCCTCCACCGATCTACAAGTAGAAACTACTTGAGGATCTTGGTGACACGTCCCGAACCAACGGTGCGGCCACCTTCACGGATTGCGAAGCCGAGGCCCTCTTCCATAGCGATCGGCTGGATGAGCTCAACGGTCATCTCAGTGTTGTCGCCAGGCATAACCATTTCCGTGCCTTCCGGCAGGGTGATAACGCCGGTTACGTCCGTGGTACGGAAGTAGAACTGCGGGCGGTAGTTCGAGTAGAACGGGTTGTGACGTCCGCCTTCGTCCTTGGAAAGGATGTAGACGTTGGCCTCGAAGTCGGTGTGCGGGGTGATGGAACCCGGCTTGACGACAACCTGGCCACGCTCGACGTCGTCGCGCTTCAGACCGCGGAGCAGGAGGCCACAGTTCTCGCCGGCCCATGCTTCGTCGAGCTGCTTGTGGAACATCTCGATACCGGTAACGGTGGTCTTCTGGACCGGACGGATACCAACGATTTCAACTTCCGAGTTGATCGCGAGGGTACCGCGCTCGGCGCGACCCGTAACAACGGTGCCACGACCGGTGATCGTGAAGACGTCTTCGATCGGCATCAGGAACGGCTTGTCGCGGTCACGAACGGGGTCCGGAACCGAGTTGTCGACAGCTTCCATGAGGTCCTCGACGGACTTGACCCAAACCGGGTCGCCTTCGAGTGCCTTGAGGCCGGAAACGCGTACAACCGGAGCGTCGTCGCCATCGAAGCCCTGAGCGCTGAGCAGCTCGCGAACTTCCATTTCAACGAGGTCGAGAAGCTCTTCGTCGTCGACCATGTCGGACTTGTTCAGCGCGACCAGCAGGTAGGGAACACCAACCTGGCGGGCAAGCAGAACGTGCTCGCGGGTCTGAGCCATCGGGCCGTCAGTGGCGGCAACCACGAGGATCGCACCGTCCATCTGTGCAGCACCGGTGATCATGTTCTTGATGTAGTCAGCGTGACCCGGAGCGTCTACGTGTGCGTAGTGGCGCTTCTCGGTCTGGTACTCAACGTGGGAGATGTTGATGGTAATACCACGCTGGCGCTCTTCCGGAGCAGAGTCAATCGACGCGAAGTCGCGCTGCTCGTTGAGAGTGGGGTACTTGTCGTACAGCACCTTGGAAATGGCGGCAGTCAGCGTCGTCTTACCGTGGTCAACGTGACCAATGGTGCCGATGTTGACGTGCGGCTTAGTCCGCTCGAACTTTGCCTTTGCCACAGGTTCCTCCTAGAACGATTTCAAGTGAGTTGCTCCTCGGCCGCGCTTTTCGCGGCAGAAACTCCAGCAAGTCTACTTGGGGGCTTTGGATTTGGTGAAATTGCAGATTCAGGGACCACTATTGGGACCTGGAGTCTGTTCGCACAGGGACCGGACTGCTGCCTGGGCTACAGCCCGGCACCTGCGCTGAATGCTTTCCCGGAACGGGCCAACATCCTGGTTTATCCGTCGGTGATTACTCGCCGCGGTTCTTCTGGATGATCTCGTCGGCAACTGCCTTCGGGACCTCGGCGTAGCTGTTGAACGTCATGGAGTACACGGCACGGCCCTGGGTCTTCGAGCGCAGGTCACCGATGTAGCCGAACATGCCGGACAGCGGAACGTGCGCGCGGATCACCTTGACGCCGGCGGCATCTTCCATGGACTGCATCTGGCCACGGCGGGAGTTCAGGTCACCGATTACTTCACCCATGTATTCCTCAGGGGTGCGGACCTCAACATCCATCAGCGGTTCGAGCAGAACCGGGTTCGCCTTGCGTGCGGCTTCCTTGAAAGCCATACGGCCGGCGATCTTGAACGCCATTTCCGAGGAGTCAACATCGTGGTACGCGCCGTCAATCAGCGTGGCCTTGATGCCCACAACCGGGTAGCCGGCCAAAACGCCGTCGTTGAGTGCATCCTGGATGCCCGCGTCAACGGACGGGATGTACTCGCGGGGCACGCGGCCACCGGTGACCTTGTTCTCGAACGCGTAGAGCTCGCCGTCGGCGGTGTCCATCGGCTCGATGGCGATCTGGATCTTTGCGAACTGACCCGAACCACCGGTCTGCTTCTTGTGCGTGTAGTCGTGACGCTCTACAGCGCGCTTGATGGTTTCGCGGTAAGCAACCTGCGGCTTGCCGACGTTTGCCTCGACCTTGAATTCGCGGCGCATGCGGTCCACCAGGATGTCCAGGTGGAGCTCGCCCATGCCGGCGATGATGGTCTGACCGGTGTCCTCGTTGAGGGAGACCTGGAAGGTCGGGTCCTCAGCGGAGAGCTTCTGGATGGCCGTGGAGAGCTTCTCCTGGTCACCCTTGGTGTTCGGCTCGATAGCAACCGAGATCACGGGCTCCGGGAAGCTCATGGACTCGAGGACGATCTGGTTGTTCGCGTCGCACAGGGTGTCGCCCGTGGTGGTGTCCTTCAGACCGATCGCTGCGTAGATGTGGCCAGCGGTAGCGCCTTCAACAGGCATTTCCTTGTTGGCGTGCATCTGGAACAGCTTGCCGATGCGCTCCTTCTTGCCCTTGGTGGAGTTGACCACCTGTGCGCCCGCTTCCACGTGACCGGAGTACACGCGGATGAAGGTGAGCTGGCCGAAGAACGGGTGCGCGGCAATCTTGAACGCCAGAGCCGAGAACGGCTCTTCGGCAGAAGGCTTGCGGGTGAGCTCCTTCTCTTCGTCGCGCGGGTCGTGACCGATCATGGGCGGGACGTCGAGCGGGTTCGGCAGGAAGTCAACAACAGCATCCAGCATCGGCTGTACGCCGCGGTTCTTGAAGGCAGAGCCACAGAGAACCGGGTAGAGCTCAGAGTTGATGGTCATCTTGCGGATGCCGGCCTTGAGCTCCTCGACAGTGAGTTCTTCACCCTCGAGGTACTTCTCCATGAGTTCTTCGGAAGCCTCGGCAACAGTCTCAACGAGCTGTGCACGGTACTCTTCAGCCTTGGCCTGGAGATCAGCGGGGATCTCCTGGACCTCGTACTTGGCACCCATGGTGACGTCACCCTTGGCATCGCCCGGCCACACCAGGGCGCGCATCTCAAGGAGATCCACAACGCCGATGAAGTCGTTCTCTGCACCGATCGGCAGCTGGAGGACCAGCGGCTTGGCGCCGAGGCGGCTGATGATGGTGTCTACGGTGAAGTAGAAGTCAGCGCCGAGCTTGTCCATCTTGTTGACGAAGCAGATACGCGGCACGTTGTACTTGTCGGCCTGGCGCCAAACAGTCTCGGACTGCGGCTCAACGCCTTCTTTGCCGTCGAAGACAGCAACGGCGCCGTCGAGGACGCGCAGCGAGCGCTCGACCTCAACCGTGAAGTCCACGTGGCCCGGGGTGTCGATGATGTTGATCTGGTTCTTGTCCCAGAAGCAGGTCACGGCGGCAGACGTGATGGTGATGCCGCGTTCCTTTTCCTGTTCCATCCAGTCGGTCGTCGAAGCGCCGTCGTGCGTTTCGCCGATCTTGTGGTTCACACCCGTGTAGAACAGGATGCGCTCGGTGGTGGTGGTCTTGCCGGCATCGATGTGGGCCATGATGCCGATGTTGCGGACCTTGCTAAGGTCGGTAAGCACGTCCTGTGCCACGGTGTCTCCCTTTCGGATGGACTACACGTTCGCCGCCAGCTCAGGGAGCCGGCGGCGTACGGGAAGTTTTACCAGCGGTAGTGTGCGAAGGCCTTGTTCGACTCGGCCATCTTGTGGGTGTCTTCGCGACGCTTCACAGCGGCACCGAGACCGTTGGACGCATCCAGGATTTCGTTCTGGAGGCGCTCGGTCATCGTTTTCTCGCGGCGGGCCTTGGAGTAGCCAACCAGCCAACGGAGAGCGAGGGCGGTGGAGCGGCCCGGCTTGACCTCAACGGGAACCTGGTAGGTTGCGCCACCGACACGGCGGGAGCGGACCTCAAGGGAAGGCTTGACGTTGTCCATGGCCTTCTTGAGGGCGGCGACGGGGTCGCCACCGGACTTGGCGCGTGCACCTTCGAGTGCGCCGTAAACGATGCGCTCTGCGGTGGACTTCTTGCCGTCGATCAGAACCTTGTTGATCAGCTGCGTGACCAACGGGGAACCGTAAACGGGATCGGAAACTAGCGGCCGCTTCGGGGCCGGACCCTTGCGAGGCATATTACTTCTTCTCCATCTTTGCGCCGTAGCGGCTGCGGGCCTGCTTGCGGTTCTTGACACCCTGGGTATCGAGGGCACCACGGACGATCTTGTAACGGACACCCGGAAGGTCCTTCACACGACCACCACGGACCAGCACGATGGAGTGCTCCTGGAGGTTGTGGCCAACACCGGGGATGTAGGCGGTAACTTCAACGCCACCGTTGAGGCGGACACGTGCAACCTTACGGAGAGCCGAGTTCGGCTTCTTCGGGGTGGTCGTGTAAACGCGGGTGCAAACACCGCGGCGCATCGGGCTGCCCTTAAGCGCGGGAGCCTTGGTCTTTGAGACCTTCGGCGTGCGGCCCTTGCGGACCAGCTGGTTAATCGTAGGCACTTTCGTGTTCTCCGTTGGTTGATCTCTGCTCCGCGCCCAGGCGTTGGCCTGTGTTTGCGTGAGAGCTTTGGCGTTGTCCATGCGGCCCTGGTCCGAAGACCGGTGGGCGTGCAAAAGTGCGGCATTCGTTGCGCACGTAGCCCGCAACCCGGAAACAGGCACCACCGAAACATCATGAGAACAAAACCGAAATGATGCTGCGGCGGCCTTCATCCACTGCCACACAGAACAATTACCAAAATTCTAGCATGGCTTGATCTGAGGCCTTAATCGGGTGTAAAGGGGTGAACCACGACGGCGGGTGCCGCCCGCCGTCGTCGGGCACTTAACGGGAAGGACCCCGCACTCACTGAGTACGGGGTCCTTACCTTGACTTGAAGACTTCTCAGCGGAAGTCGTTGCCGAGATCGTAGTCATCCAGCGGGATGGCGTGGAACTCGGGAGCTCCGTCGCCTCCCAAGGCGTCATACGAGAAGTCGGTGAAGGCGCTGGGGCCCGTGAACAGGCTTGCCTTTGCTTCTTCAGTCGGCTCCACGGTGACCTCGGTGTAACGGGGCAGGCCCGTACCGGCCGGGATGAGCTTACCGATGATGACGTTCTCCTTGAGGCCAAGCAGCGGGTCGCTCTTGCCTTCCATGGCCGCCTGCGTCAGAACGCGGGTGGTCTCCTGGAAGGAAGCGGCCGACAGCCAGGACTCGGTTGCCAGAGATGCCTTCGTGATACCCATCAGTTCCGGACGGCCGGAAGCCGGGGTACGGCCTTCGGACACCACGCGACGGTTCTCGTCTTCGAAGCGGCTGCGCTCAGCGAGCTCGCCCGGAAGCAGATCGGAGTCGCCGGATTCGATGACGGTCACGCGGCGCAGCATCTGACGGACGATGACTTCCACGTGCTTGTCGTGGATGCCGATGCCCTGGCTGCGGTAAACGCCCTGGACCTCGTCCACCAGGAACTTCTGGGCGGCACGCGGACCCATGATGCGCAGAACCTGCTTCGGGTCCACAGGACCGTTGATCAGCTTCTGGCCGACGCTGACGTGCTCGCCATCCTCGATGAGGAGGCGGGAACGGCGCAGCACCGGGTAGGCGATCTCCTCGGAACCATCGTCCGGGGTGATGATGAGGCGCATCTGGCGCTCGGACTCTTCGATGGCGATGCGCCCGGCTGCTTCAGCAATCGGTGCAACACCCTTCGGAGTACGGGCTTCGAAGAGCTCCTGGATACGGGGCAGACCCTGGGTGATGTCGTCGCCACCGCTCGCGGAAACAGCACCACCGGTGTGGAACGTACGCATGGTCAGCTGGGTACCGGGTTCACCGATGGACTGTGCGGCGATGATGCCGACGGCCTCTCCGATGTCCACGGTCTTGCCTGTAGCCAGCGAACGGCCGTAGCAGAGCGCACAGGTACCGACCTTGGACTCACACGTGAGCACAGAACGGACCTTGACCTCGGTGATGCCGGCTGCGAGCAGCTCGGCAATGACGACGTCGCCGCAGTCGGTGCCGGCAGCTGCCAGCACCGCACCCTTGGAGTCGACGACGTCGACGGCGAGGGTACGTGCGTAGGCGCTGTTCTCGACGTTCTCGTCCAGGACGAGCTCACCGTTGGAGTCCGGCACGGCGATTGCGGTCATGAGACCACGCTCGGTACCGCAATCCTCTTCACGGACGATGACGTCCTGCGAAACGTCCACGAGACGACGGGTCAGGTAACCCGAGTTGGCGGTACGCAGCGCGGTGTCGGCCAGACCCTTACGGGCACCGTGCGTGGCGATGAAGTATTCCAGCACCGACAGGCCCTCGCGGTACGAGGACTTGATCGGACGCGGGATGATCTCGCCCTTCGGGTTGGCCACAAGACCACGGATACCCGCGATCTGGCGGACCTGCATCCAGTTACCACGTGCACCGGAGGACACCATGCGGTTGATGGTGTTCATCGGGGACAGGCTGTCACGCATCGCCTGGGCGATTTCGTTGGTGGCCTTGTTCCAGATCTCGATCAGTTCCTGGCGACGCTCGTCGTCGTCGATCAGGCCCTTGTCGTACTGGCCCTGGATCTTGGCAGCCATGGTCTCGTAACCGGCCAGGATGGCCGGCTTGGAGGTGGGCACCTCGATGTCGGAGATTGCCACGGTGACGCCCGAACGGGTTGCCCAGTAGAAACCGGCGTCCTTCAGGTTGTCCAGCGTTGCGGCCGTGACAACCTTCGGGTAGCGCTCTGCGAGGTCGTTGACGATCCGGGACAGCTCGCCCTTGTCGGCAACAGCCTCAACCCACGGGTAGTCCTCCGGCAGGGTCTCGTTGAAGAGAACCTGGCCGAGGGAGGTCTGGACCAGTGCGACCTGACCCGGCTCCCAACCTTCCGGAGCTTCCCAGCCTGCGTAAGGGACAAAGCCCTCAAGGCGGATCTTGACCTGGGAGTTCAGGTGCAGCTCGCGGGCATCGTAGGCCATGATGGCTTCCGCAACCGAGGAGAAGATCCGGCCTTCGCCGGCGGAACCAACGCGCTTGGTGGTCAGGTGGTACAGACCGATGATCATGTCCTGCGAAGGCAGGGTCACCGGACGGCCATCGGACGGCTTCAAGATGTTGTTGGAGGACAGCATCAGGATGCGGGCTTCAGCCTGCGCTTCGGGGCTCAGCGGCAGGTGGACTGCCATCTGGTCGCCGTCGAAGTCGGCGTTGAAGGCGCCACAAACCAGCGGGTGAAGCTGGATGGCCTTGCCTTCAACAAGCTGCGGCTCGAATGCCTGGATGCCGAGGCGGTGCAGGGTAGGTGCACGGTTGAGCAGCACCGGGTGTTCGGTGATGATCTCTTCCAGCACGTCCCAGACCTGCGGGCGGTAACGCTCGACCATGCGCTTTGCCGACTTGATGTTCTGCGCGTGGTTGAGGTCAACCAGTCGCTTCATCACGAACGGCTTGAAGAGCTCCAGGGCCATCTGCTTGGGCAGACCACACTGGTGCAGCTTCAGCTGCGGGCCGACGACGATGACCGAACGGCCGGAGTAGTCGACGCGCTTGCCAAGCAGGTTCTGGCGGAAACGACCCTGCTTGCCCTTGAGCATGTCGCTCAGGGACTTCAGCGGACGGTTGCCCGGACCCGTGACGGGACGGCCGCGACGTCCGTTGTCGAAGAGGCTGTCAACAGCTTCCTGAAGCATGCGCTTCTCGTTGTTGACGATGATCTCCGGAGCGCCGAGGTCAAGCAGTCGCTTGAGTCGGTTGTTGCGGTTGATCACACGGCGGTAGAGGTCGTTGAGGTCGGAGGTCGCGAAGCGGCCACCGTCCAGCTGGACCATCGGGCGCAGTTCCGGCGGGATCACCGGGACGGCGTCAAGAACCATGCCAAGCGGGCTGTTGTTGGTGGTCAGGAATGCGTTGACAACCTTCAGTCGCTTGAGGGCACGGGTCTTGCGCTGGCCCTTGCCGTTCTGGATGGTGTCGCGGAGGGACTCCGACTCTGCCTGCATGTCGAAGTTCTCAAGACGCTTCTTGATGGCTTCGGCACCCATGGAGCCTTCGAAATACATGCCGTAGCGATCGCGCAGTTCGCGGTACAGGCCTTCGTCACCTTCAAGGTCGGCGACCTTGAGGTTCTTGAAGCGGTCCCAGACCTGCTCGAGGCGCTCGATCTCAGCATCCGCGCGCTTGCGGACGTTGGCCATCTGACGGTCCGCGGAGTCGCGGGCCTTCTTCTTGTCCGCAGCCTTGGCGCCTTCACCTTCGAGGCGGGCAAGCTCGTCCTCAAGGTCGCGGGCGATCGTGGCGATGTCGCTGTCGCGGTTGTCGACGAGCTGCTTCTTCTCGAGGTCGTGCTCCACCTGAAGGTTCGGCAGTTCCGCGTGACGGCTCTCGGTGTCGACGCTCGTGATCATGTAGGCAGCGAAGTAGATGACCTTTTCAAGGTCCTTCGGCGCCAGGTCAAGGAGGTAGCCCAAGCGGGAGGGAACACCCTTGAAGTACCAGATGTGCGTGACGGGAGCGGCCAGCTCGATGTGGCCCATGCGCTCGCGGCGCACCTTGGCGCGAGTGACTTCAACGCCACAACGCTCGCAGATGATGCCCTTGAAGCGCACGCGCTTGTACTTGCCGCAGTAGCATTCCCAGTCCCTGGACGGGCCGAAGATCTTCTCGCAGAAGAGGCCGTCCTTCTCGGGCTTGAGCGTGCGGTAGTTGATGGTTTCCGGCTTCTTGACCTCACCGTAAGACCAGCCGCGGATGTCTTCCGCGGTGGCGAGGCCGATCTGCATGAGGCCGAAGGAGGATTCGCTGGACATATGGTCCCTGTTCTCTCTTGTTCTCTAAATTCTGAAGTCTTGGGTTTACGGAAAGAGGCAGCTGCCTTGGCTGGCGGTCTGCACCGCCAGCCAGAGCGGCTGTTAGACCTCTTCTACGGAGCTGGGCTCTGCGCGAGACAGATCAATGCCCAGTTCTTCCGCAGCCGTAAAGACTGCGTCATCAGAGTCACGCATTTCGATCGTCGTACCGTCCGTGGAAAGAACTTCCACGTTCAGGCACAGCGACTGCATTTCCTTGATCAAGACCTTGAAGGATTCCGGAACGCCAGGCTCGGGGATGTTCTCGCCCTTGACGATGGCTTCGTAGACCTTCACGCGGCCGTGGATATCGTCCGACTTGATCGTCAGCAGTTCCTGGAGGGTGTAGGCAGCGCCGTATGCTTCGAGCGCCCACACTTCCATTTCACCGAAGCGCTGGCCACCGAACTGTGCCTTACCACCCAGCGGCTGCTGCGTGATCATGGAGTACGGGCCGGTGGAGCGCGCGTGGATCTTGTCGTCCACCAGGTGGTGGAGCTTCAGGATGTACATGTAGCCCACGGAGATCGGGTCCGGGAACGGCTCGCCGGAGCGGCCGTCGAACAGACGGGTCTTGCCGGAGGAGTCGATCAGGCGGTCGCCGTCGCGGGTCACGTTGGTGGAATCCAGCAGACCTGTGATTTCCTCTTCGCGTGCACCGTCGAACACCGGGGTGGCGACAGTGGTCTGGCCGGATTCACGAGGCAGGTTCGGGAGGTTCTTGACCCACTCCGGCTCGCCTTCGATCTTCCAACCGGTCTTCGCAACCCAGCCAAGGTGCGTTTCGAGCACCTGGCCGACGTTCATGCGGCCCGGAACACCCAGCGGGTTCAGGACGATGTCCACCGGCGTACCGTCGGCAAGGAACGGCATGTCTTCGATCGGGAGGATCTTGGAGATGACGCCCTTGTTACCGTGGCGGCCGGCGAGCTTGTCGCCGTCGGTGATCTTGCGCTTGGCAGCAACGTAGACGCGGACCAGCTGGTTGACGCCCGGGGGCAGCTCGTCGTCGTTGTCGCGGTCGAAGACGCGCACGCCGATGACCGTGCCGGACTCACCGTGGGGAACCTTCAGGGAGGTGTCACGCACTTCGCGGGACTTCTCACCGAAGATCGCACGGAGGAGGCGCTCTTCCGGAGTCAGTTCGGTTTCACCCTTCGGGGTGACCTTTCCGACCAGGATGTCGCCGGCTTCAACTTCGGCACCGATGTGGATGATGCCGCGCTCGTCCAGTCCTGCGAGGACTTCCTCGGACACGTTGGGGATGTCACGGGTGATTTCCTCGGCACCAAGCTTGGTGTCGCGGGCATCGATCTCGTGCTCTTCGATGTGGATGGAGGAAAGAACGTCCTCAGCGACGATGCGCTGCGACAGGATGATGGCGTCCTCGAAGTTGTGGCCTTCCCAGGACATGAATGCCACGAGGAGGTTCTTACCGAGGGCGAGTTCACCCTGGTCCGTTGCCGGGCCGTCAGCGATGATGCCGCCGACTTCGAGGCGCTGGCCTTCGTTGACCAGGACACGGTGGTTGTAGCAGTTGCCCTGGTTGGAACGGGCGAACTTGTTGATGCGGTAGCTGGTTTCCGTGCCATCGTCGTTGAGCATGGTGACGAGGTCAGCGGAAACTTCGTTGACGACACCGGCCTTCTTCGCGATGACAACGTCACCGGCGTCGACGGCGGCAGCGCGCTCCATGCCGGTACCCACGAACGGGGCCTCGGAACGGACCAGCGGCACAGCCTGGCGCTGCATGTTGGCACCCATGAGTGCGCGGTTTGCATCGTCATGCTCGAGGAACGGAATCAGGGCGGTAGCTACGGACACCATCTGGCGCGGGGAAACGTCCATGAACTGGACCTCGCCGGCCGGAACCAGGACGGGCTCGCCTCCACCACCACGGGCACGGACAAGCACGGTTTCTTCCGCGAACTTCTTGTCGGCATCCAGCGGTGCGTTGGCCTGTGCAATCAGGACCTCGGCTTCGTCGTCGGCGGTGAGGTACTGGACCTCATCGGAAACGACACCCTCGGACACCAGGCGGTACGGAGTCTCGATGAAACCGAACGGGTTGATACGGCCGTAGGAAGCCAACGAACCGATCAGACCAATGTTCGGGCCTTCAGGAGTTTCGATGGGGCACATACGTCCGTAGTGGGACGGGTGAACGTCTCGAACTTCCATGCCTGCGCGGTCACGGGACAGACCACCCGGGCCAAGGGCCGACAGGCGGCGCTTGTGGGTCAGACCCGACAACGGGTTGTTCTGGTCCATGAACTGCGACAGCTGGGACGTTCCGAAGAACTCCTTGATAGCTGCCACAACAGGGCGGATGTTGATCAGGGTCTGCGGCGTGATCGCTTCGACGTCCTGCGTGGTCATGCGTTCGCGGACGACGCGCTCCATGCGGGACAGGCCGGTGCGGACCTGGTTTTCGATCAGTTCGCCGACGGCGCGGATGCGACGGTTGCCGAAGTGGTCGATGTCATCGATCTCGACGCGGAGCTCGTGGTCTTCGCCATCGCGCTTGCCCATGAGGGTCTTCTCGCCGGCGTGAAGCGCGACGAGGAACTTGATCATGGCCACAATGTCTTCAACGTGCAGGACCGAAGCTTCCTTGTCGCCAAGGGAGCGGTCGATGCCGAGCTTGCGGTTGATCTTGTAACGGCCGACCTTGGCCAGATCGTAGCGCTTGGCGTTGAAGTACAGGTTGTCCAGCAGGGACTGGGCAGCCTCGACGGTGGGCGGCTCGCCCGGACGCAGCTTGCGGTAGATGTCCAGCAGGGCGTCTTCGCGGGTTTCGGTGGCGTCCTTCTCCAGCGTTGCGCGCATGGAGTCGTACTGGCCGAACTCTTCGAGGATCTGGCCTTCGGTCCAACCGAGGGCCTTCAGCAGAACGGTGACCGACTGCTTGCGCTTGCGGTCGAGGCGTACGCCGACCTGGTCGCGCTTGTCGATTTCGAGCTCGAACCATGCACCGCGGGACGGGATGATCTTTGCAGTGAAGATGTCCTTGTCACTGGTCTTGTCAGCGGTGCGCTCAAAGTAGGCGCCCGGCGAACGGACCAGCTGGGAGACGACGACACGCTCGGTGCCGTTGACGACGAACGTTCCCTTCTCGGTCATGAGAGGGAAATCGCCCATGAACACGGTCTGCTGCTTGATTTCACCCGTGTTGTTGTTCATGAACTCGGCCTTGACATACAGCGGTGCCGAGTAAGTGGCGTCACGGTCTTTGCATTCGGCCATGGTGTACTTCGGATCAGCGAACTCCGGCTCGGAGAAGCTCAGGGACATAGTGCCCTGGAAGTCCTCGATGGGGGAGATCTCTTCGAAGATGTCAGCAAGTCCCGAGGTGGTGGCGACGCTCAGGTCGCCTTCCTCGACGGCCTTCGCTACCCGCGACTGCCAGCGTTCGTTTCCGACCAGCCAGTCAAAGCTGTCCGTCTGCAGTGCGAGCAGATTCGGAACGTCCAGCGGTTCGTGAATCTTTGCGAATGAGAGCCGGCGAGTTGCACCATCGGTGCTTGCCGTATTAGCGGTTTCGTTATTAGAGGTGCTCGAGGCGACCAAGAGGGATCCTTCCACAGACCTTCAGGCGTTTTCAGATCTCCCCCGCTTGCACCCTGCAGATTGAATCCGCAGTGTACCTTTCCGGTTCCGCTATATGACCCGGGACCCCCGCTGGCCAAGACCATGCGCGTTCTTAACGGCACGTCGATGGCGCAGCTGAGAGGTAAAGCCCACCGCTATATGAAGGCTGAAGGTTAACAGGGAAGACGCAAATATCCACAATACGGCAAATCAACCCACCTGTCTACCCCACATCCCGCCCGAATGCAAGCACAGTTGCTGCAGG
Source organism: Arthrobacter gyeryongensis (assembly GCF_039543785.1). Taxonomy (NCBI): domain Bacteria; kingdom Bacillati; phylum Actinomycetota; class Actinomycetes; order Micrococcales; family Micrococcaceae; genus Arthrobacter; species Arthrobacter gyeryongensis. The sequence goes on from NZ_BAABKK010000010.1 coordinate 174,559, forward strand.
CACCTATGCGCCCCTGCCCGGATACTGCCGTCGACGGAATGTAGATCCAGGCTCCATTGTTGAATGGAGTGGTGATGTACGCCACGGTAACCTAGGCTCACCACCCTTGATCGGAAGAGAGAAAATGAGCACCCCCTCAGACATGACGGACAACAACAACGACGTTGTCATCCTTTCCGCCAGCCGCACCCCACAGGGACGGTTGAACGGGCAACTGGCAGGGCTCACCGCCGTCGAGCTCGGCGCTCACGCCATTTCGGGCGCCATCGCCGCGAGCGGACTCACCGCGGACAAAGTGGACGCTGTGATCATGGGACAGGTCCTGCAGGCGGGCGCCGGCCAGAACCCGGCCCGGCAAAGCGCCATCGCCGCCGGAATCGGCTGGAACATCCCTGCCGTCACCATCAACAAGGTCTGCCTCTCCGGACTGACTGCCGTGATCGATGCCGCGCGAATGATCCGTAGCGGGGACGCCGCCGTCGTGGTTGCCGGCGGCCAGGAATCGATGAGCCGCGCCCCCCACCTGCTGCCCGGTTCAAGGCAAGGGTGGAGCTACGGGGCGATCCAGGCCCTCGACGTCGCTGCCCACGACGGCCTCACCGATGCCTTTGATGGCCAGTCCATGGGGCTGTCCACCGAGATCAAGAACCTTTCGCTCGGCATCGACCGCCGGTCCCAGGATGAAGTGGCCGCCGCTTCGCACCAGCGTGCGGCCGCTGCCGCCGCGCAAGGCGTGTTCGACGGCGAGATCACACCCATCAGCGTCAAGCAGCGTAAGGGAGAACCCTTGGTGCTGACAAGCGACGAAGGCGTCCGCCCCCAGACAACATTGGAGACCTTGGCCCCGTTGAAGGGCGCCTTTGCCACCGACGGAACCATCACCGCAGGCAACTCCTCTCCCCTGTCCGACGGCGCCTCCGCACTCGTTCTCACGAGCCGCCGCTTTGCCGAGGAGAACGGCCTTGACTACCTCGCCGTCGTCGGCAAGCCCGGCCAAGTAGCCGGACCCGACAACAGCCTGCATTCGCAGCCTTCCAACGCGATACGCCACGCCCTGGACCGCGCGGGATGGACGACGGCCGATTTGGACTTCATCGAGATCAACGAAGCCTTCGGTTCGGTTGCGGTGCAGTCCTTGAAGGACCTGGACTATCCCTTGGAGAAGTGCAATGTCCACGGCGGAGCCATTGCGATCGGACACCCGATCGGTGCCTCAGGAGCGCGGCTTGCCCTCCACGCGGCCCACGAGCTGAAGCGCCGCGGGAAGGGCAAAGCGGCGGTTGCCCTGTGCGGCGGCGGCGGCCAAGGCGAAGCGCTGCTTCTCTACCGCGACTAGATGTTCGGGCGATTCAGCCGCGGAAGCGGCCTTGAATGGAAACGGGGCATGAATGCGGGGCACTGAGCGATTCCTGGCCGACGCGGCCGCCCGCGGACTCGACGTCCAACTCGTGGAGCGGGCCGCGGCAGGCAGCCTTGACGAGGCGGCCCGCATCATGGGCATCAGACCGGCGGACATCGTGAAGTCCCTCGTGGTCAAGCACCGGGATGGCACGTTCCTGTTTGCGTTGGTTCCTGGTGACCGGCAGATCTCCTGGCCCAAGCTGCGCGCCCTCCTCGGCGTCAACAAGCTGTCCATGCCGTCCGCAGACATCGCTTTCGAGGCAACCGGCTATGAGCGCGGTACCATCACGCCGCTCGGAAGTTCCAAGCCATGGCCCGTCTATGCGGATGCCAGCATCTCCGGACGCAGGATCTCCATGGGGGCGGGCGAACACGGATTCAGCGCTTTCGTGAAGGCCGATGAGCTGGCGGCCGCGCTGCAGGCCGTAGTAGCCGACATCAGCGACCCCATCTGAGCAACACGGGGTCACTTACGGCCCATCCAGCAGCACCCAATGGGCCGTAAGTGACCCCGCGTTGCCCTTAAACGCAGGAAAGCCCCGCCCGGACGAATCCGGACGGGGCTTCCCGAAAAGGCGAGTTACTTGACAGTAACCGTGGCGCCTGCAGCTTCGAGCTGGTCCTTGGCCTTCTCAGCGGCTTCCTTGGTGGCGCCTTCGAGAACAGCCTTCGGTGCACCGTCAACCAGGTCCTTGGCTTCCTTGAGGCCGAGGGAGGTGATGGCGCGAACTTCCTTGATCACTGCGATCTTCTTTTCACCAGCAGCTTCGAGGATGACATCAAATTCGGTCTTCTCTTCAACTTCTTCGCCAGCACCGGCACCAGCCGGGCCTGCAACTGCAACAGCAGCAGCAGTAACTTCGAAGGTCTCTTCGAAGAGCTTGACGAACTCGGAGAGCTCGATGATGGTCAGTTCCTTGAAAGCTTCAATGAGCTCTTCGTTGCTGAGCTTCGCCATGTTTGGCGTCCTTCCTTTAGGTGGTGCTGCCACGGACGTCGTCCGTTACTGCACCGCAGTTTGAATGGGGAGAACTTAGTTCTCTTCGGTTGCTGCTTCAGCGGCTTCAGCCGGAGCGGCAGCCTCTTCTGCAGCAGCCTCGGCGGGAGCCTCTTCGGCAGCCGGTGCTTCTTCAGCGGCCGGTGCAACAGCGCCGCCCTCTTCTTCAAGCTTGAGGCGCAGAGCGTCAATGATGCGTGCAGCAGCGGCAGCAGGTGCCTTGAGGATGCCTGCAACCTTGGCGAGCTGCAGCTCACGGGACTCGAGGGCCGCCAGTGCGGCAACCTCTGCTGCGTTCAGTGCCTTGCCTTCGAAGTAGCCGGTCTTGATGACCAGCTGCTTGTTGACCTTGGCAAAGTCCGTCAGGCTCTTGGCGGCAGCAACCGCGTCACCCTTGATGAATGCAATTGCAGTGGGGCCGGCGAGCTGACCGTCGAATGCTTCGACACCAGCTTCCTTGGCTGCAATGGCGGTCAGGGTGTTCTTGACGACCGAGAACTTGGTGTCCAGGCCGAGAGAAACACGCAGCTGCTTGAGCTGTGCAACAGAGAGCCCACGGTATTCGGTCAGGACAGCGGCGTTCGATTCCTTGAAATCGTTGGTGATCTCAGCTACTGCAGAGATCTTGCTAGGCGTTGCCATAACCCTCCTTCCGGGGAATAAAGCCGGTTTTCCGGGTCCCCGCTCAAAAGAGCTGCAACTAAAAAACGCCCCGCGCAGATGCACGGGGCTTGGCTCGACACGACTCAATGATCGCGGAGATTTGCTTCGTTCACCTGCGCCGGCCGCCCTTTGTCAGGGTCCTTCGTCAAGGAAACCACTTGGTTCTTCCGCGCGTAGCTGCAGAGTTGAGCTGCGCGCGGAGGAGTGGATTCCCATCAACCGACGGTCTTTGGTAGTTCAAGCTTACGGGACGGGCAAGTGCATCGCCAAATCGCGCCGCCTCACTCGGAGGAGGTGACCCTCGGGCCCATGTTCGGCAGTTCCTTCTGCCACAGACCGGTGACCCCGGCCGTCGTGAATCCCAATTGCTTGTTCACCGTCAGCAAGTACCGGTTTTCGGGGGCATTCCAGGTGTAGATCACACGGGCGTCGGGGAACTGTTCGCTGAGGCGCTGCATGTTGGCGACTTTGATCAGGAGCCCGAGCTTGTTTCCCCGGTGCTCCTGCAGGACGATCGTGTCGTCCTGGAAGACGACATCCTGGCGTTGCGCCAGGACGCCGATCGTGGTGAGTCCGACGATCCGCCCGCTCGCGACGTGCTCGACGGCGGTGACCACCGTTCGGCGCCCCTGCGCGACGGCGGCGTCCTCCGCCTGGCGCAACACAGCGGCGTCGAACACTAATTGCTGCTGTTCGGCCTCCGCGGTCTCACTGCCCTCGGACACCACTTCCCCGGCCGCATTCTCCAGCGCCGCCACGGCTTCGAGCCACTGCTCCGGGCAACGGTCGGTCCAGTGGTGGAGACGGTAGCGGCCGGCGTTCGCGTCTTCCGCTTCGGCCTCAAGCTCGGCGACGAGCTTCGAATCCAACGGGAGCGCACAGGAGCTGAACTGTTCGATGTGCTGGAGGGTGTAGCCGGTGCGCCTGGCAAAATCGACCTCGCGGCTGGCCAAGGGAACGAAGCCCAGGCCGCTGCCAGGTACTAGCTGGCCCTCTGCACCGCCGCGCAAGGACTCGGCAGGATGGTTGGTGTCCACCATGATCATCGTCCGGCCCTCGCTTTTGGCGAAATGTTCGGCAGCTTCCAGAAGCTGCCGGCCGACGCCCCTGCGCTGGAATTCAGGAAGGATGTCGAGGGTAAACTCGGCCAGGTCCATGTTGTCCGCAAGGGGCAGCGCGATGTCCACGGTACCGACAATGCGTCCGTCAACGCGGGCTACGAGAATGACCTGGCGTTCGTACGGGTCGCCGAGTTCGAGCAGTTTCTCCAACGGAGTGTAGGCGAGATCATCCGTGCCCCAGATCTGCATGCGTACCCTGCGGCTGACTTCGACGGCCGCCAGGAAATCCTTGGCGTCATCGGCGTCAAGGGAATCCGGGATCCAGAGTTGGCCGATCTCCACCGTGCTCGTCATTTGATCCTCTTTTGCCATTCGCCGTCGTATCCCGCCGGTTTGAAGCCGAGCTGTACGTTGATGGACAGCATATGTTCGTTTTCCTCGGCGTTAAAAGTCATGACGCGCCCGACGGCCGGATATTCCGTCTGCAGCCTGCGCAGATTGGCCAGTTTGACGAGCATCCCCAGTCCATGGCCCCGATGCGGCTTTGCCACCAAAGTGTCGTCCTGCTCGGCCACCCCGGCCTTCGCGGGATCAAGGTAGATCACGGTGTACGCAACGAGCTCCCCCGTCCGCCGATGTTGCGCGGCGGCCACAAGGGCAGTCTGTCCTTCGGCTAGCGTGGTGTCCTCGAGTTGCCTGACGCGGGCCGCATCCCAGGCCTCCGCCTCGATCTCCAGGCCTCCCGCCGGGGTATCCGTGCTCATCCGGCCCATCAGCCCGGCCATGTGGTCCACGTATTCTCCGGGGCAACGGTTCGTCCAGGCAAGGACCCCGTATTCGGCGTCTGCTTTGGAATGCGCCGCAAGCTCGAGTCGTGCCCATTCCGCGTTATGGTCCATGTCCAGCGTGCTGAATCTGCTGGCCTGTTCCAAGGTGTATCCATGCTTGAGGCAGAAGGCTGCTCCCGGACCATCGTCGGGTACTCCCCCGGGTACTCCCTCCGCGCCTGCTCCTGCTCCTGCTCGTGCGAAGCCGATCGGGTGTTCGGTGTGCGCCTGCAGGACGTGCCTCCCCTGGGCCGCCGCGATCCCTTCCACGGTGCGGAGCAATGCGGTTCCGATTCCATGCCGGCGGCACCCCTCCAGCACATCTACGTGGATCCACGCGGTATGGACATTGTCCTTGAGCGGAACGCTGCAGGAAGCGTGGCTGACGATGCTTCCCTCAACCCGGGCGAAGAAGTTCCTCGATACCTCGTATGGAGTATCCCGCCATCCGGCGAGCCGGGCCTGCGCCGAGGACGCGCGCTCCAGGTTTCCCCAGGTTTCCAGCACCATGGCGTCCATCACGGATGAGAGCTCCCGGAAATCCTTGCCGTCCGGCCCATCCATGGACTCCGGCAGATGGAGCTCGTGGATGCTGAAATCCGGAATCTGGCCTGTCATGCCCTCAGCCTAATCAGCGCTCGCCAGCCGCGATAGGTGCCCGTTTGCATACAACGAAAGGACCGCCCGGCGAATGCCGGACGGTCCTTTCAGAGTCGATGCTCCCGGTGGCTTACGCCTCGGTGAGAACCTTGGTGACGTTCGGGTCAACGGAGATGCCCGGACCGAACGTGGTGGCGACCGTAGCCTTCTGGATGTAGCGGCCCTTGGAAGCGGACGGCTTCAGGCGAAGAACCTCTTCCAGAGCGGCTGCGTAGTTCTCGGCCAGCTTCAGCTCGTCGAAGGAAACCTTGCCGATGATGAAGTGCAGGTTCGAGTGCTTGTCGACGCGGAAGTCGATCTTGCCGCCCTTGATGTCGTTGACAGCCTTGGTGACGTCAGCAGTCACGGTACCGGTCTTCGGGTTCGGCATGAGGTTACGCGGGCCGAGGACCTTACCGAGACGGCCAACCTTGCCCATGAGGTCAGGGGTTGCCACTGCGGCGTCGAAGTCGGTCCAGCCGGCTGCGATCTTTTCGATCAGGTCATCGGAACCAACGAAGTCGGCGCCTGCAGCGATTGCCGCTTCAGCCTTGTCGCCCGTTGCGAAAACGAGGACGCGGGCAGTCTTACCCGTGCCGTGCGGCAGGTTCACGGTGCCGCGGACCATCTGGTCGGCCTTACGCGGGTCAACGCCCAAACGGAAAGCAACCTCAACGGTGGCGTCGAACTTGGACGGGTTGGTGTCCTTGGCGAGCTTGATGGCCTCGAACGGGGCGTAGAACTTGTCCGCCTCGATCTTGGCTGCGGCTGCCTCATATGCTTTGCTGCGCTTTGCCATGCTGCTTATTCTCCTTGTGCAGTTGTGGTCTGCGGACCGCGCTGGGCCCTGCCACAGTCGGACATCCGGCGTGGATCTCCAACATTTTCAATATTTCAATGGTGCCGGTTTCCCGGCGGTGCTACCCGGCGTCGTCAGTTTCCCAAAACAGACGCCATGAAGCGGTGAGGGGAATTAACCCTCGACGGTGATGCCCATGGAGCGTGCGGTGCCGGCGATGATCTTGGCAGCGCCCTCAAGGCTGGTGGCGTTGAGGTCTTCCATCTTGGTGGTGGCGATCTCGTTTACCTGCGCCTGGGTCAGCTTGGCAACCTTGACGGTGTGCGGCGTGGCCGAACCCTTTGCAACGCCTGCAGCCTTCTTGATGAGTTCTGCAGCCGGCGGGGTCTTGGTGATGAAGGTGAAGGAGCGGTCTTCGTAGACCGTGATTTCAACCGGGATAACGTTTCCGCGCTGGGCTTCCGTTGCAGCGTTGTACGCCTTGCAGAATTCCATGATGTTGACACCGTGCTGGCCAAGCGCAGGACCGATCGGCGGGGCCGGGTTGGCGGCACCTGCCTGGATCTGCAGCTTGATGAGGCCGGTGACCTTCTTCTTGGGAGCCAATGTAGGTCCTTCTCTCAATAACTTCCTAGGACACAGGAGCGTGCCTCAGGTTTATGGCCGCCATGGCAAGGCGACCGACCGCTCCGTGGCTGCTAAGCGGGCAACCGCGGGGCGAAATTCTTGGATCAACTAGATCTTGGTGACCTGGTTGAAGGCGAGCGTAACCGGGGTTTCGCGTTCGAAGATCGACACCAGGACCACAAGCGTCTGGGAATCCATCTTGATCTCGGAGATCGTGGCGGGAAGGGTCTCGAACGGACCTTCCTTGACGATGACGGATTCTCCGACCTCGAAGTCGATGTCGACGGGCGTCTGGTGCTGCTTGTTGACCGGCTTGCCCTTTTCGGCCTGCTGCTCTTCGAAGACCGGAGCCAGCATCGAGAAGACCTCGTCGAGGCGAAGCGGAACCGGGTTGTGTGCGTTGCCCACGAATCCGGTGACCCCGGGGGTGTGGCGGACGGCGCCCCAGGATGCGTCAGTCAGGTCCATGCGGACGAGGACGTAACCGGGGATGCGTACGCGGTTGATGATCTTGCGCTGGGCGTTCTTGATCTCAACCACTTCCTCCATGGGCACCTGGATCTCGAAGATGTAATCTTCCATGTCCAGGGTCTGGATGCGGGTCTCAAGGTTGGCCTTGACGCGGTTTTCGTAGCCGGCGTAGGAGTGGATGACGTACCAGTCACCTTCCTGGCGGCGAAGCTTGGCCTTGAACTCCTCAGCGGGGTCGGCAGGCGCTACGGCTGCAGCGGCGGCCAGGGCGTCGGCGTCGTCGGACGCCTCAGCAGACTCGTCGTCGTCGTCGGCAGACTCGTCGTCGCCGGACTCATCCTGGTCGGCGTCGTCGACGTCGGCAGTTTCGGGCGCAGCAGAATCGACCTCGGATCCTTCCACGGCGTCAGCCGTGGCGTGGGCCGTGCTTTCAGCGGGCCCATCCAGCTCAGTCTCAGTTACCTCGAGCTCCTGCTCAGACACTTGGTCTCCTGCTTCCTCATTGCCTAACATGCCTATTTAAATGGCTCAATTCCGCAAACCCTGCGAAATCCCTTGATTTTCCGGGGATTCCACGCGGTTTGCGGAGCGATCCGCTTAGTGGTTCGTGGTGCCAGTAGCGCCGAAAACCCATTTGATTCCCGTACCGAAAGCCAGGTCCAGGATGGTGACGACCAGCATCATGATGGCCACGAACACCAGCACCACGACTGTGTAGTTGACCAGTTCCTTACGGGTGGGGGCAACTACCTTCTTGAGCTCGCCAATTACCTGGCGAACAAAAAGCGCAATTCGAGCGAAGAGGCCGGAATCGGACTTCTTGGCAGGGCGGCCCTTCGAGCTGCTCGCAGCTGTTTCGGTCACCTGATCCTCACTCATCTATGCAAACGTCGTTGACCCGACTCTGATCAGAGTCATGGTTGCTGCGCTTGTTCCAAGCAAAACCCGGAACAGCTTGCGCAGGGCAGACAGGACTCGAACCTGCAACCTGCGGTTTTGGAGACCGCTGCGCTACCAATTGCGCCACTACCCTATGGAACGAATCCATATTTCGGCCACACTCCATCGAAGCCAACGAATCCAGAAGAACACGAGATTCCGGAGCCTATCTGGGGCGCGAACCATTGTGATGTTTTTCAACACCGGTGAACCAGTCTACGCAACAACGTCGCGATAGTCGAACCGGGCCATTTCGGAGCGTTCAGGCCGTCCCGCTCGTGTGATCAGCGCTCGCTTGATCAGCCTTCACTGTCACTTTCCCGGCGTTAGCCCGATAGCTCCGCAGAACAGCATAAAGTAGATTTCGTCGAATCCCACCATCCAGCCCATGAGCTGCCCGCGAAGAACGGTGCTTTAATGTCTGCCGGAATACCAGCCGCCCGCATTTCACAGCGAATTTCCGCCATCGCCGAATCCGCCACCCTTGCCGTTGACGCCAAGGCCAAGGCGCTCAAGGCAGCGGGTCGCCCCGTGATTGGCTTTGGCGCCGGGGAGCCCGACTTCCCGACCCCCGACTACATCGTCAAGGCCGCCGTCGAGGCCGCCGGCCAGCCGAAGTACCACCGCTACTCCCCTGCCGCCGGCCTGCCGGAGCTGAAGCAGGCTATCGCGGACAAGACTTTCCGCGACTCGGGCTACAAGGTGGATGCGTCCCAGGTGATGGTCACCAATGGCGGCAAGCAGGCTGTCTACAACACCTTCGCCACACTGGTTGATCCGGGCGACGAAGTAATCATCCCCACGCCTTTCTGGACCACCTACCCGGAGGCAATCCGCCTCGCCGGAGGCGTTCCCGTCGAGGTCTTCGCCGGCCCGGAACAGGGTTACCTGGTCACCGTGGAGCAGCTTGAGGCCGCGGTCACCGACAAGACGAAGATCCTGCTTTTCGTTTCCCCGTCCAACCCGACCGGCGCCGTCTATAGCGCCGAACAAGTTGCAGAGATCGGAAAATGGGCAGCGGCGAAGGGCCTCTGGGTAGTCACCGACGAGATCTATGAGCACCTGACGTACGACGGCGTCCCCTTCACCTCGATTGCCACTGCCGCCCCCGAACTCGGCGACAAGGTGGTCATCCTCAACGGTGTCGCCAAGACCTACGCCATGACCGGATGGCGTGTCGGATGGATGATCGGCCCGGCCGACGTCATCAAGGCCGCCACCAACCTCCAGTCGCACGCGACGTCGAACGTTTCCAACATCATGCAGATCGCAGCCCTCGCTGCGGTGTCCGGTCCGCTGACCGCCGTCGACGAAATGAAGGTCGCCTTCGACCGCCGCCGCAAGGCGATTGTTGCCGGACTGAACGCGATCGAGGGTGTGGAATGCCCGACGCCGACCGGCGCCTTCTACGTCTACGCCGACGTCCGCGGACTGCTGGGCAAGGAATTCCCGACGTCGAACGGTCCCGCCCGCCCGTCAACGTCCGCTGAGCTAGCCTCACTGATCCTCGACGAGGTTGAGGTCGCCATTGTTCCGGGCGAGGCCTTCGGCCCCTCCGGTTTCGTGCGCCTCTCCTACGCCTTGGGCGACGACGACCTCGCCGAAGGCGTTCGACGCCTCCAGGAATTCCTCGGCCAGGCCAAGTAGCCTTCCGCTTCCACAAACGCCTGCTCACCTTGGCCATAGGTGAGCGGGCGTTTGGGTTTAAGCCGCCATAGGTGAGCGGGCGTCAGAGGAGGCGTCGCTCGGCGGCCCACTTTGTCAGTTCGTGGCGACTGGAGAGCTGGAGCTTGCGGAGTACCGCGGAGACATGGGTTTCCACGGTCTTGATGGAAATGAACAACTCCTTGGCCACCTCCTTGTAGCTGTAGCCCCGGGCGATGAGGCGCATGACTTCCAGCTCCCTCGCGGAGAGACGGTCGAGTTCGTCGTCGGCGATCTCGGCCGGGGAGGTTCCAAACGCGTCCAGGACAAAACCGGCCAGTCTCGGCGAGAAGACGGCGTCCCCGTCGGCCACGCGGATCACGGCATCGGAGATCTCGGGGCCGGAAATGGTCTTGGTGACATAGCCCCGGGCTCCGGCGCGGATGACGGCCACGACGTCCTCGGCGGCATCGGAGACGCTCAAGGCCAGGAAGCTCGTGCTCCCACGCAACGGCGCGGATGCGCTGATGACCTCCCGACCGCCACCGCCAAGGCCGCCAGGCAGGTGGACGTCGAGCAACACAACTTCCGGGTGAACCTCTGCAATCACGGCGATAGCTTGCTCCACTGTTCCGGCTTCGCCTACGACGTCGATCCTGGAATCGAGGTCGGCCTTCAGCCCGGACCGGAAAATGGCGTGATCGTCCACGATCACCACACGAACCTTCCGCGCTACTTGCTCTGATAGGGCGTTCATGCTTTGGCTTCTCCGTTTCGGTTCTCTGCTTTGTCGGCGTTCTCGACGGGCAGTTTCAGGCGTACTTCGGTGCCCTCGGAGCTACTGCTGATGACCGCAGTACCGCCGTGGCGCTTCATCCGTCCGATGATTGATTCCTTGACTCCGAGCCGGTCTTCCGGGACGGTATCCGGATTAAAGCCGGGTCCGCGGTCCCTGACAAAAACCTCGCTGCCGGTGTCCGAGCTCTCGAGATAGACGGACACGGCTCCGCCGCCGTGCCTGGCGGCATTGTGCATGGCCTCCCGGGCCGCCAGGACGAGGGCTTCGTGCCTGTCTGTCATGGCGGCGTCTCCCACGCTGACGACGTCGACGGCGTGTCCGTGGGCGTCCTCGACTTCGGCTGCGGCCGCGCCAATCCGCTCCGCCAGGAGTCCCGCATCCTTGGCGGCGTCCCGGTACAGCCAGGTGCGCAGTTCACGCTCCTGGGCACGGGCGAGGCGGACCACGTCCTGCTCGGAACCTGCCCGGCGCTGGATCAAGGCGAGCGTCTGCAGTACCGAGTCGTGCAAGTGGGCGGCAATCTCGGCCCGCTCAGTCTCGCGAACCCGCGCTGCCCGCTCAGTTTCAAGGTCCTTCCAGAACTTCAAGCCCCACGGCAGCAGCACCAGTGCGACGCCGCCCAGCACCGCGATGGAAGCCAGCAGGGCGAGCCAGGTCTGCTCCCACGAACCGGAACCGGACACCATGACCAACACCCCGGCAACCACCAGGGCCAGGCCTGCAGCGAGGCGGACCCAGCCACCGGCTTGGTCGGCCTTGGTCTTGTCCACCAGCCCGGCCCGGCGCGTCTCATCCAACTGCATCCACGCGATCGACGCTCCGCCGAGTATGGCCGCCGCCGGGATCAGCGTGCCGAGAGGGACCTCGACGCCGAGCTGCCGGGCAATGAGGATGGCGGCCACCAGGAGCAGGCCGGCTCCGAGGAGGATCTCTTTCCCGTACTGGATGCGGCGAATCCTGAACCAGGAGGCGAAGACGGGGGCCGGGGCGGACGGCGGCAGCGGCTGCGCGCCGCCGTCGGGCGCTGTTACGTCGGGGGGCATGCTCACCGAAAGGGGCATGCTCACTGCGGGAGCAATGGGCGACGCCGGCCGGCGGCTATTGCGGCGGGCGCTTTCGTCGGCGGTGGGCACCATGACCCAGAGCCAGGCGTAGAAGGCCAGGCCCGCGCCGCCGGCGAACGAGGCTAGGACCATACCAAGCCGGATGTATTTCACAGGCCAGCCAAGGTGGTCGGCCAGGCCGCTGCACACGCCGGCAATCATCCGGTCGCTGCTCCGGACCAGCGGCGGGCGTTGCATGGCGGTTGTCATGATTCCATCCAAACACGTATCAGGGCCTTCGGCGCTCGAAGCTAGGGCATCTCAGGGGGCCACTCAGGGAACGTTCAGGGTATCCCCCAATAGAGGGCGGCGTCGCCGGGCGGCAAGATCGAAGTATGAACGCGAACAGCATGAATCCCGAGGACTCCGGACAAGCAGCGGAGCCCGGTCAACCTGAAGAATCCAGCCAGCCGGCCGGGACAGGCTCGCCGGAAGAACCGGCCCAGCCAAACGCAGCCAACAGCGGCGCCTCGCCGAACTACGCCGTTCCCGCTCCCCCACAGAACTTCTTCAACTGGATCCGCAGCCAAGGCATCAGCCGTGGCCGGGACCGTTGGGTGGGCGGCGTAGCGAGCGGCATCGCGCACCGCTTCGGCGTCGATCCATTGATCGTCCGCGGCATCTTCATCGTCCTTACCCTCTTCGCCGGCGTCGGCATGCTGCTCTACGGCGTCGCCTGGGCGCTCCTGCCCGAACCGGATGGCCGCATCCACGCCCAGGAGGCCGGAGCAGGCCGCTGGTCCGCAGGCATGACCGGCGCCCTCATCACGACCATCATCGGATTGCCGGGCCTCGGCCGCGGTTTCTGGGGATGGGGCTGGAACGGCGTTCCTGGAATCCTCTGGACGCTGTTCTGGGTAGGCGGCACCATCTACTTGATCTACTTCCTGGTCCAGCGCAGCAAATCCCGCAACGGAAGGCAGACCATGGGCCCTCACAACCATGCGGCCGCTCCAGGCTCCCCCGGCGGGGCGGGCACCCACGCCTCAGCAGGTTATCCGGCCGGTCCTTACAGCGCGGGTCCTTACGGCGCAGTTCCTTACAGCGCAGTTCCTTACAGCGCAGCTCCTTCCGGCTCCGGTACTTACGGGACAGGCGGCCCCTCAACTCCCGCAGGCCCCGTCAATCCTGCGGGGCCGTACCCACCCGTTGGCGTACCGAACCGCCCAGAGCGGCCCGAGCGGCCGAGGCGGCAGGGACCGGGCGCGGCCATCGTAGCGGTCTCAGCCGGGGCGGCCCTGTTGGCCGGCGGAACGCTCAAGCTGCTCGACGCCGGCAACGTCATCCACCTTGGCGATGCCGCCAACGCTGTGGTCTGGGCCACGGGGGCCGCAGTCCTCGGCCTCGGCATCCTTGTCGCCGGGCTCCGGGGCCGTTCGTCGGGGCTGCTCGGCTTCCTGGCCGTAGCGACGCTGGTAATCGGAGCCGTATTCAATATCGCCCCGAGCGCGGACCACTTCCGCCTCCAAAATGCCCAATGGAATCCCGTGAGCATCGACGATGCCCGCAAAGGCTTCGACATCACGGGAGCCAACGGGACCGTTGACTTGACCAAACTGAACCTGAGCGCGCCACTGAGTTCCGACGTCGTGGTTCCGATGGACGTGACCGCAAGCAATATCAAGCTGGTCGTCCCCTCGACCGTACCGGTGGAGGTCCAAGCAGACATGACCTTCGCGAACCTCAAGCAGGACGGTAGCGCCGTCACCCAAAGCAACGGTGGTACCAGGGAGAGCTTCAACACGGACAAACCCGGCGCCAAGCTTGTCGTCAGGCTCAACGGCACTTTCAGTAACGTCACCGTCCAGGAAGGAAACTGACATGAGCACGCACGAACCCACGCGGGCATTTGAAACGGCACCTGAAACCCCGGTTCAAACCGCCCGGGCAAGGGTAGGCACAGTGGTCTGGGGGCTGATTGTCCTGGCACTCGCGGCTTTGATCATCATTTCCGAGCTCGGCCTCGTGGTCCTCAACGGCACCTACGTGCTGATCGGGCTCATGATCGGGGCCGGAGCGGCACTCGTGATCGGAGGCCTCTTGTCCGCCCGCTCCCGAAAGGGCAGCGGGTCAGGCCCGGACTCCGGGGCCGGCGGCACCGATTCCGACCACCGGTAGCAAGCAGCACGTGACAAAGCAGCCACAACAGGGAAGGCTCTAGCCATGAACAAGTTCTTCAGCATCGTACGGGGCATTGGCCTGAAGCGCGGTCCGCAGCGTTTGATCGGAGGGGTGTGCGGTGGCATTGCCGCCAAACTGAATGTGGACGTGGCCTACGTCCGTATTGGCTACCTGATCTTCTGCCTGCTACCCGGGCCCGCCGTGGTGATCTACGTGGTGGCTTGGCTGTTGCTTCCCAACCAAAGCGGCACCATTGCCCTGGAATCCTTCCTCACCCAGCGTTCGCAAGGCCGGAAGTAACACAGCCCTGGTTCGCCCGTCCCATTTCAACCCTGTTTCAAAAGTCTCATCCCTGGCGGTGGTCATGGTTTGTGTCCCACCCCACATTGCCCCCTACAATCAGTGTGAGCTCAGCGTGGCGCTCTGCACGTATACCTCCTAGCCAGGATTTGAGCCCTCATGAAAATTGGAATCCTTACCAGCGGTGGCGACTGCCCCGGACTTAACGCCGTCATCCGCGGCGCCGTCCTCAAGGGAATTGCCATTCACGGCCAGGAATTCGTCGGTTTCCGGGACGGTTGGCGGGGCGTCGTGGAGGGCGACGTCATCGACATTCCCCGCACCATGGTCCGCGGTATCGCCAAGCAGGGTGGAACCATCCTCGGCACGTCCCGCACCAACCCGTTCGAGAACGGGGGCGGGCCGGACGTCATCAAAGCCCACATGGACCGCCTCGGCATCGACGCCATTATTGCCATCGGCGGTGAAGGCACCCTTGCAGCCGCGAAGCGCCTGACCGACGCCGGTCTGAAGATCGTGGGCGTCCCCAAGACCGTGGACAATGATCTCGACGCCACCGACTACACCTTCGGTTTCGATACCGCCGTCCAGATCGCCACTGAGGCCATCGACCGGCTACGCACCACCGGGGAATCCCACCACCGCTGCATGATCGCCGAGGTCATGGGCCGCCACGTGGGCTGGATCGCCCTGCACGCGGGCATGGCTGCCGGCGCGCACGCCATCCTGATCCCCGAGCAGAAGGTCAGCATCGAGCAGATCACCGAGTGGGTCCAGGAGGCCCACGATCGTGGCCGCGCACCGCTGATTGTTGTTGCCGAGGGTTTTGTTCCCGACCACATGGAAGCCCCGCACTCCGAACGCGGCCTGGATACCTTCGGCCGGCCCCGACTGGGTGGCATCGCCGACCAGCTCGCCCCCGAAATCGAAGCCCGCACCGGCATTGAAACCCGCGCCACGATCCTCGGCCACATCCAGCGCGGCGGCGTCCCCTCGGCTTTCGACCGCGTGCTGGCCACCCGTCTGGGAATGGCAGCCATCGATTCAGTCGTGGAAGGCCGCTGGGGAACCATGGTGGCCCTCAAGGGCACGGACATCGAGCACGTGGGTTTCGAAGCCGCCTTGGGCAAGCTCAAGACCGTCCCGCAAAACCGCTATGACGAAGCCGCGGTCCTGTTCGGCTAAACCGGTTCGTCAAGGAGCAGGTTCTTCAAGGAGCCGGCGGGTACCACCAGGTGCCTGCCGGCTCCTTCCTTTCCCGGGACTGCATAGACTCGATGTCATGGAACTTGATGCGGGATCGGCGGAAATTGTGCTGCTGGCCTGGGCCCGGCATTTAGGGTTCGACGACGAGGCCTTCAGTTTCGTCTCCGGTTCACCTGCTGCCCGCAACGGGGAGCGGTTGGTCCGGGAAGATGAGGACGCCGAATCCATTACGTTCGTGAGGCTCTTCGGCCGCTCCGCATTGGTGGCTCCGGCATGGGCGGCGGCCGCCGCCGTCGAACTCCCGGACGACCAACTGAGCGAGCATTCCGTACTGTTGCGGATCAGCCGCGAACACGGTGGCCACGGGCTCGGGACGTCTGCCCTGCTGTTCGCCGACGACCTTCCCCTCTTCCAGCCGGGCGGCGAGGTCACAGTCTCCCACGGCCACCCCGAGGCGATCGAGTTGGAGGGCAGATGCCCCCCGGACGACGTCAACGAAGTCCACCTCTCAAGGATGGACCACCATTTCACCGTGATGGACGGCAACGAACCGGACCGCAAACCGGTGGCTTGCGGCGCTTATGCGGAGTGGCAGGGGATCCTCGCGGACATGGGCGTCCTGGTGCCCCCGGAATTGCGCCGGCAAGGGCTCGGAACCCTCGCTGCTTCGATCGCTGCCCACGAGGCACTCGCCTCCGGGCTGACCCTGCAATGGCGAACGGCGCTGGACAACCGGGGCTCCCTGGCCTTGGCCCGAAAGCTGGGATTCGCCGACGGCGGCATCCAGACCTCCGTTCTGCTTCGCTAGCGCCCTCCACTGCCCGCGAGTTGGCAGACGATGCCCCCAAAACCGCATTTTGAGGGCATCCTCTGCCAGTTCGCGCCGGTTAGCCGTCTTGCGAAACAGTTTGAGGCTTAGCCCCTGCGGCAGCCGGGGAACCCCAACCCTGGACGGCCTTGGGCTTGCCAAACAGCAACGCCGCTACTGCGCCCAGCAGAATCGCAAAGGCCGGCAGCAGGACCGACTGGCTCATCGCCGTCGAGAAGCCGTCATGCAGGAATTCAGGCAACTTTCCGGCGAATCCGCCTTCACCGGCCGGGGCAGCACCTGGCGGAGCCGCGGGAAGCTCGGCCGCGAGCCGGGACTGGATGAGTGCGGCGATGGCTGCCGAACCCAGTACCGCACCGATCTGGCGCGTCGTGTTGAAGACGCCGGAACCGGCGCCTGCCGACCGCGGCGGGAGGTTGCGGGTGGTGGCGTTCGAGACCGGGCCCCAAATGAAGCCGTTGGCCACACCCTGGAGGGCACTGGGCAGCAGGAACATCCAGATTGGGGTGTCCGGTTTCAGAAGGGTCGACGTCCAGAAGAGTGCACCGGACAGGCAGACGAGGCCGAAGGCGGCAAACCAACGCGGGTTGATGCGGTCGATCAGCTTGCCAACGAAAGGTGCCAGCGCGCCGGAGATCACGGCCATGGGGATCATGAGCAATGCGGACTGCGTCGGGGTCAACCCGCGGACTACCTGGTAGTAGAAAATGGTGGGCAACGGGAACGCGGTGATGGTGAAGCCCACCGCCATGATGATGGTGTTTCCCAAGGAGAAGTTGCGGTCCTTGAACAGGCCCAACGGCAGCAGGGGTTCGCCGCCGCGGCGCTCCAGGAGCCACTGCCACAACACGAACAAGGCCAGGACGACGAGCCCCGTGATGATCAGTCCCCACACCGTAATAGGCCCGCTCACGGTACCCCACTTGTAGCTTTGGCCTTCCTGGATGCCGAACACCAGAAGGAACATGCCTGCTGCGGACAGCAGCACACCCAGGACGTCGAACTTGTGGCTGTGCGTGGTCAGCTTCGGTACAAGCCGGGTCACGAGGACAAAGGCAACGACGCCGATGGGAACGTTGACGAAGAAGATCCACTGCCAGCCGAGGCCGTCAACCAACACGCCGCCGAGGATCGGGCCGACGAGGATCGCCATGCCGGCCGTGGCGCCCCACAGGCCCATCG
Source organism: Arthrobacter gyeryongensis (assembly GCF_039543785.1). NCBI lineage: Bacteria > Bacillati > Actinomycetota > Actinomycetes > Micrococcales > Micrococcaceae > Arthrobacter > Arthrobacter gyeryongensis. The sequence continues at coordinate 192,167 of NZ_BAABKK010000010.1, forward strand.
CCGCGCCCCGGCGGTCCGGCGGGAAGATCCGGGTGATGACGGCCATGGTTTGAGGCGTCATCATGGCAGCGCCGATGCCCTGGACCACCCGGGCCGCGATCAGCATGCCGATGTCGCCCGAGAGGCCGCACCACAGCGAAGCCAGGGTGAAGACCACGAGGCCGATCAAGTAGAGGTTCTTCGGCCCGAAGCGGTCACCGAGCCTTCCGGTGATCAGCAACGGCACGGCGTAGGCGAGGAGGTAGGCGCTCGTCACCCAGATGACGGCATTGATATCGGTGTGCAGGCCCTCCATGATCCGCGGGTTCGCCACGGAGACAATGGTGGTGTCGATCAGGATCATGAAGAACCCGACCACGAGGGACCACAGCGCGGGCCACGGTTTAGCTACGTTTTCCATGGGTTTCCTTTGACTGTGCTGAATCTATTGCAAGTTGGTTCGTGGCATGGGCGGTCACCATGGCAACTGCCCGCTGCGGAGATCATTTTGGAAGCTGCGTATCCAGTCGATTTCCGTCCGCAGCATGGTTTGTTGGTACTTGACGTCGATCCAGAACTTGGGCTCGACGCCTTTGGCAGCGACAGCTTCTTCACCGCGGACCAGGAAGTCGAGCTGGTTTTCCAGGTTCGCCACGCGGTGGTCCAGGAGTTCGAGTACGACGCCGGACGGCAGGTTGTGTGCCTCGGCGATCGCGTGGGGGAACACCGGGTACTCATTCACGGGTTCCGCCAGCATGTTCTGGAGGCGCTCGGTCAGCGCTTCCCGGCCGGTTCCCGTGATTCGGTAGGTGGTGCGCTCGGGCCGGTTGCCGGAACGGTCAATGCCTGTGGACTCGACCAAACCCGCCTCTTCCAGGCGGCCGACTGCGTGATAGAGCGTACCCGGCCGGACTTTGACCAAACGGTCCTCGTGGCGGGCCATCAGGAGCTGGTACATCTCGTATGGATGCATCGGCGCCTCGACAAGGAGGGCCAATGCAGCGACGCCCAGTGGAGTCAGCGCTGCTCGTGCCATTTCCCCATCCTCCGTGCGAACTATTCCACAACAACTATTCCACATGGAATATTTGCGCGCAAGACAGCCGGCGCGGCGAGGCCGTCACGTATGGACAAAGCCCGACGGCCCCGCCTTGGCCTATCCGAGCAGTCCGAGAATCTCCGTGCGGGCAAACATCCGGGCGGCGTCGCGCGCTGTGGGTGCACCGGCGTCAGGATCGGCACCGGCGTCGATCAGAACCCGGGCCACCTCCGTGTAACCCTTGAAGACTGCGCCGGCCAGCGGAGTCTGGCCACGGTCGTTCGCGCCGTTTGCATCGGCACCGTGGTACAGCAGAAGCTGAACGGTTTCAGCGTGGCCATGGTATGCGGCCAGCATCAGCAGCGAGTCACCCGCGGCAGTGCGCATTCCAACCGGCGCACCGGCATTGAGGTAGCTGCGCAGGATCTGCGAGTTGCCTTCCCTGGCGGCATCGAACAAGGCATGCGCCAAGGCAATGGCCTCGTCATCGGCACCCGTCGCCTGGGCTTCAGCGCCCGTCGTTTCGCTCATCGATGGGGTCCCTTCAGGAATCCGGTCTGACGCCCCACCACCTGTCCGGCATCGGGCGCAACGATTACTTCCTGGGCGGCCGGATAAGGCTCCTCACCGTCCAGCACGGTCAGCACTTCGTGCGGGTCGACGGACCGCTTGATCAAAGCCAGTCCTACTGCCCCCATTTCGAAATGCTGGGCCACGGACGTTAGCGTACCCACCTTGCGCTCTCCGGCAAATACGACGCTGCCCGGCGCCGGAAGGGTGTGCTGCGAGCCGTCCAATTGCAGGAAAACGAGCCGCCGGGGCGGGTGTCCCAGGTTGTGGACGCGGGCGATGGTCTCCTGGCCCTTGTAGCAGCCCTTGGACAAGTGGACCGAGGTCCGCAGGAGATCGAGCTCGTGCGGAATGGTCTTCTCGTCTGTCTCCGCGCCGAGACGGGGACGCCACGCGGCAATGCGGAGCGCCTCCGCCGCCAAGGAGCCGGCGAGGGCCATGCCTTCAACGGCCGCTTCAAGCTCGTCCGCGGGAATGAGGTACTCGAACCAGGGACGCTCAAGGCCGGGATGGGAGCTTTCCTCCACCACGCTGTAGGAGTAGCCACCGACGCCGATGTGCGGCCACGGGTCCTCCCAGACGAGCCGCCCGGACCAGGCGTCAACGGGCTTGGTTGAGCCGACGACGGCCCAATCGGCCGACACGTCGGCCACCTCGACGCGCAACATGAACCGCATTCTGTCGAGCCACTCCGCCAGCGGGGCAGCCTCGGCGGCTTCGACCAGCAGCCAGGTGGTCTCGCCGTCGTCCACCACTCGGGCGTCAAACTCGATGCGGCCCTGGATGGTGAGGAGCAATAGTTCGCTCGAGACGCGGGGCTGGAGGTTGGTCAGTTGCTGCGAGGAAAGGGTGTTGAGCCAGCTCAGTCGGTCAGGGCCGGTGACGGTGACAACGCCCCGGTAGGAAAGATCGACGACGGCGGTGCCGGCGGCGAGTGCGCGCTGCTCCCGCAGGGGTTCGCCGTAGTGGGCCGCGACGCCGGAGTCCTCGCCGCCGCCTTCTACAGCTCCGGGGCGCGACAATAGGGGGCTCTTGTAAGTCATATGTAGTAGAAGTCCTTGGGGCTCAGCGGTATTCCGGGTTTTCAAAATCGAAGCGTGTGCCGGCTTTCCATTCATCCGGGAGGTTGCCGTACGCAGGAATGCCGCCGACGTCCTTGAGCATGCGGGCGTAGTGGAGCAGGTTCCACGTCATGAAGGTGGTGTTCCGGTTGGTGAAGTCGCTCTCGGGGCCACCTGATCCTTCGTCGAGGTAGCTGGGGCCGGGGCCAACGGCACCGATCCAGCCGGCGTCGGCCTGCGGCGGAATGGTGAAGCCGACGTGCTGGAGGCTGTACAGGACGTTCATGGCACAGTGCTTGATGCCGTCCTCGTTGCCCGTGATCAGGCAGCCGCCGACTTTCGGATAGTAGGCCCACTGGCCTTTGCTATTGAGCTGGCCCGAATGGGCGTAGAGCCGCTCGATGAGTTTCTTGGTCTGGGAGGAGTTATCACCAAGCCAGATAGGACCGGCCACCACCACAATGTCGGCCTCCAACACGGCCGGGTACAACTCCGGCCATTCGTCAGTGGCCCAGCCATGTTCGCGCATGTCCGGATAAACCCCGGCGGCGATGTCGTGGTCCACCGTGCGGATCACGCGCGTGCTGACGCCCTGCTTTTCCATGATGCGCCGGCTGATGGCAATCAGACCGTCGGTATTGCTCACCTGTGGGGATGGTTTGAGCGTCCCGTTGAAAAAGACGGCCTTGAGATCGTCATAGCTGGCAGGCTTTGTTGCTTCGTTCACTTGCTGCTCCCCTTTGGTTCGGACTGCGAAACGGGACGTTCAGTGAGACCTCTTCGGTGAGACCTTGAAGACAGGGAACAAGCCCTCCTAGGAGAGCTTGTTCAGGAAAGCCGAAGCGTGGGCCTCGAGCGACTTGCCCGGAGTGGACACATCCCAGCGCCACAACAGATTGCCATCCACGAGGCCGAAGATGCGTGTGGCCGCAGTGTATTCCTTGGAGTGGCCGCCGCGCATCACCATATCGGTGCTCATCTGGATCTGCGGCCCCTTGATTTGGCCGTAGTACAGCTCGCTGATGCCACCGGGATGGGCGATCGTCACGGTGATGTCGAACCCGCCGTCCGCGTTCCGGTGGGCCTCGACGTCGTCGGCGGTTTTCAAAACCGGGACGATTTCCGCGGGAATCAAGCCGGGGCCGCCGTCGGCGTCGAGCATTTTCCGCTCCAGCGCCCAGAAGCCTGTTTCCACGGTGAGGGGCCGCAACTTGGTGCCGTCCTCGTCGCTGAGCCAGCTTTCCGCGCGGTACTCCAGGTAGGGCAGACCGTGGTGCGTGAAGGAGACATGCTGGATGAAATGATCCGAGTCTTCTTCACCGGTTCCAAGCCGTCCCCGGCCTTCCCACTCACCAATGAGCCAGGAAAGGGGTACCAATTCGGGTGTCAGGTCGGAAGGGATTTCGATGGGCACAGCAATTACCTCAGTGGACCGGAAGGTACAGGTTGATCAAAAGCGCTGGGAGCTCTACTTCTGGCCCTTGAAGAGACGGTAAACGACAAAACCAGCGAACCACGCCATCGAGAGGCTGGCCAGGCCGAGGAGGACAAGGAAGAAGATTTCAAATGCAAGTACGGACATGATGCCATCCTAACTGTTAGTAGATGAGTAGTTTGTCGATGAAGTAGCACATGGCGCCAACCGCCCAGACTGGGGCGACGCCCATTCCAAGGACAGCCGGGAAATTGAGGCGGCCGAGCCGAAGCGTCACCATCCGGCGGAAACTGACCAGGACCGAGCCGATGACGACGCCCACCACGATGGCGGCGACGATCGCGATATTGGAGAACACCAGGCCTGCCAGCGGAGCCACCAACCCCGCCGCCACGATGCCCAAAGGCGCCACGACCCGGTCCGGCCAGCGCAACAAGCCGGCGAGGAGGGCGACGGCGGCGCTGAGAGCGGCGACCAGCACCATTTCCTTGATCCCGTTGAACCTCGCCCCCGCAATCCAGCCCGCGCCAAGGCAGCTCAGCAGGACCCCGGCGCAGCTGCCAAGGGTGGATTCGAGCCGTTGGGCCTGGCCGGTTCCGCGAATCAACTGCACGACGAACACCGCGATCACGCCTGCGGCGATGAAGGCGGGGGTTGCGTCGAGAAATCCGGGGGCTGGCACGAAGCCGGCAGCCAGGGCTGAACCCGCACCGCTCAGGCCGATCACGGTGGCGAGTGTTTTCTTCGCGGGGACCGCTAGAAAATGGGGCCAGCCGATGCCGACCGCGGCCGACGCCAGGATTCCGACGGCGACCAGCCCTTCCGTGGGACCGTAAGAGCCGGCGACGAAAACCGCGAGCGCCACGAGGCCGACCACCCCGATGCTCCAAGACTTCACTGCGCCCCTGACCTCACTGTGTCCCTAACCTCGTTGCGCCCTCGTGGGATCCTCGATGGGCCCCATTTCGTTCCAGGCTGCGAGCAACCTCCTGCCAATCCTGCCTTATACGGCACAAATATGTCGCAAACATGGGTTGAAGGTGACACGAATCCCTGACGTTGCAGGGGCCTTTGGGTATACTCGGTTGTCAACAGCGCTTCTTGTTGCAACGCTTCCGTTACAACGGAACCACGCCCCATAAGCAGCTACCGGCCGGTGGAAACCCGGTTCAGACGCCCGATGATGCGCGGACCGCCCATTGGAGGAACTATGTCGCACATCCTGCTCCTGACGAACAGCACCGGCTCGTCGGTAGACATCCTGCCCGCCTTGGAGCTATTGAACCACCGGGTCCACATCCTTCCGGCAGAGCCAACGGCATTGCTCGAAACCGACCCCACCGACGTCGTGTTCCTTGATGCCCGCAAGGACCTCGTGGGGGCCCGCTCCCTGACCCAGTTGCTCAAAGCCACGGGCTTGAGCGCCCCCCTCATCCTGATCCTCACCGAAGGCGGCATGGCTGCCGTCTCGTCCGCTTGGTCTGTTGATGACATCGTCCTCGACTCGGCGGGCCCGGCCGAAGTCGAAGCCCGGATCCGCCTGGCCGTGGCCCGCGCCATCCCCGGCGAAGAGGAAACCAACACCGAAATCCGGGCGGCCGGCGTCGTGATCGATGAAGCGAGCTACACGGCCCGCGTGAACGGGCAGCCGCTCAACCTGACCTTCAAGGAGTTCGAACTCCTGAAGTACCTGGCCCAGCACCCGGGCAGGGTATTCACGCGCCAGCAGCTGCTCACCGAAGTATGGGGCTACGACTACTACGGCGGCACGCGCACCGTGGACGTTCACGTCCGGCGCCTGCGCGCCAAGCTGGGCGTGGACCACGAGAACCTCATCAGCACGGTCCGCAACGTCGGCTACCGCCTGACCTTGGTCCGCTTGCCGGAAGACGAGCTCACGGAGGCCTAGGCTTCCGACACCCTTCAAAACCCCAATCTTCTCAAAACACAGGGAAGGCCCGGACTCATTGAGTCCGGGCCTTCCCTTGCTTGAGTGGAGGACATACGGGTCGAACGTATCGAGGCCACCCCACTGGTGGATCCCCCTCGTATCCTGCTTCGCGAAGCCGGACGAGATATAGACCTTACACGGCCAACACAGTGGCCGCAAAATCCATCCCGCCAAACCGGCCGGAGACGTATAGCCTTGCAGCATGAGCCTTGCGCACCCGGAGAACTGGCCCGTCCTCGTCGTCAAAGGCGCGTCGGACAACGACTTGTTGAAAGACATCAAGACGCTGGCCGCAGCTGCCGAGGAGTCGGACGGCAATCCCCCGCTGTCCGAACAGACCCTGGTCATGCTGCGCGGAGCCGATGCCGGCGACCACTCGGTGCTCACGCTGGCCCTCTACGCCCCGGACGAGCAGTCCGATCCCGCAAGCGGCCAGGATTTGGCGGGAATCGCCGTCGTGGTTGAAGCGGACGACGGGACCGGAGTCCTGGAAATGGCAGTGCACCCCAGCTACCGCAACCAGGGTGTCGCAGGCCGGCTGTTGGACTCGCTCCGGGACAGCCGCGGGCTCGACGGGCTGAACGCCTGGTCCCATGGGAATCACGAGGCCGCCGCGGAGCTTGCGGCCCGTTACGGCTACGGCCCGGCGCGCGAACTGTGGAAGATGCGCCTCATGACCTCCACAGCGGAGCTGCCCGACGCCGGCCTCCCTGAGGGAGTCTCGCTGCGCGCCTTCGTGCCGGGTCAGGATGAGTCCGCCTGGCTGGCCGCCAACAGGGCGGCATTTGCCCACCATCCCGAGCAGGGTTCCCTGACCAGGGCCGACCTGGAAGCCCGGATGGCTGAGGACTGGTTCGATCCCGCCGGTTTCCTGCTGGCTGTGAACCCGGCCGGGGAACTGCTCGGATTCCATTGGACCAAGGTGCACCCCCGGCAAGGACCCCATCCGGCCATCGGAGAGGTCTACGTCGTCGGTGTGACACCCGCGGCCCAGGGGTTGGGGCTTGGCAAGGCGCTCACTGTCGCCGGGATCAGGTACCTCCAGAGCCACGAACTGCACTCCGTGATGTTGTATGTGGACGCCGACAACACCGCGGCAGTCGCCCTCTACCAGAAGCTGGGCTTCGTACGATGGGACGTCGATGTCATGTATGCGCCGTTGACCCGGAAGTAACCCGGAACCAAGGCGTATCTGAAAGGCTGGGACATCTAGGATTCCGGCACGTGGAATCCTTGTAGGGTTGAATCAAACCCCCGCGCTGAACGAAGGAGAGCCCGATGAACCCGGACCCGGTCGGAACCACCAAAACCGAGGTCAAGGGCGCAACCTTGCCTCCCCGCTTCGGATCTTCCGAAGTCCCGGCTGCGCGGGCAACACAGGACCGCATCGACATTCCCGAATTTGCGCCCTCCCTTGAACCGGAAGGCGACATCACTCCGGACCGCTTCCTGGACCGCGAGCTGAGCTGGCTCGCCTTCAACTCCCGGGTTCTCGAGCTCGCGGAGGATCCGGACCTCTTCCTGCTGGAGCGGGTCAATTTCCTCTCCATCTTCGCCTCGAACCTGGATGAATTCTTCATGGTGCGGGTTGCCGGCTTGAAGCGGCGCATCGCCACCGGGCTCGCGGTCCCCTCCCCCGCCGGGCTGAGCCCGATCGAAGTCCTGGAGCAGATCGGCGATGCCGCCCGGAAGCTGCAGGAACGACACGCGCGCGTGTTTGCCGAGCAGATCCGCCCCGCACTGGCCTACGAGCACATCCACCTCATGCGCTGGGACGAACTCGACGACGAGGCCCAGCACCGTTTGAGCATCATGTTCGGCGAGAAGGTCTTCCCGATCCTCACCCCGCTCGCCGTCGATCCCGCGCACCCCTTCCCGTATATTTCCGGTCTTTCCCTCAACTTGGCCGTGATTGTCCGCAACCCCGTGAGCGACAAGGAACTCTTCGCCCGCGTCAAGGTTCCGGACCAGTTGCCGCGGCTCGTCTCGATCGACGGACCGCGTGCCGGCGCGGTCCCGGGCCGCGTGGCACGATTCATCGCGCTCGAAGAGGTCATCGCGGTGCATTTGGACAAGCTGTTCCCCGGAATGGAAGTCATGGAGCATCACAGCTTCCGCGTCACCCGCAACGAGGACGTGGAAGTTGAAGAGGACGACGCCGAGAACCTCCTGCAGGCGCTCGAAAAAGAACTGCTGCGCCGCCGCTTCGGCCCGCCCGTCCGGCTCGAGGTCACCACCGACATCAACCCGAACATCCGTGCGCTCCTGGTGCGGGAACTCGGCGTCGAGGAATCCGAGGTGTACTCCGTTCCGGCTCCCTTGGACCTCCGGGGCCTGTCGGTCATCGGCGGAATTGACCGCGCGGACCTCCACTACCCGAAACACGTGCCCCACACCTCGCGGTACTTGAACGAATCCGAGACCTCCAAAGCCGCCAACGTCTTCGCGGCGATGCGTCGCCGCGACATCCTGCTGCACCACCCGTATGACTCGTTCTCGACGTCGGTCCAGGCCTTCCTGGAGCAGGCGGCCGCCGACCCCAAGGTCCAGGCCATCAAGCAGACCCTGTACCGCACGTCCGGCGATTCCCCGATCGTGGACGCACTGATCGACGCCGCCGAGGCCGGCAAGCAGGTCCTGGCCCTCGTGGAGATCAAGGCCCGCTTTGACGAGCAGGCCAACATCTCCTGGGCCCGCAAACTTGAGCAGGCCGGCGTGCACGTGGTGTACGGCATCGTGGGACTCAAGACGCACTGCAAGTTGTCCCTGGTTGTCCGTCAGGAAGTGGATGGCCTCCGACGGTACTGCCACATCGGCACAGGCAACTACCACCCCCGGACAGCCCGCTACTACGAGGACCTGGGCCTGTTGACCTCCAATGAGCAAGTCGGCGAGGACCTGTCCAAGCTCTTCAACCAGCTCTCCGGATATGCCCCCAAGTCGACCTTCAAGCGGCTCCTCGTGGCGCCGCGCTCGGTGCGGTCCGGCCTGATCGACAGGATCGAGACCGAGATCCGCAACGCCCGCGCAGGAATTACCGCCAAGGTCCAGATCAAGGTCAACTCCATGGTTGACGAGGCCACCATCGATGCCCTTTATCGGGCGTCACAGGCCGGGGTAAAGGTTGACGTCATTGTCCGTGGCATCTGCTCGCTCCGTCCGGGAGTTCCTGGACTGAGCGAGAACATCACGGTCCGCTCCGTCCTGGGACGCTTCCTGGAACACTCCCGCGTTTTTGCCTTCGCCAATGCCAACGATCCCGTGGTCTACATCGGCTCCGCGGACATGATGCACCGCAACCTCGACCGCCGGGTTGAGGCCTTGGTGCAGCTCTCCAACCGCGAAGACACGGCCGAGGTCATGGACCTGCTGCGCCGTTACATGGACCCAGGCACCGCCAGCTGGCACCTCGACAACCAAGGCCACTGGACAAGGTTCCACCAGACCGAAGACGGCACGCCGCTGTTGGACATCCAGTCCTGGCTGCTTGCCTCCCGGTCCCGCCAACGTGCAGTTGCCCGGCGGTAGGCAGCGAAAAGTTGAAGAGCGATACACCTGTTGCAGACCAGACGGACCATCCCGGGGAGCCGATCGCCGTCACGGCGGCCGGCGCTATTCCTTGGCGCGTTACCAAGGGTGCCCTTGAGGTCCTGCTGATTCATCGGCCAAAATACGACGACTGGTCCTGGCCCAAGGGCAAGCTCGACTCCGGGGAAACCATCCCGGAGTGCGCCGTCCGCGAGATCAGGGAAGAAATCGGCCTCGACGCTGCCCTCGGGATCCCCCTTCCCCCGACCCACTACCATGTGGCGGCCGGGTTGAAGGTGGTGCACTACTGGGCGACGCAGGTCAACGGGGCCATCATCAAGCCGGACGGCGAGGAAGTGGATGCCTACATGTGGGCCGCGCCGGACAAAGCGGCACGATTCCTGAGCAACCCGACAGATGTGGGACCCCTCCAGGCGCTGGCCAAGGCACACCTGAACGGTGAGCTGGAGACCTGGCCCCTGATTCTGGTGCGCCATGCCAAGGCCAAGCCACGATCCTCCTGGTCCAAGGCCGAAGGCAGCCGGCCGTTGGCCGTGACGGGACTGCGGCAGGCGCTGGCCGTGGAACGGCTTCTGGGCGTGTGGAAGCCGCTGCGGATCGTGAGCAGTCCGTGGGCCAGGTGCGTATCCACCATCGCGCCGTATGCCAAGTCAGCCGGAGCCAAGGTGAAACTTGTGGAGGCCCTGACCGAGCACAACCATCAGCGGAGCCCGAAGAAGACATCCGCCGTCGTCGAGGGCTTGTTTGACAAGCAGCGCGGGGTTGCACTGTGCACCCACAGGCCGGCACTCCCCACCGTCTTGAAGACGCTCGGCGAGCGTATGGGCCCCGAGCTTCACGAGATGCTGCCTGCCCAGGATCCGTACCTGGCGCCTGGCGAGATGATCGTGTGCCACGTGGCCCGGGCAAACGGCCAGCGGGTTGTGGCCGTGGAACAGATCAAGCCCTTCGACGACTGACTCCAGTAAGCTGGGTGCGTGAGCATCCCAACCCCATATGAAGACCTCCTGCGCGACGTCATGGCCAATGGCACGCATAAGTCGGACCGCACGGGCACCGGCACGCGGAGCGTTTTCGGCCGCCAGCTGCGCTTCGATTTGAGCCAGGGTTTCCCGCTCATCACCACCAAACGGGTGCACTTCAAATCCCTCGCGCTGGAGCTCTTGTGGTTCCTCCGCGGCGAGTCGAACGTGAAGTGGCTCCAAGAGCAGGGCGTCACCATCTGGGACGAATGGGCGGACGCCGACGGCGAACTCGGCCCGGTGTACGGCGTGCAGTGGCGCAGCTGGCCGACCCCCGACGGCGGGCACATTGACCAGATCGCCGAGCTCATGAAGGGCCTGGCCGCCAACCCGGATTCGCGCCGGCACATCGTTTCGGCATGGAACGTGTCCGAGATCAAGGACATGGCCCTGCCGCCGTGCCACGCGTTCTTCCAGTTCTATGTGGCCGACGGCAAGTTGTCCTGCCAGTTGTACCAGCGTTCGGCAGACATGTTCCTGGGTGTTCCTTTCAACATCGCTTCCTATGCACTGCTGACTTGCATGGTGGCCCAGCAACTGGGCCTTGAGCCCGGCGATTTCGTGTGGACCGGCGGGGACGTCCACGTTTACGACAACCACGTGGAGCAAGTCACCGAGCAGCTCTCCCGGGAGCCTTACGAGTACCCGCAACTGCGCTTCGCCCGCAAGCCGGACTCGGTCTTCGACTACACCTTCGAGGACTTCGAAGTAGTCGGCTACCGCCACCACCCCTCGATCAAAGCACCCGTGGCGGTATGAACACCCACGAAACTCCCGCCGAGGAGTCGCCTTCCCCCGGGGAGGCCGCGGAAACGCTCAACGGAATCGGCCTGGTCTGGGCACAGACCGGCAGCGGAGTGATCGGCAAGGGCGGGACCATGCCTTGGCATGTTCCCGAAGATCTGCAGCATTTCAGCCGGCTGACAAAAGGACATCCGGTCATCATGGGCCGGAAGACCTGGGAGTCTTTTCCCGCAAAGTACCGGCCCTTGCCCGGCCGCACCAATATCGTGGTGACCCGGCAACACGGCTGGGCGGACTCGCCCGAAGCACGTGGCGCCGTCGTGGTTTCATCCCTTGACGCAGCCCTGCTCGAGTCCCAGTTCGCACCGGGCGGCCAGAATGTCTGGATCATTGGCGGCGGCGAAATTTACCGGCAGTCCATGGATATCGCGAATGTCGCCGTCGTCACGGTCATCGATTCCGAAACCGACGGCGACACTTACGCGCCGGAGTTCGGCGAGGCTTGGAATCTTGAGGCGATGGAGCCGGCTGAAGGCTGGCTGACGTCCAAGAACGGCACCAACTACCGGATCGCCACGTGGCGCCGGACGGAAGACTGAGAATGCTGAAGAAACCTGAGACCCTGTTCGTGCTCGGCTACATGTTGTTGCCGCTCTTCGCTCTCTTGTCCGCGATCGTTGGACTCACCATGATCCTGGGCGGCAACAAGATCCTGGGAATCATCGTGCTTGTAGTTGTCACCCAGATCTTCGCTTTCGGCGCCTTCTACGCCCTGCGCGCCCGGAAGGCGGCCCTGCTGGAAGAACCCGACTCCGGCAAGTAAGCGGCAACTTGCCCAACTGACTCGCAGTTGTTGTCGTTTTGGAGGTTCAAAACGACAACAACTGCCAGTCAGTTGGGTCCGGGAACCGCCGTCGTGGATTTCCTCGTGACGTAACCGACAGCGGCCGGGAGCCGCGAAAGTCTAGACTGGTTCAATGACTACAGCAGCTAATCCGTCCGTTGGACTGGTCGGTTGGCGTGGCATGGTCGGCTCCGTCCTGATGCAGCGCATGCAGGAAGAAGGCGACTTCGCCAACATCAACCCGGTATTTTTCTCCACCTCGAACGCTGGAGGTGCCGCGCCGTCATTTGCCGACGGCGCAGGCAAGCTCGAGAACGCGTTCGATATTGAGACTCTTGCCAAGCTGCCGATTATTGTCACGGCCCAGGGCGGCGACTACACGAAGCAAGTCCACGGTGAACTGCGCGGCCGCGGCTGGGACGGGCTGTGGATCGATGCCGCATCCACGCTGCGTATGAACGACGACTCCATCATCGTGCTGGACCCCATCAACCGCGACGTCATCGACGCCGGACTGTCCGGGGGCGTGAAGGACTACATCGGCGGCAACTGCACCGTCTCGTGCATGCTCATGGGGCTCGGCGGCCTATTCAAGAACAACTTGGTCGAGTGGGGTACCTCCATGACCTACCAGGCGGCATCGGGCGGCGGTGCCCGCCACATGCGCGAACTGCTCAATCAGTTCGGCACCCTCAACAACGAGGTCAGCAGCGAACTGGACGATCCCGCCTCCGCGATCCTGGAAATCGACCGCAAGGTCCTGGCGACCCAGCGCACCGGCGTCGACGCCACCCAGTTCGGCGTGCCGCTGGCCGGCTCCCTGATCCCGTGGATCGATGCCGACCTCGGCAACGGCCAGTCCAAGGAAGAGTGGAAGGCCGGAGTGGAAACCAACAAGATCCTCGGCACGGGCAACGGAAAGCCGGGCAAGGACCATGTGGTCATGGACGGCCTCTGCGTCCGTATCGGCGCCATGCGCTCCCACTCCCAGGCACTGACGCTCAAGCTGCGCGAGGACTTGTCCGTCGCCGAAATCGAGAAGCTCCTCGACGCTGACAACGAGTGGGCCAAGGTCGTTCCCAACACCAAGGAAGCCTCCATGGCGGACCTCACCCCGGTAGCCGCCTCCGGCACCTTGGAGATCCCCGTGGGCCGTATCCGCAAGCTCGAGATGGGCCCTGAGTACATCAGCGCCTTCACGGTGGGCGACCAGCTCCTCTGGGGCGCTGCCGAGCCGCTGCGCCGCATGCTGAAGATCGCTACCGGCACCCTCTAGGCGTCCTGCTTTCTTCAACTGACTTGCAGTTGTTGTCGTTTTGAGGGCTCATAACGACAACAACTGCGAGCTAGTTGGGTGCGCTCAGCGCTTCATGAACCGCACGTACTTCGCGGCCTGGAGTTCAAAGGAGCGCTTGGCCGCCGGAGCCAGGCCTTCAGCGGCGAACGGTTCGGGCACGACGACGGCGGTCCGGCCGGTGCCGCTGCGGGACCAGGTGCCCACCACTTCGCCGCCGGACACGATCATCCGTTTGAAGACACCGTTGCCGCCGGGAACGACCTTCTCGAAATGCTCCGGCGGCAGGACAAGGCTGCGGTCCGTATACCCCAGCAGGAATTCATCGAATCCCGGCAAGGCGAGGACCGTCCGCGAGCCGGGGACGCCGTCGTCGAGCAGTGCTGCCGTCTCAGGCGAGAGCCAATAGGACGTTCCACGGAAGACGAGCTCAACGAGTTGGCTGCGAATAGCCTCGTGGGCTGCCCGGACCTCGGATTTGGGAATCTGGGTCCACCACGCGAAGTCCAAGAGCGTGGCCGGTCCGTGGCTGCGTATATACCTGAGCAGGAATTCGGCTATTCCCTCTTCACGGCCCAGGCCCTTGGATTCCGGAATCCACTCATCGAAGGCCACGAATAGTTGCTGTCCAAGCGCTTTGCCTGCCGTGCCGGCCGGAGGACCTTGGACCAGCCAAGCGTTCTGGCACAGGATCCACAGCAAATGGATCCCGCGTTGTGCCGTGGTCACTTGGCCTGCGGATTCGAAGATCTTGAAGAGTTCCTCGCGCGTTGCGCCTGGGCTTCCGGCGACCCGTTCAAGGGCAAGGTCCCGGCACGTGGCGATGTCTGCCTCGTCGATCCCAAGCTCCCGATGCCGTGCGGCAACCGAACGCATGGACCGGTCCGTGGTGATGGCCAGGATCCAGCGCAAGTCCTGCGGCGGAACCAAGTGAAGTGTGCCCCGCATGGGCCAGGACCGGACCACTGCGCCGTTCTCCAGCGCTTCCAGCACCTTCGAGAGGCCGGAACCGGGGACCCGCTGTCCCACCGCCCAGAACGCCGAGGCAAGGTCTTGGGCCTGCATCGCGCCCATCCTGGAGACGCATTCCTCCGGGCTACTGAATCCGCCAAGCAATCCTTGGCTCGCAAGGCGCAGCCTTCCCATGACTTTGGGAGTGACGTTGGTCTTCGTCGAAGCTGCCATGGGCCCATCATAGGACGCGCCGCGGACAGCTTCGGTCCTCATTAGCCCGTTGGAGGAACTCCCATGCCGCTCACAGGGGCCTTCCAGCGGGCCCTCCTACGCTAGGGGAATGCTGTTCGGTGAGTTAGGTCCGCTGCTGCGGCCGCTCAGCCGGCGGTTAGCGGCCGCTGGTTGGTGTGCCGCCGCCGTCGGGCTTGTCTGCGGCTTGGCAATAGCTGTTGGTGCGGGGGTCCGGTTGTCCCCGTCGATGCAGGCTGTCCAAGAGGTAGGACTCGCCGCCACGGGCGCCGCGGCCCTCCTCCTGGGCCTTGCCGCCGCGTGCCAGCCCTCGTCCGAGCGGCACGTTGACGATTCCGAACCAGGGTTCCAGACAGGCGCCAGCGATCAAGTGCGCAGTTTCCTGCTTGCCGCCATCGTTATGCTCCTGGGGGTGGCAGGCTTTGCGGCAGCTGGCTGGATTTCGCCCGGCGGTCCGTCGCCGCAGAGCATAGCGTTCAGCCAGATCTTCCTCTTGGGGGCCGCCAGCTGCGGGCTGACGTTCCTGTTGCTCAACAAGGTCCTCCCGAGCGGAAAGCGCTGACGGGCGTTCCTCGCGGGTTTCTTAGCGGTTTTCTACAGGGCCAAACCGATCAATAGCGGCTCCGGATGCAGTTCAATGCCAAACCGCTCGACGACGCCGCGGCGCACCTCGCGCGCGATCGCCACCATGTCCTCCGCACTGGCTCCCCCCCGGTTGGTGATGGCCAGGGTGTGTTTGGTGGACAGCGAGGCGCGGCCGCCGGAGACGCTTGCGGGTTCGAGTCCGAAGCCCTTTCCGAAGCCGGCCTGGTCGATCAGCCAGGCTGCCGACAGCTTGACGAGGCCATCGTTTCCGGCCGGGTACTGCGGCGCTCCCTCGGGCAGTGACGCGGCCGCTGCGGCCGGGACAATCGGGTTGGTGAAGAAGGAGCCCGTGGAATACGTGTCCCTGTCCGAAGCGTCGAGGACCATGCCCTTGGAGGCACGCAGCCGCAGGACTTCGCGCCGAACGTCGTTGGAATACGCGCGTTTCCCGGCCTCGACCCCGAGTGACCGGGCCAGCTCTGCGTACCGGATGGGCGCGCTCATGCGTCCGAGCGGCAGCTGGAATTCAACAGTCAGCACCACGTATCGCGGTGAGCCCTCGGTGGTGGTCTGTTTGAGGATGGAGTCCCGGTAGCCGAACTTGAGCTCGGAGTTGGTGAAGGTTTGCACGGCGTTGCGTTCGCGGTCCCAGGTACGGACCGCGGCGATGGTCTGGGAGACATCGGCACCGTAGGCGCCCACATTCTGAACAGGGGTAGCGCCCGTGGCTCCGGGGATGCCGGAGAGGGCCTCAAGTCCCGACCACGCGTGCAGCACCGAGTGCTCCACGAAGGCATCCCAGTTGTGCCCGGCCTGGACCACCACGGAAACGCCTCCGCAGCTATCCTCCGAATTGACGGTGAAGCCTTGCGAAGCGATCTTGAGCACGGTGCCCGGGTATCCGGCGTCAGAGATCAGCAGGTTGGAACCACCACCGATGATGAGCAGTTTGTCGCACGCAGCATCCGCCGAGCGGACTGCGTTGATGATTTCCGCTTCGTTGCGGGCCTCCACGAAGGTACCGGCGGGGCCACCAACAGCGGCCGTGGTCAGTTCGGAAAGCATCGTCTGGGTCACCAATCAAGCCTAGCGGGGATTGCCTGCCATGGCCGACTCAGGGGTGCGCCGGGTCAGGGGTGCGCCGGCTCAGGGGCGCGCTTCCGCGAAACGGGCGCCAGGAAGAAGCTCGCGACGAGCAGGACCAGGACGGCGAGCAAGGAATGCAGGATGCCGAAGTGCTCCGCCAACAGTCCCAAGAGCGGCGGACCGCAAAGGAAAGCTCCATAGCCGATCGCGGAGACGACTGAAACCCGTGCCGCTGCGTGCGCTGGATCATCGGCGGCAGCGGACATGCCCACCGGGAACCCCAAAGAGGCACCCAGTCCCCAGATGGCCAGGGCCGCGAAGGCGAGCCACGGCACGGGAGCGAAGACAAAGAGCGCCAGCCCCACCACAGCCGTGGCCGAGCACCAACGCATGACGGGCACCCGGCCGAAGCGGTCCAGGACCACCGTCCCGGCAAAACGGCCCACAGTCATGAAGGTCACGAAGATTCCATAGCCGATGGCTCCGGCAGCGTCGGATTGACCGTGTCCATCGGCCAACGCCAAGGCCACCCAGTCCCCCGCCGCGCCCTCAGCCAGGGCGAGCCCCAGGACGAGCAATCCAAGCAGGAGGGTCCGGCGTTCGCGCCACGCCCGCGCCACCATGCGCTTGCTGTCTAACGGTTCGGCCGGTCCCTGCTGGCCGGGCTGACTCGGCCGGATGACCGGCAAGGGGCCGGTTGAAGGATCTTCGAAGGTGTCCGGCCTTTCGGGCTTGAAAGCCTTGGCCGCCCCTCGCGCTATGGAATGGCGGGTGATATCCGCACGGAACCAGGCAGTGGCTGTCACCACCGAGACCGCGACCGCCAGGCCGGCCGCGGCCAGATGCCAGAAGACCGGCAGTCCCGCGGCAGCGGCCCAAGCGCCGAGCCCTGCGCCCGCAACGGTGCCGAGGCTGAAGGATCCGTGGAGACGCGGCATGATGTGCCGTTCGAGGGCGCGTTCCAGTGACGCACCCTCGACATTCGATGCCGTGTTCCAGCTGGCCGTGCCGAGGCCGATCACCATGAGTCCAAGCGCCACGACCACCGGGCTGGCCAGCACGGACGTGCCAAAACCGGCGACCGCAAGGCCGAGGCCCACCATGGCGCCGCCGATCCGCGTGGTCAGTCGTGACCCGAGCCGGATCACGATCACGCCGGACGCCGACACGGAGAGGAACGATGCCACGGTCATGCACATGAGCAGGAGCCCTACCGTGCCGGGCGTCAGGTTCAGGCCATCGCGGATCGCGGGCAAGCGGGAGACCCACGAAGAGAAGGCCAGGCCGCTGGCGCCGTACGCGGCCACCACAGCATTACGCCACCGCGACAATTCCGCCGCGGTGGCGCGAGGTGCTGATTGTTGCAGCTGGCTCAAGCGAGCTTCACAACGGCCTGGGATTTCATGAGGACCTTCTGGCCGGCAAAGGTGACAGTCAGGTCGATGCGCGCGGTGCGGGCTTCGGCGTCGAGCGCTCCCACCACTCCGGCAACCTCAATCACGGCGCCGGGCTCGCTGGTACCGGTCGTGTCGGTGACCAGCACCGGCTTGGTGAAGCGCGTCTGGTAGTCGACGACGGCGGCCGGGTCGCCGGCCCAGTCGCTCACCAATTGCACGGCGGAGCCCATGGTGAACATACCGTGGGCGATGACACCGGGAAGTTCGACGCCGGTGGCGAAGGATTCGTTCCAGTGGATCGGGTTGAAGTCGCCGGACGCGCCGGCGTACTTGACCAGGTCCTGGCGCGTGACCTCGATGCTGCGGGTGCCGATTTCCTGCCCGACGGTGAGTTCTTCAAGTTTCAAGCTCATGGCTACTGTCCCTCTCCGCGGACCAGGATGGACGAGGTAGTGGTGGCGACCCTTTCGCCGTCCAACGTTGTGATTTCCGAACGAGTCGTGATCATGGCCCCGCCACCCATGGCGCGGACGCCGTCGACGTGCAGCTCGGCGCGCAAGCGATCGCCGGCAACGATCGGGCGGTGGTGCGTGAAGCGCTGGTCTGCGTGCACCACGCGGCTGAAGTCAATCCCGGAATCGGGGTCCTCGATCAGCTGGGCATCGGCCCGCTGGGCGACGATGATGGCGAAGGTCGGCGGGGCGACGAGGTCGCTGTGGCCAAGGGCTTTAGCGGCTTCGACGTCGAAGTGGGCGGGATGGGTGGCCTTCACGGCCCGGGCGAACTCCCGGATCTTTTCGCGGCCGACGTCGTACACCTCTGCGGCAGGGTAGCTGCGGCCCTGCAAGTCCGGGTTAATAGTCATGCTCCAACCCTATCGGCCCGGGGCGGGTCTCCGGATGAGCGTCGAAGCCGGACCGCTACGCGGCGGCAGGTGGTCCGAACCATGTGGTCAGCGCGTCGGCAAGGCCCGCCTGGGTTCGGTCTCCCACCCAGGCCACGTATCCGTCGGGCCGAATCAACACGGCGGCCGGAGGAGTGACGGCCCCGAGTGCCGGAAGCTCCCAGGTACCAAGGTAGGTGGCGTCGACCAACTGGACGCGGTCCGCCCACGGCGTGATGTCGATGCCGCCGGGCTCGCCAAGGTTGAGGAGGACCGGCTGGGCATCGTGCAGGAGGCTGAAGACGCGCAACGGGCCGTTAGCCGTGACCAGGTCGAGATCGGGTATGCGGCGTCCGAGCAGCGGGTGCCCCTCGCCGACGTCGTAATGTACATCGAGGCCGGACTGCATCGCCGCGAAGCGCTTGCGGGGTTCCTCCATGCCTAGGAGCTCGGCAATGACCTCGCCCACGGCTTTTGTGCGTTCGTCCGGGCGGCGAAGCGCGACACTCGCCATCGTGTTCCGCAGCACGCGGGCGGCCACCGGGTGGCGCTCGGCGTGGTAGCTGTCGAGGAGGCTCTCCGGCGATGTCCGCTTGACCACCTGGGCCAGCTTCCATCCAAGGTTCACGGCATCCTGCACACCTGTGTTGAGGCCCTGTCCGCCGTCGGGGGCATGAACGTGTGCGGCGTCGCCGGCGAGCAGGACCCGTTTGTCGCGGTAGCTCGCGGCCTGCCGGGTCATATCGGTGAATCTGGAGATCCAGATGGGACTGTGGATTCCGTAATCCGTCCCGCATACGGCGATGAGCGCCTCGCTCAGGTCATGGAGGGTGGGTTCGCTCGCGGGGCCTACGTGCTCTTCGGTCACCATGACCCCCACCGGCCCGCCATCCGCGTAGACCACCTTGCCGTCGAGAATCTTGTAGTCCAGCTTGCCGAAGGAGTGGATGCCGAAAGGATTGGGGTGGGCGCCCAATGGCGGCTGCTCGGTCATCTCGACCTGGGCGATCAGGGCGCTGGTGGTCGGATCCCACCCGGGGAACTCGATGCCGGCTGCTTTACGGACCAGGCTGCGGCCGCCGTCGCACCCGACGAGGTACTCCGCGCGCAATGGCCCGCCGTCGGACAGCTCGACGTCGACGCCGGTCGCGTCCTGCGCGAATCCGGTCACCTCGCGTCCGTAATAGATCGGCACGGCCAGCTCGGCGATCCAGCCGGCCAGGATGCGCTCAATGTGGTTCTGCCACAGTCCTAGCCCGTAGTTGTGCCGGGTGGGAAAGTCGCTGATGTCAAAACGGACGCCGCCGAACCCCGCGACCTGGGCCACCTGCCCCTCGGACAGGAACCGATCTGCGATTCCGCGCTGATCGAGGACCTCGATGGTGCGTGAGTGCAAACCGCCCGCACGTGAGCCGGCGAGATCCTGGTTTGGACGCCGCTCGACAATCGCGACATCGACGCCGGCCAACGCCAGTTCGCCCGCGAGCATCAGCCCTGTGGGGCCACCTCCGGCGACCACCACCACATGCTTGGTCATCGCCATGCTCCGCCAGGCTACTTCTTCAAGCCCTTGCGGACCTGCTGTCCGCGGACCACCATGCCCACGACATGCAGGACCAGGCCGAGCCCGATCACGAACAAGGACGTCAGTGCAAGGCTTTGGTTATGGGAGGTGTTGCCGATGATCGTAAGGATGATCCCGACGGCGATAAGCCCCATCGCGCTGAAAACCAGCGTCTTGTAGGCGGTAGAGGCCGTGGCCCAGAATTCGTTCAGCACCCCCCAAGTTTAGGGCACTTGCCAGAGCAGCTGGTCCTGGGGCCCGGAAACCCGACGAACGCTCGCTCACCTATGGCCGCCAATCCACCAACGCTCGCTCACCTATAGCCGCCAATCCACCAACGCTCGCTCACCTATGGCCGCCAATCCACCAACGCTCGCTCAGATCATCTGCAGGAGGGTTTCGGGAATTGCCGTCATAAGTGAGCGAGCGCCGTGAAAAAGCCGCATATAAGTGAGCTAGCGTCGGTGGGTGCCCTTAGAGGGAGGGCTGGACCCCGAAGGCCACCGCGAGCTTCATGATCTTTTCGGCGCGGCCGAGGCGCGGGAGGTCGGAACCGTCGCGGATGACCCTGCCATTGGCTTCGAAGTCGTTCATGAAATCGGTGGCCCAGGCGACGTCGGACGGCGTGGGGCTGATGACCTCGTTGATGACCGTGGTCTGGTCAATCGCCAAGCAGAGCTTGCCGGTCATGCCCATGGTCACCGTGATGCCAGTCTGCTCGCGCAGGATCGGGTGGTTGGTGCCGACGGTGGGACCGTCGATCGGTCCCGGCAGGTTGCCAACGCGGCTCGCGACGACGAGCTTGGCCCGCGGGTAGGCCATTGCCTCAGGCGTTGCGGCCATGCCGGTGTCCCGGCGGAAGTCGCCCGAACCGAACGCCAGGCGGAAGGCACCTTGGGCGCGGGCGATGTGGTTGGCTTCCTCGATGCCGAGGGCCGATTCCACGAGAGCGACCACCGGGGTCTTGCCATCCATGCGGTGGAAGGACTCGGTGACCTGGTCCGCTGACTCGGTCTTGGCCAACATGACGCCCAACAGGCCGGGCGTGCCGCGCAGACCGGCGAGGTCATCGGCCCAGAACGGGCTCGTGGCGTCGTTAATGCGGACCCAGGCCTGACCGCCGGCGGTCAACCAGTTGATGACGTTGTCGCGGGCGATGTCCTTCTGGGACGGGTCCACAGCGTCTTCGATATCAAGGATGATGGCGTCCGCGCGCGATGAGGCCGACTGGTCGAAAAGCTCCGTCTTCATGGCGTTCACGAGGAGCCAGGAACGGGCAATGTCTGCGGGAATTTTGCGGGTTGACCGAATGGACTCGGCGGCGGTGCTTGACGTCATGTATCTACCGTATCCGGCCAGCCGCCAGGAACGCTAAGAATCTGGCACCGGTGTGAGCATCAATACGAACAAAACGATTGTGACAGGCGGTTCCACCCAACTAGCCCGCAGTTGTTGTCGTTATGCGCCGTCAAAACGACAACAACTGCGAGTTAGTTGGGTTTGACGCGCTTTGGGGAGCCCGCAGCTCAACGCAGCTCAACCCCGCGACGCGTAGCGAATTGTGTCCTTGCATTGCCCGGAGTTGCGCGGGCATGTCGCCGGATTTCGCCCGGTTTCCCGGCATTTCCGGGGGTTACTGCCGGGCTTCCCCTGAGCAGTGGACGTGCGCTTACATCGTTCCCACGGCAGTTCGGTCTACCCCGGAACAGAGCCGGACCAACGAATTCCACACCCCCAGAAAGTAGCTCCCATGAAACTGCACCAGCCCCTGCTAGGCGTCGCGGCCGCCGTCGTACTTGCGCTGACGGTGACCGGCTGCGGCGGCAATGCTCAAGCGGGAGACCAATCAGCCGGCCAATCAGCCGGCCAACCGGAAATCAGAGTGCTCCGCTACCAAGGCTCGGCCAATAGCGTCGGCCTTCCCGAACTGGCGGCGGACCTCGGTTACCTGGGCGACATCAAACTCAACTGGGTGGGCAACACCACCAGCGGCCCCCAGGACATCCAGTCGGCGGCCACCAACCAGACCGACTTCGGCGGTGCGTTCGCCGGGGCAGTCGCGAAGCTGATTGAGGCAGGGGCTCCGGTGACCGCCGTCGTGAACTACTACGGCGAAGACGCCAAGACTTTCAACGGCTTCTACGTCAAGGCGGACAGTCCCATCAAGACCGCCAGGGACCTCATCGGCAAGAAGATCGCAGTCAACACCCTGGGCGCCCATTCCGAAGCCGTCATCAACACCTACCTCAGCAAGAACGGCCTCAGCCAGGACGAAATCAAGCAAGTACAACTGGTAGTGCTCGCGCCCAACGACACCGAAGAAGCGATCCGCCGCGGCCAAGTGGACGTCGGAAGCCTGGGCGGGGTCCTGCAGGACCATGCGGTTGCCGCCGGTGGACTGCGCTCCCTCTTCAACGACTACGAACTCTTCGGCACCTTCGCCGGCGGACAGTACGTGCTCCGCAACGACTTCATCGACAAGAACCCCAACACAGCCCGGACCTTTGCGACGGGCGTGGCCAAGGCCATCAAATGGGAGACCGAGACGCCGCGGGACCAAGTGATCGCGCGCTTCAAGAAGATCATCGACGCCCGCGGACGCAATGAGAGCACCGCGAACCTGCAGTACTGGAAGAGCCCCGGCGTCCCCGACAACGGCGTGATCAAGGACGAGGACTTCAGCCGCTGGTCTGCATGGCTGAAGAGCTCGGGGATTGTCAAGAACGATCTCGCACCGTCGAAGTACTACACGAACAAGTTCAACGATCTCGCAACAACCACCCCAACCCCAAGCACCGCGAAGGGATAGTGATGACCGCCAAAATCAGCCTCCGCAATGTCACCAAGCAATTCGCCGTCCGGCCCGGCAAGGGCTCCAAGGCCTCCCCGACCGGCGCAGCTGGCAAGATCGGCGCGAAAGAGCCCACTACGCTCACCGCCCTCGACTCTTTGAGCCTCGACGTGCGCGACGGCGAATTCCTCACCTTGGTGGGGCCCAGCGGTTCCGGCAAGACCACCTTGCTGGACCTCCTGGCTGGCCTGTCCACGCCCACCTCCGGCGAGGTATTGGTGGACGGCCAGCCCGTGACGGGTCCCGGCAAGGACCGTGCCGTGGTTTTCCAGCAGTACGCGCTCTTTCCCTGGCGCACGGCGTCGGCCAATGTGTCGATCGGGCTTGAAGGCAAGGGCACGGACGGGCGCAAGCTCAATCGCCGAGAACGTGCCGCCAAGGCAAGCGAATACCTCAAACTGGTTGGCCTGGCCGGCTTCGAGGACCGTTTCCCGCATGAGCTCTCGGGCGGCATGAAGCAGCGAGTGGCCATTGCCCGGAGCCTCGCCTATGAGCCCGATGTGCTCCTCATGGACGAACCCTTCGCCGCGTTGGACGCCCAGACGCGTGAACAACTCCAGGACGAGCTCCTGCGGATCTGGCGGGCCACGGGAAAGACGATCGTGTTCATCACCCACGGCATCGACGAGGCCGTATACCTGGGGCAGCGCGTCGCCGTCCTTAGCGCCCGGCCCGGACGGCTCAAGGAAATCGTGGACGTGGACATCCCGGACCGCGACGGCGAAGACGACATCCGCTCGCACCCCGCCTTCGTCGAACAACGGCACAAGGTGTGGACCCTGTTGCACGACGAAGTCCGCCTGGCCCAGGGCGCCGGGCATCGCAAGATCCTGCCGGACGGCACAGCCCCGGATGAAGTTCCGGGAACAACTCTCGAAAGGAGCGCAGCCTGATGACCACAACTCTCGCGCAACAGCCCGCGGCGAGCGCCGCACCCAAGCAAGCGCCCGCCGTCGGGCACTCCGGTCCTGTTGAGACGGGGCATCGGGGCACGACGGCGACACTCGCCTTCGTGCGGACAGCAGCCGCCCGCGCCGGTTCCGGCCTGTGGAAGGCCGCAGGGATCATCGCCTTCCTGGTTCTGTGGGAACTCGGGCCGACATATCTGGCCAGCCCCTCAACCCGGGTATTCCTGCCGCCCTTGCACGAGGTCCTGGCCGCGTGGGGCAAATTGTTCGAATCCGGCAGCATCCAGGCGCATCTGGCCGCGAGCCTCACCCGTTCGGTGTCGGGATTCGGCGCAGCCCTCGTGGCTGGCGTATCCCTCGGTCTGCTGATCGCCTGGTACGGACGGCTCAATGCGGTGCTGAACCCGCTCCTGGAACTGTTCCGCAACACTGCCGCCCTTGCCCTGCTGCCCGTCTTCACGCTGCTGCTGGGGATCGGCGAAGAGTCCAAGATCAGCATCGTGGCGTATGCGGCGTTCTTTCCGGTCCTGCTGAACACGATCGCGGGCGTGAAGACCGTGGATCCGCTGCTCATCCGGGCCGCGAAATCGCTTGGCCTCTCGAGCCTCGCGCTGTTCCGCAAGGTGATCCTGCCTTCCGCGGTGCCCACTATTTTCACCGGAATCCGCATGGCCGGAACGGCCTCCATTCTGGTGTTGATCGCCGCCGAAATGGTGGGGGCCAAGGCCGGGCTCGGCTACCTCATCGTGAATGCCCAGAGCAGTTTCCTCATCCCGGACATGTACGCCGGCATCCTCACGGTGTCGCTCTTGGGCTTGGCCGTGAATTTCCTTCTTGTCGCCTTGGAGCGGCATTTCTCCCGCTGGCGGACCGCCGTCGGGTCCGGGTCCTGACCGTCAATCCATCCCGTCACAAATTAGTCACAACAGAAAAGGAACAAAAAATGTCCGTCATCACTGAAACAAAGTTGGAATTTGCCAGGCTCGGATCCCGGATCGGCGCCGAAATCCGCGGCTTCGACCTTAGCGGCGATCTCTCCCCGGAAACCGTGGGACAGATCCGGGCCGCACTCAACGAACACAAGGCCCTCGTTTTCAGGGAGGCCAACATTCTCAGCGACGAGGCCCAGGTGAAATTCGCCAGCCATTTCGGCCCGCTCACCACTGCGCATCCGACCGTGGCCTCCGTGGAGGGCGAAGAGAACGTACTGCCGGTGGATAGCGAGAACGGTTCCGCCAACAATTGGCACGCCGACGTCACGTTCGTGGTCAACCCGCCGCAGGCTTCCACCCTGCGCAGCATCGATCTGCCGTCCTATGGAGGCGAAACCCTGATTGCTTCTTCGGCGGGAGCGTACGCAGACTTGCCGGACGAGCTTCGGAACTTCGCGGACACGCTCTGGGCGATCCACACCAACGACTATGACTACTCGGTGCCGAAAAACCTGGAACACGAGAACGCCGATGAGCGCCGCAAGGAGTTCACCCGCATCAAGTTCGAAACCGCCCACCCCGTGGTGCGCGTCCATCCCCTGACCGGCGAGCGCGGATTGTTCATTGGGGGCTTCGCGCAGCGCCTTCGGATCGTGGGGCTGTCCAACACGGAGTCGAAGGACATCATCCGCTTGCTCCAGGCCTACGTCACCCGTCCGGAGAACATAGTGCGCGTGAACTGGGAACCGAACCAGTTGGTGCTCTTCGACAACCGCATCACCCAGCACTACGCCCCCGACAACTACGACGGCCAGCCGCGCAAACTCAACCGTGTGACGATTGCCGGCGACATCCCGGTGGGCGTGGACGGCAAGCCGAGCCAGTCGATCCAAGGTGACTCAAGCACCTATTCCCCGACGGTTCCCTCGCCTCGCAAGCTCGGCCAGGGAACCCCGCCGTCGGGGGCCCATGTTGTCGCGCCGCTGTAGCTGCCTTAGCCCAACTAGCTCGCATTTAATGTCGTTTTCATGGCTCATAACGACATCTAATGCGAGCTAGTTGGGCTTAACGCGCTTAGGGGAGCTTGCTGCCCCGCGCGGCCACCCACAGGCCGTACCACTCGGTCCGCGTCATGGCTGCGGCAACTGCGGCAGCATCCGCGCAGGCAGCGATCCGCGCCGGGTTGGAACTGCCCAGCACCGGGGAAATACGTGCCGGATGCTTCATGAGCCACCCCAACAACACCGCCTCAGGGGTGACACCCTTTGCTTCCGCGAGCTGGGCGACCAGAGCGGCAGTCGCAGTGTCCGCGGCAGTCGGGAAAACCGGCGTCGAGCCCGTGTACCGGCCCTGGGCGAGGGAACCATAGGCCTGCAGCTCAATCCCCTGGCCGACGCAGTATTCCAAAGTGCCGTGCGGGAAACTGTAGCCGAGGGCGTCGTCGTGGTTGACCAGGACAGTGCTCTCGAGCCAGGCCCGCCGGTGCAGGCTCATTTCCAGCTGGTTGGCGACGATCGGCACCTCCAGCTGCTCCTGCAGGAAGGTGATCTGCGCGCCGGACATGTTGGACACGCCCAATTGCCGCACCTTGCCTTCCGCCATGAGCTGCCCGACGGCGGAGGCCACCTCTGCGGGTTCCATCAAAGGGTCGGGGCGGTGAAGCAGAAGAACGTCGACGTAGTCGGTCCGCAACCGTTCCAGGCTTCCATTGACCCGTTCCAGGATGGCGTCCTTGCTGAGGTCGTAATGTCCGTCGACGCCGGGCTGCCCTAGCCGGATTCCGCACTTGGTCTGGAGCTGGATTTTCTCCCGCAGCCCTGGCGTCCTGGCCAGGACTTCACCGAAGACTGCCTCGGACTTGCCGCTCCGGTAGATGTCGGCGTGATCGAAAAGGGCGATCCCGATGCCCATGGCGGCTTCGATCGCGGCCGCGGCCTGCTCGACCTCGGCAGCACCGTATTCACTGCCCTCCCAAGGGCCTCCAAGACCCATGCAGCCATAGATGAGCCGGCCGGACGCGATTTTGCTTTTTGCAGTCATTTTTCAACTCTTTCACATGCAACTGGCCCGCAGTTGTTGTCGTTTACAGCCTTCAGAACGACGTTAACTGCGGGCCCGTTGGGTAAGCGGTCAGGGAGCGACTGGGGACTAGACGATCCAAGCCGTGGTGTTTGCCGGGAGCTTGCCGCCGTCGAGCGGTGCGCTGCTCACGACGACGGTGCCTTCCGGAAGTGCCACCGGCTCGGTTCCGAAGTTCGTCACCGACTGCCAGCCGTTGGGCCGCGCGAAATGGAGCACGGAATCATTGCTGGAGGGGATCCACTCAAGATCCTCGGCCGCCCGCAGCTCCGAACGCAGTGCAAGGGCCTTGCGGTACAGCTCCAGGGTGGAGCCAGGAACGTTGTCCTGCGCCTCCACGGCGTAGCCGGCAAACCATTCCGGCTGTGGCAAGTGGGCATGTCCGTCGCCAAAGCCGAACGACGATCCTTCACTGGTCCACGGCAGCGGGACACGGCAACCGTCGCGGCCGACGTCGACTCCCGGGTTGCGGAAGAACGCGGGGTCCTGGCGCTGGCCGGCCACGATGTCGCCGACTTCCTGCAATCCAAGTTCCTCGCCCTGGTACAGGTACGCGGAGCCCGGCAGGGCGAACATCAGCAGCGACGCGGCGCGGGCACGGCGCAGGCCGAGCTCGGCGTCGACGTCGGCGGCCGAACCGCCGTCGAGCAGCCATTGCTTGCCGTCCTGGCCCAAGCCGTCACGGCCGCCACCCGCGGGCAAGCCGTAGCGGGTCGCGTGCCGGACGACGTCGTGGTTGGAGAAGACCCAGGTCGAGGAAGCACCGGATGCCGCGGCCTCGCCGAGGTTCTTGGTGATGATCGTGCGGAACTGTTCGGCGTCGAAATCGGCCTGGAGGAGGTCGAAGTTGAAAGCCTGGCCCAGTCCCTCAGGGCTGGCGTAGCGGGCGCGGCGGTCCGCGTGGACCCACGCTTCCGCGACGGCCGTCCGGGGCGGGTTGTACTCGTTGAAGACCTTGCGCCACTCGGCGTAGATTTCGTGTACCTCGTCGCGGTCCCAGAACGGGTGCTCGCCCAAGGCGTTTTCGCCTTCCTTGGGCAGTTCGTTCTTGGAGGGCAGAACCTCCGGCAGGTCCTTCGTGAGGGCGTGGGCGACGTCGATGCGGAAGCCGTCCACGCCACGGTCGGACCAGAAGCGCAGGGTCTTCAGGAAGTCCTCGCGGACCTCAGGGTTGTCCCAGTTGAAGTCCGGCTGCTCCTTGGTGAAGATGTGCATATACCACTGTCCGGGGGTGCCATCCGGTTCGGTGATGCGCTCCCAGGCCGGGCCGCCGAAGATCGAGTCCCAGTCGGCCGGGGGCAGTTCGCCGTTCTCGCCCAGCCCGTCGCGGAAGATGTAGCGTTCACGGGCCGCCGAGCCCTTCGGGGACGCCAGCGCCTCCTTGAACCATTCGTGCCGGTCCGAGGAGTGGTTCGGGACGATGTCCGCGATCAACTTGATGCCCGCGCCGTGCAGGGCGGCCGCCATCTCATCGAAGTCGGCCAGGGTGCCCAGCTTGGGGTCGACGTTGCGGTAGTCGTCGACGTCGTAGCCACCGTCAGCAAGGGCCGAGGGGTAGAACGGGCTCAACCAGACGGCGTCAATGCCGAGGGACTTCAGGTACGGAACCTTGGCGGTAATGCCCTTGATGTCGCCCAGGCCGTCGCCGTTCGCATCGGAAAAGCTGCGCGGGTAGATCTGGTAGACAGCCGCTTGGCGCCACCAGTTCGGATCGGCCATGCGCTCGGAGCGCTCGGAGTCGAAGTGGGTTGCCATGGTGACGGTGGAGGACAAAGGAAATCCTGTTCTGTGTCGACGCTTCGATGAACGGACTTTTATTTAGAATCTAAATTTAGTACCTCAAGTATTATGTGACGCACACCTACAGGAGGTCAACAGCCATGGCTGAAATCGCGACTGCCACTCCGCAGATGCTCCGGAGGTTCAACGCGGCCACCGTGCTCGGAGCCATCCGTTCCTCCAACGCCGTGACCGTTTCGGAGCTGATGGACGCCACCGGCCTGACCCGCGCCACTACTATTTCCGTGTGCGAAGACCTCATGGCCCGGGGCTGGATCCGCGAGCTGGAAAACCAGCGCGATTTCGGCACGTACCAGAAGGGGCGCCCCGCGCGGCGCTTCGAGCTCGACGAAAGTGCCGGCTGCGTCTTGGGGATCGACGTCGGCGTCCTCAAGACCACCGTGGTAGTGGCGGATCTGCGCGGCAGGACCGTCGGACGGGCCAGCGAGCCATTCCGCGCCAGGGAGATTGAAGCGCAGGAACGGATCCGTGTCATCAGCCAAACCGCGCTGCTCGCCCTCGAGTCCGCCGGAGTGGCGCCGGACAAGGTCCTTGCAGTGACGGTGGGGCTTGCCGCCCCGGTGGGCCGCGACGGAAATATCCTCGTCAGCCAGCCGTTCTGGAGCCTGTTCGACGTCGGCCTGAAGAAGGCCCTGCACGAGCTGCACGGATGGGCGGTAATGCTGGAGAACGATGCCAACTTAGCGGCATTGGGCGAATGTTGGCGCGGCGCCGGCAGCGGCGTCCAGGACCTGGCCGTGCTCCTGGCCGGTGAGCGTTTCGGGGCGGGCCTGGTGGAATCCGGCAGGCTGCTGCACGGTACTGCCGGGGGCGCGGGTGAAATGGCCTACTTGGACATGGTGGAGGGTGTGGGATCGGCGGACGGCCTCGCTGCACTTGCCAGATTATGGGCGGCGGAAGCCTTGGCCGGAAAGTCGAAAACCACGCTGCGGACGGCAGCGCCCGCAGGCCACGAGGTCACCGCGCAACACGTCTTCGCCGCAGCTGCCCAGGGTGACAAAGTTGCGCTGGACATCCTGGACCGACTCTCGGACCGGCTCGCCCGCGTGGTCTCCACAGTAGCCATTTTGCTCAACCCGGAGCTCGTGGTGGTCGGCGGCGCGGTGGCAGATTCGGCGTCGGTCCTCCTAGAGCCGGCCGCCCGGAAGCTGGCTAGCTACACCGCCACTCCCCCACGGCTCGCAGCGTCCCCCTTGGGCGATGCGATTGTGGGCATCGGCGCGGTGCGCCACGCACTGGACCGTGTGGAAAAGAACTCCTTGGATCTGGTGTTGCGGCGAGCCTAGGGCCTTCGGCGGCTAATCCGGCATCGCCATGGTGCGGAGGTCCAACTGACGCAGCACCCGGTCAGCCACCTCGGGATCCATGCCGGGTTCGCTCCGCGCGGCGACCACTTCCTGCCGTGCGGCGTCGAGGGCGATGGTCTGGACCGCGATCGCCAGCTCCCGGCCGCGCTGTCGCTTTTCGGCGTCCGACTCATTCTTCAATGTTCCGTCGAGCAGCTCGGCATGCAGGCGGGTCATCTTTTCCTTGACGAGGGCCACCTTGTCCGCCGGCAGCTCCTTCATCAGATCGTGTTCCTTGAGCGCAGAAATGGCAGCAGTCTGGGCGCGTTTGGCCAAGAGCCGCGCGGCATCCTTTTCGTGTGAACCGTCTTCGGACGCCTTGAGCACGCGCATGAGCCACGGAAGGGTCAGCCCCGGCAGCACCAGTGTGGCCAGCAGTACGGCGCAGGCGATGACCAGGATCTCGTGCCGTGCAGGGAAGTCACTGCCGTCCGCAATAGTCAGCGGAAGGGCCAAGGCGAGCGCGAGCGTCGCCAGCCCCCGCATGCCGCACCAGGTCAGGATCAGGACCTCCTTGGGGGAAGTGGGCTGCAGCAGGTTCTTCCGCTTGCGGGCCGAGATTGCCAAAAGCCCGAGCCAGGCGAAACGGACAACAAAGACGAGCACGCAGACCGCCACGGCCGGGCCAATCATGCCGTAGACCGCTGCGCCCTCGTCCCGGATCACATGCCGGATCTCCAGCCCCACAAGACCGAACGCCAGGCCCGTAGCAAGGAGTTCCACCACATCCCAGAAGGCGGTGCGGGTGACACGCTCGGCCGCGTCCTGCGACCGTGCGTGCCGCTGTGTCTCGAGGGCCGTGACGACGACGGCGATCACCCCCGAAGCATGCAGCTCTTCAGCCAGGATGTATGCAGCGAAGGGAATCACCAGGGTCACGGCACTTCGGGCCACCATGGAGGTGACCAGCTTGGTGATCAGCCTCGTCAACCAGCCCATCGCAATGCCGACAATGACGGCAAGGGCGGCACCGATGACGAATTGGAGCACGACGCCGGCCCCCAGCTTGGTGCCCGAAACCGTCGCCGCCACCGCAGCCTGGAAGATCACGATCGCGGCGGCGTCGTTGAACAGGCCCTCGCTCTGCAGCACGGTGATGAGCCTGCGCGGCATGTGGACGCGGCCGGCAACGGATTCAACTGCGACGGGGTCCGGTGGAGCCACCATGGCGCCCAGTGCGATCGCCGCAGGGATGCCGATCCCTGGAATCATGAGCCACGCAGCTCCGGCAACGACCGCCGTCGAAACAACCACGAGTGCCACCGCCATGAGCAGAAGCGTCCGCCAACGGACCCGGAAGACCGCCCAGGAACTTTTCTGGGCGGTCGCGAAGAGCAGCGGAGGGAGGAAGATCGGGAGGATCAGTTCAGGCGCAAGCTCAAAGTCAGGGAAGCCCGGGATGAAGGTCATCGCCGCAGCCAGCAACAGCATCAGCACCGGGTACGGGAGCCGCAAGCGGTCCCCCAAGCCCACGGCCACGACCGTAGCAAGCAGCAATCCAACAATGAGTGCCAACTGGTCCATGTTCCCGATTTCCCCAGACGTCATAGTGGCTGCGTCCCGGGCATTGCCTCGGGACTACCAACATATCCCGGCGACGTGCGGTCCTGGCCCGGCTCCAGGCCCGGCAGTGTGTGGCTAGGACGCGGTGAGGGCTTCCACCACAGGCACCGAGCCGTCCCTGAACTCGATGGTGCGGCGGACAGTCTCGGGCAGTTCCAGGACGGCGGCAGCCACTAGGGCAACATTGGCCCGCGAAGTTTCGGTCCCGGTGCCCGGGTCCGCGGGGCTTACCTCAATGAGCGCAGACCCAGGATTGCTGGTCAGTGCGCCCGGGCCAAGGATCGTCCAGTCGAGGTCAGTCGCACGCAGGTACTCGTCCGCCGCAGCCTTGGCATCCGCGTAGGCGTAGAAGCTGTTGTCCTCGGGAACGCCATGGCCGGGTCCTGCGCCGAAGTAGGACACCATCACATAGCGGGACACGCCCGTTTGCGCCGCGGCATCCATCGAGCGGATGGCGGCGTCCCTGTCCACTGCATACGTACGGTGCGGATTGCCTCCGCCTGCCCCGGCGGACCACACCACCGCGTCGTGGCCGTCAAGTGCAGAGGCGATTTCTGACGTCGTCGAATTCTCGACGTCGAGTACTACCGGGGCGGCACCCGTCACTTCGACGTCGGGCGCGTGTTCCGGATTGCGGATGAAGGAAGTGACCGAGTGACCTTCGTTGCTCAGGATGCGGGACAGTTGCAAGGCCACCTTGCCGTGGCCGCCGATGATTGCGATTCGACTCATGGACCCATTCTGTCCCAATGGTCAAGTGCGTGGTCAAGCCCTCCCCGACACGGTGGATACATTCTCGAAAATCGGTCTCTGCGCATTTCCAGAGCGCATTGCCGAATTCGTCAATTCTCGGGATAAATATGACTACTAATTACTAAGCAGACTTAGTTTAGTAAAGTTCACACCTCCCCGCCCGCTGGCAGGCCGGGCTCCTGCAAGCACCCGCCCCCTGCCGAGGAAGCCTTGCGAGTGTTTGGCCGGCAGTCCGGAATAAAAGCGAGTGGCACCCACTCGTGTAGAGCGAATTCCCCATTCCTACACTCAAATTACCTGCAGCAGGAAAAAGGAAATATCTCTTTCATAAATCTCACTGATGGATTTATCAAAACGGGTTCATACATCCCTTTGATGGATTTATCAAAGTAGATGGATCGAGAGATTCCTCAGTGCTGCGCATTTAAGCAAAAGGGTCTCAACAAGCGCCATCCCCTGCGCCTGCGTATCACTTCCCGGGCCAGCCAACCGGCCGGCCCAAGAAACGATGAATTACGGGGATCCGACATGTATCAGCAGGAGTACAGACACAGCGGGATCAGCGGAGGCAACGTCTTCGCGCTGATATCCGCGGGAGTAAGAACCCTCACCAGGTACAAGGCATCAATAGCCACCTGGGCGATCGTGGCAGTGGTGGCCGTTGCGGCCGTGACGATGCAGAACTACGCACAGGTACTTGCACCGGCAGGCACGAGCGCCGCACTTGCCCCGCAGCTCGGATCGGGAGCCGGTATTGCCGCGCCTTCGCCGGCCGCTGCCAGTCCCAAGCCGGCAGCCACTCAGGCGCCAGTACAGACGCAGGCACCGGCCGCCGTCGCGCCGTCAGCGCCCGCAGCAGCGCCGGCCGCAGCGCCACCCGCTCCGGCTCCTGCTCCTGCTCCTGCTCCTGCTCCTGACCCTGCGTCTGACACGAACGCCTATACGGTGGTCAGCGGCGACACTGTTGGCTCCATAGCCGCCAGGTTCGGCGTCGACGTCAACGGGATGCTGGCAGCCAATGGGCTGAGCGCCTATTCCGTCATCGTGCCTGGCGAGGTGCTAAAGCTGACAGGGCCGCCGGTTGCCGCGGCTCCCGCACCTGCCCCTGCCCCTGCCCCTGCCCCAGCACCTGCACCAGCAGCCGCCCCAGCTCCCGCTCCGGCGGTGCGGACCATTTATGTTGCGGGCTCAGGCGGCCAGGCGGCCGTGGACAGTTGCATTGGCCCGATCCATTTCACCCCCACGGACGCCTACTCGCTGTTCATTACCGAACATGATTTCTGCGGGGGGTGGGCACAATTCTCGGGTATCGGCGTCGGCGAGACCGTGAGCATCCCCGGCTATGGCACGTACACAGTGACGGCGCGCGGCCAGGTGCCTCAAGGCGGGACCACCAACAACGTCGCAGCGGTATTCGGCGGATTTCCTCGGGCGGTATTGCAAACATGCATCCCGGGCACCAACCAGATGCTCGTCATCGCACTGAACTGAGGGCGGTCAGGACGGCAGGCCCGCGGAATTCAGCGTCGTAACAGAAGCAGGCCAGAAGCTGAACGCTCCTGGCCTGCTTCTGTGAGCGTGGGAGGTTCGATCTCCCCACCAGACCTCGCTCAACAGCCTTCATTTTGGGAGACTGGACCAAGACCTGAGAGTGGGGCGAACTTGGACGGACAACAATGGATCTGGGTTGCGACAGTGCTGGTCGTCGCGGCGGTAGTAGCCATTGTCATGGCCTTTGGACGCCGGTAAGAGTCGCCCGCTGATCGCGAATGCGTCCAGGGCCTGGCCTTTCCGGACGGGCTCCGGTATCGCGTCCCGCTAGCGGCTGTCTCTCAGGGCGCAACAACTTCGTGTACTTCCGCTTCTTGTGCCACAGCACGAGCAGGTGAAGAGAACACATCAGCACAACTGTGATGCCAACGAAGACCACAAGGTCAATGAGATAGCGGCCAAAATCCACGAGCAAGGATGCCTTTCGGTCCGGACAACCTCCTGATCGTAGCTGGAGATAGCCCGCAGACGAAACGGCCCACTACATGGTGAACCTCAAGGAAACGCTAAGAAAAGATCAAGATTCACTTAAGACTGCCCGCTCGGGCGCCAAACGCTTATAGGAGAATCTGTTTGTTCACAGGCACCTAAGTCGCTGGCCAAGATCTTCGAGAAGCGCCGCCACCTGAGGATTGGGGGACACTCAAGTGGCGGCGCCTCTAAAAACTATCGGCTGGTCGAACGCGCTCTCAGCTTTTCGACAGGATCTTTACGAAATCTTTACGGCAAGTGCCCAGCAGACTTGCGGGCTTCGATCAGGACTAAGGGCAGGCTTGGCTGGCCGCCGGAAGGGCGATTTCTTCGATCCACATCCGGCTCGGTGCGACACCCCGGGAAACGAAAAAGTCCCCGCCTTAGCGGGGACTTTCAAAGTAGCGGTGGGGAGGCTCGATCTCCCGACCTCACGATTATGAGTCGTGCGCTCTAACCAACTGAGCTACACCGCCACGAATGAGAAAAACCTGCGTCAAGCCGGTCAAAAACCGCCTTGACACAGGCCCTCATTCAGAGCCCCCCACCGGAATCGATCCGGTGACCTCGTTCTTACCAAGAACGCGCTCTACCACTGAGCTAGGGGGGCAACGAGTAAATACTCTACCGGACGATTTCTCAGGTCACAAATCGGCTGCGGGACAGGGAAAAACGGCGCCGACACAATTTGCATCCGCACCGGATTCTTGAGCCGGAAAGCGTCTGAACTAGGGCAGGCGGAGCACTTGGCCCGGGTAGATGTGGTCCGGGTTGGGCACGGTATCCGCGTTCGCTGCGATCAGGGCATCCAAGTCAACGCCGAACTGCATGGCTATGCCGCTCAGGGTATCGTCTGCTTCCACTACGACCTCGGTGACCTGCCCAACGCTGCCGGCGGGAGCATCGGCGTCGGGCACTGCGGTGCCAGGAACCACGAGAGCTCCCACTGACGGCTCCGGTCCGGCATTTTGGACCGTCTCCCCCGTTGCGGCTTCAGCGGCCTTCTGCGGGGCCTCCGAGGCCCGTCCAGTCGGCTTGTGTTCGGCCTTGTCGAAGCCGAGGTTCTTCTTCAACCAATCAAGGAAACCCATGAACCAACCTTTCCACACCCGCGGGCCGCGCGTCTTCCCCATGTTTGGTTTGGGAAAGCGTTTACGACACGGCGGGTCGGTCTTTCTTGATCCTCAGGGCCGTCAAACATGGGGGAAACGCTGCAGTCAGGCGTGCGCGGGACCTGGGACGGCGCTAAAGGCGGGCCGCCGTTAAACAGCCAGAGGCCGGCTCGAAAGCCGGCCTCCGCCAAAAACCCAGGAACTAGTCCTGTTTACCACTTACCCTTGCGGTTGAAATCGCGGTTGCCAGCGTCGCCGCCAGTGCGCGGCTTGCGTGCGCCTCGGTCGGCGTAGCTGCCGGTTCCGGCGCCGGCGCCGGCGCCGGCGCCGCTGCGCTCGCTGTAGGAACGGCCGCCGCGGTCAGCGGAGGAACGCTCGCCACCGGAGTAGCCACCACGGTCGCCTTCGGTCTTACGGAACTCCTTTTTGAAGCCACCGTTGCCCTTGAAGTTTCCGCCGCGGTCTCCACCGGAGTAGCCACCACGTTCGCCGCCGCGGCTGCCACCGGAGTAACCGCCACGCTCGCCGCCGCGGTCAGAGGCAGGCTTGCGACCGTTGTCCAGCTCGAGGTGAATCAGCTCGCCGCCGATCCGGGTGCGGGACAGTGCGCGCAGCTGCTCGGGGCTCAGGTCCGCCGGAAGCTCCACCAGGGAGTGGTCCGAGCGGATGTCGATGCCGCCGATCTGTGCCGAGGAGATGCCGCCTTCGTTGGCAATGGCGCCAACGATCGAACCCGGCATGACGCGCTGGCGGCGTCCGACGGCGATCCGGTAGGTGGCGTTGCCCTCGGTCAGGGTGCGGGTCGGGCCGCGGGAACCGAAGCCGTCCTTGGAGCGCTCGCGCTTCTGGAATTCCGGCGCAGCCGGCAGTTCCTTCACCAGGAGCGGCTGGCCGCCCTGTGCCATGACAGCCAGTGCAGCGGCGATCTCCGAAGCCGGAACGTTGTGCTCTTCTTCGTAGGAGGAGATCAGGTCGCGGAACGCGGCAACGTCCTCGGATTCGAGGGTCTCCGTGATCTTGTCTGCGAACTTGCCCAGACGCAAGGTGTTGACCGTCTCGGCGGTGGGCAGGTGCATCTGCTCAACCGGCTGGCGGGTGGCCTTCTCGATCGAACGCAGCAGGTACTTCTCCCGCGGCGTCATGAACAGGATGGCGTCGCCGCTACGGCCTGCACGGCCGGTGCGGCCAATGCGGTGGACGTAAGACTCGGTGTCGTGCGGGATGTCGTAGTTGACCACGTGGCTGATGCGCTCTACGTCAAGGCCGCGGGCCGCGACGTCGGTGGCGACCAGGATGTCGATGCGGCCTTCCTTGAGCGCGTCGACAGTTCGTTCGCGCTGCTGCTGCGGAATGTCACCGTTGATCGCGGCGGCCTGGAAGCCGCGGGACTTCAGCTTGTCAGCCAGGTCCTCGGTTGCCATCTTGGTGCGCACGAAGGCGATAACGCCGTCGAACTCTTCCACCTCGAGGATGCGGGTCAACGCGTCGAGCTTGTGCGGGCCCATGACCTGCAGGTACCGCTGGCGGGTGTTGGCGCCGGTGGTGGTCTTGGACTTGACCGAGATCTCGGCCGGGTTGTTCAGGTACTGCTTGGACATGCGGCGGATCTGGCTCGGCATGGTGGCAGAGAACAGCGCAACCTGGCGGTCTTCCGGGGTCTGCTGGAAGATCTGCTCAACGTCCTCGGCGAAGCCCATGCGGAGCATCTCGTCGGCTTCGTCCAGTACGAGGTACTGCAGCTCGGACAGGTCCAGGGAACCCTTGGAGATGTGGTCGATGACGCGGCCCGGGGTACCGACAACAACCTGTGCACCGCGGCGCAGGCCTGCAAGCTGCGGGCCATAGGCGGAGCCACCATAGACAGGGAGAACCGTGAAGTCATCGATGTGCTTGGCGTACGAGGTGAAGGCCTCGGCAACCTGGAGCGCAAGCTCGCGGGTCGGGGCGAGAACCAGGGCCTGGGTCTTGCGGGACGGGCCGTTGAGGTCGTGGAGTTCGGCCAGGCGGGACAGTGCCGGTACTGCGAATGCTGCAGTCTTACCGGTGCCGGTCTGGGCGAGGCCGACGACGTCGCGGCCTTCGAGCAGAAGCGGAATGGTTGCTGCCTGGATCGGAGACGGCTTCTCGTAGCCGACGTCCTGCAGGGCCGCCAGGACGCGGGGGTCGATTCCGAGGTCGACGAAGCGGACGCCCTCTTCCTCTTCTTCGACGGGTGATTCGGCCGAGGCCTTTGCGGGTGCCTCAGCTTCAGCGGGTGCCTCAGTGAAGGTAGGAGCCTCAACCGGCGCTGCAGCCTCAGCCGGGGCCGGAGCCTCGATGAATTCAGCGGCGGGTGCGGTTTCGGCGATCTCGACGGCGGTCTCTGCTTCTTCAGCAGACTCGGCGACGAACGGGTCGTTCAGGTTTTCGGGCATAGGGGAAAGTTTCCTCATCCATAGGGGGCCAGTCGGCGCGGCCCGGTTGGGCTTGGCCGCAGTACACGTTGCAAACAGAAGAACCCGAAGGCTCTGGTGCTCGCAAGAAGTCCGGCGCTGTCGCAATCCCATGGCAGGACTTCCCGCTGCATCTCTTGGCTGCTATCTCAGCAGTCTGTACAGCGTTTTCTTCGCCCGGCTCTCCCTATGAAACTGCCCACACACATTTTGCGGGCCCCAACACTGACCAGTCCTGCCTCAAGAATTGGGCAGGAAAAAGGGATTTCCGGAGTGGGGGATGTTTCAAGTGTAGGGCACAGATGAGTCCCTTGGCGACATAACCGTCGACGGCGACGGTGAGCTTGCGCACAAAGCCGCCCCGAGCGCCTTCAAGACCGCCCCTCAGGACGGCCGTTCGAGGACGTCCGTTCGACGGCGGATCAGGCGTCCACACCGTTGCGGCGCATGAGCTTTTCGAAGCTGTCGTGGTAGTCGGACTGCAGCAGGACTTCCCCGTCGGCCTCGGCGTCGAGGAGCAACTGCATGTCATCGAGGTTGGGGTTGCTGAACCACTGCCCCACCGTGATGCCATGTTTCGGCACAAACAGTTTGTGGATGTAGTCCCCGGCCGAAATGGAACCGGTCTTCACCACGCGCAGATAGGTGCCGACGCGTCCAGCTTCCGTGAAGCGCTTGACCCACTGCGGTTCATTCATGCGGCGTTGGAACGTTGCGCACGGCACACGCGGGGAGGTGACCTCGACTTCGACATCCAGGCCGATCTTCCACCGTTCGCCGATCACGGCACCGCTCGTCTCGATCCCGGCAACGCGGAGGTTCTCCCCGAAGATCCCGGCGGGCATGTCCCTCTGGAGTTCACCCGCCCAGTAATCGGCATCCGCTTGGGAGTACGCATAGAGCGCTTGGTCCTCGCCCCCGTGGTGGATCCGGCTCGCCTGGATGTCTCCATGGATTCCCAGCTTGTGGACCTTCACCGGCCCGTCGACGGGGCGCTTGTCAATGGCCGTCACTCCGACCGACCCCTCGGGATCGGGCAGTAGTTCGTATAC
Source organism: Arthrobacter gyeryongensis (assembly GCF_039543785.1). Lineage (NCBI taxonomy): Bacteria > Bacillati > Actinomycetota > Actinomycetes > Micrococcales > Micrococcaceae > Arthrobacter > Arthrobacter gyeryongensis. The sequence goes on from NZ_BAABKK010000010.1 coordinate 231,223, forward strand.
CCGGCAAACAGCAAGCAACGATGCGGTATCCATAACTACAGTCTACGTACGCAGCTACGGATCGAAGCGATATCCCATGCCGGCCTCGGTGTGGAGATGGCGGGGCTGTGCAGGGTCGCGTTCGAGCTTGCGCCGGAGCTGGGCAATGTAGACACGCAGGTACTGGGTCTCCTTCGCGTAGGCCTGTCCCCAGACCTGGGTGAGGATCTGCTGCTGGCTGACCAGCCGGCCGGCGTTGCGGACCAGCAATTCCAGGATGTTCCACTCCGTGGGTGTCAGCCGCACTTCCGCGCCGTCTTTGGTGATCTTCTTTCCGGCGAGGTCAACCAGGAAGTCGGCGGTCTGGAGCGTCGGCACTTCGTGCCGGGGCGCTGCCCGCCGCGAGGCTGCACGGAGCCTGGCCAGCAGTTCGTCCAGGCCGAAAGGCTTGGTCACGTAGTCGTCGGCTCCGGCGTCGAGGGCCTCTACTTTGTCTTCCGAACCGTGCCGGGCGGACAAAACGATGATGGGCATGCTGCTCCAGCCGCGGATTCCTTTGATCACATCCACGCCATCCATGTCCGGAAGCCCAAGGTCGAGCACCACGATGTCCACGGGCTGCTGGGCGGCCGCCTTAAGCGCATCCGCGCCGTTGCCCACGCTGATGGCGTGGTAGCCGTGGGCATGGAGATTGATTTGCATCGCGCGGGCGATCTGCGCCTCATCTTCCACGATCAGCACGAGGTTCAAGGCCGCCCTCCTGTCCACAGAGGGAGTGTGACCACCATGGTCAGCCCGCCTCCCGGCGTCGCCTCAGCCATGAGCGTACCGCCCATGGCCTCCGTGAATCCCTTGGCGACAGCGAGTCCCAAACCGATTCCGCTGCGGCCGTCCCGGCTGGATGGAGAATCATCGAGTCGTTGGAAAGGCTGGAAAAGCTCCAGGACTGCCGCGGGCGCGATCCCCGAACCATGGTCCATCACCCGCAGTTCGCTGGCCGGCCGCCCGTCCACCGTGATGCCTGCTCCGGTCCGAGCGACAAGCACAACATCGGAGTCAGGTGCGTATTTCATTGCGTTTTCCACGAGGTTCGCCACTACGCGTTCCAGTATCCCGGCGTCGGCCTCTACATACGGAAGGTTGGCAGGAAGCTCGTTGCGGATGCGCTCCCCCGGCACGCCTCGCAAAGCCTCCGGCATGATCTGGTGCCAGCCCAGTCCACGCAGCAGCGGGTTCACGGCATCCGCCGTGATCCGGGACATGTCCAGCAAGTTATCCACCAAGTGATCCAAGCGGTCCGCGTAGTCCTCGATGGTGGCCAACAGTTCGCGCTCGTCTTCGGGGGCGAAGGTCACGTCTTCCTGTCGCAGGCTGCTGACAGCAAGCTTGATGCCCGCCAGCGGAGTGCGGAGATCATGGGAGACGGCGCGCAGGATGGAGGTCCGCATTTTGTTGCCTTCGGCCAGGCGCACGTTGTCCTGCCTGCTCTTGACGAGTTGCTGTCGCTCCCGCAATGCCACCACGAAGGCGCCGAACGCCGCGAGCATGCGCCGATGCTGTTCGGAAAGCGGCCCGCCCCGGAGCAGGAGCGTGTAGTTGCGATCGACGACGGCGGCATGGTCGGCTGCCGCATGGGTCACCGGCGGTTGAAGCCCTGAGCTTGCAAGGACCTGCCAGTTGGGCCCGGGGGCATCCGGCGAGTCAAACGTGGAGAGCAGCGTCACCGACTCCATGCCGAGGTTGACGCGGATCTTGTCCAGGAAAGACTCGAGGCTGCCGTCCGAGCTCAGGATACGAAGGGCCAATTCGCTGAGGGCTTTTGCTTCGGCGCCGGAATGCGCGGCCTCTTGGGCCCGTCGGGTCGCCAAACCGACGGCGAGCGCCACTCCGCACGCCACAGCAAGGAAGATGACCAGAGTGAGAAGCGTGGCGGGATCCGCGATCGATAAGGAGCCCACCGGTTCGGCCGAGAAGTAGTTCAAGAGCATGCTGCCGAGGACGGCGGAGACCACGGCCGGCCATAATCCCCCGATTGCGGCAACGGCGGCGGAGACGGCCAGCTGGAAGAGCATGATCATGGCGAAGTTCCGGTATTCCAGCACGGACACCATGACTTCGACGGCCGAGGGTAGCAACAGGGCCAGGACCAGGCCAGCCAGGATGCGGCGTCGCCCGATCCCCTTGGCTGCCCGAAGCTGCAGCCCTAGTGCGTTCACGTCCGCGGCGGCCATGGCTCAATTCTGGCACGGCGCGGGTGCCGCACCCGCGTCGACCGTCTCTACAGGACGCTTCGGGGGAACATGTCCGGCCTTAGGATGCTGGCATGAGCCATTCAACGACGAATACCTCCGATGTCCTTGCCCTCGATTCCCTCTTGAGCTCCGAGGAACTGGAGCTTCGCGAGAAGGTACGCGATTTTACGGACCAGCGGATCCGGCCGAACATCGCCCGCTGGTACGAGGACGCGGTGTTCCCGCGGGACCTGCCGGCGGAACTCGGCGAACTCGGCGTCCTTGGCATGCACCTGGAGGGCTACGGCTGCCCGGGCCGCACCGCCGTCGAATACGGCCTCGCCGCGATGGAACTCGAGGCCGGCGATTCCGGCATCCGGACCTTCGTATCGGTCCAGGGCTCCCTGGCCATGACGGCGATCCACAAGTGGGGCAGCGAAGAGCAGAAGGAGCAATGGCTCCCACGAATGGCAGCCGGCGAACTGATCGGCTGCTTTGCCTTGACAGAGCCCACGGCGGGTTCGGATCCGTCGTCGATGGCCAGCCTTGCGCGCCGCGACGGGACGAGCGACGACGCGGGCTGGGTGCTGAATGGTTCGAAGCGCTGGATCGGGATGGCATCGATCGCCGACGTCATGATCGTGTGGGCCAACACTAACGACGGCATCCGGGGCTTCCTGGTTCCCGCCGGAACTCCGGGAGTCACCGCGACTCCCATCGACGCGAAGCTCTCCATGCGCGCCTCGATCCAGTGCGACGTGGTGTTCGACGCCGTCCGGCTCGGTCCGGAAGCCCTCCTCCCGGGTGCCACGGGACTCCGCGGCCCGTTCTCCTGCCTCAACGAGGCGCGGTACGGCATTGCCTGGGGCGCCATGGGCGCGGCCCGTGACTCCTACGAGGCCGCGCTCGAATATGCCGGAAGCCGTATGCAATTCGGCAAGCCCTTGGCCAGCTACCAGTTGACCCAGGAGAAGCTCGTGAACATGGTCCTGGAGATCCAGAAAGGTACCTTGCTCGCTCTGCACCTTGGACGGCTCAAGGATGCGGGCAAACTGCACCCGGAGCAGATCTCTGTGGGCAAGCTCAACAATGTGCGCGAGGCAATCAAGATCGCCCGCGAAGCCCGCACCATCCTCGGTGGCAACGGCATCACGCTGGATTACCCGCCGTTGCGCCATGCCAACAACCTGGAATCCGTGCGCACCTACGAAGGGACGGACGAGGTGCACACGCTGATCCTGGGCCAACACATCACGGGGGTTCCGGCTTTCCGCTAGCCTCCAGCGCGAGGATCAGGCTCCGACGGGAACCGGCTCCTTCTTCCCCGCGTCCTTCCGGATGGTGGCGCTGATGACGGCGGCCACCGTGCACATCGCTGCCGCGCCGATCCATGCATAGGTGTAGTGGCCCGTGGCGTCCCGGATGTAACCCGCCAGCAACGCGGCGGCTGCGGCCCCGAGCTGGTGCGCGGCGAAGACCCAGCCGAACACCACCGAACCGTCCGCCCCGAACACCTTCCGGCAGATGGCCGCCGTCGGGGGCACAGTGGCTACCCAGTCCAGGCCGTAGACCACCACGAACAGGATCATGCTGGGTTGCACCGTGGACCCCAAGAGCACGGGCAGCACCAGCAGCCCGACCCCGCGGAACTGGTAATACACAGCCAGAAGCACCTTGGGGTTGAAGCGGTCCGTCAACCACCCGGAAGCGATCGTGCCCACGATGTCGAAGATCCCGACGACGGCCAGCAAGCCTGCTGCGGTGGTTTCCGGCATTCCGTGGTCGTGCGCCGAGGGAATGAAGTGGGTGCCGATCAGGCCGTTGGTGGTGGCACCGCAGATGGCGAAACCGGCAACCAGTGCCCAAAAGGTGCGCACTTTGCTGGCGCGTTTGAGGACCTGCAGTGCTCGCACCGCAGCGTTGGGCGTCTTGGCGCCTTCAGCTTGGGTGGCGTCCGCGACAGTGGCGGCTTCTGCCGTCGTCGGCTGCTCTTCTTCAGCACCGTAAGGCTGGACCCCGACGTCGGCCGGTGAGTTCTTGAGCCAGCGCAGCACGAGCGGCACGACGGCAAGCGCCCCGGCTGCGATGAGCAGCGAGGCGCCACGCCAGCCCGGGCTCTGCGCGAGCATCGCGATGAAGGGCAGGAACACAAGCTGCCCGGCGGCGCTGCCCGCCGTCAGTATGCCGATCACGAGTCCACGGTTCTTGGAGAACCACGTGTTGGCGATGGTGGCCGCGAAAACCAGGGCCATGGATCCGGTGCCGAGGCCGATCAGCACACCCCAGGTCAGCAGGATCTGCCAGGACTGGTTGACGAACACCGTCAGCGCGGAACCGAGGCCGATCAGGCAGAGGGCAATCGAGGTGACGGTGCGGATGCCGAAGCGTTCCATGAGCGCGGCAGCGAAGGGCGCGGTGAGGCCGAACAACACCAGGTTGATGCTGACGGCGAGCGACAGCACGGTTGTTGACCAGCCGAATTCCTGCTGCAGCGGCACCATGAGCACGCCGGGCGCTGCGCGGAACCCGGCAGCGCCCACAAGTGCCAGGAACGCGACGACGGCCACCGTCCAAGCGGGGTGGAGGCGCCGCTTCCGAGGGGCCTTGCCAACTGGGTTGCCGGCGGAAAGTTTGGTGGGATTGGGTGCGGTCATGCGGAGGGCTCCGATTCGTTCGGGAGGTCGCGTCTGGCGGGGGCAGTGGCCAAAGCCAACGGGTGTTCAGACCGCGTGAGGCTATGCCAGCTGGTGTTGGCGGCGGTCAGCCGGGACCCGCAGTGGGAGCAGGTATCAGCCGACGCTGTCGGCAGTCCGCAACCATTGTGGATCACGCGCATATGGGCGTTGTCCGCCGGGGCGTCGAGATGTTTTTCGGACCAGAGGATGATGGCGTTCAAGACAGGCAAGGCATCTTCGCCCTTGGGGGTGAGGACGTACTCCTGGCGCGTCCGGGCGCCGTCCAGGTAGGGCCGTTGGGCAAGGAGGCCCGCTTCAACCAGCCAACCCAGTCTTTTGCTGAGCACATTGTCTGCGATGTGGAGGCGGGTCTTGATGGCATCGAAGCGGCCGTTGCCGAAGAAGACCTCCCGCAGCACCAGGCTTCCCCAGGGGTCTCCCAGGATATCGAGGCCGCGGGCCAGGCTGCACGTCCGCTCGGACCAATCGGATCGTAAAGGCATGGTTCGAGATTAGCTGGCTTTTCTAAAGAAAGCTAGGTTACTTGGTGAGGGGAGACTCCACTCCTGACCATGTTTGAATGCAAATCGGCCGGGACTCGCCGCTGGGATGGCGCGTCCCGGCCGATCTGGTCATTCAAAAACGGTCAGAAGTTGAGAGGCTTTCAGTCAGTGATGTTGCCGATCGCCTGCTCGAGGTCCGCAATCAGGTCCTCGACGTCCTCGATGCCGCAGGAAAGCCGGATCAGGTTGACCGGAACGGCCAGTTCGGTGCCCTTGACCGAAGCGTGCGTCATCTCCGAGGGGTAGTTCATGAGGGACTCGATGCCGCCCAGGGATTCGGCCAGCGTGAAGACCTGGGTGGACTCTGCCACCTTGCGGGCAGCAGCTTCGCCGCCCTTGAACTGCACTGAAATCATGCCGCCGAACTTCTTCATCTGCTTGGCCGCGAGCTCGTGGCCCGGGTGGGAAGGCAGCCCCGGGTACAGCACGGCTTCAACCTCGGGGCGCTCAAGCAACCATTCGGCCACGGCCTGGGCATTCTCGCTGTGGCGGTCCATGCGCACGCCGAGCGTCTTGAGGCCACGGGTGGTCAGGAACGCATCCATGGGTCCGGACACGGCGCCGACAGCGAACTGCACAAAGCCGATCTTTTCGGCCAGTTCGGCATCCTTGACCACGATCGCGCCGCCCACGACGTCCGAGTGCCCGCCGATGTACTTGGTGGTCGAGTGGACCACGACGTCGGCACCCAAGGCGAGCGGGGTCTGCAAGTAGGGCGAAGCGAAGGTGTTGTCGACGACAAGGAGGGCACCGGCGTCGTGCGCTACTTTGGCGAGCGCCTCGATATCGGTGATCTTCATCATCGGATTGGAAGGAGTCTCCACCCAGACGATGCGGGTCTTGTTCGCCGCGACGGCCGCCGCAACGGCGTCAAGGTTGGACATGTCCACTGGTGTGTTGCCGATGCCCCACTCACCGAGCACGCGGCTGATGAGCCGGTAGGTTCCGCCGTAGGCGTCGTTGCCAAGGACGATGTGGTCGCCGGGGCGGGCAACTGCACGGATCAGGGAGTCCTCCGCGGCAAGGCCCGAGCTGAAGCTGTAGGCGTGGGTGCCGCCCTCCAGCGCTGCGAGCTGTTCCTGCAGCGCATCGCGGGTGGGGTTGGTGCCGCGGCCGTACTCGTAGCCGTCGCGCAGACCGCCTATGCCGTCCTGGGCATACGTCGAGCTGAAGTGCACCGGCGGAACCACAGCGCCGGTGCGGGGTTCGAAGGCCTGGCCGGCGTGGACGGCACGCGTGTTGAATCCTGCTTCGTTTGCAGACATATGAACTCCTAGTGTCAGTTGCTCAGGTAGGCGAGAAGGTCGTGGCGGGTCAGGATGCCCACGGGAGCTCCGACGAACGTCACCATGACGGTGTCGACGTCGGACAGCAGCTCGCGTGCGGCGGAGATGGTTTCCAGGAAGCCGATGACCGGCAGGCGCTCCCCCATGTGCTCGGAGATCTTGTCGGTCAATTTCGCCTCGCCGCGGAATAGCTTGGTGGTCAGCGTGCGCTCATCGACGGCGCCCAGGACCTCGCCCATCACCACAGGCGGTTCTTGCGAGAGGACCGGGATGTGCGAGACCCCGAATTCGTTCATGATGTTGATGACATCGCGGACGGTCTCATTGGGGTGGATGTGGACGAGGTCCGGCATCTGGCCGGTCTTGGACTTCAAAACCTCGCCAACCGAGGCCTCTTCGCCACCGGGGAGGAAGCCGTAGGAGCGCATCCACTTGTCGTTGAAGATCTTCGCCAGGTAGCCGCGGCCGGAGTCCGGCAGGATCACGACGACGACGGCTTCCTCGCCAAGGTCTTTGGCCACCTGCAACGCGGCAACTACTGCCATGCCCGAGGAGCCGCCGACCAGGAGGCCTTCCTCGCGGGCCAGTCGCCGGGTCATCTCGAAGGAGTCGGCGTCGCTGACGGCAATGACATCGTCCGGCACGGTCTTGTCGTAGTTGGCCGGCCACATGTCCTCGCCGACGCCCTCCACGAAGTATGGCCGCCCGGTGCCGCCCGAGTAGACCGAGCCTGCCGGGTCCGCGCCGATAACCTTGACGCGGCCGCCGTCGGACACCGGCCGGTTGGCGGACACGTCCTTGAGGTAGCGCCCCGTGCCCGTGATGGTGCCGCCTGTGCCCGCGCCGATCACCACGTGGGTGATCTTCCCGTCGGTATCACGCCAGATTTCGGGCCCGGTGGTTTCGTAGTGGCTGCCGGGGGCGGCGGGGTTGGAAAACTGGTCCGGCTTGTAGGCTCCGGGGATTTCGGACACGAGCCTATCCGAGACGCTGTAGTAACTTTGCGGGCTGTCCGGGGCCACGGAAGTGGGCGTGACGACAACTTCCGCACCGTACGCCTGAAGCACGGCACGCTTGTCCTCGCCCACCTTGTCCGGGACAACGAAGATGCATTTGTAGCCCTTTTGCTGGGCCACCAGGGCGAGTCCGACGCCGGTGTTGCCCGAGGTCGGTTCCACGATGGTTCCGCCCGGCTTGAGCTTTCCGTCCCGCTCTGCCTCCTCGATCATTTTCACCGCGATGCGGTCCTTGATGGAGCCACCGGGGTTCACATATTCGAGCTTCACCAGAATGGTGGCTTTGATGTCCCCGGTCACGTGGTTGAGCTTGATGAGGGGTGTATTGCCAATGAGGTCCAGGACGGACTGGGCGTACTTCATAGGTACCAAGTTACCGCCTGGTCGGGACTGCTCCTGTGCAGCCGAGGGTCGGGGTGGTGGCGGGTCGGCGTCCGCTCCCCGTGAGTGACATTGACCGTGCCATCGAGTTCTACCGCGACAAAGTGGGCTTCAACCTCGATCACAACACCACCAACGAGCACATGCACGTGGCGCAGCTTACCCCGCCAGGCTCCGGATGTTCGATCGTCGTCGGCGACCTGCCCGCGCAGAGCGAGATGGCGCCGGGTTCCATGCGGGGCCTTCAACTTGTGGTGGCGGATGCGCGCGCTGCACGCGAGGAATTGCTCAGCCGCGGAGTCGAGGCCAGCGAAATCACCGTCTTCGACGAGCGCGACGGCGGCACGTTCTTCGGCTTCAGCGATCCGGACGGAAACACTTGGGCGGTGCAAGAACTCAAGGTCCGCGCCGGGAAGCCATTGATTCCGGCGGAGTCCCGAGGGCGCTTCGGAGAGTAGTTTCGGGGGCGTAGGTCCAGCTCACTCGGCCGGTGCAGGGCCTGCTGCCGAAGAGTCGGTCTGCCAGAGGCCCAGGATGTTGCCTTCAGTGTCCTTGAAATAGGCGTAGTAGCCCATGCCCGGAACGGCGTCCTTGCCCTTGACCACTGAACCGCCCGCACTCTCGATTTGGCCGAGCGATGCCTCGATGTCTTCGACGTCGACCGTGATGATGGGAGTCTTCAGCTCTTCCGAGCGCGGGAAAAGTGCGCCATTGATGGCCCCCGGCGAGCTCGGCATGCCCGTCTGCGGGTCTGACGGCGTGGTGATTGCGATCGTGTAGTCCATCTCCTGCATGGGGTTGAGCATCCAGCCGAAGGCACCCTGGTAGAAAGTGTTGGCCCGCTCCTTGTCGTCCGCGGGGATTTCAAAATGCACAACACCGGCCATTGCGTTCTCCTGAAATTGTCATGGAAGGCGCAGACGCCCCGCGCCACACGTGGAGTCTAGTCGTGTGGGTTTCGCGGCGTAAGGGCTTGGACGCCGCACTTTTGGAGTGTTGTCGGACGAGCATGCGACCATGAATGAATGACCATCGTCGATGCCCCGCCCGCCGCAGCGGCTCCGTCCGACGCGTCCGTGCGATGGCACCCCGGCGGCCCCTTCGACCTTCTCCAGACCTTGGGAATCCTCATGCGCGGCAATGGCGACCCGTCCTTCGCGGCGCGGCAGGACGGCGTGTGGATGGCCTTCACGACGCCGGACGGTCCGGCAACGCTGCGCCTCACCGCCGCGGGAACCGGCCAAGACACCCGTGTCGATGCCCAGGCGTGGGGCCCGGGCGCGGGCTCCGCCATTGCCTCGGTGCCTGCGCTGCTGGGGAGCGGGGACGACTGGTCCGGCTTCGATGAAGCTGCGTTTCATGCCACCCTCCCGCGCATGGTCCGGGAAGCCCGACGCCGGAACCTCACCGTCCGTTTACCCACCACCGGCCGCGTGGTGGACTCCCTTGTGCCCACGATTCTTGAGCAAAAGGTCACGACTATTGAAGCCCGCCGGGGCTACCGCTACCTGATGTACCGCTACGGAACCGCAGCGCCCAGCACCGGCCGCCTATCGACGTCGGGCCTGCCGTCGGGCCTGATCGTCGCACCGACCGCCGCCCAATGGTTGGCCATTCCTTCATGGGAGTGGCACAAAGCGGGCGTGGGTCCCCAGCGTTCGGCAACAGTCATGCGGGCGCTGCGATCCGCCGTCGCGCTTGAACGGCTCGCCTCACTCAGCGCGGCGGAGGCCGGGGCCAAGATGCAGACCATTCCGGGCATTGGCATCTGGACGGCTGCCGAGGTGGTCCAGCGGACCCATGGATGCCCTGATTCGATCGCGGTGGGCGACTACCATCTGGCCTCGTACATCGGTTACGCGCTCACAGGCAGGAAAACGGACGACGCCGGAATGATCGCCCTCCTGGAACCCTGGCGTGGGCATCGGCAGCGGGTAGTCCGAATGCTCGGGCTCAGCGGCTTCCGCAAGCCGACGTTCGGACCGCGGATGACTATCCAGGACCACCGAGGACACTAGCAACGCGGGGTCACTTACGGCCCATGTTGCTGCCCGGCATGGGCCGTAAGTGACCCCGCGTTGAGGGTTTCGCCCGCTTGATCCGGACAATCAGGCCGGTGAACCCTTCGGCCAGGTCATCGGCGTTGACCTTGAAGTAAGACCAGCCGGCGCTGGTGAAAGCCTCGTCCCTCCGGTTGTCCCTTGTCTGCCGTTCCCGCGTGAGATGCGGGGCACCGTCATACTGCACGGCGATCCGGAATCGCCGGTACCCCAGGTCCGCGGAAGGCGACCACGGATCGTCCGGATCGAGACGGAGCTGCAATTCCGGTTCAGGCAATCGAGCATCCACCATGGCCAGCCGCAGGAATGTCTCCGGAAACGAATCTGCCCCGACGCGCATCTCTTCGAGAGCAAGCCGGGCCTTCTCCACGCCTTTCATGTTCGGATGCTGCCGGATCAGGAGCCGCAACCCTTCCTTGTTGGCGTAGGGCTCGGACCTTCCTTCAAGTCCCGGCCGGGGCATGCGGATCAACTGGTCACCCATGGCAATCACGTACCGCAGCGGCAACTGCTGCGCCAGGTCAAGCCACGTCCGGGGTGGAGAGGACACAGGAATTCCGTCAATTTCCGTGACTTCGTCCGGGAGGATACGGACTCGGTGCCCCGTCACTCCGGTTCGTCGGACCCTGGGAAGCGCATGGGGCTTGCTGAGGTGGACCGTCTCGCCGCCGCCCAGCCACGGAGGAAGGCCGAGGCGGATCAATATCGCAGCGCTCTCATGGGACACCCAGGCGCCCGGTGTTGCCGCGGCAAGGATCCGCGCCCTTTCGGCAAACTCAAACTCGCGACCCGCGGGCAAGTAGATCAGGCGGCCGCCGTCGGACACGTCCCTGGCCCGGAGCCGCTTCGGAGCGACGCCAAGCACGCGGGATTCATAGACCGTGAAAGGACGGTTACTGAGTTCCTTCGGCAGCGGAATGATGCGGACCATGGGATCCAGTTTGGCTGCAATTTGACCCCGCCGAGGAGTTATCCACAGGCAGACTTCCAACCAAGCCAACGCGGGGTCACTTACGGCCCATGTCGGGCAGCAACATGGGCCGTAAGTGACCCCGCGTTGGAATTAGAGTCCGAGGCGGGCGATCGCTTCTTCGCGCATGTCGATCTTGCGCACTTTGCCGGACACCGTCATGGGGAAGCTCTCCCGGATGTCCACGTAGCGCGGGATCTTGTAGTGGGCCAGTTTGCCGCGGCAGAACTCCTGCACGCCGTCCAAGTCCAAAGCTGCTCCCGGTTTGAGGATGATGCAGGCCATCAGCTCCTCGCCGTACTTGGCATCCGGAACGCCGATAACCTGGACATCCTGGATGGCGGGATGCCTGTACAGGAACTCCTCGATTTCGCGGGGATAGACGTTCTCGCCGCCGCGGATGACCATGTCCTTCATGCGGCCTTCGATCACGATGAAACCGTCCGGGTCCATCCGGGCCAGGTCGCCGGTGTGCATCCAGCCGTCGTCGTCGATAGCCTCGGCTGTCTTCCCCGGCTCGCCCCAATACCCTGCCATCACGGCGTAACCCCGCGTGCACAACTCGCCAATCCTGCCGCGTTCCAGGGTTTCGCCAGTGCCTGGATCCACGATCTTGGACTCGAGCCGGGGCATCGTGCGCCCTACCGTCGTGGTCCTCTGCTCCAGGGTGTCGGCCGCGAGGGTCATGGTGGACACGGGCGAAGTCTCGGTCATCCCGTAGCAAATGGCTACGTCCCGCATGTTCATCTCGGAGATGACATGTTCCATGACCTCGATAGGGCACAGTGAGCCGGCCATGACGCCGGTACGCAGCGTGGAGAGGTCGTAGGATGCGAAATCCGGCAAAGCCAACTCGGCGATGAACATGGTGGGCACGCCATACAGCGAGGTCCCGCCAAAATCCTGCACGGCTTCCAGTGCTGCGGCCGGCGTGAATCCGCGGCCGGGAATAATGGTGGCCGCGCCGAAGCTCAGGGCGTTCAGGTTCCCGATGACCATGCCGAAACAGTGGTAAAACGGCACCGGAAGGACCACGCGGTCGCGTTCCGTGTACCCCAGCAGCCGGCCGATCTGGTTGCCGTTGTTGAGGATGTTGTGGTGGGTCAGCGTGGCGCCCTTGGGGAAGCCGGTGGTCCCCGAGGTGTACTGCAGATTGATGGGATCGTGCGGGTCCAGTTCGGCCATGCGAGCCTTGAGCGCTGAGGGCGCGACGTCGTCCGCTCGCTTGAGCAGTTCGGCGTACGTCAGCTCGGCGACGGTTTGCGGTTCGCCTGCGTTGAGCATGTCCAGTCCCAGATCGGGAAGGAAGACCAGCTCCCGAAGCTCGGGGCAACTGGCCAAGGCCTCCCGGGCCATGCCCACATAGCCGCTGTTCTTGTCCGATGGTGCGGCCACCAGCATCCGCATGCCATTCTGACGGACCACGAATTCCAGTTCGTGGCTGCGATACGCCGGATTGACATTGACCAGGATCGCGCCAACCTTCGCCGTCGCGTATTGCAGGATGGTCCATTCGGCGCAGTTCGGGCTCCAGATGCCCACCCTGTCACCTTTGGCGACGCCCTTGGCGAGCAGCGCACGCGCGAGCCGGTCGACGTCGTCGTTCAGTTTTTCGTAGCTCCAGCGCCGAGCCTCGTCGCCGGGCACCACGGCGGCTTCGATCAGCGCATCCCGCAACGGAAACCGCGCCGCGACGCGTTCAAAGTTGGCGCCGATGGTCTCTTCAAGCAGCGGGACGTCAGTGTCCCCGGCTGTGTAGGAAAGCATGAACGCACGCTACCAACTCCGCGGGGCCAAGAGAAGACTTTTGCTTGGAAGTCCTACAAAATATTTCAGGACCTTGCCGGGCCAGCCGGTAATGTGAATCCCATGAGTGCACCCATTGACCTGCAGGCCACGTTCATTCCCAACGACGGCGAATACTTCCGCGTCAAGCTCGCTCTGGAAATCGCGATCGACGAAGTAGTGAACGAGCCCGGCTGCATCCGCTACGAGCTCACCGAAGCCAACGAGGACAAGCTGGTCCTGACCGAGCAGTGGGCCTCCGAGGAACACCTCGACATCCACTCCAAGGGCATCGCCGTCCAGGACCTCAACGAATCCCTCAGCGCACTGCTGGCGGAGCCTGTGATTCTCGAGCGCCTCTAGGAGTTTTCGGCTAGGAGTTTTCCGCGCGCTGCTTTGCGATATGCGCGTGGACCTCATCCATGTCGAGCCCCTTGACGGCCTCGATGACCTGCTCCAGCTGGGGTCCGTTCAGCGCGCCCGGCTGGGAGAACACGAGGACCTTTTCGCGGAACGCCATGAGCGTGGGGATCGAGGAGATCCCGGCTTCGGCGGCAAGCTGCTGCTCGGCCTCGGTGTCCACCTTGGCGAAGAACACATCGTCATGCTTCTCGGAAGCGGCCTGGTATGTGGGGGCAAACTGCCTGCAAGGGCCGCACCACGCAGCCCAGAAATCCACCAGGACAATGTCGTTGCCCTCGATGGTCGATGCGAACTGCTCCCCGGTGATGTCAACTGTAGCCATGCTTCCACGGTACGCGACCGCGCCCCCTAAGTCGCCTCTGTTCGCTACCCGGCAAACCGGGAATAAAGCACGACGGCGGGCGGCCGGTTTGGGGCCGACCGGTACCTTCGGCTAGTGCCAGAAGTGCGGGGCGGCCTTCCGGGCGCCGGGGAGCGCGTTGTTCTCGCGCCACTCGTGGATCCATTCCGGAAGCTCGAGGTCCGCGGGCGGCTCGCCGAACTCGGCCAGGATTTCCTCCTGGCTCACGGGCCGGCCCTTGTCGACAAGCCGGGTGGCAATGTGCGCGCGGGCGTAGATCTCGCCGTCCACCACCATGCGTTGTTCAAAGTAGATCGCCTTCGAATCGAGCCCGATGATCTTGGACTCGATGGTGTATTGCTGCCAAAGCTGCAACGACTTCCGGAATGCGATGGTCTCCCCTGCAGCCACGGGGCTCCAGCCCCGGCGGCGCATCTTCTGCCAGATCCCTGCACGCACCATAAGGTCGAAGCGTCCAAGATCCATCAGCGAGAAGTACATGCCGTTGTTTACGTGCATTGCAATGTCGATGTCCGTGGGCAGTACGCGCATGGGCAACGAGGACATACCCCACACACTGAGCCGGCTCCGCCTGGACGAGGTGAACAAGATCAAGAGGGTTCGCAGAAGCAAATGCATAACCGCCATGTTACTCCGCAGTAACATTTCGGGACAGTCTCGTTTTGTGTGTCGCTACATGGCATGTCGTTTACCACCAGTTCACATGCCGCGGGAAGAATGTCTGAAAACAAATTCCAGAAGGCACCAAGGAGATCCCGTGAGCACCACCCAAACCATCAGGGCACACGCAGAGGTGTGGCCGGAACTGCCGCTCCACCAGGAACTGGTGCTGCAGGACACCCGCGGCAACAGGATCGTGGGGACTTTGGACGGCATGACCGAGGATCGCAGCACGCTCTGGATCCAGTTGTCCGGAGGCCTGGGCCGGCAACTCGTCCACCATCAGGACGGATACTGGCTGGAGCCGGGCAGCGCGAGCTAATTGGGCTTTCGTCGTCGACACCCGAGTTCCGGTGTCGACACCCCAAATCCCTGACGACACCGGAATTCGGGCGTCGAGAGTCCATCCGCGCCTCACAGGAAATTTTCCGCGTCGAACGGCCCCGCCAAGAAAACACGGACAAACAAAAAATCCCCGGAACCATATGGTTCCGGGGATTTAATTTTGTGGCAGATGAGGGATTCGAACCCCCGTAGGCGTTGCCAGCTGATTTACAGTCAGCCCCCTTTGGCCGCTCGGGTAATCTGCCGAACTTCAAAAGAAGTCACTCCCGATCATCGTTTCGTTTCCGATCCGGTAAGCGCGAGCAAGACAACCTTACAGAACTTCTGCCGAAGAATCGAATCGAGGCCTCGAAGCCTCAAAACAGGCGAAAATCTCAGGCCCCACCAAATATCCGGCCAGCCAACTTGGCCTCGAAACTGGCTGCTTGCTCCAACGTGATCTGGTTGAGCTGAACGGCCCGCAACAAGTCCGAGTGGACACCATCCATCCGCGAAGCCGCATCAGGAACCGGGCTCAGGACCACGGACGCCGCGAGTGCCGCGGCTGCAACCGCGGTTGCGGCGGTGGTGGCGGCGGCTCCGATTGAACCGGCGGCGGCAGCGGCTGACTTGGTGACGTAACGGACGGCCTGGTTGCTCATAGTGCTCCCTTTCAGGATGGGATCTTCAAACTGGTACAACTCTGTCGGGGCAGTCTCAGTTCCGGCCATGCGTGTGCTGTGAGCGAACTGTGAACGCTCAGCACACGCCGGGCGCTTCCGTATTAGGCTGGTTGGCAGACAAAGCCGCCCGTTTCCGGGCCGCACGCAACAACCAAAGGAGAGTCATGGCAGGCGAATCCACATTCGACGTCGTCAGCAAGGTAGACAAGCAGGAAGTCGCCAACGCGCTCCACCAGTCCCAGAAGGAAATCGCACAGCGATACGACTTCAAGGGCGTCGGCGCGGAGATCGACTTCAGCGGCGAAAAGATCCTCATGAAGGCCAACTCCGAGGACCGCATCCTCGCTGTCCTGGACGTCTTCCAGTCCAAGCTCATCAAGCGCGGCATCTCCCTCAAGTCCCTCGACCAGGGCGAGCCCTACCCCTCCGGCAAGGAATTCCGCCTGGAATGCTCCATCAAGGAGGGCATTGCCCAGGACATTGCGAAGAAGATCAACAAGATCATCCGCGATGAAGCCCCGAAGTCCGTCAAGTCCCAGATCCAGGGCGACGAACTCCGCGTCACCTCGAAGTCCCGCGATGACCTGCAGGAAACCATGAACATCCTGAAGAAGTTCGAAGAGGTCGATCTCCAGTTCGTGAACTTCCGCAGCTAAGGCTTCGCTGCGGCCCAGGCCGCCATCCGGAAGTACGACGACGGCGCGTTGCCCCCTGAGCGGGCAACGCGCCGTCGTCGTTAATGGTGGCGGTCGTTAATGAAGCCAGGAGCGTCACTCCACGCAACTTTTTGGGGTCGAGGTGTGCGACGACCCCGGGATTCCGCGGCTGCACCGACCCGCGGAGGCCAAAAGACTGCTTTGCGTGACAACCCCTCAAAATAATTACGAAACCCTTCTTTTGCGTAATCGGGTCAAACGGGTACTGTACTTTCTTAGGCGAGCCTAAGTGTGGCTCCCCTAACGAAAGATTCCACATGACCGCGAACTTCCTGATCGGCCTGCGCGAGGGCCTCGAAGCCACCCTCGTTGTGGTCCTGCTGATGGCCTATCTCGTCAAGACCGGACGCCGCTCGCTGCTCCCCCGGCTTTGGGCCGGCGTCGGCATCGCCGTGGCCGTATCCATCGCCTTCGGCGCCCTGCTCACCTTCGGTCCGCAGGGACTGACTTTCGCTGCGCAGGAGGCGATCGGGGGCGGATTGTCCATTGCCGCCGTCGCGCTCGTCACTTGGATGGTCTTCTGGATGGCGCGGACTGCCCGCAGCCTCGGCGGCGAGCTGAAGTCGCAAGTGGACAAAATGGCCGACGGCGCCGCGTGGGGCCTCGTGGTCGTCGCGGCACTCGCGGTGGGCCGCGAAGGACTCGAGACTGCGCTGTTCCTTTGGGCTGCTGCCCAGGCCGCCGGCGAGTCGTCGCAGCCGCTGCTAGGCGCGCTGCTCGGCCTGGCCGTCGCTGCCGGGCTCGGATACCTGCTGCATCGCGGCGTCCTCAAGGTCAACCTCTCGCGGTTCTTCACCTGGACGGGCGTCGGGCTCATCGTGATCGCGGGCGGTGTGCTGGCCTATGGCATCCATGACCTCCAGGAAGCCGGAATCCTGCCTGGGCTCCCCGACCTCGCGTTCGACGTCTCAGCGGCCATCCCGCCGTCGTCCTGGTACGGCACACTGCTCAAGGGCACCCTCAACCTGTCCCCGGCCACCACGTGGCTCGAAGCCGGGGCCTGGCTGCTCTACGTGATCCCGGTGCTTTACTTCTACATCCGCGTCAACGGTTCCACGCCGAAACAATCCACGGGCAACGCCGCCTCTCCCCACGCCGCCAAAGCCGCCTAGACGCTTCTCGCACTCCACAACAGAAGGAAACCCCATGCCTGGCACTCCCCTGCCCAAAATAACGCTGCCTAAATTGACCTCCCGCCGTCGGACGTCTTTTGCCATCGTCGCCGCGGCCGCAGCTGTTCCGCTGGCACTCACTGGCTGCACGGACAACACAAAGACGCCCGGCCCCAGCGCTTCCGCTGGACCAATACAGGTCACCAGCACCAAGACCGAGTGCAAAGTTTCTACCGGGAGCGTCCCCAGCGGCAACCTGAGCTTCGCGGTCAAGAACGAAGGCACGGAAATCACCGAGTTCTACCTCCTCGCCGAGGACGGCTTGCGGATCGTCGGCGAAGTGGAGAACATCGGTCCCGGCCTGACCCGCAACCTGGTGGTCACGGCTCCCGCGGGCAAGTACACCACCGCGTGCAAGCCCGGCATGCAGGGCGACGGTATCCGTGCCGCCTTTGAGGTCACGGATTCCGGAAACAAGACCGGCGTCGATGCCGATTTCCAGAAGCTCGTGGACACCGGCGTCCAGCAATACACGGCCTACGTCAAGGACCAGACCGAGCAGCTCGTGACCGGCACCAAGGCCTTCGCCGATGCCTACGCTGCAGGCGACGCATCCAAAGCCCGCGAACTCTACGCCGCGACCCGCATGCACTGGGAGCGGATCGAACCCGTGGCGGAATCCTTCGGCGACCTCGACCCCAAGCTCGATGCCCGCGAAGCCGACCTTGAGCCCGGCCAGGAATGGACAGGCTGGCACCGCGCGGAGAAGGACCTGTTCCCCCCGGCAGGCTACACGGCGCTGACGGCCACGGAGCGAGCCAAAATCGCCACGCAGCTCGTCTCCGATACCGAGGAGCTCGGCAAACGCACCCGCACAGTGGTGCTCTCCGCTGACAAGCTCGGCAACGGAGCCAAGGAACTCCTGGACGAAGTCGCGCGCGGCAAGGTCACCGGCGAGGAAGAAATCTGGTCCCACACCGACCTCTGGGACTTCCAGGCCAACGTCGACGGCGCCCGGATCGCCTTCGAAAACCTCAAGCCCGCGCTTGCGCAGAAGGACGCTGCCCTCGCCACGAGCCTCGACGGGAAGTTCGCTGCCCTGCAGGCCGAGCTCAAGAAGCACGCCAAGGGTGACGGCTTCGCCTACTACAACGAACTCAGCCCGGCCGAGGTCCAGCAGCTCGCCGCGCTGGTCGACGCCCTGGGAGAGCCGTTGTCCAAGCTCACCTCAGCCGTGGTCCTGTGAGCGGCTGCCCTTTCAACCACGGGCCCGCTGAGGTGCCCGACGGCGGAACCCGGTCTGCCGCCGTCGGGCCCGCCAAGGCGGCCCTCCCGTCCGCCAAGCGCGACGGCGGCGGCAAGCGCGACGACGGTGGCAAGCCCCGCCTGTCCCGTCGCGGACTGTTCTCCCTCGCCGGCGCGGGCGGTGCCGGTGCAGTGGCTGGCCTTGCCGCCGGATACCTCAGCCACGATGCGGTGGCAGCTCAAGCGGCGCCCGCGGCAAGCGACGTCGTTCCTTTCTATGGCGAACGCCAAGCAGGCATCGTCACTCCTGCCCAGGACCGCCTCCACATGGCCGCCTTCGACGTCACCATCGAGGACCGCGCGGCATTAATCCAGCTCCTGAAGGACTGGACCGCTGCGGCCGAAGCCATGACCGCCGGCCGCACGACCGGCGCGACCGGCGCCGTCGACGGCCCCTACGATGCGCCGCCGGAAGACACCGGGGAAGCCCTCGATCTGGCGGCGGGCAAGCTGACGTTGACGTTCGGCTTCGGACCGGGCCTCTTCGAAAAGGACGGCAAGCCCCGCTTCGGACTGGAGGGCCGCAGACCCGATGCCCTAATCGACCTGCCGCATTTCCCCGGCGACGCCTTGCAGCCAGAACGCACTGGCGGGGACATTGTCGTCCAGGCGTGCGCCGATGATCCGCAGGTCGCCGTGCATGCGATCCGGAACCTCGCGCGCATCGGCTTCGGCAAGGTGCGCGTCCGTTGGTCCCAGCTTGGCTTCGGCCGGACCTCCTCCACGTCCAGGGCCCAGACGACCGCCCGCAACCTTTTCGGGTTCAAGGACGGCACAGCCAACCTGAAGTCGGAAGACGCGGCACTCCTGGACGAACACGTCTGGGCCACCGCCGGAACCCACCCGGGTGAAGCGTGGATGGCGGGAGGCAGCTACCTTGTGTCCCGGCGGATTCGGATGCATATCGAGATCTGGGACCGGACCTCGCTCCGCGAACAGGAAGGACTGATCGGCCGCACGAAGGGTGCCGGGGCGCCGTTGTCCGGAGGGGAAGAATTTACGGCGCCGGACTTCGGGATCAAGGGCCGCGACGGCGAGCCGTTGATTCCGATCGATTCCCACGTCCGCCTGGCGCATGCGGACCAGAACAACGGTGTGAAGATGCTTCGCCGCGGATACAACTACACCGACGGTTCGGACGGGCTCGGCCACCTCGACGCGGGCCTGTTCTTCATCGCCTTCGTCAAGGACCCGCGGACGCATTACGTGCCCATGCAGACGGCCATGGCGAAGAGCGACAAGCTGGCCCTGGAGTACCTCAAGCACACGGGCTCGGGCCTGTTCGCAGTGCCTCCGGGGATAAAGGCGGGCGGCTTCATTGGTGAGGGCTTGTTCGCATGAAGCCGTCCGTCGTCGGACGCGGCACCGGCACTCGGTGACTTACGGGACCGCTGGCTAGGAAAGCGGCCGTCCGGCCATCCGTTCGAGCCGCTCGATACGCTCACGCATGGGCGGGTGGGTGGCGAACAGCTTGGTCATGGCACCGCCGCGGAACGGGTTGGCAATCATGAGGTGCGAAGTATTCACGAGGCGCTGATCCTGTGGCAGCGGCACTTGCTTCACGCCCGCTTCGATCCTGCGGAGGGCTGAGGCGAGCGCCAGCGGATCGCCGGTGAGTTCCGCGCCGTCGTGGTCGGCGTCGTACTCCCTCGTGCGGGAAATGGCGAGCTGGATCAAGGAAGCGGCAAACGGCGCCAGTAGCGCCATGGCGATCATGGCAAACGGGTTGGCGTTCCGCCGGTCCCCGCCGCCGAAGAACAGCAGCATCTGGCCCACCGAAGTAATGACGCCGGCGACGGCGGCCGCGATGGACGAGGTGAGGATGTCGCGGTTGTAGACGTGCATGAGTTCGTGCCCGAGGACGCCGCGGAGTTCACGGGCGTCGAGCAAGTTCAGGATGCCCGCGGTGCAGCACACGGCGGCGTTCTTCGGATTGCGTCCCGTGGCGAAGGCATTGGGGTTCATGGTCGGAGAAACGTAGATCCGCGGCATGGGTTGGTTCGCCCGCACGGAGAGTTCCCGGACGATCTGGTACAGCTGTGGAGCCTCCGCCTCCGAAACCGGGTACGCGGCCATGGAGCGGATGGCGATCTTGTCGCTGTTCCAATATCCATAAGCCGTTGTCGCGATGCCGATCAGTGCCATGATCCAGATGGGCGACGCGCTGCGGGTGCCTACGCCGATCACGGCACCAAGACCCAGCAGCACCGCCCAGAGCACACCGAATAGCGCTGCGGTCTTCAGGCCATTGTGATGATTATGCACTTCACTACTTTCTTGCAGTACGGCTTTTGTCTTGCATTGCATGCTGGTTCTGTTCCGATTAACGCCGACGGCGGCCCGGACGTTCCGCCTCTGCCCACCCAAGTGACTCGCATTTGTTGTCGTTCTGAGCCGCCATAACGACAACAACTGCGAGTTACTTGGGCGTACGAACGGGCGCAAAACTCAGGGCACCGGGTGGAGGGAATCGTAGCGGAGAAATCCGCGCTGCCCGCGCGCCACGAGCCACGCAAGCACTGCGCACAGCACGCCGCCGAGGAGCAACACCCAGCCTTCGCTGAGCACTTTCGTGACGCCACCGGCGAGCATGTCCCCCACTCGCGGACCACCGGACACCACCACGATGAACACGCCTTGCAACCGTCCCCGCATGTGGTCCGGAGTGGCCGATTGCAGGATGGTGGTGCGGAAGACCGCGCTGACGGAGTCAGAGATCCCGGCAAGGGCACAACACATGGCCGCCGGGATGATCCACAGCGTAACGCCGTTGCGCCCGGCGTCCCCGGCCAGGACCACGACCAGGCCGAAAGCAGCAATCGAGAAGCCCCATCCTGCCACGGACCATACCACCGCACTCCCCTGACTCCGCACCCTCCC
Source organism: Arthrobacter gyeryongensis (assembly GCF_039543785.1). Taxonomy (NCBI): domain Bacteria; kingdom Bacillati; phylum Actinomycetota; class Actinomycetes; order Micrococcales; family Micrococcaceae; genus Arthrobacter; species Arthrobacter gyeryongensis. Next base: position 252,633 of record NZ_BAABKK010000010.1, read on the forward strand.
CAGGGGCCCGGAGAACAACCCCGCCAGGAAGGCACCGACGGCCACGGACGCGAGCAGCACACCCACGGTGGTGTCGCCGCCTCCGATCATCGTGGCTCCGATCGCGGGCATGAGGGCGCGCGGCTGGGCGCAGATCATCGCAATGAGGTCGATGATGAAGGTCATGCGGAGGTTCGGCCGGGTGCCCAGGAAACGGAAGCCCTCGACGACGGAGCGCAGGCCGGGTGCCGACGCGTTCGCTGCCGCGGGAAGGGCCGGGAGCTTGAAAAGGCTCCACAGCGCGAAGGCGAAGCTCAGGGCATCGATCGTGTAGGTCCAGCCAAAACCGCTCGAAGCGACCAGAACGCCGGCCAGCAGGGGGCCGGCCGTCATGGAAATACCCATGTTGAGCATGCTCAACGCGTTGGCGGCGGGCAGCAGTTCCTTGCGGACCAGCAAGGGAATGATGGCGCTGCGTGCCGGCGCGTTGATACCTTGCGCGCCGCTCTGGATCGCGACGAGGAGGAACAGTATCCAGACATTGTTCAGCTGGAACCACGCCTGGAGTGCCAGGGCCACGCTGCAGGCCCACAAAACGAGGGACGCAACAATGGCGACTTTCCGCCGGTCATAGGCATCGGAAAGGGCCCCGCCAAACAAACCCGCGATCACCAGCGGAACCAGGGCAAAGATGCTGAGCAGGCCCACATAGAGGCTCTGTTGGGTGATGCTGTAGACCTCGAGGCTCACGGCAACCAGGGTCAACTGGGATCCGACCATCGACACGGACGACCCGAGCCACAGGCGGCGGAATGCGGGGCTTTCGCGAAGCGGGGTCATGTCAGCCAGGAGTTTTGCCACCGTCCAACCCTACCCATCAACGCTTCCGCCCTCCCGAAGCGCGGCGTGGGGCGGGGTTCGCCGTCGCGCCCGAGTGCGGGCCGCCGTCGGCGGGTTCATCTGAAGTTAGCCTCACCTTATTGTGAAGTACTCATAATAAGTGCTTCAATGGGCGTATGGCAGATCACACGGCAGACCAGGAAGCGTGGGCTTCCGCCCTGCATTCCCACGGACGCCGCGTGACCAAGCAGCGTCTTGCGGTTCTTGCTGCCGTTCAGCACAATCCACATTCCCCGGCCGAAGGCATCCTGGCTGCCGCGCGCAAGGATCTTCCCGAACTGACAGCGCAGTCTGTTTATGTGGTGCTGAGCGACCTCACGGACCTGCAGATGCTGCGACGCTTCGAACCGCCCCACTCTCCCGCACTGTACGAGACGCGGGTGGGCGACAACCATCACCACGCTGTGTGCATCAGTTGCGGCCGGGTGGAGGATGTCGACTGCGCCGTAGGCCATGCCCCCTGCCTCACCCCGCACTGGGATGAGCACTCCAAACCCATGACCATCCAGATCGCAGACGTCCTGTACCAAGGCATCTGCCAGGACTGCCAGGCCAAACAACAGCTTCCTACTCAAACGCAAGTAACCACGAAATAGGAGAACGATGACCGCGAACATCTCGACCACCCAGTCGGGCGCCCCTGTCACTTCGGACGCGCATTCCCAGTCCGTTGGTGCCGATGGTGCCATCATCCTGACCGACCACTACCTGGTGGAAAAGCTCGCCCAGTTCAACCGCGAGCGCGTCCCGGAGCGTGTTGTCCACGCCAAGGGCGGCGGCGCTTTCGGTACCTTCAAGACTTCCTCGGACGTTTCCAAGTACACCAAGGCTGCCCTGTTCCAGCCCGGTGTCGAGACGGACATGCTCATCCGCTTCTCCTCCGTCGCAGGCGAGAACGGCTCCCCTGACACCTGGCGCGACCCCCGCGGCTTCGCCGTCAAGTTCTACACTTCCGAGGGCAACTACGACCTCGTGGGCAACAACACCCCGGTGTTCTTCATCCGCGACGGCATCAAGTTCCCCGACTTCATCCACTCCCAGAAGCGCCTCCCGGGCACCCACCTGCGCGACGCCGACATGCAGTGGGACTTCTGGACCCTCTCCCCCGAGTCCGCACACCAGGTCACCTGGCTCATGGGCGACCGCGGCCTGCCGGCCTCATGGCGTGAAATGCAGGGCTACGGCTCGCACACCTACCAGTGGATCAACGCCGAAGGCGAGCGCTTCTGGGTCAAGTACCACTTCAAGTCCAACCAGGGCGTCAAGACCATCACGGGCGACCGGGCTGAGGAACTGGCCGGCTCTGACGCGGACTTCTACATCCGCGATCTCCAGGAAAACATTGCCGCCGGCAACTTCCCGTCCTGGGAACTGCACGTGCAGGTCATGCCTTACGAGGACGCCAAGACGTACCGCTTCAACCCGTTCGACCTCACCAAGGTGTGGCCGCACTCGGACTACCCGCTGATCCACGTTGGCACCATGGAGCTCAACAAGAACCCGGAGAACTATTTCGCGCAGATCGAGCAGGCCACATTCGCGCCGTCGAACTTCGTTCCGGGTATCGCTGCCTCCCCGGACAAGATGCTGCAGGCCCGCATCTTCTCCTACGCTGACGCACACCGTTACCGCGTGGGCACCAACCACGCCCAGATCCCGGTGAACCAGCCGAAGAACCAGGTCAACAACTACAGCCAGGACGGCGCGGGACGTTACCTGTTCAACGCTCCTTCGGTTCCGGTCTACGCACCGAACTCCGTGGGTGGCCCGGCTGCTGTTGAGCCGCAGAACCCGGCCGGCGGCTGGGAGAACGACGGCGAGCTGACGCTCTCCGCGCACTCCCTGCACGCCGAGGACGGCGACTTCGTCCAGGCCGGCGCGCTGTACCGCGAGGTCTACGACGACGGCGCCAAGGCCCGCCTGCTGGAGACCATCACGGGCGCTGTGGGCGGCGTCAAGAGCCCCGGCATCAAGGAACGCGCCATCCAGTACTGGACCAACGTCGATGCTGAACTCGGCGCCAAGTTGCGCGCCAACCTCGGTGCAGGCGAAGGCGAGTCGGCTTCAGAGGCAGCCAACAAGCTGTAACAAAGTCAACGCACGAAGCAACCCCGCTGCGGAATCTCCGCGGCGGGGTTGCTTTTTTATGCCCATGAATAGCGGGCCTGATTACCGTTCCGCGGCGGGTTTTCCACATAGCCGAGAATGTCTCTGGCTAGCTCGGCATTGTGATCCATAGGATCCTTACATGAGCACATTCACCGGGATCCCCGCAGAGGCCATCGCCTTCTATGCCGAACTTGAAGAGAACAACAACCGCGAGTGGTGGTTGGCGCACAAAGACATCTACGACTCCGCCGTGAAGGAGCCATTGACGCTGTTGCTGGAGGAGCTTGAGCCGCGATTCGGGCCGGGCAAGGTTTTCCGTCCGAACCGGGATATCCGCTTCTCCCAGGACAAGTCCCCCTACAAGACGGCACAGGGAGCGTTTGCGGCGGACAAGGAGGGTGTGGGCTTCTACCTCCAGCTCAGTGCAGACGGCCTGTTGCTCGGCGGCGGATGCCACTCGCGCACCCCAGAGCAGATTGCCCGGTTCCGCGCCGCCACGGATTCGCCGGCCAGCGGGGAGGAACTGCAGCAAATCGTCGATTCCATCGCCGCAGCAGGTTTCGCGGTCGAAGGCGAGAAGCTCAAGACCGTGCCTCGTGGTTTCGACAAAGACCATCCCCGCGCCGAGCTCCTGAAGCACAAGTCGTTGTCTGCCGGGATGACTTTGGGCGAACCGGAATGGATGTCACAGCCCTCAGCCAAGGAAGAAATCGCCAAGCGTTGGGAGGTATTGCGCCCGCTCGTGGAGTGGGTCAACGAACACGCGGCGCCGTAATCTGCAGGAACAGTGAATCCGCCGCTGGTTAGACCCTGCTGAGGCTGTCTTCGTCGTCGCCGCTCTTGTCGGAAACAGCGGCCTTCCCGGATACCGCAGCCGTCGCGGAAGCGAACTTCTCGTTCAGTCGGGAGTGGCGCTGCCCGTAGGCAAAGTAGATGGCGAGTCCGATTACCAGCCAGATGGCGAAGAAGATCCAGGTCTCCACGGCCAGGTTTGTCATCAGGTAGATGCACAGCACTGCCGAGACCACGGGAAGCACCTTGCCGAACGGAACCCGGAAAGCGGGCTTCAGATCCGGGCGCTTCTTACGCAAGACCAGGATGCCCAGGCTCACCATGACGAAGGCCGAGAGGGTACCTATGTTGATCATTTCTTCGAGAAGATCCACGTTGGTCAGACCCGCGACGATTGCCACGGCCGCGCCGCAGATGATCTGGAGGCGGACCGGCGTCGAACGCTTGTCGCTCGTCTTGGACAGCGCGCGCGGAAGCAGACCATCGCGGCTCATTGCGAGGACCACGCGGGCCAGGCCCATGAGCAGCACCATGATGACAGTGGTCAACCCGATCAGGGAGCCAAAGGCAATCACCTTGGCCGCGTCGGTGTTTCCGACCGCTTCGAAGGCCGTGGTCAGGGTGGGGTTCTTCGCTTGCGCCAGCTGTGTATAGGACACCATGCCGGTCAGGGCGAGGGAGACCAGGATGTAGAGCAACGTCACGAGCGCCAGGCCGCCGAAGATTCCCCGGGGCAGGGTCTTCTGCGGGTTCTTGACCTCTTCCGCGGAAGTGGCGACAACGTCGAAGCCGATGAAGGCAAAGAACACCAAGGCTGCGCCGGCAAAGATGCCCAGCGTTCCGTACTGCGCCGGGACCGCACCAGTGAGGAAGCCGAAGAGGGATTGTTTCATGACATCCGCACCGTCGGCGCCTCCGGTAGGCTGCGATGCCGGGACGAAGGGAGTGTAGTTGGAGAACTTCACGTACGTGAAGCCGACAACAATCACGAACAGCACCACGGCGATCTTGATCAGCGTGAAGACGTTGCCCACGCGGGCAGACAGCTTGGTGCCGAGCACCAGGAGTACCGTGAAGATCGCGACAATCAGGAAAGCGCCCCAATAGAGATCCACGCCGGCGATGTTCAAGGCCGGCGGCATATCCACGCCCATGAGCGCAAACACCTTGCTCAAGTAGATGCCCCAGTATTTGGCGATTACGGCAGCAGCGGTAAACAGTTCAAGAATGAGGTTCCAACCAATGATCCAGGCAAGGACTTCACCCATGGTGGCGTAAGTGAAGACGTAGGCGGACCCAGCGACCGGGATCGCAGTAGCGAATTCGGCGTAGCACATGATGGCCAAGGCACACGTCACGGCCGCAACGGCGAAGGAGATCGTCACGGCGGGGCCGGCAAAGTTCGCAGCCGCCTTCGCCCCGACAGAGAAGATCCCGGCGCCGACTGCAACGGCGACGCCCATGATCATCAGATCCCAGGTGCTGAGCGAACGCTTGAGCTTGCGTCCGGGCTCATCGGCGTCCGCAATGGACTGCTCGATCGATTTGGTCCGGAAGAGGTTCATAGAAGAGTCCACAATCTTGATGAGGTGGTAGAAACAGACTCATCAAGAGTAGTGTCCAGCCAATGGACCCCCACATTTGTCCCAAATCGTGAGACGCGAGGACGGCTTCTCTTCAGAGCTTGGGGACGTTCCAATCCATCAAGGTGGAACGGATAAGGAAGCGTTTCCCCTCAGGCGATTCCACCGAGAAGCCACTCCCGCGGCCGTCTACCACATCCACCGTTAGATGGGTGTGGGACCAGTAATTGAACTGCTCCCGGGACATCCAGAACTCCAAGGGCTGCGGCCGTTCGGGCTCGCCAATGTCGAAAAGTCCGAGCAGAACGTCGGAATCACCGGTGATGAATTCGCCGGCGGGGTAGCACATCGGTGAGGAACCGTCGCAGCAGCCACCCGATTGGTGGAACATGAGCGGACCGTGTTGCTCCCACAGCTTCCGGAGCAGTTCGATGGAAACGGCGGTGAGCGCCACCCGGGGAAAGTCTTCCCCGGGCAGCGTCACTGCGGCGTCAAGCCTGTTGTGGGGCATTAGAACCTCAGCACCACGCGGCCGTCGATCTTGGCATGCTTCATTTCGTCAAAGACCGCATTCACCTCGGAGAGCTCCCGCGTGGACACCGTCGGGTGGATCTTGCCCTGCGCGTAAAAGTCCAGGGCTTCCTCCAGGTCCTGGCGAGTTCCCACGATCGAGCCACGGACGGTCAGGCCCTTGAGCACGATCTCGAAGATCGGCGCAGGGAAGTCTCCCGGCGGGAGCCCGTTGAAGACGATGGTCCCGCCCCGCCTCGCCATGCCGATCGCCTGCCCGAACGCCGAAGGGTGCACCGCTGTGACCAAGACGCCGTGGCATCCTCCGGTTTCCCGTTGGATGACTTCCGCCGGATCTTCGTGCAACGCGTTGACCGTAAGCTCGGCACCGTGTTTCTTGGCGAGGGCGAGCTTGTCGTCGGCGATGTCCACTGCGGCAACCCGCAGGCCCATGGCCACTGCATATTGGACGGCGATATGACCCAGCCCGCCGATGCCGGAAATGGTGACCCATTGGCCCGGTTTGGCCTCGGTCATCTTCAATCCCTTGTAGACGGTGACGCCGGCGCACAACACCGGGGCGACTTCCACGGGGTCCGAACCTGCCGGAATCCTCGCCGCGAACCGGCTGTCCACCAGCATGTACTCCCCGAAGGAGCCGTCCACGCTGTAACCGGCGTTCTTCTGGGCCTCGCACAGCGTTTCCCAACCGGTCCGGCAGAACTGGCAGTCGCCACAGGCGGACCAGAGCCAGGCGTTGCCCACGAGGTCCCCGACGGCCAGGTCGGTGACGCCCTCACCGAGGGCCACCACTTCGCCCACGCCTTCATGGCCGGGCACGAACGGCGGCGAGGGCTTGACCGGCCAGTCCCCCTCGGCGGCGTGCAGGTCCGTGTGGCACACGCCGCTGGTGATGACCTTGACCAGCGCTTCCCCTCGGCCAGGCGTGGGGAGGGGAAGGGACTGGATCTGAAGGTCTTTTCCGAATTCAGTTACTACGGCTGCTTGCATTGTCGTCGTCATTGGCGCAATCCTTGCGTTGTTAAAGCGTTTCTCTAGGGGTGCTGCTGCTTTCCTGAGCGGTAGCCAGGGTGGTTCGGCGGGGAGTGATCTGTGCTGAACACTCCCCGCCGGAGCAAGTGCGGCTTAGAAGAAGCCGAGCTTGTTCTCGTTGTAGCTGACCAGGAGGTTTTTGGTCTGCTGGTAGTGGTCCAGCATCATGGCGTGGTTCTCACGTCCGATGCCGGAGGACTTGTAGCCGCCGAACGCGGCGCCGGCGGGGTAGGCGTGGTAGTTGTTGACCCACACGCGGCCGGCCTGGATTTCCCGTCCTGCCCTGTAGGCGACGTTTCCGTTGCGCGACCAGACACCTGCGCCGAGTCCGTAGAGGGTGTCGTTGGCGATACCGATGGCGTCGTTATAGTCGCTGAACTTCGTCACGGACACCACGGGGCCGAAGATCTCCTCCTGGAAGATCCGCATACGGTTGTGGCCTTCGAAGATGGTCGGCTGGACGTAGTAGCCGCCGGCGAGGTCGCCGTCGAGCTGGGCGCGGGCGCCGCCGGTGAGGACCTTGGCGCCTTCCTGCTTTCCGATGTCGATGTAGGAGAGGATCTTCTCCAGCTGGTCGTTGGAGGCCTGGGCACCGAGCTGGGTGTCGGTGTCCAGCGGGTTGCCTTGGATGATCTTGTTGGTCCGGGCAACGGCGTCGGCCATGAAGGAGTCGTAGATGCCTTCCTGGACCAGGGCGCGGGAGGGGCAGGTGCAGACTTCGCCCTGGTTGAAGGCGAAGAGCGTGAAGCCTTCCTGGGCCTTGTCATAGAACGCATCGTTCTGCGCGGCGACGTCGTCGAAGAAGATGTTCGGGCTCTTGCCGCCCAGCTCCAGGGTCACCGGGATCAGGTTCTGGGACGCGTACTGGCTGATCAGCCGGCCCGTGGTGGTCTCGCCCGTGAAGGCGATCTTGCGGATCCGCGGACTGGACGCGAGCGGCTTGCCGGCCTCGACGCCGAAGCCGTTGACGACGTTCACGACGCCGGCTGGCAGCAGATCGGCGATCAGTTCCATCAGGACCAGGATGGAGGACGGCGTCTGTTCGGCGGGCTTGAGGACGACGGCGTTGCCCGCGGCCAGTGCCGGGGCGAGCTTCCACACGGCCATGAGGATCGGGAAGTTCCACGGGATGATTTGGCCCACCACGCCGAGCGGCTCGCGGAAGTGGTATGCCGTGGTGTCCTCGTCCAGCTGGGACAAGTGGCCTTCCTGGGCGCGGATCGCGGAGGCGAAGTAGCGGAAGTGGTCCGCCGCCAACGGAATGTCTGCGTTCAGGGTTTCCCGGATCGGTTTGCCGTTGTCCCAGCTTTCGGCGACGGCCAGCAGCTCGGTGTTCTCGTCGATCCGGTCGGCGATCTTGTTCAGGATCGCGGCGCGTTCGGTCGCCGAGGTCTTGCCCCAGGACGGTGCGATCTTGTGGGCGGCGTCCAGGGCCAGCTCGATGTCCTCGGCCGTGCCCCGGGCCACTTCGCAGAATGCCTTCCCGGTCACCGGGGTGATGTTCTCGAAGTACTGCCCCTTGACGGGGGCAACCCATTCGCCGCCGATCCAGTTCTCGTAACGGTCCTTGAACGTGACCTTCGAACCCTCGGCACCTGGCTGTGCATAAACAGTCATCTGTAGCTCCTTTGCTCCGCATGATGGTGGCTTTGCTGTGCCATCAGCGTAGGAGCGGGGAGGTTGCAAGCAGGTTGCAACCTTGTGGTTCAGATCACTTCGGGGCGGCTCAGGTCTGGGGGCGCTCCCCTGCCGCGCCCAGGAAGCTAGAGACCCGCAGGGAAATTGTAGGAACCGGGAACCGGTGAGGGTGCGGCACCGTAGGAGAGCACTACCTCGTCGTGGGCCTTGAGAACTACGTCAGACACCGGCGCACCCTGCTTTGCTCCGTTCACGTACACGGTCCATCCACCGGTCCCGCCATGCGGTGCTCCGCTGGCGTCCTTGCCGTCGAGAACTCCCCATTCGCTGAGCACCTGGCCCAGCGTGTACTTCAGGCCGGCCGTGGGCGCTTCGATGTGGATGACGCCGGACGTGTCGTGGGTGTGAAGCGCGGAGATTCCGTTCGGCTGCCCGTCTGCCCCGAAACTGAAGCCGATCTCGGCCGGGACCGTGACGGCTTTGCCGTCAACGAGGACGTCGAGATGGGCGTGATAGTGCTCGGCTGTGCCTTCGGCGGTCAGGATATCCAGGCCTGCGGCTTTGATTCTCCGGGCGCCCGCGGCTGGATCGAGTTCCCAACCGGCGGCAGCTGTGGTGGCCGACGGCGACGGCGTCGCCGATGTGGGCGCTGTCTGGGCGGGTGCTCCGCAGGCTGTGGCTCCGGCGAGGAGTCCGGAAATGGTCAGGGCAACAGCGAGGCGTTTGTTCAACACGGAGGAAGCTTCTTTCGTTTGGCTCGGTTCTACGATACGGGCCGAAACTCCGTATTGCCCGAGTGCCACACGAGGGTCCTTCGTCAGGCCGACAGTTCGCTTTCCAGGCGTTCAAGCTCGGCGACGACGGCGGCCCGCTTGGGCGAGCGCGGCGGCAGGAGCTTGAGGGCGGCAAGCCGGACGTCGACGTCGTTCTTCGCCTCGGGTAGGCCGGCATACTTGAGCAGCGCCTCGGCACTGCCGTCGTTGAGGACCGCCTCGCGCAAGAGCGCCGAGACCTTCTCACGGAGCTCCACAATGCCGGGCGCTTCCGAATGCGGAAGGACGGCTCCTTTGTAGATCTCCAGCGCGACGCGGTGGGCACCCCGCTGCAGGCAGGACAAAACCTGGGCGGCGTCCTGGCCGAGGTCGATCGGGAGCCGGTAGGGGCGGGATTCCGGAACCGCAGCGGGATCGAGCTCGTGGAGTACCTTGCGCAGGCGCACCATTTCGGCCCGGAGAGTGACAGTGAATCCATCGCCCGGATACAGGGCCAAGGCGAGCTCTTCGGCACTGAGCCCCTCGGGACGGGTTCCCAGCAACGCCAGGATCTCGCTGTGCCGTGCGGACAGCGGAATGCTGCGCCCTCCGATGCTCAACAAAGCCTGGTCCCGGCCGAGCAGCTGGAGGCTGTTCCGGTACAGTCCGGTCCCCTGGCGTGAGCCGACGGCGGAAGGCGAGTTCCGGCGTCGGGCAGACGCAGAGTGCTTAGTGGCCGCGAGCTGTAGCCTTTCCACGCGCAATTGGGCCTGCGCCGCGGCCACCGTCGCTTCAACGAGGGAAAGCGTGTGGGGCGCGACGGCGGCTTGCGTGCCGGTGATGTCGACGACCCCAAGGAGGGCTCCGGAGTCAGGGTCATGGAACGGCACCGCCGTGCAGCTCCACGGGTGGACGGAACGTTTGTAGTGCTCGGCGCCGGAAATCTGGATGCCGCGGCCCAAGGCGAGCGCCGTGCCGGGCGCACTCGTGCCGACCGCGGCTTCGGACCAGTCCGCGCCTGCCACGAACATCATGCCTTCGGCGCGGCGCCGCATCGCGGGATTTCCGTCCACCCACAGCAGTCGGCCGAGCTCGTCCCCCACTGCGACCAGCAGCCCGCTCTCATAGCTGGGCTGGATCAGGAGCTTCTGGATGACGGGCATGATGGTGGCCAGCGGGTGTTGGCGGCGGTATTCCTCAAGCTCGTCGAGATCCATGGCCACGGGAGCCTCGGGCTGGTCCGGGTTCGCCTTGAGCTGCGCGGATCGCTGCCAGGATTCCTTGATCAGGCGGCGCAAACCGGGAAGCTCCGAGGTGTCGGGAAGCCCAAAGCGCCACGTATCAATTTGCTCATGTCCAGCGCGGGCATGGCGCTGCAACAGCTCGGCGACATCATTGACCGAAGCTGCCGGATGGATCGGATTCTTCATCGAACTCCCAAAACCGGACGCAGCACAGTACGGGCCAGTCTAGTTGCGAAGCAGGAGTTTGCCTATGGCGAGACGCCGAGGGCGGCTGCCTGTTGAGCGAGCCCGGTGATGAGTTTCCAGTCGCCGTTTTCGATGGCGTTGCGGGGTGTCAACCAGCTGCCTCCGACGCAGGAGACATTCGGCAGCCGCAGGTAGTCGGGTGCCGATGCCGGGCTGATGCCGCCTGTAGGACAGAACTGCACATGCGGGATGGGAGCTCCGATGGCAGCCACATAGGCGGGTCCGCCAGCCGGGCCTGCCGGGAAGAACTTCATGGCCTGAAGTCCCTGCTCCAGCACCGCCATGACTTCCCCGACCGTGGCAACTCCGGGGAGTATCGGAACTTCAAGGGTGAGCATGTGCCCTAGGAGGGCGGGCGTGACACCCGGGCTGACGAGGAACTGCGCGCCGGCATCCACCGCTGCATCGGCCTGTCCGGGTGCGAGGACTGTTCCCGCCCCAAGCAGGATCTCCGGCACTTCCCCTGCGATGAGTTTGAGCGACTCAAGGGCGCTGTCCGTGCGGAGGGTCAGCTCGATGATCCGGACCCCGCCGTCGGCGAGCGCGCGGGCCACCCGCACGGCGTGGCGTGGATCATCGATCGTGACGACGGGAATAACGGGGGAAACCCTCAGGATATGAGTGGCATCAGCCATGGTGGATCTCGTTTCTCAGGCCGTCCAGCCTGTGGTTGTCGACGATGCTGTGCGCCCGGGTCTGCTCAAACGTCGGGACGAATCCGGTGCCGCCTTTGCCGCCCACCACAAGGGAAGCGGCCGCGGCACCGTAGCGGGCCGCCGTCGTGAGCGTGTCGCCGAGCACCATGCGGGCGGTCATCGTTCCCACGAAGGCGTCCCCGGCACCGGTCTGGTCCACGACGGCGGGTGCCGGTATCGCTTCAACCCAAAGCGAAGCGGCGGCGCTGCCCAGCTGGATGCCTTCAGCTCCGCATGTCACCGCGACGTTCATGGCGCCGAGCTGCCGAAGCTTTCCGACGGCTTCCTCCGCGGATGCGCAGCTGAGGAGCGCCCCCGTTTCCCCCGGGAATGAGGGGGTCACGAGGAACGCCTGGGGCGCAAGTTCGGCGAGGTCCGCCGTCGCAGCCTCCACGGACGTCAGCCGCGGCCGGAAATTGGGGTCGAAGACAAAGCGGGGCGAAAGCCCTGCGGCCTTGAGAACGGCGGCGCGCGATGTACTCGAAATAGCGCAAGCGATCCCGCCCGCCACCACGGCACCGGCTGCCGAAAACACAGCGGGATCGACGTCGTCGGGGCTTAGCGTGGATCCAACGCTGCCGCGGCGGGCGTAGGAGAATTCCCGCTGGCCTTGGGGGTCGCAATGCACCAGGTACATGCCCTGCTGTCCCGGCCTGAACTTCAGGAGCTCCGTGGAAATACCGAGCTCCCCGACTCTGGCGGCAATCGCTTGCCCGAGCTCGTCGTCGCTCAGTACGGACAGCAGTCCCACACGGGCACCGGCCGCGGCGGCGGACGCCGCGACATTCAGCGCGTCCCCGGAGATGCCTAGCTGCGCCGGAACGCCGTGTCCGACGGGGACATCCGTCGCGATCTCAAGGAGGATTTCACCCATCACGACCACGTCGAACGGCTGCCGTTGGAGGGCTTCAGTCACCGTGTTCACCAGTCGTGGACCGAGCCGTCGAGGCGGCGGTTGATAGGCAAGTACTTCGGGTCGAAAGGAAACGTCAGCGCTGCCTCTTCGTCGAACGCCACCCCGAGGCCGGGAGCGTCGCCGGGGTGCATGTAGCCGTCAGTGAAAGTGTAGGACGTCTTGAACACTTCGCCTGCTGGATCCCGGTGCCCCATGTATTCCTGGATGCCGAAGTTCGGAATGCCCATATCCACGTGAAGCGCCGCAGCGAACGAGACCGGTGAAAGATCGCCGGCACCATGCGAACCCGAGCGGACGCCGTAAAGGTCGGCAAGGGAGAAGATCCGCCGCAGGTGGGTGATGCCGCCGGCGTGTGAAACCGAGGTGCGGATGTAGTCGATGAGGCGTTCCGTGATGAGCTGCTGGCAATCCCAGATCGAGTTGAATACTTCCCCGACGGCGATCGGCGTCGTCGTGTGCTGGCGGATCAGCCGGAACGCGGATTGGTCCTCTGCCGGGGTCGGATCCTCGATCCAGAACGGACGGTACTGCTCCAGCGAGGCACCCAGCCTGCCGGCCTCAATGGGCGTGAGCCGATGATGCACATCGTGCAGGACATGGACGCCGTAGCCGAACTGTTCGCGGACATGTGCCATCATCTTCGGCGCAAAATCCAGGTAGGCCGTGGTCTCCCACGTGTCTTCCTGCGGGACGTTGCCGCTCGCCGGCTCGTAGGTCTTCCCGTCCACAGGCGCGATCCCGTACGTCTTTTCCAGCCCGGGAACCGCCGCCTGGGCACGGATGGCCTTGTAGCCGAGGTCAAGGTGATGCTGAAAGTCGGCGTCGAGGTCCTCAAGGCTGGATCCACTCGCGTGACCGTAGACCATGACGCCTTCACGGGCCGCGCCGCCCAGGAGCTCATAGACGGGCATGCCGGCCGCCTTGCCCTTGATGTCCCAAAGCGCGACGTCGATAGCGGCGATCGCGGTCATGGTCACCGGGCCGCGGCGCCAGTACGCGCCCTTGTAGAAGTACTGCCAGGTGTCCTCGATACGGCGTGCGTCGCGGCCGATCAGCAGCGGGCAGAGGTGCTCGGACAGATAGGACGCCACGGCCAGCTCGCGGCCGTTGAGCGTGGCGTCGCCGATGCCGGTGATGCCGTCCTCGGTTTCAATAACGAGCGTGACGTAATTTCGTCCCGGGGACGAAACCACCACCCGTGCGTCGGTGATCTTCACTGCTTGGTCCTTCAAGTAGGTGGCAGTACATGTCGTTTTGAGCCGTCAAAACGACACCTACTGCGAGTTAGTTGGGTTGCTTAAGAATTGCTTGGCTTAGCTCAGCTGGAGCATGACTTTGCTGCTGCCGGATGTCGGGTCTGTGGCAACCCTCATTGCTTCGGCGGCCTGGTCAATGGCGAATTTATGCGTGATCACGGGTGAAACATCCAGGCCGTCGGCCATGGCGAGCAGCGCGTCGCTGATTTCGTCCACGAAACGGTACGAGCCGATCCACGTGATTTCACGCGTCACCAGGTCACCAATGGCCGAGAGGCCCGGGGCGCCCGGAAGGTTGCCCACCTGGACAATGGTTCCGCCGCGCGCGGTGGCTTTGAGGACGCTGCCGAGGACTCCAGGGATACCAGAGGCCTCAAAAACCAGTTCGACGTCGTCGGGAAGCGCGCCGCCGCTTGCAACATTAAGCACCTCGTCGGCCCCCATGGACTTCGCGATCCGCAGCGAGGCGTCGTTGATGTCCGCCGCGATGACAGTCCTGGCTCCCGCGTACTTGGCAGCAGCAATCACCAAGGAACCGATCGGACCCGCACCGTTCACCAAGACGTCCCGCCCTATGAGTGATCCCGCCCTGCCGACGGCGTGCATAGCAACGGCGAGCGGTTCAGCGAGCGCACCACGCAACGTGTCCACGCCGTCGGGCAGGGACCTGAGTTGCGATGCCCGGACGCGCTTCCGTTCACTGAAGCCACCGTCCGTGTGCGGGTCAAAGGCGGCCGAGCCAAAGTACCGAACGTGCGGATACAGGTTGGTACGTCCGGCCAAACGCTCCGGCATGACGCCATCGCCTACCAGTTCCGCGGGATGTACCGTGACAGGCTGGCCGACGTCGAAATTCTCGACGCCGGCGCCGAGCTGGGCGATGCGCCCTGCAACTTCATGGCCCAGGATGAGCGGTGATTTCAGCGTCGCTGTTCCAGATGCACCGTGCTTCCAGTACGACAAATCAGAGCCGCAGATCCCGCCCCACTCGACGTCGATTACCACTTCTCCGTGCCCCGCGACGGGCTCGGGCCGTTCGTCGATGCGGAGGTCGTTGGCGCCGTGGACCGCTACCGCTTTCATACGGCGTCTTCCAGGAGGACCATGTCACGGCCACGGACTTCCGGTCCGACGGCGGCGGAAATCAAGGTAATCAGGGAGTAGCCGATGAGCATCGCGGCCAGCGGCCACCATTGACCGGTGACGGCTGTCAGGGTTGCAGCCAGCAGAGGACCGATGGCGGTGGCGAGGATGCCGCCGATTTCCTTGGCCAGCGCCAGCTGGGTGAAGCGGGTGCGTGCTCCAAAGAACTCGGCCATGGTGACGCTCTCCATCGAGAAGAGGCTGAGAACGCCCAGGTTAAGACCGATGACCATGCCCGTCGTGATGACGGCGGGATTTCCGCTGGTGACCATCAGCATCATGGGGATCGCGAAGAGAGCGCTCAAGGCGCTGATGGCCAGGTACAGGGGCCTGCGTCCGAAACGGTCGCCCAGGAGGCCGATCAGCGGAATTGTGACGAAACCGAGCAGGGACCCGTACACGATGGCCGTGGTGCCTACGGTCTTGTCGACCAGAAGCACCGTGGCGAGGTAACCGACAAGGAATGTTTGGACGAGGCCGGAGTTGCCAGCTTGGCCAAAGCGCAGACCAAGCGCGATGAGGAAGGCTTTGCCCTTGCGTTGGTGGAGCGCGGCTTCGATGGTGCTGGTTGCTTTCTTGTTGTCCTTGGCTTCGCGAACAACGTCCTTGGACAGGATGTCTTGCTTGGAGAGGGCCACGCCGTCAACAACGTCTGCACGCTCCTCGAACACCGGGCTTTCCTTGAGGGAGCGGCGAATCCACACCGCGAAGATCATCAGCACGAAGCTGGCAAGGAACGGGATGCGCCAGCCCCAACTGAGCAATTGGTCTTGGGGAAGAGCTGCAACGAGGATCGCCCAGAGCGCTGAAGCGCCCAGGGTTCCGGAGTTGGTCCCGAGGCATACCAACGAAGAAATCAGGCCGCGACGGCGGGCGGAGGCATATTCGGTGAGCATGACCGTTGCCCCGGCAATTTCGGCGCCGGCGCCAAAGCCCTGGATGAGGCGCAGCGCGACGAGCAGGATCGGTGCCCAAATACCGATCATCCCGTACGTGGGAAGCACCCCGATCAGGGTGGTGGACGCACCCATGAGTGCGATGGTGATGAACAGGACTTTCTTGCGGCCGATCCGGTCACCCATGCGGCCGAAATAGATCGCGCCGACGAGGCGGGCCACATATCCGACGCCGTAGGTTGCCATCGCGGCGATCAAACCGATGACCGGGCTGACGTCCGGAAAGAAGATCTTGTTGAAGACGATGGCCGCTGCTAGCGAGTAGAGCTGGAAGTCCATGAATTCCATGGCAGTCCCGAGCCAACCGGAAACGGCAACCTTTGCGAGGTCGCCGGTACTCCTGGTAGTTGGCTTGACGGCGGGTGGGGCAAAGCTCTCGGTCATCAATTGCTCCTTTGCAGGCGATGAAAAGCGAAATGGAGAATTCTCGGAGGAAATGCCAGCCGTCGTGATGCCCTGGAAGCGAGGCCTCAGGAAGATGAATTCGGCTGATTTATTACTACCATACAAGCACTACCATTCTAGTCTGTCAATGGATATTAGACTGGACATGTGGCTACGAATAAACCAGCAAGTGAACAGGCGCCCCGGCTTTCGGTGCGTGACCGGACCCTGGACACCCTCCGGCGTCGAATCATTTCGCTTGAGCTGCGGCCCGGTGAGCCCCTGTCCGAAAATGAACTGGCCCAGGAGCTAGGGGTCAGCAGGACGCCGGTCAGGGAAAGCCTGATTCTGCTGCGCGAAGAAGGCCTGGTCCAGGTCTTTCCGCAGATCGGTTCGTTCGTCTCCCTGGTGGATCTCGGCAGGGTCGCCGAAGCCCAGTTCGTCAGGGAGGCCATCGAGTGCGCTTCCCTGGTTGACGCCGTGGTTGATCGCGACGGGATTGAGGGGCTCCGCGAAATCCTCACGGACCAACGAGGTGCCGAGGCCGCCGGCGATATAGACGAGTTCTTCAGGCTGGACGAGGACTTCCACCGCGAACTGCTCCGCCTCGCAGGCCACGAAACCGCATGGACCGCGGTCAATTCAGCAAAGGCTCATTTGGACCGTGCGCGGCGGCTGAGCCTCATCGACACCCGGCCGGTGTCCACCCTGATCGAGCAGCACACCGCAATCGTGGACGCGCTGGAGGCCAGCGATCCCGCCGGCGCCGACCATTCGCTGCGCCTCCACCTGCGGGGCGTTTTCGACGACGTCAAGCGCATTCAGGCAGCTACGCCCGAACTCTTCTCCGACGGCACCGCGCCGCGCCCGATCCGCCGGAGCATCGCCCGGCTGACCTAAAGTCCGGAGAGCCGTTAGCCGCGCGAGATCTCGATCATGTCCTCGCGCGGAACCACCTTGATGCGTTCGCGTACGACGCCGGCGTCCGGGTTTTCGGCGGTCCATTCGGCGCCGAGGGCTACTTCGTGCGCATCGAGCTTGTTCCAGCCTTCCCAGGTGGTGTACTCGATGCCCCGCTCTTCCAGGAGGTTGATGATGGCTTGCGGGTCCGGGTTTTCTGCCGGGGGCAGCGTGAGGCGGTCCTCCAGTAGGCAGCCGATGGTCTCCAGCGCGTCGCCCTTGGTGTGCCCGATCAGGCCGACGGGCCCGCGCTTGATCCAGCCAGTGGCGTAGATGCCGGGTACCGGCTTGCCGTCGGCGCCCAGCACCCGTCCGCCGTCGTTCGGAATGACGCCGCGGCGGGCGTCGTACTCAAGCTCGTCCAGCGGCGAACCGTGGTAGCCGATGGCGCGGTAGACGGCCTGGATCGGATAGTCCACGAACTCGCCGGTGCCTTTGACGTTGCCCGTGCCGTCCAGCTGCATGCGCTCGAACTTGATGCTGGAGACTTTCCCGGAGCCGTCCTCGGAAACGATCTCCACCGGGCTGTGCAGGAAATGGAGGTGCAGGCGGCGGGACGAGGGCCGCTCGGCTTCGGCGTGTTCCTCGACGAGCCAGTTGGTCAGCGTGTTGACCATGGTCTTGATCTGGTTGTTGCTGCGGATGGCCTCGTCTGAGGCTTCGTCAAACTCGAAGTCTTCCGGGTACAGCACAATGTCGACGTCGTTGGAGTGCGAGAGCTCGCGCAGTTCCAGCGGAGTGAACTTGATCTGGGCGGGGCCGCGGCGTCCGAAGACGTGGACGTCGGTGACCGGGGAGGCTTTGAGGGCGGCATAGACGTTGTCCGGGATTTCGGTCACCAGGAGGTCATCTGCGTGCTTGGAGAGCATGCGGGCCACGTCGAGCGCGACGTTGCCGTTGCCGATGACCGCTACTTCCTTGGCATCCAGCGGCCATTCACGGGGCACGTCGGGGTGTCCGTCATACCAGGAGACGAAGTCAGCTCCGCCGAAGGAGCCCTCCAGCTCGATGCCCGGGATGTTCAGGTCAGCGTCCTTGATGGCGCCGGTAGAGAAGATCACCGCGTCGTAGAAGGAGCGGAAGTCATGCAGCGTGAGGTCGCGGCCGTACGTCACGTTGCCGAGGAAGCGGATGTCTCCGCGGTCCAAGACCTTGTGGAGCGCGTTGACGATGCCCTTGATGCGGGGGTGGTCCGGCGCCACGCCATAGCGGATCAGGCCGTACGGCGCAGGGTATGCCTCGAAAAGGTCAATACTGACCTCGACGTCGCCGTCCTTGACCTCGTTCGATTTGGTCAGGATATCCGCGGCGTACACGCCGGCCGGTCCTGCGCCGACAATAGCGACGCGCAGTGGACGTTTTGAGGTGGTTTCGGCCGAGTTGGACACCGTGAACCCTTCTGAGACAGGAATCCGCCCCGCGTGGTGGGGCGCGCAGTTTCCAATTCTAGTTCTCACTTGTGGCCGGAGTGTCAGTACGTGGCGGGAGGTGACACAACTGGGCGAGGAAGCTCACACTAACTTTCCGGCCGTACGGTCAGGAATACCCTCGCAAAATGTGATGTTGTTGACTTTGTGCCTACGCCCGAGCAAACCGTGCCTGCCCAGTCCGCCACCACCGCGCCGAATGCTTCCGCTGCAGCATCTGCCGCCGCTGCCATGGCAAAGAAGGAGACGACGGCGGGTGTCGTGTTCGGTATCGGGGCGTACGGTCTGTGGGGGCTGCTCCCGCTCTACTTCGTAGTGTTGCAACCCGCCGGAGCCGTGGAAATCGTCGCCAACCGAGTGGTGTGGTCGCTCATTTTCTGCGCCCTGCTCATCACCATCACCCGGACATGGCGCCTCCTCGGCAATGCATTCAGGGACCGGGCCGTCCTTGGACCGCTCGCGATAGCCGCCGGGCTGATCGCCGTCAACTGGCTGACCTACACCTTCGGCGTCACCACCGGGCACGCGGTCGAAGCTTCGCTCGGCTACTTCATCAACCCACTCGTGTCTGTGCTCCTTGGGGTGTTCGTCCTGAAGGAAACGCTTCGCCCGCTCCAGTGGGCCGCCGTCGTGATCGGCTTCATCGCCGTCGGCGTTTTGACGGTTTCCTATGGCAAGCTGCCGTGGATCGCTTTGGTCCTGGCGTTCAGCTTTGGACTCTACGGCTTCGTGAAGAAACGCGTAGGGCCAAAGGTCAACGCCATCACGAGCCTAACTGTGGAAACCGTGGTCCTCGCTCCTATCGCCGGCGCCACCATGATTGTTCTCGGTCTCACGGGTGCCGGGACTCTGGGCAGCAACGGCCCGGGCCACTTCTGGCTGCTGGCCGCTTCGGGCATCATCACCGCCGTGCCGCTCCTGTTCTTCGGCGCCTCCGCGCGCCGCCTGCCCATGACCACCATCGGCCTCCTGCAATACTTCGCGCCTGTCCTCCAGTTCATCGTGGCTTTGGCGGTCCTTCACGAGACCATGACACCGGACCGCTGGGTGGGCTTTGGAATCGTGTGGCTGGCGTTGCTGCTCCTGACCCTCGACATGCTGCGTACGGCACGCAAGAACTCGGTCATCAGGAAAAGCGCACGGCTCAGCGCGGCCTAAGCAGCTTCCCGCGCCTGCACCCACGGGGGACATGCCCCCTGTTAAACGCCAAGGATGGACATAGTCACACTATGTCCATCCTTGGCGCGTAGAGGTGGGCATGTCCACCTGGAGGCTGTGGCTAAGCGTTGGCCTTGATGGCCGCTGCCAGGACCTCGAGGCCGTCCAGGAGCAGTTCGTCGCTGATGACCAGCGGCGGCAGCAGACGGATCACATTGCCGTAGGTACCGCAGGTCAGGATGATGACGCCTTCCTGGAGGCACGCGGCGGCAACAGCCTTGGTCAGTTCCGCGTTCGGTTCCTTGGAACCGGCCTGGACCAGTTCGATCGCCAGCATCGCACCGCGCCCACGGACGTCGCCGATGACACCACCTGCAGAAGGATCAGCGGCCAACTCACGCAAACGGCCGAGTGCGACGTCCTCGATGTGGCGCGCGCGGGCGTTGAGGTCGTGCTTTTCCATGGTGCCGATGGCAGCAAGAGCTGCAGCACAAGCCACCGGGTTGCCACCGTAGGTGCCGCCGAGGCCGCCCGGGTGGACGGCGTCGAGCAGGTCTGCGCGGCCGGTGATCGCGGACAGCGGGAGGCCGCCGGCAATGCCCTTGGCCATGGTGATGATGTCCGGGACAACACCCTCGTGGTTGACGGCGAACCATTCACCCGTGCGGCAGAAACCGGACTGGACCTCGTCCGCAATGAAGACGATGCCCTTGTCCTTGGCCCATGCGGACAGAGCCGGCAGGAAGCCTTCGGCCGGGACAATGAAGCCGCCCTCGCCCTGGATCGGCTCGATGATGATCGCGGCAACCTGCTCGCCGCCGATCTGCTTCTCGATCATGGTGATGGCGCGCTTGGCGGCCTCGGCACCGGTGATCTCCGGGTTTTCCTCGCGGAACGGGTAGCTCATCGGCATGCGGTAGACCTCGGGCGCGAACGGGCCAAAGCCACCGGCAGGGCCAGCCTTGTACGGCATGGCCTTGGCGGTGAGCGCCATGGTCAGGTTGGTGCGGCCGTGGTAGGCGTGGTCGAAGGCGACGACGGCGTCACGGCCGGTTGCCAGGCGTGCCACCTTGACGGCGTTCTCCACTGCTTCGGCGCCGGAGTTGAAAAGCACGGTGCGCTTCTCGTGGTCGCCCGGGGTGAGGCGGTTCAGCTGCTCGGCGACGGCGACGTAGCCCTCATAAGGCGTGACCATGAAACAGGTGTGCGTGAAGTGCGCTGCAGCGTCCTGGACGGCGGCGACGACGGCGGGATCCGAAGCGCCCACGCTGGTCACCGCAATGCCCGAGCCGAGGTCGATGAAAGAGTTGCCGTCGACGTCGCGGATGATGCCGCCGTCGGCGTCCTCAACGTAAACGGGCACGCCTGAGGACACACCGGCAGCGACGACGGCCGCGCGGCGCTCGTCCAGGGCCTGCGACTTGGGGCCGGGGAAGGCGCCGTTGATGCTGCGCTTCTGGTCCAGGCGGTAGGTGATTTCATGTGCTGTTGCGGTCATGATGGTTCTTTCTTTCTTATGCTTGCCGTGTTTGGGCGTCGGGCGTCATACGCCTGAGTTAGGCATCAAGGGCGGACATGACGTGCTTGATGCGCGTGTAGTCCTCGACGCCGTACATGGACAGGTCCTTGCCGTAACCGGACTGCTTGAAGCCGCCGTGGGGCATCTCAGCGGTCAGCAGGATGTGAGTGTTGATCCAGACCGCACCGAAGTCCAGGTCGCGGCTCATCCGCATGGCGGTGCCGTGGTCCGTGGTCCAGACACTGGATGCCAGGGCGTATTCGACGTCGTTGGCCAGCTCGAGTGCCTCGGCTTCGGTGGTGAACTTCTGGACAGTGATGACGGGTCCGAAGGTTTCCTTCTGGACGACGTCGTCGCTCTGCTTGGCGCCGGTGATGATGGTGGGCTCGAAGAAGAAGCCCTTGTCACCGGCGCGGTGACCGCCGGTTTCGATCTTGCAGTTGGCCGGCAGGTGCTCCACCACCGAGTTCACGGCGTTGAAGTGGTTCACGTTGTTGAGCGGGCCGAAGTAGTTTTCCTCGTCGTTCTGCGAACCGGTGTGCAGCGTCTTGGTGTGCTCCACCATGGCGGCAACCATGTCGTCGTGGATGGAGTCCTCGATCAGCACACGGGTGATGGCCGTGCAGTCCTGGCCGGCGTTGAAGAAGGCGAATTCGGCGATGGCCGCGGCGCTCTTCTTGATGTCGGCATCCTTGAAGACGATGGCCGGGGCTTTGCCGCCGAGCTCCAGGTGGGCGCGCTTGAGTCCCTTCGCCGCCCCACTCGCGACGGCAATGCCGGCACGTACGGAACCGGTGATCGAGACCAGGCCAGGGACCTTGTGCTCGACCATCATCGAGCCGGTGGCCGCGTTGCCGAGGACCACGTTGAGAACGCCGGCCGGGAAGATCTCCCCCGCCAAGCGGGCCAGGACCAAGGTGGATTCCGGCGTGGTATCGGAGGGCTTGAGAACAACGGTGTTGCCTGCTGCGAGGGCGGGGCCGATCTTCCAGATGCCCATGAGGAAGGGGTAATTCCACGGTGCAACCTGGGCCACGACGCCGATCGGTTCGCGGCGGACGTACGAGGTGTGGCCCTCGAAGTACTCGCCTGCGGACTTGCCTTCCATGATGCGCGCGGCCCCGGCGAAGAAGCGGAGCTGGTCTGCACCAGCGGCAACTTCCTCGGATGCAATGAGGGCGCGGACCTGGCCGGTGTTGCGGTGCTGTGCCTCAACGAGCTCGTCGCTGTTGGCCTCGATGGCATCAGCGAGCTTGAGCAGCATGAGCTGGCGCTGGCCGGGCGTGACATGCTTCCAGGACTTGAAGGCTTCCTTCGCCGCGTTCATGGCCGCATCGACGTCGGCCGCCGTGGAAATAGGCGCCTGGGCGACAACCTCCCCGTTGGTGGGGTTCACGATGTCGAGCAGTTCGGTGCCTGCCGGCGTGACGAACTCGCCGTTGATGAAGTTCTGCAAGGTTTGGACCACGGTGTACAACCTCTTTCGGTGTCTAGGCATTGGTTGCAGCTGCTCCGAGCCTATGCCAGCACCCCGCGGCGCGGAATAGTCAGGTGCACACCCCGACCACCCAGACTTAGTGCGAATGACCAGTGCCGGGATATCCTTTTTGGCATGGCAATGTCACTCGCCGCGCTCGTCGGCGTCCCCTCTCTTCGGCTCCGTAAAGCCGGCCTCGCGGAAACCACCTGGAACGAAGATATCCGTTGGGTGGCCGTGACCGAGCAGGAGGATCCCCAACGCTTCCTCAACGGCGGCGAGCTGATCCTGACCACTGGCCTCAGGCTCAACGGAGCCGCGGAACAGCGCCGCTTCGTGCGCCAGGTCCAGCGCGCGGGAGCCGTCGGCATCGGCTTCGGCACCGGGCTGACCCACGAGGCCGTGCCCCCTGCCCTCATTGCGGAAGCGAACCGCTGGGGCCTGCCCCTCGTCGAAGTCCCGTACGAGACCCCTTTCATCGCAATCGGCAAACTCGTGGCCGATTCCCAATCCGCTGACCACTACTCGAAGCTGGAGCGCCTCATCGCCGGCCACCAGATCCTGGCCCGGGCCTTGCTGACCGGTGGCGGACTCGGCGAACTGCTCAAGCAGTTGGGCAGCATGCTCCGGACCGACATCGCGCTCACGCAGTTCAGCGCCCAGCTCTACAACAGCGTGGCCGGCAACCCCGCACCGACGGCTGACGACTGGGCCTCCTTCCCCATCCCGACAGGCCGCCGCGACGCCTGCACCCTATGGATCAAGCAGCCCTTCGGCGACACCGGGATTGTCAGTTATGCGCAAAACCTAATCAGCGTGGAACTCAACAACATGGTCAAGCAGCGCCAGAGCCAGCGGGCCTTGGCGGGCCAGGTGCTGGACGACGTCATCCACGGAACGCTGGACACGGTGGAGGGCGCCCGCCGCCTGGCTGGCGTCGGAATCAACAGCACGCGCAAGAACGTGGTGCTGCTGGTGGTCTCCGCAGCCCACCACAAACAACTCGGCAGCACCTCACTGCCGCAGTCGCTCGACGGCGGGGTGACCGCCGTCGTCGGGAAGGACCTGGTGACGGTAGTGCCCGACGACGGCAGTTCCGCGAGCGCGCTCGCGAAGGACCTCAGTGATCACCTTCTGGAAGCGGGGATCCATGCGGTGATCGGGATCGGCGGCGCGTACACCAAGCCGAACGGCGTTCGCTGGAGTTACTTCGAAGCGCGCGACGCCGTGGCCCACGGCCTGCCCGTCAACGAACCAGAGCGGCTCAGCCTGACCTCGCTGTTGCTCGCGAGCGAGGATGTGCCGTTGGCCGATATGGCCAGTGAGGCCCTCACCCCCCTGCGCAAGTTCGACGCCACGCACGGCTCGGAGCTCGTTTCGACCCTGGAAAGCTACCTCAACCACAATGGTTCGGTGGCCGCCGTCGCAGAAGCCCTGACCCTGCACCGCAATACGGTCCGCTACCGCTTGGCGCAAATCACGGACCTCACCGGCTACGACCCTGCCCAGACTCCGGACCGGGTGCAGTTGTGGCTTGCCCTGGCGGTACAACGGCTGGGAGCGCGCAACCCGCGCTGAGGGTTCTTCGCGGCCGGCCGGCCCAACTAGTCCCCACCGCGACGGGGCCTAGCGGAAGATGTCGGCGGCGACACCCATGATGATCCTGTCCCCAGGGGTCGACTTTTGCAGGAAGTCCACAACTGCCCAATCGTCCAGCGAGATGCACCCGGCGGTAGGCACTTTGTTTTCGTGCAGGAAGATGGCAAATCCGGCGTCTTGGACGATCGGAGAATCAGGGGGACGGTTGTAGTTGATGACGGCCCCTTGCCGGTAATCATGCTGCGGGCGCGTAGCGAAATACCACATGTTCTCGTCATAACCCACCCACGAGCTGGATTCGAAGTACGTGTTGTAGCTCCCGGTCCATGGATTTCCACCCCAGCGCGAACCGGGGTTCAGCGTGCGGTACGGAAGGGCCGTCCCCGGATTACCCAAGCCGAAGGCCTCCGTGACGGAGAACGAGCCGGTGGGCGAGTAGTTGTAGCGTGTAGGACCCGAGGGAACTCCGGGTGGCTTGAACCCACTGGCGCCCACAAAACCGCTCGTGGTCCACTCCGCCACGTACATTCCTGCCACCCGCTTGCAGTACGCAACTCCGGCGAAGGACTGCCCATAGGCGGCGGTATATACCAAGGTCACGTGGTTGGCGTTGCCAGAGGAGTATTTCACTCGGCCGTCGTTCAACCCCGTGCACTCACTTTGCCTGTAGTCGCGGGTAGCGGCCGGCGTCCACGTCAGGAACCCGCCCTGGAAAGCTTGGACACATTCACCGTTGACGCACGTCTCAGGCGTCGCCGGATAGCCGAGGTAACTCAGATGCCAGCCCATTTGTTCGTACTTGGCTTTGATGGCTCCCCGAACAGGTTGTGCCCCCGTGGCCGGCGACCAGAAGATGAGACCGCCTTGAAACCACTCGTAGCACCCGCCGTCGCGCTGGCCGCACACCTCGCCCCCCAAGGGATAGCCAAGATAGCCGCCTGTTAGTCCGCCCATGTTGTCGTACTGGGCACGGATGCCGCCGTTGACGCCATTCGCCCCGGTCTGCGGCGACCAGTAGATGACGCCGCTTTGGAACTGCTGAAGGCAACCGGATGCTGGCTGGCCGCAGATTTCGTCGGAAACGGGATAGCCAAACCGTCCGTTTTCGAAGCCCGCACTGGCCCACGCAGAGCGAATGCCGCCGTGGCTTGTCCGTGCCCCGCTGGCCGGTGACCAGATGACGGCCCCGTGCTGATACATCTGGTAACAGCCACTGGCCTTGAGTCCGCAGGTCTCGCGGGTTGTCGGATAGCCCAGCCAGCCAGATTCAGCTCCGGCCGCAGCATACGCTGCGCCAATAGCCCCTGGTGTCCACACTCCGGCCGCTCCCGACGCCGAGCTCCACAGAATTCTCAGATTCCCGAAGCTCTGCTGGCATCCGGAGTTCACCAGATCGCATAGTTCCGGGCTCGTGGGGTACCCCGCTTGGGCGTAGCCACCATACAAGCGGAACAGGGAGTCGCCGATGCCACCCTTGGTCCAGACAGTCTGAGGACCGCCGACAGCGCTCCAGGTGATATCCAAACCACTGGAGAACTTCTGATAGCAGCCATTGCTATCGCATTTTTCCTCGCCGAGGGGATATCCGAACGCGGAAAGCTGTCCGCTTTCGTGCCACTGGGGCCCCGTCTTTCCTGCCGTGAGCAGCACGGCGTTAGCACCAGTGAGCGCCGTGGAATAGATGCGTCCGCCGGCAAACAACTGAACGCAAAGGAGATCCTGGTCGCACGATTCATCCGCTGTAGCGGCCCCCAAAGGTCCCGCCGCACCACCCAATAGCTGCCATTTGGCCCCGATCGCTCCTGTAGGAACGATGTCGACGGCGGTCGGAGCGAGGTTCGGCGGGGCCGCGGGCGCTACGTCCCGGGTCGGAGCGGGCGCGGGCACCGAGGAGGGCGCTGTTGGAGCCGTCGTCGCTGGCATCCCCGTCGGTTCCTGGGTCGGGGCCGTGCCATTGCTCGGCTGAGGGGCGGGCGTCTCCGAAGGTGCCGGAGACGTGGAGACGGCGGGAGACGGCGTCGGAGACTCCACTGCCGGGAGAGCGACGGCGGTTGCCGCCGTGGGCGCGAGCCCGGCCGCGACAACGGCGGTCAGGACAAACGTTGCTAAGGCACGGATAGCCCGTGTGGCACTGTTTCCGGTCACTTTGAGACCACCGCATCACACGTGGAGCCGGCAGGTGCCGCCTGGGCGACTTCTGCTGCGCGGACTTCCGTGCTGGCGCCGGCAGCGACTTCCTTCTCGATCATCGCGTGCCCGGCCACGCTGCTTGTCGTTCCCACGGCGATCGCGATCGTGTACTTCACGGACGCCGTTCCGGTGTTGTGCAGCGTCCCGGAGAAAGACCAGGTGCCGTGAGCGTCGGCCGCACATTGCACATTCTTCAGCGCATCAGTGACGAGAGAGTCGGGCGCGGATACGCTCGGCGCGGGCAACGGCGGCGAAGGAGTCGTCGCGGGCGCTGAAGGTGGTGCAGCGGCGCTCGAAGGTGATGCTGACGACGGCGCGCCGCAAGCGCCAAGAGTAAAAATTCCGACGGCAGCGAGCACGACAGTAAAGGGCCAGTTCTGCATTCTTCCCCCAAAAAATGTTCATAACCTGCCCAGAACCGTGTTCCTGGCCAGCAACAGTTGCGAGACTACCAGCGCCCGGACTTCAACCGGGAGATTTCCACCACAAAACTTCCCGCGCCAAACATCAAACGTCTAACCTTTAAGCATGGCCTCAACTCACCCGACTCCCCACGCAACGGAAGCAACAACTGTGCCCACCGGCGGCGGTACGGTGGCGCCGAAATCCCGGGCGGTCGCCGTCGTCGGGATCATCGCGGTCATCTTGATCGGCCTTAACCTGCGCGCCGGCATCACGAGCGCCGCGGCGCTGTTCCACGATTTGCAGGCATTCCTCGGCTACGGGGCGCTTGTCGCGTCGATTCTTCCGTCCATCCCCTTGCTGTGCTTCGCCGTCGCAGGGTTGGGCACCTCGTGGCTATCTCGCCGGATTGGCGTCGAGAAGTCGATCCTCGTGGCGCTGGCCATGCTGGCTGCCGGGCTCCTGGTCCGCAGCGTCCCCGCAACCGGCGCCCTCCTCGCCGGAACAGTGCTGGCGATGTCCGGCCTGGCGGTGTGCAACGTGGCCATGCCGTCGTACATCCGCGAGCACTATGCAAGCAAGACCTCCATGATGACCGGCCTCTACACGTTCACGATGTCCGCGGGTGCCACCTTCGCGGCAGCGGTCAGCGTGCCCTTGGCGCAGCAACTGGGCTCGCCGTCGATGGGCCTGGCGGCCTGGGGACTCCTTGGCGTCGCCGCACTTCTTGGCTTCCTCCCGATGGTCCTCCACACCCATCGCACTTCACGGAAGGCCAACCAGGAGCACGTATCCATGTGGCCGCTCCTGCGCACACGCCTTGGATTCCTCATCACTTCCATCTTCACGTTGCAGGCCCTCCTGGCGTATGCCGTGATGAGTTGGTTTGCCTACATCCTGACAACCCAAGGACTCAGCGCCTCCGAGAGCGGCCTGCAGTTCGGCCTCATGCAGCTGGTATCCGTCGCTGCCGGCATGATCCTCCTGGCCATCGGCTCGCGGCCCGGCATGATGCGGCCTGCCCTGTTCCTCGGCAGCGGGACCACCCTTCTGGCAATCCCGGCAATGCTGTTGCTCCCGACGTCGTTCGCCTCGGTTCCCGCCGTAATGTTCGGTTTCGGCCTGGGCATCTTCCCCCTGGTCCTGGTGATCATCAGCCGCAGCGGGCGTACGACGGCGGAGACCACCGCCATGTCCACTGTCGCCCAGTCCGTGGGGTACTTGATCGCGGCGTTGGGACCGTTCGGCATGGGTCTGCTCCACAGTGCCACCGGAGCTTGGACCCTCCCCCTGGCGCTCCTTGCCGCGGTGGCCCTGGCCCTCATGGTGACTTGCCACCAGCTGACCAGCAAACGCACGCCGATCAAGGCCGGGCCAAGGCCCGTGGCATGAGCCTGACACCTTCGCACCGGCCCGCCTTGGCCGAGGAAGTCACCAGGCAACTGCGCGGCATGATCCAGTCCGGAGAGTGGCCGCTGCAGGAGAAGATTCCGGCCGAGCCGGAACTCATGGCCTCGCTCGGAGTCTCGCGCGGAACACTCCGCGAAGCCATCAAAGCCTTGGCGCACAGCGGCATGTTGGAGGTCCGCCGCGGTGACGGCACCTATGTCCGGGCCACGAGCGAAATCTCCGGCGCAGCCCAACGCATGTACAAGGAACATACGCAGGAGCACGTAGTCGAGGTCCGGGTGGGGCTCGACACCCAGGCCGCCCGGCTGGCCACGAAGCATGCCACGGCCGAGGACATCGCCGCCATGCGGGCCCTTCTCCAACTACGCCACGACGCGTGGCTCGCCGCCGACTACCCTGCCTGGGCCCGAGCCGATTGGGATTTCCACGAACGGGTGGCGCTGGCTTCGGGCAACCCGTTGCTGCACCAGTTGTATGTGTCCTTCGGCGGGGTCTTCCACGACGATCTCCTGCGCCAGCAACGCAAGGCCGGCTTCAACGGCATCCCGCACGAAGGTCACGACGAGCTCGCCGACGCCATCGAAGCACGCGACGAGGCCGCCGCCGTCGCGAGCGTCTACCGCAACCTGGACTTCGCCGCGGAATGGATCAACAAATGACGCCCGCTCACCTATGACCGGGTTTTGACCAACGCCCGCTCACCTATGACCGGGTTTTGACCAACGCCCGCTCACCTATGACCGGGTTTTGACCAACGCCCGCTCACCTATGACCGGTTTCCCCCCGACGCCCGCTCACCTATGCGGGAGCGGCGCCCGTCAGCTCGACGCCGGCATCCGCCGCCTCGCGGAAGAGCGCGTCGATGAGCACCACGTCACGGCCGGCACGATGCAGCAGGCTTGCGGCGACGCTGGCCCGGTAGCCGGAGGTGCAATGCACCCAGATCCTGGAGTCCGGCAGTTCGTCCAGTCGGAGCAAAAGCTCATGCAACGGAACATTCACTGCCTTGGACACATGGGAGGCGGTAAATTCCTCGGTACGGCGCACGTCCAGCACTGTTTCGCCCGGTGCCCGGTCCCGCACCAGCCCCAACCAGTCCGTGACCGGGTACTGCGCCAAAGAAGCGCCTGGCGCCAGAGCCCCAATATCCTCGCCGACGGCGGCATCCGGGGAGTCGAATCCGATCCTTGCGAGATCGCGGATGGCCTTTTCGACGTCGTCACGGTCGCCCAGCAGGGTCAGCGGCTGATTCCATGGCAGGACCCAACCGAGGTAGCTTGTGAAGCTCGATCCTGTCCCATATTCAAAGGCCACGCTGCCGCGCAGGTGGCTCGCCGCGAACGCGACCCGGTTGCGCAGGTCCACCACCCACTCCCCTGCCTCGAGCCTGCGCTCCAGTTCCGCGGATTCCAGAGATTCCGGCACGTCGAGCATCGCTGGGCCCGGGCCCAGGGCGTTGAGCGGGCTCATGTGCGCGTAGTAGCTCGGATAGGCCGTGATATTCGCCAGGAGGTGCCTGACAAAGTGGTCTTCGTCCGGGTCGGTGAGCGCATGATTGGTGGCGGCCTGCTCCCCGATCGTCGATGCGGGGATCCTGCTCGCGGGACCAATGGAGCAGAACGAACCAAAGCCATGGGTGGGGTACAGGATCGCGTCCGGGGCTGCCTCAGCCACGAGCCGCCGGACCGAGGCGTACTGGTCATGGGCCAGCCCGGCGGTGTCCTCCGCGGTAATCAAATCAGTCCGGCCCACAGAACCGTAAAGCAGGCTGCCACCAGAGAACACGGCTTGCCGGACGCCAGTGCCGGCGTCAGGGTCCGAAACGACATAGGCCAGGTGCGTGTGCGTGTGCCCGGGGGTCGCTATGGCTTTGACCGAAAGTCTGCCTACCTTGAAGGTCTCCCCCGGGACAACGGGCTCACGCTCAAACGCCACGTTGTCCGCCGCATTCACCAAGTAGCGGGCGTGATGGTCACGGGCAAGGATGCGGCCGCCCGTGAGGTAGTCGTTGTGGAGGTGGGTCTCAGCGACATGCGTGATCGCCACTCCCGCAGCACGCGCTGCCGTTTCGACGCGGTCGGTATCACGCTGGGGGTCGATCACGAGCGCCGACCTGCCGTCATGAACGAGGTAGCTGCGGTCCCCCAGCGGGGTCGTTTCGACGACGACGACGTCCATGCGGAGAGTCTAGCCCCGAAAACACGCAACGCGGGGTCACTTAGCGCCCATTCCGATGCTCCGGATGGGCGCTAAGTGACCCCGCGTTGGAGATTTAGACCTGTGCCGCCACGCCGTCGCGGGAAATGTCCACCATGTCCTCACGCGGTACAACCTTGATGCGTTCGCGCTTGACCTCAACGCCGTGCGAAGTGCCGGCCCCGGAAGCGGCGGCGCCAAGGGCAAGCTCGTGCGCGTCCAGTGCCAGCCAGCCTTCCCAGCTGGTGAACTTCACGCCGCGGGCGTCCAGGAGCTCGACGACGGCGTCCGCCTCGGGAACTGCGGCGACCGGCAGGTTTTCGCGGTCTTCGAGGAGGTAGGTGACCGTCTCCAGGGCGTCACCCTTGGTGTGGCCGATCAGGCCGACGGGGCCGCGTTTGATCCAACCCGTGGCGTACAAGCCAGGAACGTGCTCGCCGGAAGCGTCAAGCACGCGGCCGCCGTCGTTCGCGACGACCCCGCGCCGGTGGTCGAACTCGACGTCCGGCAGGGCGGAACCGAAGTAGCCGATCGCGCGGTATACGGCCTGGACCGGGTAGTCCACGATCTCGCCGGTACCGCGCGCGTTGCCGGTGCCGTCCAGCTCGGTGCGCTCGAACTTGATCGCGGCAACCTTGCCGGGGGTCTCTGCGGAATCCACAATCTCCAGCGGGCTGTGCAGGAAGTGCAAGTGCAGCCGGCGGGAGGCCTTGAGCTCGGAGAGGTCCTCGGGCTGCTCGGCGATCCAGTTGGTGAGGGTGCCCACCATGGTCTTGGTCTGGTTGTTCGTCTGGATCTGGCGGTCCGACTCTTCGTCGAACTCGAAGTCCTCGGCGTAGAGGATGATGTCCACGTCCTTGGAGTGGGACAGTTCGCGGAGCTCCAGCGGGGTGAACTTCACCTGGGCCGGACCGCGACGGCCGAAGACGTGCACGTCTGTGACCGGGGAAGCCTTGAGTCCGGCGTAGACGTTGTCCGGAATCTCCGTGACCAGCAGGTCGTCGGCGTGCTTGGAGAGGACCCGGGCAACGTCGAGTGCCACGTTGCCGTTGCCGAGCACGGCCACGGAGGTGGCGTCGAGCGGCCATTCGCGGGAAACGTCGGGGTGGCCGTCGTACCAGGAGACGAAGTCGGCGCCGCCGAAGGAGCCTTCCAGCTCGATGCCCGGGATGTTGAGGTCCGCGTCCTTGATGGCGCCGGTGGCGAAGATGACGGCGTCGTAGTGGGTGCGCAGGTCTTCGATGGAGATGTCCGTGCCGTAGTCGACGTTGCCGAAGAAGCGGATGTCGCCGCGGTCCAGGACCTTGTGCAGGGCGTTCACGATGCCCTTGATGCGGGGGTGGTCCGGGGCAACGCCGTAGCGGATCAGCCCGTAGGGGGCCGGGTAGCGGTCGAAGAGGTCGATGCTGACCATCAGCTCGCCGCTCTTGACAGCCTCGCTCTTGGTCAGGATGTCAGCTGCGTAGACGCCGGCCGGGCCGGAGCCGACGACGGCGACGCGCAGCGGACGTGCGGCGGTTCCTACGGTGGTGCTAGATGACACGGCTGTGTTCCTTTTCAGTGTGCTTCGGGGCTAAGGGGTAACGACGCGGGGCTTATTGGGGGTCAGGGTGCTGTAGTCAGCGGTCTTGAAATGTTCGGGGGCAAACGGGCTGACACGGACGACATCGCCGATCACAATCACTGCGGGATTTGCGACGCCGGTGGCCTCGGCTTGGTCTGCAATCGTTGCCAAAGTGCCGATCGTGACGCGCTGATCGGGCATGTAGCCGTTCTCTACGATACCTACTGGCGTGTCCAAGGGCATTCCGGATTCCGCGAGGGCGGCGGCGGATTCGCGGAGTTTGGCGACGCCCATGAGCAGGATCACGGTGTGGTCAGGCCGCGCCGGGACTTCGGACAGTTCCTCGTGGCCTGTCACCACGCTGAAGCCCTTCGCGAGTCCGCGGTGCGTCACGGGAATGCCTGCTGCCGCCGGTACGGAGATCGCCGACGTGACACCGGGAACCACTTCTACCTCGACGCCGTTCTGCCGGCAGAATTCGGCTTCCTCGCCTCCGCGGCCCAGGACGTAGGGGTCGCCGCCTTTGAGTCGGACCACGCGGTGGCCGGCCAGGGCTTCCTCCACCAGGATCCGGTTGATCTCCAGTTGCGGCACGGGGTGGCGGCCGGGAGTCTTCCCGACTTCGATCACGCGGACGTCCGGAGCGAGTTCCTGCAACAAGTCACGCGGCCCGAGGCGGTCCGCGACGACGACGTCGGCCTGGCCCAGCAGGCGACGGCCGCGAACGGTGATGAGGCCAGAGTCACCGGGCCCGCCACCCACGAGGGCGACGCTTCCGGTCGAGGCACGACGACGGCGGAGCGGCAGGTCTCCCGCCTCAAGCGCGGTGGCAACTGCGTCGCGCAACGCCATGGCACGGCGGGGGTCTCCCCCGGCGTTGATGGCGATTTTGACGTCGTCCACAACGGCGACGGCGGGGGTCCAGGCAGCCGAGGCTTCGTGGTCCGAGGCATTGACGCACCAGATGCGCTGCGCCTCGGCGTCGGCGGCTACCTGGGCGTCCACAGCGGCAACGCCGGTTGCCGTCTGGACGAACCACACGCCGTCGACGTCGGAGGAAAGGTAAGTGCGCGGCTCCCAGGTGAGCAGCCCGGAGGCGGCGACTTCGCGGAGCGCGTCAGAGGCAAGCGGCGCCACCACGGTCACCCGGGCGCCGGCGTCGAGCAGTCCCTTGGCGCGTCGAGCAGCCACGGGTCCGCCGCCCACCACCAGCACCGGGCGGCCAAGCAGCCGCAGGGCTGTGGGGTAGATGTCCTGTATTGCCATGAAAAAACTGTAGGGCCGGGCCGTAACATGCTTCAAAGGTCCGGAAACACCAGTTCACGCTAGGTAACCCTGCGTCACATTACGCCTAAGCGCTGGGCGCCTCCCAGCCGATCGCCGGAGCCACGTATTTGGCGATGTTGCGCAGCAGCTTGACGTTGTATTCCACCCCGAGTTGGTTGGGCACTGTGACGAGCACCGTGTCAGCAGCCTGTACCGCGGCATCCTGCGCGAGTTCCTCGGCCAAGGCATCGGGTGGGCCGACGTAGCTCTTGCCGAAGCGCGACAAGGCACCGTCGAGCATGCCCACTTGGTCCCGGTTCTCCACCTGCGCACGGAGCCCGAAATAGTGTTCGTCCTCGGCGTCAACCACGGGAATGATGCTGCGGCTGACTGAAACGCGCGGCTCAAAACCGTGTCCGGCTGCTGCCCAAGCCTCGCGGAACATGCTGATCTGTTCCGCCTGGAGCTGATCGAAGGGAACTCCCGTGTCCTCGGTGAGCAGCGTGGAGCTCATGAGGTTCATGCCTTGTTCCGCGGCCCAGACGGCGGTCTTGCGGGTGCCTGCGCCCCACCAGATGCGCCGTGGCAGCCCGGGCGACGTCGGCTGGATCGGCAGGAGGCCGCGGCCGCCGCCCATGAAGGAGGGATCGGCTTCGGCCACTCCATGGCCTGCGATGGCATGCCGGAATACGGCAGTGTGGCGTCGGGCCATCGCGGAGTCGTCCTCCCCCTCGGCAGGCGCGTAGCCGAAGTACCGGGCGCCGTGCAGGGCCGGCTCGGGCGAACCACGGCTGATGCCCAATTGGAGCCTGCCTTGGCTGATGAGGTCCGTGGCCGCGGCTTCTTCTGCCATGTACAGCGGGTTTTCGTAGCGCA
This sequence comes from Arthrobacter gyeryongensis, assembly GCF_039543785.1. Classification (NCBI taxonomy): domain Bacteria; kingdom Bacillati; phylum Actinomycetota; class Actinomycetes; order Micrococcales; family Micrococcaceae; genus Arthrobacter; species Arthrobacter gyeryongensis. The sequence continues at coordinate 286,833 of NZ_BAABKK010000010.1, forward strand.
TGTCGATCACGCCCGTGCCCATCTCGATCCGGCTGGTCCGGGCCGCGATGGCCGCCAACAAAGGGAATGGCGAGGCCTGCTGGCGCGCAAAGTGGTGCACCCGGAAGAAGGCGCCGTTGATGCCGAGTTCCTCCGCCGCAACCGCTAGGTCGATTCCTTGGAGCAAGGCGTCGCCGGCCGAAGGAGTGCGCGAGCCTTGGACTGGACCCCAATGGCCGAAGGAAAGAAAACCGATTCGTTTCATGCCCGCGTCAACCACGGGGCGGCCCGGGGAATTCCTTGGCGCGTGCTGCCCGCCAGTTAGCGCGTGCTCCCCGCCAGCAGGCCGCGGCGCAGGAGGAGGCGGCGCTCAATCGGGGCGAACACGACAAGCTCGATCAGGATGCCCACAAAGAGGATCGCCAGGATCGCGGACATGACCGTGGCCATGTCCGACAAGGTGCGGCCCTGGTCCAGGAGCGAACCGAGTCCGAAGCCGATGGTGCCGCCGACTGCGATGATTTCGGCGGCCATGAGCGAACGCCAGGAGAAGGCCCAGCCCTGCTTGAGGCCGCCCAGGTAGCCGGGAAGAGCCGCCGGCAGGACGATCTGCAAGGCCATCTGCAGTCGCGAGGCCCCAAGGACCTTGCCGACGCTCCGGTATTGCGGCGGAATCTGGTCGACGCCGGAAATCAGCCCGTTGATGATGGACGGGATGGCACCCATGAGGACGACGAAGTAAACAGTGCCGTCCGAGAGCCCGAACCAGATGATCGCCGCCGGAACCCAGGCCACCGACGGCAGCACCTGGAGCCCGGAGATGAGCGGGCCGAAGGCACGGCGCAGCGGCTGCACCTGTGCGAGGAGCAGGCCCACCGGAGTAGCGACGGCGACGCTGATGAGGAAGCCGATCACGCCGCGCTGAAGTGAGGTCCAGACGGCTTCCTGGGCCTTGCCCTCGGCCCAAAGGGCACCGAATTGGCCCAGGACGTCAAGCGGTCCGGGAACCTGGTCCCGACGCTTGAAACCGAGGGAGACGTAGAACTGCCACGCCAGGACGAGGACCAGGAGCGCCGCAATAGGGAGGATGACCCGGGTCCAGTCGATGCGCGCCTTGCGGTGGGCGTCGGACTGCAATTTGTCCAGGCCGGCCTCGAGGTCACGGAGTTCGTCCGGGTTTCCCTTCAGGGATGGCGAGGTGATGTGGCGGGACTGCGGAGCTTGCTCGGCAGTTTCCCCTTCGGTAAGCCGGGTCTCTTGTTCAATTGGCATGGCGGCGGATCTCCTCGCGCAGGCGGCGGGTTATGGTTCCGGTCAGCTCCCCGGCACGGCCGGCGTCGGTCCGGTGTTCCTCGGTGACGTTCCACTCGGCCACGACCCGTCCCGGACGGGAGGACAGCAGCAGGACCCGCTGGCCGAGCCTGACGGCTTCGCGCACGTTGTGCGTCACGAACACGATGGTGCGGCCCGTTTCCTTCCAGATCCGCTCGAGCTCGTCGTGCAGAAGGTCACGGGTGATGGCGTCGAGGGCAGCGAACGGTTCGTCCATGAGCAACAGCTGCCGGTCCTGGGCCAAAGCGCGGGCCAGGGCGACGCGTTGCCGCATGCCGCCGGAGAGCTCGTGCGGGCGCTTGTCCCCCGCGCCACCCAAATGGACGAGGTCCAACAGCTCGCCCGCACGCGCAGCACGCGACGCTTTGCTCTGGCTGCCGGACTTGTCGGCGAGTTTCAGCGCGAGTTCGATGTTGCCGCGGGCAGTTAGCCACGGGAACAGCGCTGAATCCTGGAACATGAAGGCTGCGCCGTCGCTGGGCACCTCCAGGGCGCCCGACGTCGGCTGGTCCAGCCCCGCGAGGATGTTCAGCAGGGTGGATTTGCCGCAGCCGGACGCACCGAGCAGGGCGACGAACTCGCCTTGCTGGATGGTGGCGTTGACGTCGTCCAGCACCGGGGCGCCGTCGCCGAAGCGTTTACCCAGGTGTTCCAGTACGACTGGCATGGTCCCGTCCTTCGTTTGTTGCTTCGTTGTTGAATTCCCAACTGACTCGCATTAGTTGTCGTTATGAGGCTTCAAAACGACAATTACTGCGAGTCAGTTGGGCCTTGGCGGTTCAGTCTTGGCCCAGTCCTGCGGCCGAGGTCTTCTGCCCGGTCACGCTATTGAGGGCGCGGAGGTCGAAGATGCCGTTGATGTCGGCCGGTTTGGTGATGCCGGCGTCGACGCCGTCCTGCAGCAGCTTCTTGTAGGTTCCCGCGAGCGGGTCCACGGTGAAGGTGATGTTCTTCAGGGAGCGGTCGATGACGTCGGCCGGGAGCGTGCTTCCCGCGGTCGCTTTCAGTGCGGCGTTGATGGCGGTGGCCTTGTCGGCGGCCGACGCCGTGTTGAGCCAGTTGACCGAGGCTTCGTGGCCCTGGAGCAGTGCCGTCACGGTCTGCGGGTGTTCGGCGGCGAACTTCTTGCTCACGATCAGGATCGTGGTGGGGAACGCACCCTTGTCCCACAGGTCCTTCTCATCCACGAGGACCTTGCCTCCGGCCTGGAGCACCAAACGCGAGGCCCAGGGCTCGGGCAGCCACGCGCCGTCGAGCTTTCCGTCCTGGAAGAGCTTGAGGGTCTGGGCGTTGTCGGTGGGGTTGATGGCGACGTCGCCTCCGCCGTTCGGGTTGGTCTTCAGGCCCTGCTTGCCCAGCCAGGCGCGCAGTGCCACGTCCTGGGTACCGCCGAGCTGCGGCGAGGCGAGGGTCTTGCCCTTGAGGTCCGCGGCGCTGTTGATGCCGGGCTTGACCACCAACTGGGCTCCACCGGAAGCCGCGCCGGCAATGATGCTGATCGAGGCGCCCTTGCTCTGGACGAAGGAGTTGATGGCCGGGTTGGGGCCAAGGTACGCGGCGTCGATCGCGCCGGCGTTCAGGGCCTCGACCGCGGCCGGTCCGGCGTTGAAGATCTGGGTGGTGAGCTTGGTGCTGCCCAGCTTGCTGGCGATGATGCCCTTGCTGACGCCTACCAGCGCGGGGGCGTGGGTGACGTTGCCGAAGTAGCCGAGCCGGAGTTCGGCGGCGGGCGTGGTTGCCGCCGAGGCTTGGGTTTCGTTGTTCTTCGCCACAACCGATGCGACGGCGGCGCCGGCGCCGATCAGCAGGACGAGTCCGACGGCGATGCCGATCTCGAGCGTGCGGCGGCGCTTGGGCTTGCTGGTTTCGCCGGCGACGATGCGCACGGTTCCCGGGTTCGAGGCGGGCGGCGTGGGTTCTGGGGTCTTTGACATGTTGATCCTTGGGGTGCGTGAAGGGGCAGGGCGTTTATCAGGCCCAGCGACATCGCCCCGGGAGGGCAGGCAAGGACCAATCCGATGAGGTCATGGATTCACCATAGGGACTGACATATTTGCCGTTCAATGACCCGGAAACCCGGGGTCACGCACGTTCATGCGGCGTCACAATTCGGCTAGCCCCAACGCAAAAAACCGCAGCTTGTTTCCCATCCCGGACCTTGAAGGCGGGGTTCGGGAAACAAGCTGCGGTTCCAGTCATCGAGAACGTCAGATGACGTAACGTTCGTCCTCGTGGTCGCCCGGGTGGTCCTTCACCAAGCCGGCGGCCAAGGTGTTGCCGTCCACGGGGTCGATCACCAGGAACGCGCCCGTGCGGCGGTGGTGCAGGTAGTTCTCCAACGGAAGCGGCGCGGCCAGTCGAAGCTGGGCGTTGCCGATGTCGTTCAGCTCAAGGCTGGAGGCGGCCTCGACGTTGAACGTGGCCAGGTCCAGCTTGCCCGTCACATTGCGGACCAGCGCCTGGACGGTACGGGTCCCGTGCTTCACGAGCACCTTGGCACCTTCGCGCAGCGGTTTCGGCGAAAGCCAGCACAGCGCCGCGTAAAGGTCAGCCGAGCTCTCGCGCACCGTCCCTGCCGCGGCAATGGTGTCACCGCGGGCGATGTCGATTTCATCGGCCAGGCGGATCGCCACGGATTGCGGAGCAGTAGCCTCGGCGAGCTCGCTGCCGGCGAAGTCGATCCCTGTCACGGTGGTGATCCGTGGCTCGTGGCCCGGGCTCAGGACGGTGACCTTGTCGCCGAGCTTCACGGTTCCTTCCGTGATCTGGCCGGCGTAGGCGCGGTAGTCGCGGTACGCTCCGACGTCGAGCCCTGCGGCGACGGCGTCGGGAGCAAGCGCGCCCTGCGGCCGGATGACCAGCTGGACCGGGAAGCGGAAGCTCTCCAGGTGGCTTTCGAGCTCGTCGGCGGCCGGAAGGGTTTCAAGGACCTCGAGAAGGGCCGGGCCGCTGTACCAGGGAGTGCGGTCCGAGCGGTCCACCACGTTGTCGCCGTCGAGCGCTGACACCGGGATAACCGCGACGTCGGCAATCCCATCGCTGCCCAAGCCAAGCTCGCGGGCAACCTTCTGAACGTCTGTCTCAATCTCGCGGAAGACGGACTCGCTGAAGTCCACGAGGTCGATCTTGTTCACGGCGACGATCACGTGCGCCACGCGGAGCAACTGCAGCACCGACAGGTGGCGGCGGGTCTGCTCCAGGACTCCCTTTCGGGCGTCAATGAGTACGACGACGGCATCCGCAGTGGACGCGCCCGTCACCGTGTTCTTGGTGTACTGCACGTGGCCGGGGCAGTCCGCAAGGATGAAGCTCCGGCGATCGGTGGCGAAGTAACGGTAGGCGACATCGATCGTGATGCCCTGTTCCCGCTCGGCACGAAGGCCGTCGGTCAGAAGGGCGAGGTCGATCGCCTGGCTGCCGGTGGCGCCGGCTCCGCCGAAGCCACGGTCCGCTGAGGTGCGGGCGACGGCGTCGAGCTGGTCCGCGAGGATCGCCTTGGAATCATGCAGCAGGCGGCCCACCAAGGTGGACTTGCCGTCGTCGACGGATCCAGCCGTGGCGAAGCGGAACAGCGTTGATTCGCGCAGGCCGGTCTCCAGGAGTGAAGTCTCAGTGCTCATTAGAAGTAGCCGTCCTTCTTGCGGTCTTCCATGGCTGCCTCGGAGATGCGGTCATCTGCACGGGTGGCGCCACGTTCGGTGAGTGTGGATGCGGCAACTTCGACGACGACGTCGGCAACCGTGCGGGCATCGGAAAGGACGGCCCCGGTGCAGGACATGTCGCCCACCGTGCGGTAGCGGACGAGCTTCGTAGTGACTTCCTCGTGGGGTTTCGGCATGGAAACCTCGCCGACCGCACGCCACATGCCATCGCGTTCGTAAACCTCGCGTTCGTGGGCGTAGTACAGGACTGGCAGCTCAATGCCTTCGCGTTCGATGTAACGCCAGACGTCCAGCTCGGTCCAGTTGCTGATGGGGAACGCGCGGACGTGCTGGCCCACGGTGTGGCGGCCGTTGTACAGGTTCCACAATTCGGGGCGCTGGTTGCGGGGATCCCACTGGCCGAATTCGTCGCGCAGGCTCAGGATGCGTTCCTTGGCACGGGCCTTGTCCTCGTCGCGGCGGCCGCCGCCGAAGACGGCGTCGAACTTGTTGCGCTGGATTGCATCGAGCAGCGGCACGGTCTGCAGCGGGTTGCGGGTACCGTCAGCACGCTCGGCAAGTTCGCCACGGTCGATGAACTCCTGGACGGAGCCAACCACGAGCTTGAGGCCCAGGCGTTCCACCGTGCGGTCACGGAAATCGATGACCTCGGGGAAGTTGTGGCCGGTGTCCACGTGCAGCACCGGGAACGGAACCTTGCCCGGCCAGAACGCCTTGGTGGCCAGGTGCAGCATCACCACGGAGTCCTTGCCACCGGAGAACAGCAGCGCAGGCTTCTCGAACTCGGCAACAACCTCACGGATGATATGGATGGCCTCGGATTCGAGGGTGTCGAGGCTGGACAGGCGTGCGCGGGGTTCGACGCCGACTGCCGCCCCCGCCCCTTCGCCGCGCGGCTGATCTTCGATCAGCCCAGCGCGCGGCTCCGACAGGCCCGATGCCACTCCCTGGGCGGCAGTCGGCGTCTCAGCAGCGTCGGTTTCCAGCACAGACAACTCCAGGTCCTCGTTGGTGATTTGGGTACTCATACGTGTAGTCCGCATTCTGTCTTGTCGGTTCCTGCCCAGCGGCCGGAGCGGGGGTCCGCTCCCGGGGCCACTTTGCGGGTGCAGGGCTGGCATCCGATGGACGGGTAGCCCTGGCTCAGGAGGGGGTTGACGGGAAGGATGTTGTCTTCGGAGTACTGGACCAGCTGGTCAAAGCTCCAGTCGGCCATCGGGTTGACCTTGACCAGGCCGTTGGTCTCGTCCCACGTGATCAGCGGGGTGTTGGTCCGGGTGGGGGCCTCGTCGCGGCGGACTCCGGTGAACCAGACTTCGTAGCCGGCGAGGGTCCGGCGCAGAGGCTGGACCTTGCGGAGCGCGCAGCACTGGGCAGCGTCGCGGGCAAACAGGTCCTTGCCGAGAAGCCGGTCCTGCTGCTCCACGGTATTTTCCGGGAGCACGTCCACGATATTCACCCGCAGGTTCGCGGCGACTTCGTCCCGCGTGGCGTGGGTTTCCGGGAAGTGGTAGCCGGTCTCCAGGAAGAGAACGTCGACGCCGGGGAACTGGTCCGCGACGAGCGCCGGGAGCACGGCGTCGGCCATGGAGCACGCCACTGCGACGGCGGGCAGGTCGAAGTTGCGGGCCACCCAGGCGATGACGTCGCGGGCGGGCGCGTTCCAGCCGAGCTCTGCGGCACCGGCTTCGGCGAGAGCCTTGAGTTCGTCGTGGGAACGGAGGGAGGTGCTGGTGGTCACTGGAGATCTCCTTCATCTGCGGAGTGTGCCCATTCGGCGAAGGTCTGGCCTTCGGCACGGTCGGCCACGAACTTCCGGACTACCCGCTCTACGTAATCGGGCAAGTCCTCGACGTAAACCTTGAGGCCGCGCACGGTGCGTCCGAGGCCTGCTTCTTCGCGGTTGGAGGAAGCCAGCCCGCCGCCCAGGTGAACCTGGAAACCCGGGGTGGGGTCGCCGTCGGGCGTTGGCAGCATCATGCCCTTGAGCCCGATGTCCGCGGTCTGGATACGGGCGCAGGAGTTGGGGCAGCCGTTGATGTGCAGGGACAGTGCCTGCGGCAATTGCCCGCTGTCCGCGAGGTCGGCCAGGCGGCGTTCCAGTTCAGCGACGGCGGTGGCTGCCGTGACCTTGGTTTCCACGATGGCGAGCTTGCAGAACTCGATGCCGGTGCAGGCGATGGTGCCGCGGCGGAAGACGGACGGGCGGGCGGAGAGGCCCAAGGTGTCCAGTTCGGCGACAAGCGGCTCCACCTGCTCCTTGGCGACGTCGAGCACAACGATCTTCTGGTGCGGCGTGGTTCGCAGGCGGAAGGAGCCGCGGGCCTCGAGGGTGTCCGCGAGCTTCACGAGCTGGCTGCCGGAGAGGCGTCCGGCCAGGGGTGTGGCGCCGATGAAGAACTTGCCGTCCTTCTGCTCGTGGATGCCCACGTGGTCGCCGGGTGTCGAGGGCTTGGGCGCTGCGGGGCCGTCGGCGAGCTTGAAGCCGAGGTATTCGTCTTCGAGGATCTGGCGGAACTTCTCGGGACCCCAGTCGGCCAGGAGGAACTTCAGGCGTGCCTTGGTGCGCATGCGGCGGTAGCCGTAGTCGCGGAAGATGCTGGTGACGCCGAGCCACACTTCGGCGGCTTCCTCGGGCTTTACGAACGCGCCGAGCCGCTTGGCGAGCATCGGGTTGGTGGAAAGCGCGCCGCCCACCCAGAGGTCATAGCCGACGCCGAGTTCGGGGTGGACCATGCCGACCAGGCCGAAGTCGTTGATCTCGTGGACAACGTCCTGCGAGGGGTGGCCCGTGATGGCGGTCTTGTATTTGCGCGGCAGGTTGGCGAGCTCGGGGTCGCCGATGAAGCGCTCCGCGAGTTCGTGGATCAGCGGCGTGGGGTCGATGATCTCGTCCTTGGCGATGCCGGCAACCGGGGAGCCCAGGATGACACGCGGGACGTCGCCGCAAGCCTCGGTGGTGGACAGGCCGACGGATTCGAGGCGGCGCCAGATTTCCGGCACGTCCTCCACACGGATCCAGTGCAGCTGGATGTTCTGGCGGTCGGTCAGGTCGGCGCTGCCGCGGGCGAAGTCCACGGAGATCTGGCCGATGACGCGCAACTGCTCGGTGGTGAGCGCACCGCCGTCGATCCTCACGCGGAGCATGAAGTACTTGTCCTCGAGCTCGTGCGGCTCAAGCGTGGCGGTCTTGCCGCCGTCGATCCCGGGCTTGCGCTGGGTGTAGAGCCCCCACCAGCGGAAACGGCCGTGCAGGTCCGTGCCGTCGATCGAGTCGAAGCCGTGCTTGGAGTAGACAGACTCGATACGCTCACGGACGTTCAGCCCGCTGTCTTCCTGCTTCCAGGTTTCATTGGCGTTGAGCGGCGCGGTGCCGTCAACCTTCCACTGGCCATGGGGTTTAGCGGCAGGACGGGCGGTGCGGGCCGGGCGCTTGGGGGCAGCCTCGTCCGCAAACGCTCCGGCTAGAGCTGTATCAGTCATGCATCGACTGTAGGGCTGGCCAGATTTCTCCAACAACGACGCAGAAACGAAGAGTCACCTAGGGAAACATTTCGTCACGAACCGCCGTCGGGCCTTGTTCACCTTGCCGCGCTGTGCATTCGAAAATCCCGCTCAGGAGCTAGCGGCAACCACCGCGTCGTAGCGTTCCAGGGCGATCTCCGCGAGCACCGGAGAGGGCAGCAGCGGTGCCGTCACGACGTCGGCCCCAGCCTTGGACAGCTGGTCGTGGAAGTAGCCTGTGGCCAGCAGATACGAGGACACAACGACCCGGCCGCCGTCTTCGGTGACTTCGGCGCGCAAGGCCGCGACGCCGTCGGGCACGTTGGGCTCGGCACTGGCGCCATAGGCGACGCGCACCTTGTTGGGCAGCAACTCGGCGAGCTGGCGCGCTTGCTCTTCCGAATCGACGGAACCGTCCGGCAGCGATGAGCCCGCGGCGGCCAGGAGGACGCCGTCGTCGTCGCCCAAGCCCGAATCGCGCAACCGCGCGGCGAGCAGCTCTGCGAGCCGCGGATCCGGCCCCAACGGCGGCGCCGCCGACACCTCCGGGCGGGACTTGATCGCCTTGGGGATGTCCACCTTGACGTGGTAGCCGGTACTGAGCAGCAGGGGAACGACGACGGCGTGCGTGCCTTCCGGGAGGCCGGCCACCACGCCGCTCAACTCGGGCTCCTGGACATCCACGTAGGCCTCGACAACGGTCAGGCCGGGCCGGAGCGCCTCGATTTCGGCCATGACCTGGCGGATCGCGGCCTGCCCTTCGACGTTCCGGGTTCCGTGGGCGCACGCGATCAAGACGGGGCTGTTCATGCGTGCAAGCGTAACGTTGGGCGAGCATGATCGCCCGTCTGTGAACGAAGAATGGAGCTGCATTTGTTCACTTTTGACCTTGCGCTGGTATGGCTGGATCTGGCCGGCGTCTTCTTTTTCGCCGTGTCCGGATCCTTGCTCGCGGCAAAGAAGCAGTTCGACATCATCGGCTCTCTTCTTTTGGCTTCGCTGGTTTCCCTGGGCGGCGGCGTCATCCGCGACATCGTCATCAACGCCGGCCCGCCCGCGGCCTTCACCAACCCGGTGTACCTGGTGCCGCCACTGTTGGCCGCGGTACTGGTGTACTTCCTGTTTTCGAGCATCCAGCGCTTCACGTCCCTCTTGACCCTGTTCGACGCCGGCGGGCTGGCTTTGTTCTGCATCACGGGGACGCTCAAGGCACTGGCCGCCGGGTTGAATCCGGTGGCTGCAATTTTGTTGGGCGTCACCACGGCCGTGGGCGGCGGTTTGCTCCGCGACATTACGGCCAACGAAATTCCCACCCTCTTCAATGCCCGGGACCTCTACGCCCTGCCGGCCTTCACGGGAGCCGCACTGACAGCCCTGCTCTGGAACATCGGAGTCTTCAACGGCGTGACGGCCGGGGTCATTGCCGCCTGGGTTTTCGCCTTCCGGGTGGTGGCTTGGCGTTGGGGTTGGCGGGTGCCTTTGGCGGTCCGGGGATGGCACCGCGCCGGGGTCTCCCCGGGCGCCGATTCACGTGGCCGCGATTAGCTAGGATGGGAGCATGACTGACATGTTCCTCGAGAAGTTCCGCGCGCTTGTACCGAAGTATCTCGAGGACGAATGGCAGGCAGAAGATGGGCTGTCCGCCGCAGAGCTGGACGAGGCCCTGTCCGCCCACACGTTCACCATTCCCATGGTGCTGCGCGAGTTCTACCTGGCTCTCGGTGGCTGCGAGGACCTCATGGAGGCCTACCACTACTTCTGGGACCCCGAAGAGCTCGAAGTGGACGACGAAGGCTTCCTCATGTTCCTCGAGGACGAAGAAGAGCAGTTCACCTGGGGCTTCCGGGTAGGCGACCTCGGTGTCCCGGATCCCATCGTGTGGCGCCGCAACAACGCCCGCGGCCAGTGGAAATCCGAAGAAGGCACGTTCTCCGAGTTCGTGTTCGACATGTTCGACTGGGCTTTCAGCGACGAAGAAGACTGAGTTGTTAGTGGAGGCCGCGCCTTCCTGACCCTGTTTGAATTTCGGACGGCCGCGACACGCCTTAAAAAGGGTGTGTTGCGGCTTTTTTCGTGCCAAAGAAGGTCAGGACGGCGCGCTGTTTGCTGGATTACGACGGCGGCACCCACCCGGGCGCGTATCTTGCGGGGGCGAAGTGGCCCACTTCCCGGTGCCGCAACACGGTCAAGACCTCGTTGACCATCTCTTCAGGACGGTAAACCACATCCTTGTAGAAGTAGTGCAACGACAAGAGCCCACCCTTCACACTGGCGTTGTCGCGGTACCGGTCCTTCTTGACCTGCCGCGGCTCCAGATGCGTATGGCCGTCGAGTTCCACTACAAGGCACTCGTTGATCAAGCAGTCCACCTCCCCCACCCCCGCCAGTTCCACATGCATCCGGACCCGGAGGCCCGCCCGGACAAAGTGCGTGTGTGCGAGCACCTCCAGCAAGGAATCAGCCCTGGGCAGCACAAGATCCAGCGCAGCCCTCGCTGCTCCGTTGCGGTTGCCTTGCAGTTTCGTCTTAAGGAAGTCTGTGGTGATCAACCCGCGGCTAACTGCGGACTGGACAATTACCAAGGATTCCAGTTCGGGTCGGCATCTCAGGGCGTGGATAAGGACATCAGCTAGGCCGGCCACAGGAAGGTACGGATGCCCCGGGTGGCTACATCGGGCATGGTCCACCACACCGTCCCGGACTAGGCCGCTACCGCAGCTGAGATGGATGGCCTCGGGTCTCCGGGAACTCCCCAGTCCTTGGAAGCCTCCTGGCTCCTGCAGCTGCCACAAATTGTAGAAACGAACAGCCGAAACGCAGGTCAAGACGCCATTCGCCGCTAACGCAGCAACGATGCCTGGATCGGCGCCCTCAATCGTGTAGATCCCGCGGCGCAACAGGTTGAGCGTTCCGTTGCGGAGCCCTTGGGCCAACGCCGACTTGGGAAAGCCCGCTCGAAGCAGTTGCGCAGTCCGGGCCGCACCGCCCCGCCTCTGGAGGAATTGCACTATATCCATGTGGCCACTCCAGCAGCATCGCTCAGGCGACAGTAGCTCCGGGTTCCCCTATGTGGACAACTTTGCTGGCCCTTCCTGACCTTCTTTGGGTCCATAAACTGCCGGACACACCCCTTCGCAGGCGCGTCGGGGCCATTCTGAATTTAAAGAAGGTCAGGAAGGAGCGCAGAATGGCCCCGAAACCACATAAAACCCTTTGACCGGGAAAGTTGCACCCGTGACAAAGTTGTCATATGCTGTAACCGGATTCACTAAATGCCTCCGGTGGGTCTGATGCGAACGGAGATTATGGTCCCGGTTCGTTGCAGCGCGTGACTCGTAGCGTTGCAAGGAACCGGGGCCATTGCATTTAAGCCCGACCCGCCCAACTAGTCCCCACCGCCACCCTCGCCTCGCGAGTCCCCGCCGGCTCCCAACCTTCGCAAGCTCAGGCCGGGACCCTCGCCGGCGGGGCCCCACGGCCAGGGAACCCTGGCGGCGTGGGCCCAGCAGTTGTTGTCGTTATGACGGGTCAAAACGACAACAACTGCGAGTCAGTTGGGTCTGCGGTGGGGACTAGCTGGCGCGCTCCACAACGGCGTGGGCGAAGTTCGTGAGCGACTCCTTGACCACGCCTTCGGGCAACGGCTTCAAGGCTTCAATGGCTTCAGCGGACCACTGGCGGGCAATCACCCAGGATTCGGCGGTGACGGGATGCTCGCGGAGCCCTGCGACGGCCAAGGCCAGCGCCTCATCGGAGGACAAATCGCCATCGACCAGCTTCAAGAGTTCGACGGCGGAGCGGTCACCATTGTTGGCAGCCTTGCGGAGCAGGAGGACGGGGAGCGTAGGAACGCCTTCGCGGAGGTCTGTCCCCGGGGACTTGCCGGACTTGACCTTGACGCCCGTGACGTCGATGACGTCGTCGGCCAGTTGGAAGGCCACGCCGACCTTCTCGCCGTACTCCACCAGCACGTCTTCGAAGGATTCGTCGGCACCGGCGAAGATGGCACCCAGCTGGCCCGAGGCCGCAACCAAGGAGCCGGTCTTGTCGGCGATGACGGAAAGGTAGTGCTCCACGGCGTCCTCGCCTTCACGCGGGCCCACGGTTTCGTGCAGCTGCCCGAGGCACAAACGTTCGAAGGTGCGGGCCTGGATTCCCAAGGCACGCGACCCGAGTTCGGACACCAGGATCGAGGCGCGGGCAAAGATCAGGTCGCCCGTGAGGATGGCCACCGAGTTGCCCCAGACTTCGTGGGCCGTGGGAGCGCCGCGGCGGTAGGGCGCCGAGTCCATCACGTCGTCGTGATAGAGGGTGGCCAAGTGGGTCAGTTCAACCACGACGGCGGCCTGGACCACTTCCGGACGGGACGCGTCGCCGAGGTGGGCGCACAGGAGGGTCAACAACGGGCGGATGCGCTTGCCGCCGGCTTCCACCAGGTGACGCGACGTTGCGTCAGCCAGGGGATCCGAGTTGGCAATTGCTTCGCGGAGCTTCTTTTCCACGCGGGCAAGGTTCGTAGTGATGGCAGGACCCAGCTCCACGTCCTTGGCGATAGCCGCAAAACCGGCAGGAAGCTGCAGGCCAGTGGCGATCGCGGTAGTGGTGGGAGCGGGTTCGACAGCGTCCGGCAAGCCGTGCCCGGCATGCGTCCAACTGTGTTCGGCAGAGTGAGTCACGGGTTAACCCTAACTTTTCGCGGAGGAAAGCGTTGATTCGGTGCCGACGCGGGTGGAAGCGGCGGTGGATGTGGTGTTGGACGTGGCCGGAACCAGCATCTCGAGGACGCGGATGGCGCGGTCCTCGAAACCCTTGGCAGACGGATCCGTGAGGTTGGCGAGCATCCGCACCACGAAGCGCATCAGCACCGGAATGGGCATGCCCGTCCGTAGCGCGAGTTTCATGACGGCCGGCTTGCCGATGAGGGCGGCAAAGACCCTGCCCAGGGTGAAGTGCGAACCCCACTGGTCCCGCACGTAGTCCGCGTACCGCGAAAGGTGCGCGTCGGCGGCTCTAGAAGCCCCCGTCCCGGATCCCCATCCGGCTGAACGCGAACGCGAGGACGCGTCGATGATGAACTCAGCCGCAAAGCGGGCGGACTCCATGGCGTAGGAAATGCCTTCGCCGTTGAACGGTGAAACCATGCCGCCGGCGTCGCCGAGGAGCATGAGTCCCGGCGAGTAGTGCGGGGTGCGGTTGAAGCCCATGGGCAGGGCGGCGCCGCGGATCTCCCCCACCTGGTTTTCGGGTGTGAAGCCCCACTCGGACGGCATGCCGGCGGTCCATTCGCGCAGGACCTGCTTGTAGTCGAGCTTGCCGAATTCCTTGGAGGAGTTCAGGATGCCGAGGCCAACGTTGGACGTGCCGTCCCCGACGCCGAAAACCCAACCGTAGCCGGGCAGCGGCTTGCCGGACTTGCCAAGAGAGCCGGCGCGGGTACCGCGCCGAGCTTGCGAGGCGTGGGAAGCCGGCGAATGGAGCTCCAGCCAGCCTTCCATCCAGTCGTCGTCGTGGCGCGGCGAGGTGAAGTAGGTGCGGACGGCGACGCCGAGCGGGCGGTCGTCGCGCTTGTGCATTCCGAGCGAAACGGCGGTGCGGGTGGAGTTGCCGTCTGCGGCGAGCACGACGTCGGCATGGAAGTCGCGCGTCTCGCCCGTCTTGCGTCCGGACTCGTCGAGTAGGGCGGCGCGGGCGCCGATCACGCGCCCTTCCGCGGACCGCAGGGCTTCGGTGACGCTGTGGCGTTCAAGGACGACGGCGCCTGCCGACTGGGCGTGCCGGGCCAGCTCCTCGTCGAATCCGAGGCGTGTGCGGATGAGTCCGTACGTGGGAAAATCGGCGACCTCGGGCCACGGCAATTCAATGGTGCGGCCTCCGGCGATGAGCCTGAGCCCCTTATTGCGGCGCCAACCCTCGTCCTCGGCATGCGGGAGGCTGAGCTTCTGGATTTCGCGGACCGCGCGGGGAGTGAGGCCGTCTCCGCAGACTTTTTCCCGCGGGAAGCTGGTCTTTTCCAGGACCGTCACGGAAATGCCCGCCTGGGCAAGGTAGTACGCGGCGGTGGACCCGGCTGGCCCTGCGCCGACTATCAGTACGTTCACAGCGTCCTTGTTAATAGGCCGGTTAGCGGGACTGATCGCCGGCTTGGCGGCGCGGCTTGATCTGGCGGCGCAGCTTGGCCGCGGGAACGCTTTCCCGGTGGTCGGCTCCGGGCTTCTGGGCGCGATGCACCGCGACGATGCCCCCGCTCAGGTTGCGGTAGTTGACGTCGGTCCAACCGGCTTCCTGCAGCCACGCGGCCAGGTGGTCCTGGTCCGGCCAGGCACGGATGGACTCGGCGAGGTACACGTAGGCGTCCGGGTTGGAGGAGACCTTGGTGGCGATGGCGGGCAGTGCACGCATGAGGTATTCGGTGTACATGGTCCGCCAGAGGGGGACCACGGGGGCCGAGAATTCGGCGATAACCAGGCGTCCGCCCGGCTTGGTGACGCGGAACATCTCCGCGAGGGCCTTGTGTGGTTCGTTGACGTTGCGCAGGCCGAAGGAAATGGTGCACGCGTCGAAGGAGTTGTCCGCGAAGGGCAGCTTGGTGGCGTCCCCGGCAACGAAGTTGATGTCCGGGCGGCGGCGTTTGCCGACCTTCAGCATCCCCAGGGAGAAGTCGCAGGCCACAACATCCACTCCGGCGTCGGCGTACGGTTCGCTGGACGTGCCGGTACCGGCAGCCAGATCCAGGACCTTTTGGCCCACCCGAACATCCATCGCGTCCACGACGACGCGGCGCCAACGCCGGGTCTGCCCCATGGACAGGACATCGTTGACGACGTCGTATTTGGGGGCGACATCGTCAAACATCGTCGCAACTTCGTCCGGACGCTTTTCCAAGGATGCTCGGTTCACCCTGCAATTGTCTCAGACAAATATGGGAAGAACTTTCGGGGCACTCCGGTCCCGGCCCGGTTCGCGCTCCGGGTTCCCGCTCCGGCCAGCACGGCTACCGTTGCCCGCGGGAGTAATGTTGTTCCATCATGACGAGTACGCTCCGCACCTTGACAGTCCCCCTCGATGTTGATTCATCCTCCGGGGGACTGCCGTCATTTCTGGTCCGGGACGACGTCCTGTGCTGGTCCCGCCGCGAGAACGGACTGGTGGGCTTTGGCGAACTCGCGCGCTTCACCGCTTCCGGGCCCGATCGCTTTCTCGAGGCCGACATCTGGTGGCGCCACCTCGTCATCGAGGCCGACGTCACGGATCCCCTTGAGCTCCCCGGCACCGGCCCTGTCGCCTTTGGCTCCTTTGCCTTCTCCAAGACGTCGGACTTTGAATCGCGCCTGATCCTTCCGGAAATCGTTGTCGGGATCCGGGATGGGCAGTCATGGCTCACCCAGTTGACGCTCGACGACGTCGTACTCACCGAGGCGGGGGCCCTCGCCGCCCTCGCAACCTGGCTGCGCGGCGAGTCAGAGGAACGCGAGTCAGCGGCCGGTGAGCTCGCGGCGGCGGGAGGCTCCGGCGTCGGGCACCCAACTAACTCGCAGTTGTTGTCGTTTAGAGGGCTCAAAACGACAACAAATGCGAGCCAGTTGGGTGACGGGAAGGTGACGCTGGAGAGCGGCTCGCTGAGCGAAACCGCCTGGAAGCAGGCCGTGGCCGACGGCGTCGCAGAAATCCGGACCGGAAAGCTGGAGAAGCTGGTCCTGGCGCGCGACGTCGTGGCCACACTGCCCGACGGCGTCAACGCCGCCAACGTCCTGCGGCAGCTGGCCAGCCGTTACCGCGAATGCTGGACATACGGCGTCGACGGCTTGGTGGGAGCGACGCCGGAAATGCTCATCCAGGTGGAGGGCCGCACGGCACAAGCGCGGGTCCTGGCCGGCACGCTGGACCGTCGCGACGCCGAGGGAATGGACGGCTCCCCCATGGAATACGCCGAACGCGTGCTGGCCGGTTCCGAAAAACAGAGGCACGAGCACGAGATCGCCATCCAATCGCTCACCACACAGCTCGCGCCATTTTCCGAGGCCATGAACGCCCATAGTGAACCGTTCATCCTGGAGCTGCCCAATGTGTGGCACCTGGCATCGGACGTGAAAGCCGAGCTCGCCGATATCGAGGGACATGTCCCTACGTGCCTGGCCCTGATCAACGCGCTCCACCCCACAGCCGCAGTGTGCGGCACACCTACCTTGATTGCCGGGGAACTGATCCGGAAGCTTGAGCACATGGATCGCGGGCCGTATGCCGGTCCGGTCGGGTGGCTCGACGCCGCGGGGAACGGCGAGTGGGGCATCGCACTGCGCGGCGCGATCATCGAAAGTCCCACCACCGTGCGCCTCTATGCGGGCTGCGGGATCGTTGAAGGCTCCGTTCCCGACGCCGAGCTGGCCGAGACCTGGGCCAAATTCCGGCCGATGCTCGAGTCGCTGGGAATTAGCAACTAAGCCCCCAAACCCAAAGATTCCGTTCGAAACCTACCCTCCCAACTGTCTGGGGTGCGAGACAATAGCCACGTTGGGGGGCTTGATTTTTTGCTTGGTAGGTTATCCAATAGTAAAACTTAGTTTTCTGTGACGCACATCTCATGTTCGGCGCTACACTATGAACCGATTAGTTTCGCATCCACTGCAACAAAAGGTAAGAAAATGCAGAAATTCCGTTCGCTTCCGGTCAGTTCGACGCTCAAGGCTGCAACCATCATCGCAATCGGCGCCCTGGCACTGACTGCCTGCACCAACGCCTCAGAGGCTGGCCCGTCGAGCGCCGCCTCGCCTTCCGGCAGTGCCAATGCAAGCTTTGACCCCAGCACCATCACCAAGGACGACACCTTGGCTGCACTGGTCCCCGCGGCCATCAAGTCCAAGGGCACGCTGACCGTCGGCTCGGACACGACCTACGCTCCTGCGGAATTCCTCGGAACCGACGGCCAGACTCCGGTCGGTTACGACGTCGACATCGCCAAGGCGATCGGTGCCACCCTCGGCCTGAAGGTCCAGGTGCAGACCGCCGAATTCACGGGCATCCTCCCCGCCCTCGGCCCCAAGTACGATCTGGGCATCTCGTCCTTCACGATCAACCCTGAGCGTCTCGGCGCCGTCAACATGGTCAGCTACTTCAACGCCGGCACCGCTTGGGCCGTGCAGAAGGGCAACCCGAAGAAGTTCTCCCTGGATGACGTCTGCGGCAAGTCCATCGGCGTACAGACCGGTACCGTTCAGGAAGACCCGGACCTCTCCGGCCGCAACAAGAAGTGCGCAGCTGACGGCAAGCAGCCGATCAACATCGTCACGCTCAAGAACCAGACCGACGTCACCACCCGGCTCGTCAACGGCAGCATCGACGCCATGGCAGCCGACTCCCCCATCATCGGCTACGCGCTGACGCAGACCAACGGACAGCTTGAGAAGCTCGGCGATGTGTACGACGCCGCTCCGCAGGGCATCGCCGTTGCCAAGTCGGACACCGCCCTCGCCGATGTCATCCAGAAGACGCTGACCAAGCTCATGTCTGACGGTTCGTACAAGAAGATCCTCACTGGTTGGGGCAACGCCGAAGGCGCCATCACCAAGTCCGAGGTCAACCCGGCGGTCAAGTCTTGAGTATTCCCGCCACCGATAACAAATCAGGTGCACAGATGGATCATCATCAACCAGGCCACGCCGCGCCCGTGCTGAACGATGCGGTGCCTGTCAGGCATCCTGGCCGTTGGATCAGCGCGATCATCATTGTTGGCCTACTGGCGCTGATGGTGCAGAGCGTGATCACGAATCATAACTTCCGTTGGGACGTTGTGGGCACCTACATCCTGGACGTGAAGGTCGTCCAGGGTGTCGGCTGGACGTTGCTCCTGACTGTAGCTTCGATGGCCATTGCGATTGTCTTGGCCATCCTGCTCGCCGTGATGCGCCAGTCCGACAACCCGGTTCTTCGTTACACCTCCTGGGTCTGGGTCTGGTTCTTCCGCGGCACCCCGGTCTACACCCAGTTGGTGTTCTGGGGCCTGATCGCTGTCCTCTACCCCAAAATCAGCGCAGGGGTGCCGTTCGGCCCCGAACTGTTCAGCGTGGACACGAGCACAGTCATTACGGCTCTTGTTGCAGCGATCCTGGGCCTAGGCCTCAACGAATCGGCCTACCTGGCCGAGATCTTCCGCGCCGGCCTGAAGTCAGTGGACAAGGGCCAGACCGAAGCCGCCGAAGCCCTAGGCATGGGCAAGGGCAAGATCATGTGGCGGATCATCCTGCCGCAGGCCATGCGCATCATCGTCCCGCCGACGGGCAATGAAACCATCGGCATGCTGAAGACCACCTCCCTGGTCCTGGCAGTCCCGTTCACCTTGGACTTGACGTTCGCGACCAACGCCCTGGCCAACCGGATCTACCTTCCGGTGCCGCTGTTGATCGTGGCAGCCATTTGGTACCTGGTCATCACCAGCCTTCTCATGGTCGGGCAGCACTACATCGAGGCCTACTACGGCAAGGGCGTGGACACCAACCTCGCGCCGGCGGTCATCAACCCCGCAGCTGCCAAGGCTGCCGCAGCCGTGGCACCTAGTGCCGAAGCAGAGCCGTCCTTGAAGATGGACTTCCCGGAGGATGAGGCAAAATGACGATCACCACCCAGAAACCGCTGGTGCGGATCGAAGGGCTCCACAAGTACTTCGGTCCCCACCACGTGCTCCGCGGCATCGACCTGACGGTCAACCAGGGCGAAGTGTCCGTTGTCATCGGCCCGTCCGGTTCGGGCAAGTCCACGATGCTCCGCTGCGTGAACCTGCTGGAAACCATCAGCGCCGGCCGTATCTCCGTGGGTGACCAGTTGATCGGCTACCGTGAAGTCAACGGTCGTCTCCATGACCTGAAGGTCAGGGAAATCGCCGCGCAACGCCGGGAAATCGGCATGGTCTTCCAGCGCTTCAACCTGTTCCCGCACAAGACTGCGTTGTACAACGTCATGGAAGCGCCCGTGCAGGTCAAGGGCAAATCCAAGGGCGATGCCAAGAAGGCAGCCCTCGAATTGTTGGACCGGGTGGGCCTGGCTGATCGAGCCAACCACTACCCGGCTCAGCTTTCCGGCGGCCAGCAGCAACGTGTCGCGATCGCCCGGGCACTGGCCATGGAACCGGAGCTGATGCTCTTCGACGAGCCGACGTCCGCCCTTGACCCTGAGCTCGTGGGCGATGTGCTCAACGTGATGAAGGACCTGGCCAAGTCCGGCATGACCATGATCGTGGTGACCCACGAGATCGGCTTTGCCCGCGAGGTCGGCGACCGCCTGACTTTCATGGACGGAGGTGTGGTGGTGGAATCCGGTGACCCCCGCGAAATCATCGCCAACCCCCAACACGCCCGCACCAAGGAATTCCTCAGCCGAGTGCTGTAGTTCCTGCTGCGACGCGCAAATGCCCTGATGCGGCTGGAAATCCAGCCTCGTCAGGGCATTTCCGTGTCGCGAGCCAGCTTGCGCGTCGCCAGCCAGATTCCGCGTCGCCAGCCAGCTTGCGCGTCGCCAGGCAACACCTACGCCCCGAGCAGCACCTGAGACACTGCCGCGGCCACTGCGGCCTTGATGCGCGCGTGCAAGGGACGCAGCTCCGAACGGTCCGTGCGTACTTCCACGATGGCGCGCCCCTTCAAAGGCGAGGCGAGCACGGCGGCGAGCTCCGCCGTCGTACTCACCGAAGTGTGCCCGACGCCGTATGCCGCCGCGAGCGCTGAAATGTCCACGCTGTGCGGGGTGCCGAAGAGGCGCTCGACGGCGGTGCCGTAGCCGCCGTCGTCCTCCACCTTGCCGTGCTCAAGGAGGCCGAAAATGCCCCCGCCGGCGTCGTTGAGGACCACGATGCGCAGGTCCGGTCCTGGTTCTCCGGCTCCGAGGAACAGGCC
Source organism: Arthrobacter gyeryongensis (assembly GCF_039543785.1). Taxonomy (NCBI): domain Bacteria; kingdom Bacillati; phylum Actinomycetota; class Actinomycetes; order Micrococcales; family Micrococcaceae; genus Arthrobacter; species Arthrobacter gyeryongensis. Next base: position 307,189 of record NZ_BAABKK010000010.1, read on the forward strand.
TCCGGCGTCGTGCAGGAAGGTGACGTCGCCCAGGAGGAGGGTGGTTTCGCGGCCCGCGCCGAGGGCGATTCCCGTGGCCGTCGAGATGGTTCCGTCGATGCCGGCGAGGCCGCGGTTCGCGAATACTGTGGCGAGGGGTTCGGGGCTGGGCTGTCCGGCAAGGTCGACGTCGCGGATGCCGTTGGAGGAGCCCAGGACCAGCTGCCCGCGCGCGTGCTTCCAGACGGCGGCTCCCACGGCGGGTCCGTTGGCTGCGCGCTCTGCCTCGAGGACGCCGTCGAGCGCGTGTTGGGCCGCGGCACCGGCCAGGAGCCAGGCGTCGAGCCAGTCATCCGAGCCACGGCCGGCGAACCCTGCCAGTTCAGTCAACGAATCGAAGCGTTCCTCGCGACGCCGGCCGTGCTCGTACCAGGCCACCGGAACGGGCTCATACATAGCGGCGGGGAGGTCGTTGCGGGCCAGGAGGGCGGCGACGGGCCGGGACAGCGTAGGCCGGCCGAAGACCACCACCCGCTCGATCGGCAGCGCAGACCCGGGCCCAAAGTTGTCCAGCATGAGGCGATACGGCCCGACGGCGTTGGGACCGAAGCGCGCGTTGGACGACGGTTCGGCGAGCAGGGGAAGGCCGTGGGCGCGGGCGAACGCCTCGGCGACCGGGCCGCCGTCGTGCCCCGCCAAAACCACCGTGCGCCGTTCCGCCAGTTCGGCGGAAGCGGGGGGCATGCTCAATGGTTGGGGACCGGAGTCGTAATGGAAAACTCCGTGGCCCTTGGTGGCGGGCAGCGCCTCGCCTGGTTCCGGAACCAGCGGCTCGCGGAACCCCAGGTTGAGCTGCACCGGGCCGGGTGGCGTGTCCTCGAGGGCGCCGGTGGCCGCGTAGATGGCGGTCTCGACGGCCCGCTGCGGGTTGCTGCCGGCGGCGATGTCGACGGCGAAACGAACGTGTTCGCCGAAGAGGTCCAGTTGGATGGTGGTTTGGTTGGCCCCGGTGCCGTGGAGCTCGGCGGGGCGGTCGGCCGAAAGGACCACGAGGGGCACGGCGGCGTGGTTTGCCTCCATGACCGCGGGCAAAAGATTCCCGACTGCGGTGCCCGACGTGGTCAGGACCGCCGCCGGAGCGCCCGTCGACAAGGCCAAGCCCAGTGCCGTGAATCCGGCCGATCGTTCGTCGATCCGGACAAGGAGGCGGACATTCCCGGCCGCTTCGGCCTCGGCGAGTGCGTACGCCATGGGTGCTGATCGCGAACCGGGAGAGACCACCACGTGCCGCACACCGCCGTCGAGCAACGCCTTGACGGCGATACGGGCAGCGGCGAGGGAGCTCAGGGAGCCTTGCGAAGTCACCGCACCAGTCTATTAGCGGTGCCTCCCTCCAAACGCTCGCTCACCTATGGGGCCAAAACCCCAAACGCTCGCTCACCCATGCAGACATAGGTGAGCGAGCGTCGGCCGAAAAACCCACATAGGTGAGCGAGCGTCGGCCGAAAAACCCACATAGGTGAGCGAGCGTCGGCCGGCGAGCGTCGGGCGAAAACCCCCTCGGGCGTCGGGCGGCAGGCGACAGGGCGGCGGGGAAGAGACCTAGCCGTCCTTGCGGAAGACCTGCACGATCGACGGACGCGGGGCGCGCACCTGGCCGGGGGCCGGGGCGGCTCCGGCGCCCACGTAATCCGGGAAGAAAGAGTGCGGGGCGTCGAATGTCCCTTCCTCACCCGGGTGCTGCACGGCGACGAACACTGTCCGCTCGTCGTCGTGCACGATCGGTCCACAGGTCTCGGCATCGCGCGGTACGGCGAGGAACTGCTCCACCTTGCCGCGTTCGCGGCCGGCCAGGGTGACTTTGAACAGCCCGTCCGCATACCCGATCGACGACGGCGCGCCGTCAGTGGCGATCCACATATAACCTGCCGAGTCGAAAGCGACGTTGTCCGGGCAGGAAATGGGCGAGACCTTGTCCGCCGGGAAGCCCGAGAAATACGTGGAGGAGTTCTTAGCCGGATCTCCACAAACCATCAGGAGGGTCCAGTTGAAGCGCGTGGAGGTCTGGTCCCCGGTTTCGGTGATTTCCACGATGTGGCCGTCCCGGTTGAGCGTGCGCGGGTTGGCCTCGGTGGCGCCTTCCTTGCCGGGCTTGCCCCGGTCCGAGTTATTGGTGCAGACCACGTAGACCTTGCCGGTGGCCAGGTTCGGCTCGACATCTTCGCAGCGGTCCATCTTCGTGGGACCGACCTTGTCCGCGGCGAGGCGGGTGTAGACCAGGACCTCGGGGACGGACATGCCCGGAACTGCGGAGGCGCCGTCGACCACCAAGGGAAGCCATTCACCGGAACCGTCGAACGCGCCGTCGGAGGGCAGCGCACCGTTCCCAGTGATTTCAGAAGCGGGAGAATCGCCGGTGAACTTGGCGACGTAGAGGTCGCCTTCGGAGAGGAGGTTCATGTTGTTCCGGCGGGCCGCGACCGAATCGCCGGGCATGTATTTGCCCTTGGAGACGAACTTGTAGAGGTAGTCGAAGCGCTCGTCGTCGCCCATGTAAGCCACCACGCGGCCGGAGGCGGCAACAATCACGTTGGCGCCTTCGTGCTTGAAGCGGCCCATCGCGGAGTGCTTCTTGGGTGTGGAGGAGGGGTCGAACGGGTCGACCTCGACGATCCATCCAAAGCGGTTGGCCTCGTTGGAGTAGCCGGCGTTGTTGGTGTTGAAACGCGGTTCATCCAGTTCCCACTTGCGGGCCGTTGGCTTGTTCGAGAGGCCGTAGCGCTTGTCGCCCGCAGAGGTGCCGGGAGCTACGAAGTAGCCGTTGAAGTTTTCCTCGCCGGAGAGGATGGTCCCCCAGGGAGTGGTGCCGCCGGAGCAGTTACCCAAGGTGCCCTTGATGGCCCGGCCGGACGGATCGTCGATGGTCTTGACCAAGTCCGTGCCCGCAGCGGGACCGGTGAGCTCATACGTGGTGTCGGTCAGGAAGCGGCGATTGAGCGGCGCACCCTTGACGTAGTTCCACGGCTTGTTCTTGTTCTTGCGCTCGAGTTCAACAACCGTGAGCCCGTGCGCGGCACGCCCGATCGCACGCGCCTCGGCAGCCGCCAAAGTGACCGGGAACATGATGTTCTCGTTGGTGTACTCGTGGTTGGTGAAGAGCACGGCACGGCGGTCCTTGGAATCCGGGATGGGCAGGATGTCCGTGTAGTCGTTGTTGTAGCCGAACTGGCGGGCCTGCGCCGCTGCGGTCTGGCCGTTCAGCTCGAAGGCCGGCGAGTCGGCAAAGAGCGGATCGCCCCAACGGATGATCGGCTGCCACGCGAAACCGTCCGGCACGGTGAACGCGTCCACGGTGTAGTCGACCGGCTTGATCGGCGCGAACTTGAGCTTGGCCTTGTCGAAACCCGCCTTTGCGGCTTCGGACAGGCCAACGCCGCCGGCTTCGGGAACGTTGGCAGGCAGGTTGCCGCCCAGCACGACGGCGAGCGCACCGACGGCGCCGAAGCCCAGGGCGGCGCGGCGGGACACGGCCGCGGACGCGATGTCGCGGAAGTAGGGGTTGGAGCTCGTGTTGCACACCTCGCCTGAGCAGGCGTTGTCGCACTTCAGGGCGCACGTCACGGGGCTGCGCTTGCCCTTGGTATGGCCGAGCATGGGGAGCAAGTCGAACTTGCGCTTTGTTGATTCAGACATGGGAAATACCTCCGGGGATTGAGTGATTTCCCCACCCTTACAGGGCCAGCGGAATCCGAGAGGACGCTCCGGTAAAGTTCCGGTGAATTCCCAGCCTTTTCACAGCAATCTATGCTTCAAGGAGTGCGTGCACGCGCCGGAGCCGGTCCAGCCACCAGTCGCGACGTTCAGCGGTGGCCGCATACTGCTCCAGCAGCCCCTCGTCGGCGACGGCTTCGCGAATGCGGATGGCGCCGTCGTCGGGCACTAACGGATCCTGCGTAATGTCCGAGCCGAACAGCCGCACGGTCCCCAGCCCGCATGCGAACGGCAGCTCCGGCAGCGCAGCGGCGAGCGCGAGCCCCGCACGGATGCCCACCGAGGTATCCAGCGCCGAGCTTACGACGGCGGGAAGCCCGGCTTGCGCCACGATGTCCAGCGCGCGCCGCACTCCCCCAAGCGGCGCCACCTTGACCACGATCAGGTCGGCCGCTCCCGCGCGGGCCACCTTGAGGGGATCGTCTTCCTTGCGCACGGATTCGTCGGCGGCGATGAGCACGGGCGTGCCCTGCTTCGCGAGCCGCCGGCGGACTTCGGCGAGGCCCTCGATGTGGGGCACGGGCTGCTCGGCGTATTCGAGCCCGACGGCGGAGAGCCGCCCGAGTGCCTCAACCGCCTGCGCCACGTCCCAGCCCGCGTTCGCGTCCACGCGGATCGCGGCGTCCGGCAGGGCGTCCCGGACTGCGGTGACGCGCGCGACGTCGTCGGCCAGTTCCTGCCCGTGCTCGGCAACCTTGACCTTGACGGCGTCCACGCGGCCGAAGCGCTCCAGGACCTCGGCCACCCGGGCGGCCGGTACGGCGGGGACGGTCGCGTTGACGGGAATGGTGTCCCTCAGCGGCGGCGGAAAACCCTGCCATGCGGCTTCGACGGCGGCGGCGAGCCAGCGGGAAGCCTCGGCGTCGCCGTACTCGGGAAACGGACAAAACTCGCCCCATCCGGCCGGGCCGCGGAACAGGAGGGTCTCGCGCTCGGTGATACCCCGGAACCTGACCCGCATCGGCAGGCTGACCACTTTGGCTGTGGCAAGGAGCTCGTCGAGGGTGGGGAATGGAGGCATGGTTTCACTGTAACGTGGGGCGCCGCTAGGCCGGGTGGGGCGCCGCTAGGCCGGGTTGCCTGTTTGTGGCGGGGTGGGCTGTTTCGTGGCAGGAATAGTGGGCAGTTGATCGCCTGCATGGTCGACGATCGCATTGACGTAGCTGCTGAGCTCCCGGATGACCGCATCCGCGGGCCGCGCATCCGGCAGCGGGTGCACTCCCGTGACGAATAGGTTTCCACTCATGGTGACCATGCGCAGAACATGGATCGGAGACCCGGAACCGGTGATAGTGGTGACGTAGGCGAACGACTTCGAGCCATGAAGATCCATGTTCAACCGCATCAGGGACGAGTGTACGGATTGATTCCCCGAGCTAATAGTCACCTCGGTGCAATATCCGAGAACTTTGCCGATGCTGTACATGCCCTGCCAGAAATAGCCGGAATCGTCGGAGGAGGCCATGATGACGGACATATTCGCCTGGGGGCCAAGCACCGCGGCCGCCGTCGGGATTCTGTAGTCGAGCAACTCTCCTGCTTTCAGGAGGTCCCGGCAATTGGCGGGATCTGTGGTCATGTCGGCGGGCCCGACTGCCATCGAATCCTGCATGTCCTGAATTGCCGCCTCATCAATGAGCCGGGACATCACGCCGTCGGGAGCGCGGAGGTTGCCGAGCAACGCCTGCAGCTCTCGCGACGATTGGACCCGCGTTTGGGTACCACTGCTTGTAGTTGGTGCCGCGGATGGCTTGGAGCTCGGAGGGGCGGAGGACGTCCCGGCTGGGGCCAGCGGCCTGGCGGCAGTTACATCGAACACGCAGGCGTTGAGACTCACTACCACCGCAGCTGTCAGGACGATCGTAGCCATTTGGCGCAAGGAAAAAATCGGACCCACCCCCATAGATCAGAACACCGGAACTGCCCGGCACGCCCAACGATACCGCTTTGCGTTCGGCTCGAAGGGCGTATATCTGAGCGAGGGTTCGGCTCGAACGGCCTATATCTGAGCGAGCGTTCTGCTGACACACAGGGCCCCCAAACGCTCGCTCACCTTTGGGGTGTTTTCGGCAAACGCTCGCTCACCTTTGGGGTGTTTTCCACAGACGCTCGCTCACATGATGTGAGCGAGCGATCCCGGTTTTGGCCATATATCTGAGCGAGCGTCGGCTTGGAACGTCGGGAACGCGGACCGGAACCACTCCTCACACGCGTTAGGTAGAATGCAGCAAGAAACGGAACCACCTCCGGAGGAGCACGCATGCAGCGCAAGGCCACAGCACTCGACGTCGCCAAACGGGCGGGCGTCTCACGGAGTGCGGTGTCGCTGGTGCTCAACGGCCGGGGGGACGGCAACGTGGCCAAGGAAAGCCAGGACCGCATCCGGCAGGCCGCAGCGGACCTGAACTACTCCCCCAACCCCATCGCGCTGAGCCTGCGGAACCAACGAACACGCGTGATCGGCATCGTGTCGGACGAGGTAGTGGTTAGCCCGTTCGACGGCAACATCATCGGTGGCGCCGACGACGTCGCCCGTGCCCACGGCTTTGTCACCGTGGTCATGGACACCGAGCGCGACGCCTCGCGTGACGAGAGCGCCGTCGAGACCCTGTTGGACCGGCAGGTTGACGGGCTGATGTACGTCACGGTCGGCTTGAAGCCGCTCGACGTGCCCCAGGGCATGCTGCGGGTCCCCTCGGTGCTGGCCAATTGCTACGACAGCAGCCCGGCCCCACGGCTGCACCACGTGATCCCGGACGAAGTTTCCGGCGGTCGGGAAGCCACCGAGCACCTCCTGCAGCTCGGGCATCGCGATATCGCATTCCTCGCCGGCGCCGCCACCTCCCCGGCTGTGCCGTTGCGCATCATGGGGCATCGGGAAGCGATGGCCAAGGCCGCCATCCCCGTCCGCGAAGACCGCGTGTTCATGGCCGGGTGGGACATCAACGACGGTTTCAATGGCGCTATGGGACTTCTCTCCGCCACCGGGCGCCCGACGGCGATTGTGTGCGCGAATGATCGCCTCGCCATCGGCGTCGCCCTGGCTGCCGCGCGGTTGGGCCTCGCCGTACCGCGCGACCTGTCGATCATGGGTTACGACGACGAATCCCGCATCGCTGCCACCATGGTCCCCGCACTGACCACCATGGCGCTTCCCTTGCGGGAAATGGGTGCCGCAGCCATGAGCATGTTGCTGGAGCAGATTGAGGATCCGGCCCACCGGCCGACGTCGGGCGGCGGCACCGGTTTCGAGGCCAACGGCGGCTTGGAAACCATGGTTCCCTGCCGTTTGGTGGTCCGTGAGTCGACCGGGCCTGTACCCGCTCTCTAGATCCGACCACTTTTGGCCGGGCCGCCATCGAGGAGTCCACGGAATTGCGGGGACCCCAGAGTGCGACACCGGCCAAAAGTGGTCAAAAGTTGAGTGCCCGACGGCGGCCTGCCGCCTATTCCGGCAGCTTCAGTTCCCAGACGTCCGCTTCCGCACCTTCGGGAAGCTCAAGGATCCATTCCTCGCCCAAGGCAGGATAGGCACGGAGTGTCGTGGCAACGGAACCTTTCCGATACACCTCCACCAACGAAGCATCCACGAAGATGCGGAGTTCCTCGCCCTCGGACAACGGCCCCGCAAACACGACTTGCTGTTCCGCGCCCGCAGCCAGGACCAGCCGAACCTCACCGGCTCCAGCAACAGTCCCAGCCGTCACAACTGCCTCGGCAAACGGCGGCAAGTCAACGGCCCCGGAAGCCCCGGCCGCAAGGACAGGACCCCGGTACGCGTCCACCTCAGGCGCAGGAGCAACCACCAATGCACCATCCTCAACCGAGAGGAAGCGGGGGTGGGTTAACACGCCTGCCCAGCCTGCGGCGTCGATCTCGTCTTGCGAACGGCCACGCCGGCCATCACGGCCCGGGCCTTCGTTGGCCCATCCCCACAACAGGGCGCGCGGCTCCGGCGTCGCCACAGACGTCGACCGCGAACCAGACGAAGACCCAGAACCCAGCTGAACGATCTGCGGGGCATAGAAGTCCCGGCCAAGATCGGACCTGCCGCCGGAACGAGGGACGAACACCGGCAGCCCAGTAGACGGGTCCTCAACAAGCGAGCCGATCAGGTGGCCCACCCCGTTGGCGTGCTCATGGTCGTCACCGGAGAGCCACAGGGAGAACATCATGACCCAGGTGTCGGCCCCGTCGGAAAGAACCCCGTCGGGACCCACCCCGTCGGAAGGAACCTGAACCAGTTGCGGGCACTCCCAGATCTCGGCCGGAGTGTACGTAGCCGCCACGGGGTTTTCGGTGGTCAGCCAAATGCCGTGGTACGTCCAGTCGGACATGTCCTCCACGGTGTACAGCAGCAAAGCAGCATGTCCATTGGCCAGCCCGGCGCCCTGCATGGCGTAGCGCTTGCCGTTGAAGTGGAAGATGAAAGGGTCGCGCACGGCTGTGACCAGGCCGTCGTCAGGCATGGAAGCGGCAATATGGCCGCCCTGTTCCCAGGTCACCAAGTCCGCCGAGCCCCGGGAAATCACCACCTGGGAGTGACCACCGTCGCCCCGCACGCCCGAGTACGCGGCGGTGGGGACACCGCCGTCGTCGGTTACCACACCGGTCCAGCAGCCGAACTCGTCCGGCCCGCCGTCCTGCGGGCGAAGCGCGACCGGGTGCTCATCCCAATGGACCAGGTCCGGGGAGCTGACGTGGCCCCACTGGATCCGATGGTGCCGTGCCGATTCCGGGTTGAACTGGAAGAACACGTGGTATCGGCCGTTGATGTAGCTGATGCCGTTGGGGTCGTTGATCCAGCCTTGCGCCGGCCGGGGGTGGAAGCGCGGGAAAGCCGGGTCCGGGTGGGTGGCCGCCGCGGCTAGAGCAGGGGCGGAGGATATGAGGTCCGTCATCGAAGTCCTTTCGGGGAAGTAGAAGTTATTTGCCGGTGCCGGCGGTGAGTCCATCACGCAAGGCGCGCTGGCCGAACATGAACACCACCAGGGCAGGAATCATGGAGAGGATCACGCCTGCGAGTACCACGGAGATGCTGCCCGTGCCGAGGTTGCCCTGCAGCGACACCAAGCCCAGCGGGAGCGTGAAGTTCTGCTCGGAGATGGTCAGGATGAGCGGGCGGAAGAACTCGTTCCAGTGGTAGTTGAAGGCCAGGATGCCCACGATCGCCATGCCCGGCATCGCCAAGGGCGCATACACGGAACGGAACGTGCGCCACGGCGAGGCACCGTCGATCGCGGCGGCCTCGCCCAAATCGGCCGGGAGCCCCAGGAAGTACTGGCGCATCAGGAAGGTGCCGAACGCCGTCGGGATCGCCGGAAGGATCAACGCGAGGAGCGTGTCGGACAAACCGATGCCGCGGATCAGCATGAAGACGGGAACGATCGTCACCTGCGCCGGCACCATCATGGTGGCCAGCACAATCGAGAACAGTGCCCCGCGGCCCCGGAACTTGAGGTTCGCGAACGCGTAGCCGGCGAGCGCCGCCGTGAACATCTGCCCGACGGCGATCAGTCCCGTCACGAGGGCGCTGTTGAGGACCAGCAGCATGATGTTGAGCTGCTTGAAGACCTGGTCGTACGACGAGAAATCGGGGTGGAGCGGAAGGAACGACGGCGGCAGCTGGAACGATTCCGCCGGTGGCCGCAGCGAGGTGGACAGGGTCCACAGCACCGGGCCGAGGATGAAAACGGACGCGATCAGGAGCAGCACGATTCGTCCCGCCATGCTCCAGTTCCGCTTCTTGCGGGGCGCGGGCCGCTGGGGAGCCAAGCGATCGACGTCGGCGCGCTGGGTTGAGGTTGTAGTCATGGCGGGCCTTACTGGTAGAAGACGAATCGTTTGCTGAGCCGGAACTGGGCGGCAGTGATGGCCATGATGATCAGCGTGAGGATGACGCCGATCGCCGAGGCCTGGCCGAACTCGAGGCGCTGGAACGCGGACTCGAAAATCACCATCACGGCGGTTCGCGTGGAGTCGCCGGGGCCGCCGCGGGTCAGGACGTAGGGCTGGTCGAACACCTGCAGGGCGTTGATGATCGCCATGACGGACGCCACCAAGGTGGTGGGGCTCAAGAGGGGCAGCGTCACGTGGAGGTGTTTACGCCAGCCCGTGGCGCCATCGATCGACGCCGCCTCGTACGTTTCGGTGGGGATGGACGCCAGGCCGCCGATGAACAACAGGAACGAGAACCCGAAGTTCTGCCACACGTACACGAGGATCACGACGGCGGCAGAACCGGCCGGCGTCGTCAGCCACGGGACGGCGGGGACGCCTACGAAGGACAAGAGCCAGTTGACCACGCCGAATTGTTCGTTGAACAGGTAGCGCATGAAGATGGACACCGACGCGGCGGACAGGATCAGCGGGAAGAAGAAAGCGCTGCGGAAGAAGACACGGAGCCAGGCCGGCAGCTTCTCCTGCACCATGATCGCCAGTGCTAGCGCGAGGCCGAGCTGAAGCGCGACGGCGACCACCACGAACAATATGGTGTTCAGGAACGAGACACGCACTGTGGGGTCCTGGACCACTTCGGCGAAGTTGTCGAACCCGACGAAGCTTGGCGCGGAAATAATGTCCCAGCGGAAGAACGCGAGGACCAGTGAAGCGACGATCGGCACGAGCGTGAACAGCCCCATGCCCAGGATGGTCGGAGCCAGGAACGCCCACGGCAGCCACCGCTGACGCTGTCTTCCGCTTGCCTCGCTCCCCGCTTCGACGCCGTTTCGGCGTTTGGGCCCCGCGCCGTTTCGGCGCGTTGCGGATGTGCGCGTGCTTGCCGTGCTCATGCCTGCCTCCTCAAGGCGATCTCAAGGTCGCGCTGCATGGAGGCGAGGGCCTGCTTGAGCTGGTTCTCATCACCGCTGACGGCCAGGGATACGTTTTTCATCAATGCGGTCTCGACGGCGGCCTGCTGGGGCGGTGCCGGAATGGGACCTGTGGTGGGGAATTTGTCGAGGGTGTCGTAGAAGACTTTCCAGTGTTTGGGTCCGCGGCCGGCGTACAACTGCTCGTTGACCATGGAACGGCGCGCCGGGGTGGTGTTCGGCGTCGGGAAGACCAAGCGCATGGCTTCCAGGCTCGAAGCGAACTTGAGCCACTCCCAAGCCGCGTCCTTGTCCTTGGCGGTCTTCATGATGGCGTAGCCGGCAGTGCCGAACTGGTGCCGCTGGGTGCGCCAGCGCGGGAAGAACTGGACGTCGAAGCCGTCTTCCTTCATTCCTGCTTCGTGGAGGCCTTCCACCCAGTAGCCGCCGGCCGGGGTCATGCCGATCCTGTTGGAGGCGAACAGCCCGACGAGTGAATTTCCGCCGCCTTCCTCGGGACGAACGCCCAAACCATCTTTGACGAGGCCACGGAGGTAGTCGAAGGACTCATACACGCGGGGGTCGTCGGCATTGGGTTCAAGCCACTGGTAGCCGCCGGAGCGCAGTCCGCGGGAAGGATCCTGGGCGTAGAAGCTGTCCCAGAGCCATTCGCCACCGGTGGACTTGGATTCCTTGAGGAAGCTGGTGTCGTTGGCATAGAGCCAGGGCACCACACCGCCGAAGAGCCTGTTGGTCCAGTAGTACGGAGTGAAGTCCTGCGGCCGCGCTTTCCGCATCGCTGCCAGGTTGTTCCGGAAGTCCACCTGGGTCCAGTTGTCCGCAGGACGTTCGAGTCCGGCTTGCTGCAATGCCGAGGTGTTGTAGTACATGTTGGCGGCGTTCCAGTCGATGGGAAGCTGGAACAGGCTGCCCTTGTACATGAACGCTTCCACGAGGCTCGGGTGGACGTCCGCGAAGTACTCCTTCATGTCCGCGGCGTCGCGGCGAAGGTACTCGTCCAAGGGGTGCGCGAGCTTCTCGGCGAAGAGCTGGGCACCTTCGGTGGCCACGTAGACCACATCCGGTGGCGTTCCTGCTGCCACCATGGTGAGGATCTTGGTGAAGAAGTCCTTCCAGTCCGCGGCCTGGATGGCCTGGACTTTCACCTTGATTTCCGGGTGCACCTTCGCGAACGCATCGATGACCCGCTGGCGGGCGGCTGCGTCCGCTGCGGTTCCCATGATGGCGATGCTGAGGCTGTTGTCGCCGCGGCCCGGGATGTCCATGCCGGTCAACCGCGGCCACGACGCCACCGTTGCTCCAACAATTCCCGCACCCAAGGCACCAAGGGCTGTCCTGCGTGAGATCTCACGCAGCTTCCCATTGCTTCCTGCCATGTCCAATTCCTTCCTAACACGTGTTAGGTAGCGTAAATCCATCACCTAACACGTGTCAAGCGTCACATTCGTGTTACGTGCCCCTCACCCTCCAAACCCTCGCTCACATAAGTGCCCCAAACGGCAAACCCTCGCTCACATAAGTGCCCCAAACGGCAAACCCTCGCTCACATAAGTGCCCCAAACGGCAAACCCTCGCTCACATAAGTGCCCCAAACGGCAAACCCTCGCTCAGATAAGTGCCCCAATCCCCGGGTCCCTACCCCCATACCCGAGCGAGCGTCCACCCAAAAACCCCCATACCCGAGCGAGCGTCCACCCAAACACCCCCATATCTGCAGGAGGGTTCACTTCCGAAGACGTGGCGAATACGCTGAAACAAGCTGCCCCATTCCCCCGTCCCTAGCTTTGGAGCCCATTGATGACAGGTTGGAATGCCGAGAACCTCGCAGGTTCGGCCGGCGCAGGTGCCGTGACACTGTTGGCAGGAACATCGTTTTGCGTGTCTGCGGCCAATGGAGACATGGACCAACTGCGACCGCACGGGATGTTCTTCCGTGACACGCGGTTCGTTTCGAACTGGGCATTGGAGGTGAACGGCCACCCCATCGAGGCCTTGGGTTCTCCTGTCCCGGAGCCCTATCGCGCCGATTTCGTCGGCCGAGCCTCTCGCACCGACGGCCTGACGGACAGCCATCTGCTGATTGAACGCCGGCGGAGCCTGTTCGGCGGAGTGCACGAAGAGATCACCGTCAGGAATTTTTCCAGCAAGCCCGCCCGCGCCACGGTTTCGCTCACGGTCAATGCGGACTTTGCCGACATCTTCGAAGTGAAGGAGGGCCGGGCACGCCACGAGAGTGTGCATTTGACCCGGGGCAGCGACGGTTCGTTGGTGCTTGAGTCCCAGCGGCAGGGCCGGCATGTCCTGGTCGCCGTTGACGCTCCGCATGGCGTGGTTGACGGGGATGTCATCAGCTACGACATCAGTCTTGAACCCCAAGGCCATTGGTCCACGGGTGTGACGGCCACGCCACGGATCGACGGGGTCGGACCCGAGGCGGATGCCCAGGTTTGGGGGAACCAACGCCCCTACGATGTCCCTGAAGAAAGGCTTCAGGAGTGGCATGGCAAGGTTCCTACAACGGAACTTGCCAACAAGGCCTTCGAGAAAGCGTTGGCCCAAAGCAGGGCAGACCTCGGCTCCCTCAGGATCTTCGACCCCGACCATCCCGGACGCACGGTGGTGGCTGCGGGATCGCCTTGGTTCATGGCCCTTTTCGGCCGGGACTCGCTCCTGACGTCCTTCATGACCCTTCCACTGGATCCTTCGCTCGCGCTGGGAACACTCAAAACCCTCGCCGACCACCAGGGCCGTACCGTCAATCCGCTCAGCGAAGAGGAGCCGGGCCGGATCCTGCACGAGGTGCGTCTCGGCGCCACCACAGGCCTCGCGCTTGGCGGCGGGAGTGCCTATTACGGTTCAGTGGACGCCACCCCGTTGTTCGTCACGCTCGCCGGGGAGCTCACCCGCTGGGGGTTCCATTCCGAGGTATCGGAATCCCTTCTGCCGGCGGTGGACCGCGCCCTGGACTGGATCCGCGACTACGGAGACGCCGACGGCGACGGCTTCGTTGAGTACTCGCGGGCCACGGACCTTGGCCTCCTCAATCAAGGCTGGAAGGACTCAGGGGACGGCATCAACTTCGCCGACGGCACATTGGCGGAGCCGCCGATCGCCTTGTGCGAAGTACAGGGCTATGTCTACACCGCCTATCTCAGCAGAGCCCTGATGGCCCAAGAAGACGGAGACCTGAAGCTGGCCGCTGTGTGGGGCGCGAGGGCAGCCGAGCTCAAGCGAAAATTCAACGAGCAATTCTGGCTTCCTGAACGCGGCTATTTCGCCATCGCCCTCGATCGCGACAAGCGGCCGGTAGACGCCTGCGCGTCCAATATGGGCCATTGCCTGTGGAGCGGAATCGTCGACGACGACAAGGCTCCGTTAGTCGCGGAGCGGCTGATGTCGGACACCATGTTCTCTGGCTGGGGCGTCCGGACGTTGGCCTCGGACATGGCGGCATACAACCCGGCGAGCTACCATAATGGCTCGGTGTGGCCGCATGACAATGCCCTCATTGCCGGCGGATTGATGCGCTACGGCTTCGTCGAGGAGTCCCAGCGCCTCGTCACGAGCCTCCTCGATGCGGCCGAGGCGTTCGGCGGACGGCTCCCCGAGTTGTTCTGCGGACTGGACAGGAAGACCTACGGGACGCCCGTCCCCTACCCTTCGTCGTGTTCGCCACAGGCATGGGCCGCTGCCACACCGGTTCACTTGCTGAGGGTATTGCTCCGCTTCGATCCGTGCCTCACCCATGGCGGCCTCTGGCTGGCGCCGGTGGTTCCCGAAGGTTTCGGCGACATCCGAATGCGGAACATCCCGCTCGCCGGCTCCCGGATCTCCGTGGAGGTGGTCAACGGAAAAACACGGGTCACGGACCTGCCCGAGAATGTCGCGCTCCACCTCGAAGCCCGCAAGCCGTTGTCCGATCTCCTTGATGTACACCACGTCACCGCCGGACCGCGGCGGGGGCACTAGGTGCGCATCGGACTGGTTGCCCCGCCTTGGATTCCAGTACCGCCGCCTGCATACGGCGGCACGGAGTCGATCATCGACATCCTGGCTCGCGGCCTGGTTGCCGCGGGCCACGATGTGCTTCTGGCGGCGGCGTCCGGAAGCACATGTCCAGTGGACAAAGTCCCCGGCCCGCCGCTTGCGGACGGCTCGAGGATAGGGAACGGGACGGACGAACTCCGCCACAGCGTGTACGCATTCGCGGCCATGAACGACGTCGACCTCATCCACGACAACACCCTGGCGGGGCCGCTGTACCGGCATCGGCCGAAGGGAACGCCCATCGTCGCAACGGCGCACCTCCCGTTTTCGGAAGAAAACCATGACATCTACCAGGCCATGGCCACGGACACCGCGATCATTGCCATCTCTCACCATCAAGCGGACACTGCCCCCGGCATCAAGATACGGAAGGTCATTCACCACGGGATAGACACCCAGTCCGTCCCGCTCGGAGCCGGCGACGGCGCCTACGTCAGCTTCCTCGGCCGGATGCACCCCGGCAAGGGCCTGCCGGAAGCAATTGAGACCGCCCGACTCGCCCAGGTTCCGCTGCGAATTGCGGCCAAGATGTACAGCGCGGAAGAACATGAGTACTACGCCGAGGTCATCGCACCGCTGCTCGGGCCCGACGTCGAATACCTCGGCGAGCTGAACGCTGCGGACAAGTTCGTCCTCCTGGGCGGGTCCGTGGCCCTGTTGAATCCGCTTCAGTGGGATGAACCCTTCGGGATGGCGATGATCGAGTCCCTCGCCACGGGGACACCGGTGGTGGCAACTTTCCGGGGATCAGCCCCGGAAATCGTGTCCGATGGCGTCACGGGCTATCTCCGTTCCAGTCCCCCGGAACTGGCCGAAGCCGTCATTGCCGCCGCGACGCTGGACCGCGGCGAGTGCCGCCGCGCCGCGGAAAACTACTTCAGCGCCGAGAGGATGGTTGCCGAACATCTGGCGCTCTATGAGGAACTCCTCGCCGAGCAAAAGTGATCCTCCCAGCCAAATATGACACCCTGAAAGTAATGAGTTTTCCTAAGACGAGCCGGATGCCGGCCACACGTGGTACCGCCAGCAGGCGCTGGGCCGGCGCTGGGATGGGCTTCCTTTTTGTGCTCTCCACCCTGGCATGCATGGCCGCATTCGTTGCCACCTACTATTTTTTCGTGCGCACCACCACGGGACAGTACATCGATGAATCCGCCCTGGTGGAAGCCGCGACCATCAACGGTCCCACCGAGCGGGCAACCACCCAGTTCCTCGATTGGTTGCCGGTCATCTCTGTGGCGATCGCCGCCGTCGTCGTTCTGTTCGTCACGATCATGCGCCGCCGCTGGAAGTCCGCCGGGATCGCGGTGGCCGCTTGTGTCGCTGCGAACCTGGCCACCCAGCTCCTCAAGGACTGGTTTCCGAACAGGCCGTTCCGCGGCGTCCAGACCATTGAACTGAACTCGCTGCCCTCCGGTCACACCACGCTCGCGGCGTCTGCGGCTGCCGCAGTGTTCTTGGTGGTATCGCCGCGGTGGCGGCCCCTGGCGGGGTTCCTCGGCGGCACTTTCGCAGTGGCGGCCGGGGTTTCCACGCTGATCAACCAGTGGCACCGGCCCGC
The DNA here is from genome assembly GCF_039543785.1 of Arthrobacter gyeryongensis. NCBI lineage: Bacteria > Bacillati > Actinomycetota > Actinomycetes > Micrococcales > Micrococcaceae > Arthrobacter > Arthrobacter gyeryongensis. The sequence continues at coordinate 323,377 of NZ_BAABKK010000010.1, forward strand.
CGACGTCGTCGCCGCGTTCCTCGTCGTGGGAGCGGTCATGCTGCCGGCTGGCTGGTTGGTCCTGCGAACCGGAAAGCGCTGGAATGTCGAGGACGGACGCGGTGAGCACTGGGCGTCGTCGCGTGTGTGGCTTTCGCTGTCGACTCTGGCGGGCGTCGTCGCCGCGGCCCTTGCGGTGTACTCGCTGATTGGAATCGCGAGCGATTTCGGGCAGGAAAGCACCACCAACTATTTCTGGGCCGGCGTCTCCCTGATTGTCATCACCGGTTATCTGGCAACGGTCGCTGCCACCTGGCTTTTCGGCCTGAATGCCCGACGGCGGCAGTCACCTTAGTGCCGCGCGGCGAGGCGTACCCTGATGCTATGGGCGCCGAAGTCCTGGACCTCAGGCTCACCACGGGCATACGGGTACCGTGCCTCGTCCACGGCGACGCCGATGCGAAGCCGTTGCTGCTGTTGCACGCCTGGGGTGAATCCCGTCGTAGCTTTGACCGCCTTGTACCTCTGCTGACGGACTTCAGGGTCTACGCACCCGACCTCCGCGGCCAGGGAGACGCGGAGAAGCCGGAGCTCGGCTATTCGTTGGCGGAACAGGCCGAGGACGCCGCAGCCATCCTGGATGCGCTCGGTGTCCAGAGGGCGTTCGTCGTTGGTTCCTCCAGCGGCGGCTACGTGGCCCAGCAGCTAGCCATCGGGTACCCCGATCGTGTCGCAGCGCTCGTGCTGGTGGGCTCGCCCCTAAGCCTGCGGGGTCGGACTGCTTTCGCCGACGAAGTCGCCAGTCTCCAGGACCCGGTCGACGAGGGCTGGGTACGGAATTCCCTTGCATGGTTCCCACTACTGCATGCGATACCTGCTTGGTATATCGAGGACCGGGTGCGCGATGGAGTCAGGATGCCCGCGCATGCGTGGAAGCTCATCCTCGATGGCTTGCGTACGGCAACTCCGCCCACGGAGTCCGGAACCATTCTCGCGCCCACCCTGATCTTGTGGGGCGCACATGATGGTGTGCTGCCTCGAAGGCACCAAGAAGCCTTGGCGGCTCGAATACCCGGCGCCGCGTTGAAGGTTTATCCCGGGGTAGGGCACCTGGTCTTGTGGGAGTGCCCGGACCAAGTGGCAGCGGATGCCACCGCGTTCCTCAATTCACTCGACTGAGGTTCTGGGACGGCATCACACACCCACCCTCGCGGGCCCCAACCTTAGGCACCAATGCGCGCAGCCGGAGCCGGGCCGGTTCCTCGACGTACTTGAACAACAGATGGGTGGCCAAGGCAATCCCGAGCAGGCACGCCGCCCCGAGCAAGTTCTCCGCGACCGGACTGGCCCCATGCGGCCAGTCCTTGATGAGCCAGTAGAAGAGGTAGATGAAGAACATGTGGACCAAGTACAGGCTGTAGGAGCTGTGGCCGCCATATTGCAGCCACCGCGCCGACAACGCCGAGCGGAGCCAGCCGCGGGTCAGGCTAAGCAGCGCAATGAGCAGCGGGAAGGCAAGCACGGCCAGCCGTCCCGGGCCAGGTTTTCCGGCCGCGGCCAGGAAGATCACGACGGCGGTTCCCGTCAGCAGGGCGCCGGGACCGGCAAGGGCAGGATTGAACTTCATACGGTCCGCGTTCCGAGCTGCGATGCAGGCGAAAGCCCCCGCAATGAAGCAGCACGCGATCCGCAGCAGCCATTGGTACGGCTGGTCCTCATCCGCGGCGATTGGCAAGTCCGGACCCCAGATGGCTGTCGGCAGGAGGACGAGCATGGAAGCGGCCAGCGCCGCGAGCGAATGCAGTCGGCGCAGCCGGAACAGGGCCAGCGCCAGCAGCGGAAACGCCAAGTAGGCCAGCCACTCGGCACTGACCGTCCATCCCGGGCCGAACCAGCTGGCGCCGTCGGTACCCGGTTGGAACCAGAGATGCATCATCAGCAGCTGCTTGGCCAGCCCCCACGGCGACAGGTCCGGAGCCTGGGTCTGGAGGGACCATTCCCGCACGGATTCCTGCGCGGTCCCATATACGAACCATAGGCCCAACACGCCCACCACCAGGGCGAACGCGGGCCACATGCGGGCGAACCGGGCCCAGACAAAGTCCGCTGCAGCCCGCCAGCGGAAACGTGGGCCAAGCCGGTCCAGGTACGTGTAGGTGATGATGAAGCCGCTGAGCACAAAGAACACGTCCACGCCCAGGTCGCCGTTGGCAATGATGGGCCGGAACAGCTCATAGACGGGGGCGAGGAAGGTGTGCTGCATGGCCTGAAGATGGAAGAACACCACCCACAGAGCGGCAACAAAACGCAGCGCGGTCAGCGTCGCGAGATCAGGCCGGGACTGCTTTGCCTCGCTCTTCGGCAGGCGATTCTCCGCCCCGGAACCAAGCGGCGGTGCGTTGTCCGTGACGGGTTCCCCAGCGGTCGGATTCGCAGTGGGGGCACGATGCGGAGGCGCGATGACTGAGAACATCCAATTCACCATACCGGATGCACCTGACCGGAGTCTGGGAGCTACATACCCAACTAACTCGCAGCTAATGTCGTTCTGAGCCCTCAAAACGACATCTATTGCGAGCCAGTTGGGCCCCGAAGGCTGGGAGCCGGTGGTTGGGCCCCCACCGGCGAGGGTCCCTGCCTGAGCTTGCGAAGGCTGGGAGCCGGTGGGGACTAGTAGTTCCTGCGGTGCTTAAGTTTCGGGAGCGCGACGGCGAACACCGCCGCGGCGGCCACGCCCAGGAAGCCGGTGACCCAGACGCCCGCCGCGAGCGATATTGCAGCGGTCAGGGCCGAGAGCAGAACGGGCCCGCCTGTGGCACCGGCGTCGGAAATGAACCTCCACAAGCCGAGGAATTGCCCGCGACCCTTCTCCGGGGAAAAGTCGGCGCCGAGAGTCATGATGAGTCCTGAGCTGATGCCGTTGCCGAAGCCGATCAGGAGCGAGGCCAGCAACAGCCCCACAAACTCGGCGGACGACGGCATCAGGAACAACGCCGCGCCCATGATGAGGGTGGACGGTACAGCGACCCACATGCGCCCCTTGCGGTCCATGAGCTTGCCGGCCGGATAGAACACCAGCATGTCGATCGCGCCGGACAAGCCGTAAATCAGTGACGCGTGTGTGGCGTCCAATCCCAAGTGGTCCGCCCACAAAGGGATGACTACTTGGCGTGAGGCTCGCAGCGCGCTGAGCAGCAGTATCCCGGTCCCGATGGTCAGGAACACGCCCGCGTGGGAAACCGCGACGCCACGGAGGGTGGGCTCGGGACCCTTGCGTCCGCCGTCGACGTCGTCCGGCAACACAAGGTCCGGGATGGTGAGGGACAGCACCGCGGCGGCAGCCATGCCCACCACGCCAACCCAATACGCGCCGCTGATGCCGGCGAACTGCATCACGGCCGCGCCGACGAACGGACCGATGAACACGCCGATCCGGGTGACGCCGCCCAACGTCGACAGGGCGCGTGCCCGGTAGATGACCGGGACGGCTTCCGTGAGGTACTTCTGGCGCGCGAGGTTGAAGACGCTCGTGCACATCCCAACGACGGTCATCGCCGCGGCGAGCAGCCAGATGCCGTTGTGCGCAAGGAGCGGCGCGAATCCGGCGGCCAACAAGGCCAATGCTCCGGCGGCGCCTGCGGCTACGATGGCCCATCGTTCGCCGAACTTGATGGTGATGAGCGAAGCGGGCAGGTTGAAGAACCACGACCCCAGCCCGATCAGGGTAACCACCAACGCGGAAACGGCCACGGAAGCACCAAGGTCGCGGGCGGACAACGCCACCACCGGAAGCACCGCGCCTTCGCCGATACAGAACAGCAAGGCGGGCCCAAAAGCGGGCAACGCGATACTGCGGAGATTGAAGGGTTGAACGGTGCTGGTTGTCGTCATCCCTTTCATCCTAGGACGCCACCTCCTTTGCGACGCGCCAAATACCTGCCGCTCAGGGAATTCCGGCAGCGTCAGGCATTCGGCGCAGCGCCAGGCACTCCGCGCCTCATCGGGATCCAAGCGGACGACGCCGGGGCACCCCTGCTGCTGCCAGCTTCTGTTCGAACACCCCGGCAGCCATGAGTTCCTGCCACACCCAACGGACGACGCCGCACCCCGTGGCACGGATCCGGTCCTCGCGCAGCTTCTCCTCGGCGACGGCTTGAGCGGGGGTGCGTCCCTTGAGGAATTCCGGTTTCAGGTACTTATCGATGCCGTCGAACTCCCCGGCCAGCCGCACGCCCTTCCAATAGAAGTCCGAATAGCCCACCAGGCCCGCTTCGTCGCGGAATTCACGTTGAAGAACCGGGGCCTCGAATCCGGCGACATGCATCAAAGCGCGGCTGTAGGATTCCCCCGCAGATCCAGACAGGGGATCTGCGAAATCGATCGCCGCTTGGATTCTCCGGGTGGCCGCCGCCGTGTAAATTCCATCCGCTCCCGCCAGAAGTGCCTCTTTCGTGATGGCGGGCAATCTCCTTTTCCGGTCGGCTTTGAGGACGTGATCCAAAGGAGCGATGGATTCGACGAACGGGGTGAAAGCGGCCAGATCCAGCACCGTGCGCACCCTGTCAGTCACCAGAAGTCCCTCTCGGCGATACACCTTGAGGCTAGCGGGGTCCGCGTAGTGGCGGGATATTCCGGCCCGAGAGCGGCCGCCGTCGTTCCTCAGGGTCACGGCCTGCACCGGATGACGCAGTCCGATGGTGGGGATACCCCATACAGACGCAGCCGAGTGTCTGGCGAAAATGGTCCGCGAGCTGGAGGTTTCGGCCGCAGCGTTGACCCGGACACGATATTGTTCCCACGGTTTCAGTGCGTCCCACGCAGCGCCGTCAACGTACACTCCTTGGCGGACGCGATGCAAGGCGCCCGTCTTGGCACTCTGAGCGAGTTCCTTAAGAGTCGTTCCGTGAAAAAGGTGATCTCGGCTGAGGATCAGGCGGGGCAACTGGGTCATGCCTACGAAGCTGCCACGTTGATCGAGGCCCACGACAGCACCGAATTCCCCCATGTGGACAACTCCAAGGAAACAATCCCGACGCGTCCCGTGCCCTCCGACGCGTCCCGTGCCCTCCGACGCGTCCCGTGCCCTCCGACCTCGTGTTTTCCTGACGTCCCCCGGAATTCCTGACGCCCCCGGAACTCCCGTTGCGTCAGGAATTCAGCGCAGCGCAGGGCAAGAAGCGCAGCGACTACTTCAGGAAACTCGCGTTGAACGAGTTCAGGTCAACGTTGATCCCGTTCAGGGTGTGCTCGAACTTCTGCTGGATCCCCACGCGCATGGTGCTTGCCGTGTTCCAGCCGCCGTACTGCACAGGTGCCGGCGCCAGATAGTTCGCGGTCCAGCTGGAGTAGTTGAGGCCGCTCGTGTCGGTATCCCAGAGGGGCACGTCCGAGAATGCGGTGCTGTTGCCCATCAACCCTGGCCACATGCCGCTGCCGCTGTAGATCACGGGCCGCACGCCCAGGCTCCGCACGCCATCCACCATGGCCCGCGTCACCAAGGATCCACCGGGCTCGATGTCCAGGGCGAAGAACTGCAGTTGGGACATGTACGGGCCTGCGGCTTTGATCCCGTTCTCCCAGCACGACGCGTCACGCGTGTAGACCGCGATCTTGAGGCCTGCGTCGAGCGCCATCTTCAATTGGGCTTGGGTCTGTTGCCACGGAGTGCACGTGCCCCACGCGGTGGAGTGCATCACGTAGAGACGGAAGCCCTCGGCGTAGGCCTGGCGGAACCAGTTGGGGTCCGTGATGGCCGCGGTGGTGTCGAGCACCTTCACCGAGCCGCCCTGAGCATCTTGGGGCACGGCGGCATCTTGGGGCACGGCGGCATCTTGGGGCACGGCGGCATCTTGGGGCACGGCTGCAGCTTGGGGCACGGCTGCAGCTTTGGGTACGACGACGGCGGGCGCGGGTGCGGCGGCAGGTTGCGGAACGGCGGGTGGTGCTGGAGTCGGCGTCGCGAGCGGGGCCACCTCAGCGGCGGGTGCGGCGTTCGCGATGGGTGCCGGGGCGGCGTCGGGCGCTGTGTTTGCGGAGGGGCGGGCGCCAGTGGCACCCGTCAGTCCGAGGAGAAGCACGGCAGCGAACATCAAGGCAAGTTTTTTGGGAATCAAGGAGGCTCCTGGGTGCTGGCCTCGGGTTCAGAAACGGGCGCAGCGGGGTGTCAAAAGGCACAGAATGGGGTGCACCATGCCCGGGCCCAGTTCCCGGTCATGGCGAGGTCGCCCCGCAAAGCGAATGACGTCCAGGCGCAACTCTAGGGAAATCCCGGCGGAAGCGACAATTTGCAATCCGCGTAGTAGTCGAGTAATAACCCGCTCATACTCGAGAAATCCAAGTAGTAAATAGAGTGTCGCCAGCGTCACTTGGCGCAATAACTAAGTAGCCCTACACGTACCCGTCCACGATCGCGGCCGCGATCTCCTTGTACGCACGGCGGGTGTCGGGGCGCAGGACGTCCAGGGTGACCAGGTCGCCGTCGGCCACTCCCCTGTCGTGCGGTACGGCAATCAGCTGGCGGCAGATCCCCGAGAGGTGTTCCTCGATGGCATCCTTGTCCACGCGGGACGACACCTCGTCCTTGTCCGTGATGACCACGATCGCGTTGCGGGCGAGTTCCTCGTAGCCATGGCTCGCGAGCCATTGAAGGGTGCTGCGGGCTCGCTTGGCACCGCTCACGGCATAGCCGGCGGCGATGATGAGGTTGTCGGCCGATTGCAGGATGCCGCTCATCGCATTGTGCGTGACGCCGGTCCCGCAGTCGGTCAGCGCGATGGAATAGTAGCCCGAGATCAACTGGCGGATCCGCAGGTATTCCTCGGCGGTCAGTGAATCCGAAACTTCCGGGTCCTGCTCGCCGGCGATCAGGTGCAGTCGGCCGGCATGATGCATGTACCGGGCCAGCGCCGTGAGCGAATCGACGTTGTCGACGTTCTTGAGCAGGTCCGTGATGGTGCGCGGCGTGGCCTTCTGGTAGATGCCCTCACCCAGCGCGCGCTCCACGAGGTCGCCGGAATCAGGGTTGGCATCGATGGCGCAGGGCGGGTCGCCGCGGAATTCCGCCAGGGTAAGGCCGACGCCCACCGTGGTGGAGGTCTTGCCGATCCCGCCCTTGAGGCTCAGGACGGCCGTGTTGTAGCTGCCTTGAAGCTGCCGGGAAATGCGCCGCGCCAGCTCGTCCTCTTCACGCTGCTTGGCGCTGGGCCCGAGGTTCCAGGCGCCGCCGGTCAGCCGGTAGAGCATGCCGCGGAAGCCACCGATGGGCCGCGGCTTTTGTTCCCGCACAAAGGAACCCGGGGACGAGATGAAGTCGGAAATCGGTGCGTTGGCGGCTGCGGCGCGCCCGGCTCGTGCGGCAGCCGGGGGAACAGCTCCCGACGCCGGTGCTGCCGCCGCCGGGATCTCGCGGCGTGGTTCCTCACGGCTCGCGTCACCGCTGCTCGGGTCTTCGCGGCCTGTTTCCGCGCGGTCCGTTGCCGTTCCGGCGGAGGCGTCGGCGGCGGCTGCCGCTTCAGCCCAGGATCTGCTTTGGAGCGGGGCAGAAGCGGTTTCGGGTGCGTCGGAATCGTTCGGGGTAATGATCGGCATAGTTCCTGTCCAGGGGTCACCCTCGGCGCGACGGCGATCGCGGCGTCGACGAAGGTCGGGCTGCCCTTCGTTCGATGCAGCGGCGCTGGCTTCGTTGTCCAAAGAATCCGGCATGGTCTTGTCCCCTAAGACTCGCAGCGTTTTGCGCCGCGGCTCTCGTTTAGATTGCTTCAACCAGCAAGTCTAGGTGGCGAGGGCCTCAAACCTGACATGCGGGCCGTGCCGGGCAGTTTGGACACGGGTTTTGGGCCATCCAGCAGAATGTGCCGCTCCCCGGACATCAGGACGACTCAGGCAAGGAATCCGGTGGCCGGAGGCTCAGCTGCTTCGCATGGAAGTCGAAATGCAGTGTCGCGTAGGAGTAGACGTCCGCGAGTGTCATATCGGCCGTGAAGAAAGGATCCCAGCGGGTCGGGAAAGGCATCGATCTTGCCAGGGTGACTGGACTTTCGCGTTCGAGGCGGCGCGCCAGGGCCGTGATCGTCTTTTCGAGTTTCCGGCTCATCCGGCGCCGGTTGTAGACAGCCGCGGCCATCCTGGAACCCCAATAGTTCACGACGTCGAACGGGCCGGCAGCCGCATTTAATCCGGCGGCAAATCGCCTGCCCCAGGATCGGGGCAAGCGGCTCATGATGCGGACCAAGGGCAAAAGGGACCGGACGATCATGTATCCGAAGACCATGTGGAAGAGCAGTTCCTCGTTGGTCCAGCGGGTCCCGTTGCTCTTGCGTTGCAGCTCCGAGCTCGTCGCGTTCTCCAGCCAGCTGATCAACTCCCGAAGGGCGCGGCTGTATCCTGCGAGGCATGCTTCCCGGACCGGATCCATCGGCTTTCTACTTCTCGGCGAGTTCGGCGTAGAGCGTTTGGACGCGGGCCTTGATGTCGTCGCGGACCAGGCGCATGCGGTCCATGCCTTCGATGCCACGAGCGGAGGGTTCGTCGGTGTCCCAGAACTCAACGCGCTTGCCGGCGGGGGCAACCAGCTTGGCCTCGGTGCCGAGGACAACGACGACGTCGGCGGCATCGAACACCTCGTCCGTGACGGGCTTGGGGTGCTCACCGGTGATGTCGATGCCGAGTTCGTTCAGGGATTCAACGGACTCGGGGTTCAGTTCCGAGCATGGTTTGGTGCCCGCGGAATGGACTGCGACTGCGTCTCCGGCGAGGTCGCGCATGAGCCCGGCAGCGAGCTGGGACTTTCCGCCGTTCCTGCTGCAGGCGAACAGGACGCTCGGGGTTGTGGGTTTTTCGCTCATGCCTGTGATTCTTGCATCGGAGATCGCCGATTCTTGCATCATCCGTCGGCTTGCGGGTTAAGGGAGGATGCCTGCCGGGCGTCTTGGGTCCGGCAGGCGTTAGGGCGAACGGCTTTAGCAGCAGTCCAGGTCGTCGTCGCAGCAACCCGCATCGGTGCAGCATCCGGTATCCATCCAGTTCACCCCCTCTCCACTTTCGGTTCAGCCAGCCTGTGACACGGCTACGTGGCGGCGGGCGCGAGGGACTCGATCAGGCCCTCGATGCGGCTCTTGATCTCGTCCCGGATGGGGCGGACGGCGTCCAGGCCCTGGCCGGCCGGATCTTCGAGGACCCAATCCTCGTAGCGCTTGCCCGGGAAGTACGGGCATTCGTCGCCGCATCCCATGGTGATGACGACATCCGATTCCTTCACGGCCTCTGTGGTGAGGACCTTGGGGATTTCGGCGGACATATCGATGCCAAGTTCGGCCATGGCTTCGACCGCGGCCGGGTTGACCTTGTCCGCGGGCTGGGAGCCCGCGGACCGGACCTCAATCCGGCCCTCGGCCAGGGTCGTGAGGAAGGCGGCCGCCATCTGGGAACGGCCGGCGTTGTGTACGCAGACGAAGAGGACGGAGGGTTTCTTGTCGGTTTCAGTGCTCATGAGAGAACCTTTCGATCGGATTCGGGGCCGGGCGCGGGAACCGGCAAAGGCAACGTGGCAACGCGCGGGTACAGGGCACGGATCAGGAAGAACCCGACGGCGCCGCCCAGCAACTGGGCAAGGATGAACCCCGGGGCGGAGGCCGGGGCTATGCCGGCGAAGGTGTCGGTAATGGTCCGGGCCACAGTCACGGCGGGGTTCGCAAAACTCGTGGAGCTGGTGAACCAGTAGGCGGCAGTGATGTAGCCGCCGACGGCGAAGGCCACGCGCTCAGGGCGCCCGGAGCGGATGGTGCCGAAGATGACCAGGAGCAGCCCGATGGTCGCGATGACTTCGCCGAGCCACAGCCCTCCTCCGGCACGTTCATGCGTGGAGAGCGTCACGGCGTCGAGGCCGAACATCAAGTTGGCGAGCACGGTCCCGGCGAGGCCTCCGACGAACTGGGCGGCGATCAGTGCCAACGCGGTGGGCGTATCCAGGATCCCCAATGCCCGTTCCACCAAAGTGACCACGGGGTTGAACGATGCCGAGACCGGCTGCAGCGCCAGAATCAACGCCACTAACGCGGCGCCGGTGGCGACGCTGTTCTGCAGAAGCTGCAGTCCGACGTCGTTCGGGGACAGTCGCGAGGCCATGACCCCTGAGCCCACCACGGCCATGACCAGGAAGGCGGTGCCGGCGAACTCCGCCACGGCCTGCCGCTTGAGCACGCTCATTGGCCCTGTCCACCGATCAAGGCCGCCAGGCCGGACAGGGCGTCGGTGCGGGCGCGGTAATACACCCAGACGCCGCGCTTTTCGCGTTCGAGGAGGCCCGCTTCGTGCAGGACCTTCAGGTGGTGGCTGATGGTCGGCTGCGACAGCTCGAAGGCGTCATTGAGGTCGCACACGCAGGCTTCGCCGCCCTCGTGGGACGCCACGAGCGACATCAGCCGCAGCCGTACCGGATCGGCCAGCGCTTTCAGCAGCGGCACGATCCCTTCCGCTTCGGATTCCGACAACGGTTCCCTGGACAGCGGCGAACAACACGCCACCGTCTGGACGGGCGTTAACTCCAGCGACATAGACACACGTAAATATTCACACTTGTCGATGTTTAAGGCAAGGCCGCTAAGGCAAGGCCGCCGGATCGTCGTCGTTCGCCATCGACGCCGCTTCGGCAGTGATCCGGTTGGCCATTCCTTTGAAGATGACGCCGTGGAAAGGCAGCACAGCCAGCCAGTACAACCGTCCGCCCAAGCCTTTGGGGAAGAAGATCGCCCTTTGTTGGTAGAGCGCCCCGCCTTCGGCTTCCTCCGCCCGCATTTCCAGCCACGCGCGCCCGGGTACCTTCATTTCCGCGCGGAGGCGCAACAGGGAGCCGCGGTCAATCTGCTCCACACGCCAGAAGTCCAGCGCGTCCCCCGTATTCAGCCGGGTCGGATTGAGCCGGCCGCGGCGGAGCCCGACTCCACCCACGATCTTGTCCATCCAGCCGCGCACGGACCAAGCCAAGGGAAACGAGTACCAGCCGTTGTCGCCGCCGATGCCTTCTATGACTTGCCACAGTTGTTGCCGGGTGGCTGTGGTGAGCTGCTCCTGGTTGTCCTGGTACACCAGGTGTCCGGCCCATTGCGGGTCACTGGGCAGCGGATCACTCGGGGCACCGCGAACGGAGGAATTCTGCCAACTGGTTTCCACTTCTCCGGCGGCCTCGCGCGCCAGCGCCAGTCGAAGGGATTCCCGGTATCCAAGCAGTCCGGCTTCGGGCGGATCGATATATCCGTCGATGTCCCGCTCCCCGACCACGCAGTTTTGCTGAAGGGATCCGATCAGCGGCACGGCCAAGGAACGCGGTATGGGGGTGACGAGGTTGACCCACTGGGATGCCAACCATGGAGTCAGGACGGGCAATGAAATCACCGGCCGGCGCCGAAGGCCCGCTTCCGCGGCGTAGCCGTTCATCATCTCGTCGTACCGGAGGACATCCGGGCCGCCGACGTCGAAGGTGCGGTTGAGCGAGGCGGGGAGTCCAGCCGCTGCGACCAGGTAGTACAGTACGTCGCGGATCGCGATCGGCTGGACTTTGTTCCGCACCCATCGCGGAGCCACCATGAGGGGCAGCACTTCGGTCAGTTGCCGGATCGTTTCGAAGGACGCCGAACCGGAACCGATCACGACGCCGGCCTGAAGCACGATCGCGGGCACCTGCGGTTCCGCTAGGAAAAGGTCGCCCACTTCCTTGCGGGACCGGAGGTGCCGGCTGAGCTCAGTTCCTTCCGGGTGCAGTCCACCCAGGTAAATGATCCGCCCAGCGCCAGCATCGGCAGCCGCACGCGCAACGTTGCGGGCGCAGAGCCTTTCCGTCTCTTCAAAAGACCGCTGGCCCGAATGACCCATCGAGTGCACCAGGTAGTAAATGACGTCGGCCCCGGCAAACGCCTGCCGTAAGGAGTCGACATCCTCGAGGTCGCCAATCATTACGTCCACGCGGTCCGCCCAGGGGACGTCGCTGAGCTTGTTAATGTGGCGTACCAGGACACGGACGTCGTAGCCGGCGTCGAGCAAGCGTGGAACCAGCCGTCCCCCGATATAGCCGGTGGATCCCAATACCACAGCGAGTGGATTCATCGTGGCCCCTTCCGATGCCCTTGCGGAGCCGAATGCCCTTACGGAGCCGGAACGCCGACGCCCTATGCCAGCGTAGCCCTACACCGATCCGGCCCGTTTCCGGCGGTCGTTCTTGCCGCGGAGGTCGCGGTTCAGGCGGCGGTCCCCGTGGTAGAGCAGCGACTCCCAGTCGACCTGTTCCGGGGTTTTGGGAATGATGGCCGGCGGCAGTGCTTTCGGCTTCTTGGGTTCGACGTACAGCCAGTTCAGCACGCCAAGGTACATGTCCACTCCGGAGTTGGCCAGTCCGATGTAGGCCCGGATAGCACCGGCGGCCATCACGGCGTTGAAGGCGGCGAATGCGGCGTTGCCCCAGTTTCCCAGTTCCCAGTTGCGCCAGACGGTCAACAAGGAGAACGCGACGATCAAGTACGGAGCGAGGACGTAGAGGGCCGGTGCGGCGGTACGGTCTTTGACCTTCGGGGTTCGGACGAACGGGATCTTGTCTCCCGTGAGGGCTTGCTGGAGGGATTTCAGGACGCCTGCGAGATTGACCGGAAGGAGAACGAGGTTGAATCCGTAGATCCTGAAGATGTCGCTGAACCGGTGGCCGCAGTCCCGCAGGTCGCTTCCCATGGCCAGGAAGTAGGGCAGGGCCGCAAGGAAGACCAAGGGGCTGAGGAGACGGCTGTCGTAGGGGTATGCGAGGAGGAACAGCAGCCCGAAGCTCGCCCAGGTGATGGAGGCCATGTAGTTGACGCGCAACAGGATCTCGCGGAAGAGGACCGGCCGGGCCTGCCCACGGCGGTTGCGGATCTGTTCCCAGAGTTTGGGCAGGATCAGCAGGCCGCCGTTGGCCCAGCGACGTCTCTGCACCACGAGCGATCCGAAGTCCGGCGGGGTGGCGCTGTAGCTGAGCCGCTCCGGGTAGTTGGCCAAGGTCCAGCCGTGCTTGCCAAGGTCCACGCTGGACTCGGTGTCTTCGATGACAGTGCGGTCCTGGATGTAGGTTCTGACCTCGAAGCCGCCCACGGTGGAGATCTCTACGATGTCCTCCAGGGCGCGTTTGCGGATCACGGCGTTCGCGCCCACCCAGAACGTGGCGCCGTATTGGGTCATGCCCTGGTGCTGGATGTGCTGGATGTCTGTGGTGGCGCCGGCGATGCGTTCGATCCGGGTCGGGGCGCCGCGGAAGGAGGAATACGGGGTCTGGGTGACCGCTACCTGCTCATTGCCCGGGGATTCGAGGAGATGAACCAGCCGGAGGCAGTAGTCGCGCAGCAGCATCGAGTCCGCGTCCAGGGTCAGGACGTAGGTGGTGTCCGGGACGGACAGCACATTGCCGTCGTCGACCCCTGCGGGCCGCAAGACGGTGCCGTCCGCGGTCTGTTCCGGGTGCCAGGTCCCGCCCATGAGCGAGAGGTAGGCGTTCAGGTTCATGGCCTTGTTGGCCTCATGGGAGAGGCTCGCGAACCGCTTCCGCTCGAATGTGGACACCCGTGCGTTGAAGATCCAGGTCAACCGCGCATACAGTTCAGCGATGCGTTCCGGGCCGGGCGACTTCCGCTGTGCGTTGGCGGCCGTAAGGGCCAGGATCACGAGCCGTAGTTCCCGGGCCAGGCCCATGAGGACCAGATCGACGAAGAACTCATCCACGTGGTCCTCGACGGACTCGGTCTCGGCCATAGCTTCGAGCCATTCGGCAGCGTATTGGTATTCGGCGATGAGCCGCTCAACCTCGGTGCCGGGGTCTAGTTCAGGTCCTTGATCACGACGACGGCGGTACCTCGCGTAGGCGGCGTTGACCCTCGCCGCTGGTTCCTTGAGGGTTTCCGTGATCTGGCCGGCAAGGGCACGGGTGGCTTCCAGGCGCCGAAGCACGTCGGGGTCTGCAGGGAAGGGTGGGTCATCGAGGAGCAGCACGACGCTGAGGTCCGGGAATTCCTGCAGGACCGCGGACCACATGGTGCCGCGGACTACTTCCGGTTCCTCCGCGTAGGAGGGAATCAGCACGGTGATGCCCTCGGAGTAGTCGAAGAAGTGCCGGTCCAGCTCCCCTCGGGGAACCCGTCGGTGGGCCCGAAAACGGGTCAGGGCGCCCTGGCGGGCGGTGAGGTACATCAGTGCCGAGAACGTCAGGAAGGACACCACCACCAAGTAGGAGAGGGTTTCGGCGCCGAATCGGAATCCGGCGCCGGGGTTGTCCACCAGCTGCTTGAGCACGGTCGTGATCACATAGCCGAGCCAGGCGAGGACAGTGGTGAGGACCCCGATGCGGCCGAGGACTATCTTGCGCCGCGATGGTGCCGGATGGACGATCGAGAGCGGTTCAGAGCGTTTCTCCGCGCCCCACTGACGCTTTCGGGCTTTTGAAGACTGCCCGTCCGCCGTTCCCTGGTCATCGGGGCGTAGCAGCACGATCTGGTCCGACATGAATCCCCATTCGCCGTCCGTGCGCCCCCAGCGGACGCGCGGCACAATGCAGGCGTAATGTGACGGCCCGCACTACAGTGCGCCCCTATGATAGGCGAACGACGCGTAGTTGGGATAAGACTCGTGGAAATGCTACGCCAAGCTGCGCAGCCACCACCGGAGTGAGTCCTTTCCCGGACATCCGCGAAGTCCTATTCGATTGCTCTGGGGGTATCTCTGTGTCGAAACGCTTTCCCGGCCGCCGGCTGTCCGTCCTGCGTTTGGGCATCCTTTGCGTCATCGTGGTTGCGGCGGTCACGGCGGGCTACCTCGGCCTCCGCAACGTCCAGGACGTCAGCGCCGCGGCCTCCATGCCCTCGGTGTTTTCCGGCTATGTGGACGTGACGGCGACGCCGCGGTTCGCGTTTGAAGATCCAGCCGTGCCCAGCGCGAAAGCCGTGGTGCTGTCCTTCGTCGTCGCCGATCCGAAGCAGGGCTGCGCCCCGTCCTGGGGAGCAGCGTACAGCCCCGACCAGGCAGCTTCCGACCTCGATCTGGACCGGAGGATCGCCCGGCTCCGCCAGCTTGGAGGGGCCACGGCGGTTTCCTTCGGCGGGATGAACAACAATGAACTCGCGGTTTCCTGCAAAGACACGAAGGCCCTGACCGACGCCTACCGGCAGATCGTGGATCGCTACGACGTCGCGACGGTAGATCTCGACGTCGAAGGCGTCGCCCTGGGCGACCTGGCCGCTGCCGACCGACGTGCCCAAGCCATTGCCGCCCTCCAAAAGGAACGCAAAGCCAGCGGCAAGCCCCTCGCCGTCTGGCTGACCCTTGCGGCCGACCCGGACGGCCTCACGAGCCAAGGCCAGGGCATCGTGGCGCATACCCTGTCCGGCGGAGTCGATCTGGAGGGTGTAAACATCATGACGATGGATTTCGGCGCCAGTAAGCCTGCAGCTTGGAGCATGTCCCGGGCCTCGGAGTCAGCTGCGGATGCCGCCCACGATCAGCTGGCCGCCCTCTACCGCAACGCCGGAACTGACTTTGGCAGCGAAACCCTCTGGCGCAAACTTGGCCTGACCGTCATGGTGGGCCAGAACGATATCGCCGGCGAAATATTCACCCTCGATGACGCTGCCACCATGAACAGCTTCGTCAAGGACAAGGGCCTCGGCAGGTTGTCGATGTGGTCCATGAACAGGGACAGGACGTGCAGCCCCAACTACCCGGATTTGAGCAAGGTCTCGGACAGCTGCAGCGGGGTTGTCCAGGGTTCCCAACTGTTCTCGACCACGCTCGCCCATGACGTGGCACTGCCCACGCCGGCTACTACTCCATCGCCAACAATCACTGCCTCAAGTAGTGCAACCGCCACCACCACCGATGACCCGGCAACGAGCCCCTATCCGATATGGAGCACCTATGCCGCTTATACGGCTGCGGACAGGGTGGTCTGGCACGGCAGCGTGTACGAGGCGAAGTGGTGGACCCGCGCCGACGTCCCGGACAACCCCGTTCTGCAGGGCGGCGCCACTCCGTGGAAACTCGTGGGTCCGGTGCTGCCCGGAGACAGGCCAAGCCCCAAGGTGACGGTGCCTGCGGGGACCTTCCCGGCGTGGGTTCCGGAGACCATCTATCACAAGGGCGACCGCATTCTCTTCGAAGGATCCGCGTTCGAGGCCAAGTGGTGGACCCAAGGCGACAGCCCGGAAGCCGCCGTCCAAGGCGCCCCTGACTCCCCCTGGGCAAGATTGACCCCGGCCCAGATCTTGACCCCATCCCCCACCGAGCCGGCTTCCTGAAGCGCGAACTGGCAGCAGATACCCGCAAAATCGCTCCCTGAGGGCATTTGCTGCCTGTTCGAGGGTTTACTAACTGGTAGGTTGTCGGCATTGGGGGCGCAGTGGGTGCTCCCGCGCGCTGAAACGGACTTCCTGATGAGTGGTTACTACCCGCAGCACAATGACCAGCCGGAATCCTACGGACCGATGGTGTCGCTCTCTTCTCTGGAGATGAAACGCTCACGGTCGCTGCGGACCACGGTCGGGGTCTCGTGCCTCATCCTCACGGCGGGGGCATGATCATCCGTGCCATCATGGCGCTGCGTATCCGGCCGGTCCCCGCCGTCGCTCCCGCCGCGCGCAGTTAAGCGCGAATTGGCAGCAGATGCCCTTTCCGTTGCTTTTTGCGGGCATCTGCTGCCTGTTCGCGATGGGGGGAGGCCCTCCGCCGTCGTTTTCAGGGGGGCTCGACGGCGGAGGGCTGGCTGGGGTTGGGGTGTTACTGGGCGGCGGCGGTGCGCTGGGTTCCGGTGAAGGTGAAGGCGATGGTGCTGCTCTGGTTCTGGAGGGAGTTGTCCGCGGTGGCGGGCAGGGTCAGGGTGACGCGGAGGTCGTCGGTGTGTCCGGGTGCGAGCGAGGTCAGGTTTGCCAGGGGGACGTTGGCGCCGATGACGGAGCGGGAGGCCAGGACGGAGGTGATGGTGCCGCCGGTGCAGGCGTAGGTGTAGGCGGTGCCGGTGAGTGTTTCGGTCCACGGGACGGAGCATTCGTCGACGGTCATCTGCAGTCCCATGGTCGGGTCGGTGTCCAGCTTGGAGCCGGGAGCGGTCGCTGCGGTGGTCAGGGTGATCGCGGAGAGGTTCTGGTTTCCGGTGGCGTTGCTCAGGGTGGCGACGCGTTGGACGGTGTCGCCGGGGACCAGGCCGGAGGCGGCGACGCTGAGCCGGTTCGTGGTGCCGGTTGCGCCGAGGGCGATGTTCACGATGCCGGAGGCGACGGTGTTGCTGGCGGAGGTGCTGGAGGTGAAGGCGCCGTAGGTTCCCAGTCCTGCCACGCCGGCAGCAGTGCCGACCAGGGCCAGGGATGCAATGACTTTGCCGGTGGTGGTTTTCAGGTTGAGACCCATGATGTTTTCCGTTTCTTGAAGCCCGTGAGACCGGGACTTTGCTGTCCGATGACCTCTACTTTCCGGCAGGTTTTTTAGGAAGCCGCAAGGTTCCCGCAAGCTTTTCCCGAAGATTAGTTAAATATTCAATCAAGTAATTTTCGAGTGTTGAGCAGGCGGGTGCTTCAGCATCCAAGTAGTGGAAACGAGTAACGACGCGAACAGGCAGTAGATGCCCTTAAAATCGTTTCCAGAGGGCATTTACTGCCTGTTCGCGTTAAGGCCGCTGACGCAGCCCGATCCCCTAGCGTCGGAGCGCGATGACGACGACGGCGACGGTCGCCACAGCGAGGATCGCCAACCCTACTAAGAATCGCGTCCCCTATACTGACATCTGAATACTTGTTCAGATGTTGGAGGTTCCGTGGCTGCTAGAGAAGCCGTCGATGAATGCGGCGTGAAACTTGTCGACCCGGACAAGGTCGAACTTGTCCGTGCCGCCCTGCCCTCGGATCATGACATTGCCGAACTGGCGGACGTGTTCTCGCTGCTCGGCGATCCTGGGCGCTTGCGGCTGTTGACGTCGCTGCTGGAAGGCGGGGAACTATGCGTGTGCGACCTTGCCGCGACGACGGCGATGAGCGAGAGTGCGGTCAGCCATGCGTTGCGGCTCCTGCGCGCCCACCGGGTGGTTTCCGTTTCGAGGCGCGGCCGGATGGCGTACTACCGGCTCGATGACGCGCACGTGCGGATGCTGCTTGACCTGGGGCTGACCCACACCGGCCACACCGTCGCCGTTCATCCCGAGCGCACGGCCAAGAAAGCCAAAGGCCAATGAGCACCCACGAGCATGACGCGCCAGGCAACCCAGCCAAGCACCACGTCCACGCCCACGCCCACGCCCACGCCCACGGCCACGCGATAGCAGCGAACGCGGACCGGCGCTATCTGGTTATCGCGTTGGCCCTGATTGTCGGATTCATGATCGTCGAAGTGATTGTCGCCGTCGTTTCCGGCTCGCTGGCGCTGCTCTCCGACGCCGGGCACATGCTGACCGACGCCGGTGCGATCGCCGCGTCGTTGTGGGCGATCAACCTCGCGGCCCGTCCGGCGAGGGGAATCTGGACATTCGGATTCAAGCGCGCGGAAATCCTCTCCGCGGCCGCCAACGGAATCACCTTGCTGGTCATCAGCGCGCTGGTGGCTGTGGAGGCCGTCCACCGCCTCCTTGATCCGCCGCCGGTTGAGGGCGGCCCTGTCCTCATCGTCGCGATCTTCGGCATCATCGTGAACCTCGTGGCGGTGTGGGTGCTGGCCAAAGCCAACCGGTCCAGCCTGAACGTTGAAGGATCCTTCCAGCACATCCTGACCGACCTCTACGGATTCATTGCGACGGCGGTCGCCGGGCTCGTCGTCCTGACCACCGGTTTCACCCGTGCGGACGCGATTGCTTCCCTTATCGTCGTCGCCCTGATGCTTCACGCCGCGTGGGGGCTGCTGCGGGACTCCGGGAGGATCCTCTTGGAAGGCGCACCGGAAGGTGTCGACCTGGACAAGGTCAGGGAACACCTCCTCGAAACCGGGCACGTGCACGACGTCCATGACTTGCACGTCTGGACAGTCACCTCGGACCTTCCCGCGCTGTCCGCGCACGTCGTCCTGGATGAGAGCTGCTTCCACGACGGACATGCCCCGCTCATCCTTGACCAACTTCAGAGTTGCCTGACCGGGCATTTCGACGTCGAACACTCCACCTTCCAGCTCGAACCCGCCGGCCACGCCGTCCACGAAACCGGAACCCATTGATGACAACAGTCCCGGAAGCCGCCTGGATCAAGGACGCCCGTACCGTCCGGCTGCTGTCTTGGTTCAGCCTGGTCTGGATGATCCTGGAGGGAGCCCTCGGACTGCTTGCCGGCGGGACGGCCGGCTCCGTGTCGCTGATCGGTTGGGCCCTCAGCTCCGCCGTCGAGGGCCTGGCGAGCATCATCGTGATCTGGCGGTTCACCGGCTCCCGCACCCTCTCCGAAACTGCCGAAGGCCCCGCGCAAAAGGCGGTCGCGATCAGTTTCTGGCTCCTGGCCCCCTACATCGGAATCCAGTCGATCGTCGACCTGGCCACTGGACACCGGGCCGAGAACAGCGTCCTGGGCATCGTGCTCACGGCGGCGAGCCTGGTCATCATGCCTGTCCTCGGTATCGCCAAGCAGCGCCTCGGCGCCAGGCTGGATTCCGGGGCAACTGCCGGTGAAGGAACCCAGAACCTGCTCTGTGCCGCCACGGCCGCCGCTGTCCTGATCGGCCTTGCCGGCAATGCGCTCTTCGGCGCGTGGTGGCTTGACCCCGTCATTGGCCTCATCGTCGCCGCTGTCGCCGTCAAAGAAGGCCGCGAAGCGTGGAAGGGTGAAGACTGCTGCTAGCGCACTCAAAAACGCACTCAAAGAAACGGACACCCCATGGCCAGCATTAACGACACAAGCGAAGACCGCAAACTCTTGCTGCGCCGCGGGCTGTGGCTTGAATACGCGACGCTGGGCTGGAACGTGGTGGGCCTCGGTGTCCTTGCAGCCGCCGCCATCCAGGCCGGTTCCCCGGCACTGGCCGGTTTCGGCCTGGATTCCCTGATCGAGATCTTCGCTTCGATCGTGGTGGTGTGGCAGCTCAAGGGTGCCCACAAAGAGCGCGAAGCCCCCGCGATGCGCCTGATAGGGATCGCCTTCGCCGTTCTGGGCGCTTACCTGCTCATCCAGGTGGCCGTTGTGTTTGCCGCCGGCGTCCGCCCCGCAAGCTCAGGTCTGGGCATCGTCTGGACGGCCCTGACCTTCGTGGTGATGCTTGCCCTGGCGTGGGGCAAGATCCGCACCGGGCAGCGCTTGGGCAATCCGGTACTCCGCGCGGAAGGAAAAGTGACCCTCGTGGACGCCTATCTGGCCGGCGCGGTGCTGGCGGGCCTCGCACTCAACGCCCTGTTCGGCTGGTGGTGGGCCGATCCCCTGGCAGGGGTCGTGATCATCTACTACGCCGCGATAGAGGCCCGGCACGCCCTCAAACACACCATCGACCAGAGCATCCCATGAATGGCCTTCTCTACCGGGAGGTGCACCAATGAGCCGCACCAACCCGGCCGGGACAATCCACGGGCCCACCATTCCTCTCTATGGAGCGGGATTCGTGACCGCTTTCGGAGCACACAGCATTGCCGCAGGAATGGGAGCCCAGAGCGGGAACATCGGCCTGAGTCTGCTGAACCTGGGCATCCTGCTGGCCGTCTACGACCTGGCCGAAGTGTTTCTCAAACCCGTCTTCGGTGTCCTTAGTGACCGGATTGGGCCCAAACCGGTCATCGTCGGAGGCTTGCTGGCGTTCGCCGCTTTCTCGCTGGTGGGGTTGTGGGGCGCGGACCCGCTTCTGCTGGGCCTGGCCCGCTTGGGCCAGGGCGCATCCGCGGCGGCATTCTCACCCGCCTCATCGGCCACCGTGGCACGGCTGGCCGGCGGCAAGAACGCCGGGAAATTCTTTGGCCGCTACGGATCCTGGAAAAGCCTTGGCTATATCTTCGGCCCGCTCCTGGGAGCCGGCTTGATTCAGGTCGGGGGTTTTGCATTGCTCTTTGCTGCCCTGTCAGCCCTGGCAGCAGCCACCGCCATGTGGGTGGCTGTGAGCCTGCCACGGTTCGAACCGGTTCCCCGCATCAGGTACACCGTCCTGGACCTCGCGAGGCAAATCACCGAACGGCGCTTCCTCGTACCCACCGCAGTGCTGGCGGCATCCACCGGCGCCCTGGGTGCTGCCATCGGCTTCCTACCCGCTTTGGCCACCCGGCACGGACTCGATCCCGTCGCCGGGACGGCCGCTGTGAGCGTGCTGGCCATCGCTTCGGCCATCATCTCGCCATGGGTCGGAACGCGCCGCGACGTGCAAGGGATCAGCGACGCAGCAGGTATGAGGGCCGGGCTGCTGCTCACCGCCGCGGGCATCGGAATCGTGGCCGCCACACCGGGACCCATCACCTTGTTCATCGCCGCCCTGCTGATCGGGGCCGGGATCGGAACGGCCACCCCGCTCGCGTTCGCCCATCTGGCCGACACCACACCCCACGAACGGATGGGGAGGACCATGGGCTCAGCTGAACTCGGCAGGGAACTCGGCGACGCGGGCGGACCACTGATAGTCGGAAGCCTTGCCACCTTGGGCGGACTGCCGCTGGGTCTGGGCGCACTCGCGCTGCTCATAGGCGCAGCAAGCGCGCCGAGGCTCAATCGAACCTGACCTTCAAGCAACCCCTTTAGTGGTGTGCTTGCGTCTCCTGGAGCCGCTTGATGAACCAGCGTGATTGTTCGGGTCCGTAGGGAAGCACCGGGATTGCCTTGGTAGCGTCCGACGGCGTGTCCCTGATCGACTGCCTCGCTTGCCTTACCGCTGTGGACATGGTGTCGGCCATGGTCTTCACGAATTGGTCGCTGCAGGGCTTGCCGTGGCCGGGGATGAGGAACTCGTAGCGGTGGCGCAGGGCCGAGATGTGGCGCAGGACGTCTGCCCAATCTTCCGGGTAGGAGTCCTCGAACGAGGGATGCGCGCCTTGTTCCACGAGGTCACCGGCGAAAAGGGTGCTGGGCGTGCCTACCAGGAGGTCGCCGTCGGTGTGGCCGCGGCCCAGGTAGAACAGGGTGGCGGTGAGGCCGCCGAGGTCGACCAGGACGGGCTGATCCTTGACGATCGCGTTGGGAATGACGAGTTCGACGGCGTCACCCTTGCCCGCGGCCATCTCCGGTTCGGTGGCGGAGACGAAGCGGCGCTGGTGGTCGCCGTCGTCGTCGATTGTCGCCGCACAGTTAACGTGCCCCCAAAACTCGGTGACGCCGTCGTCGGCAAAAACGGCGTTACCGAAGTAGTGGTCGTAGTGGGCGTGGGTATTTACGACAACGAGAGGCAGCTGGGTCTTTTCGCGGACTGCGGCGAGGATTTGCCGGCCTTGGCGGGGGCCGCAACCGGTGTCGATCACCATGGCTCGTTCCGTGCCTACAACGAGGCCCGTATTGAGCAGGCACCCTTCGGTCTCCAACACGTAGTTGTTAGGGCCGACTTCGAGCCATGCTGACATTGTTTCTCCGTCTGATGCGTTCCGGCAGTGTTCAGGCCTCGATTCTACCCACGTAGAGCCGGGAGGACCGGGAGGAAAGGCGCAGTTGAGACCGGGCCGTTCGAAAATGGTCAACAGCGCAGGAAGAGGGCTTGAGGAGCAATGCGCAGGAAGCTACGCTATCGGGGTTGGCGTTGCTACTTGTTAACTAGCTGCAGCTAGGTTCGGCGGCCTGCCTGGGGAGGACGTGCTCGTGTTACCGGAAACGGACGGTGAAAAGGCCAGTGTCGACTTGGGCGTTGACGGGCTCCTCCATTTGCGCTGGCGGCCCGGAGTCGACATTCAGGTTGAGGATGCCCGGGCGGCCATGGCGAAAGTCAACGAGCTATGCCAGCAGGCTCAGCATCCAATGCTGGTAGACATGGCCGACGTCTCTTCTGTTAGCCGGGAGGCCGGGTGTGTGGTCCATTCCCTGCGGCGCTTCGCGCATCGCTTTGTTAGGTACGTCGCCTGTGGACCGGGTCCTGGCGAACTTCTTCCTCGGAGTGCATATCCCGCCTTGCCCGACTCGCTTTTTTACCTCGCGCAGCGAGGCCTTGGACTGGCTAAATGCGGGTGCGTGAGCCCCGGATGTACTTGCTGCTGCCCGCAGGGATTAAGTGACCTCGAGGGAGAGCGTCGAGGACCCGCGCCTGCAGCTGTTGGTTGACGGGGTTGTCCGATTGGCTGCCGGCGATCTGGACGCACGCATTCAACCTTCGAAGCATCGGGATGACATTGATGCTGTCATCACGGGAGTCAACCTGCTCGCTGAAGAACTGGGCCACATTCATGCGGATCTGGAACAGCGTGTGGCCGCCCGCACGGCCATGTTGCGGCGAACACAGGTTGAGCTGGAACAGATGGCCAAGACAGATGCCCTAACCGGCCTCGCAAACAGGACGCTGCTTACCGAGCGGATCCACGGAGCAATCTTGTCCAGCACCGACGGCGGAAAAGCCCCGGCCGTGTTGCTCCTGGACCTGGACTCATTCAAGGCCATAAATGACATCCTGGGCCACAGCGCCGGTGACGCCGTGCTGGTTGAAGTTGCCAAACGTCTCCGCTCGGCCGTCAGGGAACAGGATACTGTGGCCCGGCTGGGCGGGGATGAGTTTGCCATCCTCATTACCGAGGCCTCGGAAGAGGAGGTCCTTCGAATTGCGCACCGCGCATCGGAGTATCTCCAGGACAGCATGTGTATCGGAATAGAAACGGTCTGGGCGATGGCGAGCATCGGCGTTTGCATCGGCAAGCGGGGGGACCGTGCAGAGGCGCTGATGCGCGACGCCGACATTGCCATGTATCAGGCAAAGGCGCGGGGCCGTAACAATGTCCAACTCTTCCAACCGGAGATGCTCGACGCCGTTCAGGAGCGGTCCCGAATAACCGCCGAACTCCGCACCGCTGTTACCGGAGGGGAACTGGCGCTGGTGTATCAGCCGGTGGTCGAGTTGGCTTCCGGCCGCGTCATCGGCGTCGAAGCCCTTATCCGATGGCATCACCCTGTCCGCGGAACCATCATGCCGGGCAGCTTCATTGGCATCGCAGAAGAAACCGGCTTGATCTTTGAGCTGGGACGATGGGTGCTCCATGAAGGTCTCGCCCAAATGAGGCGCTGGAGCCAAACAGACCCGGACCTGACAGACTTTTGCCTGCACATCAATCTTTCGGCCGCCGAACTGCTTCGAACCGACTTGCTGGAGGACATCAGGGACACACTGGCCAACTATGGCTTGGATCCGCGGCGTTTGATCTTGGAGATCACCGAGACCGTATTGATGTCACGTGAAACCGTACAGGAACAGGTCCTTAGCGGGCTCCGGGAGCTTGGTGTGGGGCTGCAAATTGACGATTTCGGTACCGGCTATTCGTCCATCAGCTACCTCAGGTCGCTTCCGGCAGACACTGTGAAGGTCGATCAGTCCCTCATCAAGGACATGGAGTCGGACCCCCGGCAGCAAAAGTTCGTTTCTGCCATCCTGCAGTTGATTTTCGCTGCGGGGCTCAACGCGACCGTGGAAGGCATCGAAACCGCCGAGCAGGCGGCCCAGCTGGAGGCCATGGGTTGCCTGTACGGGCAAGGCTACTTCTACGGATATCCGGGACCGGCCACGGAAATACCGGATCAACTGCGCCGGCCCGCACGGCGTCTGTAGAGTTAGCGCATGTCGAAGCTTTGGGACCAGATGTTGCTTGTCCCCACAGTAGTGCGCCTCGCATCCCGGGCACCGAGAAATCCGGACACCGCGTGGGAAGGATACTGGCGCGGAATCCGCACTACTGGCCGTTCCGGAGACGTGCTTTGGGACTCGGACTCGGCGGCCGAGCGTGCGCAGTACTCGGACGCGATTGCGGCCCACTTTGATCCAGCTCTTCCGGTAGTCGACGTCGGGTGCGGCAACGGTACCCACACCCGCTGGCTTGCAGGCCTATTTCCACGAGTTCTCGGAATCGACGTCTCCAAGGGAGCGATCGAGATGGCGAGCAAAGAAGCAGAAGGCGTCCAAAATGCCGACTTCATGGTTCTGGATGCTTCGGGTGCACGTGCTGGAGAGCTCCTGTTGGAGCGCCTTGGGCCTGCCAATGTCTTTGTCCGCGGAGTCTTCCACGTCCTGAAACCCGGCAAGCAGGCCGCCATGGCTGCCAACCTCCGAACCGTCATCGGGGACAGGGGCCGGATGTTACTGGCCGAAACCAACTTCCGCGGAAATAGCCTCGGTTACCTGACCGAGCTCGGCGCCACCCGGCAAAGCATGCCCCTGCAGCTCCGGCGCGCTTTGGAGAACCTTCCCCGGCCCGGGCATTTCGGTGCCAGGGAACGGCACGGCGTATTTTCGGATTCGGACTGGCAGTTAATTGCAGACGGCCCGGTTAACATCGAAGTGGTCCCGATGAACGCCAGCGGTCTTCCGCAGTGGGTTCCCGGATATTACGCACTCCTGTCCGGCGCGAAAGATTCCGGAACAGA
Organism: Arthrobacter gyeryongensis; assembly: GCF_039543785.1. Lineage (NCBI taxonomy): Bacteria > Bacillati > Actinomycetota > Actinomycetes > Micrococcales > Micrococcaceae > Arthrobacter > Arthrobacter gyeryongensis. The sequence goes on from NZ_BAABKK010000010.1 coordinate 348,825, forward strand.
AAAGGAACGGGTGTAATTGCACCCCGTGCGCAAAGCGCGTTACATCCCGATGAAGATTTCTTTCCAATGCACCACCGCCGGATTGTTCGGCTGTAGTATTCCCTTAGTTTGCAGGTCCTGGGCTCAGCCGGAGCTAAAAGCAAAGGAATAATTTCATGTCGACGAAGAAACCGTCTTTGACCGACGCGGGGATGCGGGCCAGTCCGGAGACTGTGGAGCCGCCCCTCGAGCAGCTGTGTGGGCTACGCCTGCAGGTCCTGGAAATCATCGAGGAAGTCTTGTCGGACTCATCGCAGGCAACGGATGCCGTGCGCGAAGAACTTCGCCAGCACATCGCCGCCCACCCCGGGCGTCCGGAAGAGGCGCTGCTGGAACACCTGTCTTCGCTCAGGTCGGAACAGCCGGCCCCGCAGGACGCGCCGGACGAGCCCGAGCCCGAGCCGGAGCAACGCGAGCCGGAGTCGCAGCACCCGAGCAGCGCGCGTCTCGAGGCCGTTCTCAGGGACCGGATGCTGATGACCGCCTTCCAGCCCGTTTTCGACCTCACCACAGCCACCGTCGTCGGCGCCGAGGCTTTGACCCGCTTCGTCAGCGATAGCGGGGACCCTGCCGATTACTGGTTCGCGGAAGCCGGGGATTCGGGGCTCCGAACGGATCTTGAATTCGCGGCGTTGGAGTCCGGGCTCGAGGCCGCGCTTAAGCTGCCGCCCCACCTATTCGTGGCGTTGAAGCTTTCCGACGAAGTCTGCTTGGATCCGCGCCTTCCTGGGCTTTTCGATCAGAGTCCGCTGGCACCCGCCCGGGTCATCCTTGAAATCTCCGGGAGGTTCCCTCAGGAACAAGCCGCTTCGCTTGATGCGGCGCTGGCTCCGCTGCGCAGTGCCGGCGTGCGCTTGTCCATTGAAAACACCGGTTCCTTCTTCGCCGGGGCCAGCCATATTCTTCGACTCAAGCCGGAGATGATCAAGCTGGAGCGGAATCTGACTGCAGGCCTCGAGCTGGATTCCCTCCGGCAGGAACTCGTCGAGGCGGAGGTAGCGTTCGCGCGGGAGATCGGGGCGGCCTTGACTGCGCAACGCATCGAAACCAAGGACGAACTCGCCGCTCTTGCTGGCCTGGGCGTAACCCTCGGACAGGGTTATCACCTTGGGCGGCCCTCGGTCCAGCCCAGCGAATGGGCCAAGTGGGGCGGGCGTGCCCGGCATCTTGCCTCCCCGGGCGGTCGCGGCCGGACCACGCGGGGCTGACGAACGGGCGCCTCAGGCAGTTACCGGGCGAACCGGGCGCTTCCGGGCCCTGCTTGCGTGGACTCGGCACTGAGCAAACCGCGACGTCGGGGCTCCCCTATTGATTCTCTGGTGGCCTTCTGCTTCTCTGGCACTACCGGGCCGCCGCCGCGCTACTTCCGGTGTGGACCGCACCCGGCTGAAGGGACGTGGGACCGCTATGACTTCTTTGTGGCTAGACACGCGCGAGGCTTCCGCAGCCGCGAGCCCTGATGAATTCACGCCTGGGAACAGTTACGACGTCGTCGTGGTCGGCGCGGGAATTACGGGCCTGGCCACGGCGCTCATGCTGGCACGGACCGGGAGCAGCGTGCTGGTCCTCGAGGCCCGGCATATCGGGGCGGTCAACACCGGAAACACCACGGCCAAGTTGAGCCTGTTGCAGGGCACAGCCTTGTCCGCGCTGCGAAACCAGTATCCCGTGGACGTGGTCCGTGCCTACGTTGATGCGAACAGGGCAGGCCAGAAGTGGTTGCTCACCTATCTCGAGGAGCGGAGTGTGCCTTTCCAGTATCGGGATGCCTACACCTTCGCCACCACCCCGGCCGGCGCGGATCGGCTCCGCGCCGAAGCCTTTGTGGCCCGGGCTGCGGGACTCAACGTCAAGTCCACCCGGGAGACGGGGCTGCCGTTCGACGTCGACGACGCCTTGCGGCTCGCGAAGCAGGCGCAGTTCAACCCGATGGACGTCTTGGATGCGCTCGCTGCCGATGTTCGGGCTGCCGGCGGCAGCATCGTGGAAGGTATCCGCGTCATGAACGTCAGCAACGGCGATCCCCTGACCGTGGTCACCAGGAAGGGTGAGGTCCGCGCCCGTTACGTGGTGCTCGCCACCGGGACACCCATCCTGAACCGCGGGCTCTACTTCGCGAAGCTGCGGCCGAACCGCTCGTACGCCGCCGCGCTGCGGCTGCCGGACGGAGTGAGCCCGCCTCCGGGAATGTACCTTTCCGCCGAGCCGCCAACCCGCTCCTTGAGGGACTATCCAATGCCCGACGGCGGGGCGCTGCTTCTGGTGGGCGGGTTCGGGCACGCTGGCGGCCGGGCGCCGTCGACGCAGGTCCATGTGAATGAGCTGCTCGGCTGGGCGCAACGGTATTATCCCGACGCTGAGGTGACGCACACGTGGTCCGCACAGGACTACCAGGCCGGCAATCTCATGCCGTTCTTCGGCAAGCTCCCCCGGGGCCACGGGAAGATCTTCTTCGGCACCGGCTACAACAAGTGGGGCATGACAAATGGTGTTGCGGCGGCGCTGGATATCACCGCCGATATCCGTGGCGAAAAGCTGGAGTGGGCCCACACCATCCACCGCCGGGTCACGGGTCCCCGCGGGGCAGCGTCGATGATTTCGTTCAACGTAGAGACACAGCAGCAGAATTTCCGGGACAAGGCAGCCCTGAAGCAGAAGCCGGCCATCACGGAGGAAACCAACCCCGAGGAGGGCACGGGCGTCACAGGGCTATTCCACGGGAAGCCTGCGGCTATCTGCAAGGTGGACGGCGTGGTGTGCAGGGTGTCCGCGGAATGCGCGCACCTGGGTGGGATCCTGCACTGGAACGACGCCGAGAAGTCCTGGGACTGCCCGCTGCACGGTTCGCGCTACACGGCCGCGGGAAAGCTGCTGGAGGGTCCGGCGACACACAATTTGTTCAAGCTGCAGTAGGGCGTTCAGCGTTCGATATTTCCCCCTCGTTCAATGCGATTGAACGGGGAGGACTACTGAGTGTGCGGGTAGAGACTCACAAGATTTGCCGTTCGAATACTCAATTTTCCGATTCAGTCACTCATTTCTTGTCCATCGGATAGTCAGTGGCAGATGCCGGCACTTATTCTGAAGCTAAGGACCGGCGCCGATCAGCGGCGTTTTTCGTTGGCGGCGCGATTATCGACTTCAATAGAGGCTCCTGACTTGGCGGACAAGAGACTAATGACCGCGCGATCTAGATACTGGTTGACTTTGAGTGGGTTGCTGGGCGCCACTGTGATTGTCGTCGGGTTGGCTCCTGTTCCGCTCGTTCTCGTTCTGGGCGGTTTCCTCATGGCGGGGTTTCTTGCGACCGCCGCCCTGTACGGTCAATGGCGACGGGACGTGATGAGGTCTGGGGCGACGGGCGCACCGGTCCCAGTGTTCAGCGGCATCATCACCTTCAACGTTGCACTTTTGCTCCGGGGAAGCGAACTCGGCTGGTACCTCATTCCGGTCCTTGCAGCGGCCCTTTTCATCGGCTGTTTCGCATGGGCACGCAAGCACGGACCCTACGTGAAGCCGGAGGATGTCCGTGGAGGTCAATCGTGATCGCCGCACCGCTCAGCGTGGGTTAAGGCCTAACTGCGCCGCCAGCTCGCCGGGGCGGTTGAAGCGGTAGAAGAACGGACCGAGTTCTCCCCTGTCGAGCGTTGAGGTCAAAGTGATGAGACTTTCCAGGAGCGGAGCCTTTGCCAGGTCGCCAAGATGTATCGGCTCGAATCCTGCGTCCCGGATGAGTTGCTCGGTTGCCTCGCGGGCGTCGGCGTCGGTCGCGAAAAGGGTTCCCGGTGGCATTGGCTCCGCGTCGACGGTGTCATAGATCGAAGCGAAGTTGGTGTTGAAGGCCTTTGCAGTGGGTCCGCCGATGATCGCCTTGACCTGTTGGGCGATCGAGTCGTAGCCGGGCGGCCGGTCGCCGAAGGTATTGCTGGCGTCGATTGTCACCTGACCGTCAAGTCCGGCAATATTGGCGAGCCCGACGGCGATCGAGTCTCCCGGAATGGCAACCACCACGACGTCGGCGCCGGCGGCATCACCGCCGTCCCGGCCGAGCGTAGTCACGTCGTGGCCTGCAGCCGTCCAGCGTCGCGCCAAGGCGCCGCCGACGTGACCCCGTCCAATCACGGTAATCCGCATGGATTCCACCTATTCACTTCGAGGCAACACCGACGAAGGACAACGCTCGGAGGCCCCACGCCGGCTATTCGCTGGGGCCTACTGGCCCGTGCCCACCGGATTCACCGCTCGAATTTTGTTCGGCGTCGCGGCAATCATCGCAGCGACCAACGAATTGATGCGGGCAATCAGGGCCGCCCTCGGCCTCCCCACGGAGCAAGGTAACTTTCATTCCGGCATCCTAGTCCCCAGCGCGGGCCCCGGGAAGGCTTCGCAGCCCATGTCCCTCCGGGGAAATGCGAGAGACCAACGAGTCGTAGAACGGGAAACCCTAACCACAGCCAACTACGCTAATCCTTCCTTTGAAATGCCAAATTAGGAACTCAAGTAAAACGAGTTTTGCTCGAAATTCCCTTCCAACAAAGGCAAAAAGGCCGTATGATTTCGTGCAAGCTGTGGGTCTCAGGGGGCGCCTATATGAATAGGAGCTTTCCTTGCAGCGTCTAAATATTATTGCCTCAGCTACCGCATGTCTTTCTTTGATTGCGACCATCCTTATTGCCGCACCGGCACAGGCAGGTACTGCTCAAAGGAACACGGCACCCCAGGAACAGGAACATCAGCGGATACGAGCTGACACCGGTCGCGGAGTCCAGCCTGTCGCCTGGGATCAGGGGTTGTCGCCCGGGCCAAGTGCCAGTCCGCCGCATGAAATCGCCAAGAAGCACGACGGCGTGAATGTGATGGACGGGAACGCACCCGGAACCGCGGCAGTCCAAACGCAATCCCCCTCGGGTGCGGTACGGATTACCGTTCCCGGCAAAAAGTCAGAGACGAGACCTGCCCAGCTTAAGGGCGTCCCGATCGGGCACTTTATTGGCGAAGGCGCACCACTTTTGACAACCGCCCTGTCCGGCGCGACAACGACTACGTACAGCACTCCACACGGCTCGCAGACGCTGATAACCGTCGAATCGGATAAGTCACCTCGCGATTACCGATTCCCGCTGGCTCTCTCGGCTGGATCCACGGCGAAGGTGGAAGCTGACGGTTCCGTCCTCATTCGAGACATCGAGGGAAGAGTTACAAGCGCCATTGTCGCCCCATGGGCATTCGATGCCGCGGGGAAGCCGGTGCCGACGACATTCAGGTTTGAGGATGGCGCCTTAGTTCAGCGCATCGACTTCAATTCCTCGAACGCATTTCCCCTAACGGCCGATCCGAGCATTCAGTGGGTACCGTGGCCAGTCCTCGCTCTCACCGGCGCCGAGTTGCAGGTGCTAGCAGGCCTCTCGGCCGCGGTGTTCGTGGGCGGAACATGGGCAGGCTGCACGTTTAGCAAGCTCACCGGATGGATCGGACAAGTCGTGAGCCAGATTTGTGTGGTGATCGGCGTCGGCCGTGCTGTGTCTGCCATCGGTATCATCAGTGGCGCGTTCAAGGGTGCCAGCCTGGTTGCGACAAAGTGCTACGGCATCAATCTCGCTAAACCGTCCGCTCCGCTCCGGGATATGCCTGGGCGCGATTGTGGCTTCTGAGAGAAGGCAATCGTGAAATGGTACAACTACGTGCATCCGCCGATGTTTATGGTGTCCCTAGCGATCCTTTTTATGACCGAATGGGACCTGTGGCTTCGAATCCTCTTGCCATCGGCGGTCCTGGTTTCCTACGTGATCAATGAAGTAGTTCTTTATCGGAGGGAGAAGGCCGCGCGTGCACGCGCAGCCGAGCTCGATCGCCACCCGTTGGGGCACGCTTACCGGGAGCCGCCTTCCTAGTTTCTCGATCGACGCCGCGCAATCATTGCGCGGAGGGGAGCGTCTCACCCGTGGGGCGGGGCGCTCCCTACGCCCGTCGGAGGCTCAATATGAATAGGACCTTCAAATGCAAACCCCTCATGTTTTTGCCCAAGTAAGAAACCGACTACTCATTATTGGCGTGATTGTCTGCGCGGGCGGGGTCATCTTCGAAACGTTGGCCACGAACTTACTTTCGCTGCTTTTCTCGCTCCAAGGAGGTGCTGGCGGGCGTGTTGGCCTCTGGCTGACAGGCTTCATCGGTTCGGTCGTACGCTTCGGGCTTGCCCCGCTCGGTGCATCACTCGTTGCACTCGGCATCGCAGCACACATCCTCCGAAACCAGATCCCGGACCTTCTCTACAACCATGCGAAGGACCAGTAGGCAGCGAACCCGGTCGCAATACCCGAACCCCGGGACACAACCGGACATTCAGCCGGGCTATCCTCGCGGCATGGGGAACTTCAGCACGGGATATTTGGCCAGGGATGCACGGCGAGAGCGCCGGAGAAGGTTTCAGCGGAAGCTGTCCTACGTTGGATTGGCGATTTTGGCTGCCGCAACAATTTTCGTGGTCACGATCGCACTGCGCCACTGAGGCAAGCACTCCGGCAGACAACGTCGCGAAACGTACCGCGAGCGCGCCGCCGTCGTAATCCGTCCTGAGCCGTAACCAAGCGGCACTGCTGGTGAATCAATGGGCGTGCTCGGATAGCCTTCAACCATGGGGGCTATGGGGTGGGTTCGGCGGGTGCTGGTTGTCGAAGATCAGCCATTCATGCGGGGGCTGGTCGCTGATGCCTTGAGGGGCGCGGACTTCGAAGTGCATGACTGCGCGTCGGCGTCCGAGGCAATATCCATGTTCGCCGCCGTCGATCCCGATGTTCTTGTGACTGACATCGATCTGGGAACCCGGCCCAACGGCGTCGAACTGGCGCACGTCGCGAAATCGCTCTCGCCGGGGTGCGCCATTGTTTTCCTCACCAACTATCCGTCGGAAGCTCCCTTTTCCGAGTTGCCGGCGGGATCAACCTTCGTCAACAAGTCGTCCCTCGACTCGGTGGACGGCCTCATCAGTGCAGTCAACTCGACCCTCGTGGAGCTCCCCGTCACCGTGACTCCCCCTGTGGCGTCGGACGCAGCGAAGATCGGCGCCCTGACCCGCGTACAGCTGGATATCCTGCGCATGATCGCGGAGGGATGGTCGAACGCCGAAATCGCCAAACAACGGGGAAGCAGCATGCGCTCCGTGGAGAAGGCCGTTTCGCGCACGTTCGAAGCCCTTGGCCTGAACCGCAATCCGGACGTCAATCCGCGGGTTGCCGCGGCAACGCTGTACTCGCGCACGTTTGGATTGCCGGCCCCTGCCGATAGCGATCAATGAGCGGCCGCTCCCCCGCGCTCTGGGCCCGGGGTATCGGCGGTAGGAATGCGCTGAGCCTCTGGTCGTGGCTTCTGACCTTGCCCTTGGCGCTGACGGTCATGAACATGTTCGCCGGATCGATCACGCTCGCTGGGACGGGATCGGTCACGCCGGCTGTGGGAGGTTCCGGCACGGCGATCGTGTTTATCGTGCACGTCCTGCTTGGCCTTCTGGGGATACTCCTTCGCCCCTTGATCACGGCACGGCCGAGCCTCAAAGGCAGAATCACGACGGCGTTCGGCACCTTCGCGTTCCTGGGCGCCTGCCGCCCGCTCCTCGTAATCTGGTCCGCGCGGGCCCTGAATATTGCGGACCTGAGTGAGGATCTCTGGGCCCGCGTCCTCATCAACAGCGGCGCGGCCCTCGTCTTCCTCTCGGCGATCGCGATGCTGACGGACTCCATCCGCGGGCATGCCGTGCTTGAACGCCGGCTCCGCGCTGCTCGGGCTGCGATTGAGGCGCAGCTCGGATTCGATGAGCAGCGCTTGAGCTCGATCCGTTCCGACTATGTCACCCAACTCTCCAAGCGTCTTGACACGGTCCTCTCTGCGCGGATGACGACAACCCTCGACAGGTCCGAGGCCTCACGCCTGCTGCGGACGATCTCCGATGACGTCGTCCGCCCGATGAGCCACCAGCTCTTCCACGACCACACACCTTTGCCGCCTGAGACACCCCCTCCGCAGCCGCCTTCCAGTGCAGAACGCACCGAGGGACTCACGGACTTGATCCGCGCTGCACCGCTCGCATTGCCTGTGCTGCTCTTCGAATCGCTCATCTCAGTGCGCCTGCTGGCGGAATACGACCTCCTCTTCCTGCTTGTGCAATGGGTTGTGGGCGGGGCCATCCTGCTTGCCGGGAACGCTGTGACGGCCCGGACGGTACGGAGGATCACCAGTCCCCTGCGGCGAATTTCCGCCTTGACCCTCTGCTACGCAGGCACGGCCGCAATTGGCGCGTCGGTGACCTGCCTACTGCAGGACGCGTTCGGCTATGCTCCGTTCTTCTACTGGTCCGCCATCTGGGCCTATCCGCTGACTGCACTCACCGTGGCGGTTCTTCGAGCTGCCGAACGCCAACGACGGCGGCATGAAGTCAGGCTGGCCGGCTCGCTCAACGAGCAACTCAAGCTTGCCGACCGCGTGCACCAGAAGCTGCTTCACACCCGCCGGAGGATCGCCAGGATCCTGCACACCAAGCTCCAGGGGAACCTGGTTTCGAGCGCCCTCGCCCTGGCTGCCTCCGGTGGGAACGACCCAGAGGATCTGGCCCCGCAACATGTCAGGGATATCCTCACGCGTGCCGTAGCTGCTGCGCAGAGTGAGATCTTGGAGGATTCCTCCGGACAGGCCGGGCGCGGGGCACCGAGTATCCAAGACCTGCTGAGTACCTGGGGCCGCGTGCTGAAGCTGGCGTGCGACATTGACCGTGAAGTGTGGGCCTTATGTGACGAGGACCCCGCCAGAACTGAGGCAGTCATCGAGGTTCTCTCAGAAGGCTTCACCAACGCCATCCGCCACGGTGAACGAAACCATGTCCGAGTCACGATGTCGGTCCACGAGCTGCGGCCAACGCGAGCGGCCGCGGAAACCGGAGCTATTCACATATCAATCAGTTCCCCTGGCCGGCTCCGAGGCCCGGTCCGCCCCAGCCTCGGGATGACAACGCTACAGGCCCTGTCCAAGGAAGTCACACTCAGCGAAGACGGCAAAAACGTCGTCCTTCGGGTGAGCCTTGCGTGAGCCAGCGGTGGGTCTCTGTGTGAGCAGATAGTAGTCTTAGATCCAGTGCAGCGCTGCCGCCCACATCCCCGCATTGGTAAGAGGACGGTATGACTCTTCTCCGCGATCACGAAATACAGGCAAACCCGCCTGCTCGAAAGAAGCGTCTGTTCTTTCGCTCGTTTGCTGTCATTGCAGCCTTGGCGATCTTCTGGGCCGTCGCCGGCATCTTTCTGTACGTGGCTCCGCCCTCTGATGAACCGAAACATGCCGATGTGTTGTTCGTCCTGGGGCCCCCGGACCAACGCATCGTCTACGCCGAACAGCTGATGCAGCATGGGTACGCACCCACGCTTGCGGTCTCAAGCCCCATTGGGAAAGACGGAAGATTCACCGCGAGCATTTGTCGTGCCCAGCGCCCTTACCGGATCATTTGCTTCGACCCCGATCCTGTCACAACTCAAGGCGAAGCACGGGCTCTGAAAAAGCTGTCGGACCAGTATGGCTGGAAAAGCGCGAATGTCTTGACAGCCCAGTTCCATGTGACCCGGGCTCGGGTGATCGTCCGCCGCTGCTACGGAGGAGACCTGCAAATGGTCGCCGACCGGACGGACTTGCCGCTTACCTCCTTGACCAACCCAACCTACTCTTGGGCGTACCAGTACATCTACCAAACGGCGGCCTTCGTCAAGGTCGCGATCCACCCTGAGTGCTAAGGGTCAATGAGTGAGTGCGACCGTCGACACCGCAATGGCAAGCGCGAATAGCATTGCGAGCCTCAGACCGACAAACAGATCCTGACGTGTCCCCGCTGGCGCTTGCGATGCGAGCCCAAACGGTATCCCCCATTGTTCATGAAGTCAGGCTAGGGGCATCCCCCAGGATGAGTTAAGGGTGCCAAGTACCTGTTCGTGTGGTCGACTCGAATTCGAGTCTGAAGTTGTCCAGGGGAAATCGACTACAAATCCGCCAGCACCATCCCGGGATTCTCGATAGCGTCCGCAACATACCCCAGGAACCCTGCAGCCGTTTCCTCATCCGCCAACCCCGGCTTGTCGATGATGCCTGTCCACGCCAAGCATCGCTACCTCGGTACGGTCGACGATCACGGCAAGACCATCGACACCGATTCACCATAGTACGCTGCCGACAGGCCCGACGGCGGTCAGGCGGCGCCAACGAGAGAGAGTCCTCGTACCTAGCCGGTTCGCCGCCCGACCGAACCACCTTTGTCGGCGATAATCCGACGCTGGTTGTGACCTGCAACGGCGATGGAACGGCGGCCACGACGACCGAGAACGGTGTGCTGACCACGTTCACCTACAACACCGACGGCACCGTGAAAACCCAAACTCGTGCCGGGATCACGAAGACAATCAGCTACGACGCCAGCGGTCACACCGACCGCTGTGGGTCAGGTACAGGGCATCCAATCGGACACCGCAACACAGCTCAAGCTCGGCGGATCATGGACCACCATCCGGTCAGGGACAGCCACATACCAGGTGTTCAACCCGATGGTCATCGACGGCACGCACGGAATATCACGCATTCAGATGCTCAAAAGCCAACTGATCGATAAGACGAAGTTCTAGCCGTGCTTCACGCCGGGGACCGCCGCCACTCCCTGCTTCACCGCAGCGTAGATGGCGGCGTGCCCGGCGTCGTCCGGGTGGATACCGTCAGCAGCGAGGAACTCCGGGTGACCCCATAAGGGCTGCCCAATGTCAAGGTACGTTGCACCGTTCGCAGCGGCAGCAGCTTTCACCGAGGCTGTCAGGTCTGCCAGCCGAGGATCGCTCTAGTCTCTGAAGTAAGGGCTGACGGCGACGATCTTGGCATCCGGCAGAGCCTTCCGTAGGGCGGCGTAAAAAGCATCAACGGAAGGGCCGAACCGCTGAACCCCGAAGCCCAGGTCATTGCCACCGCCAGCAACCAGGACGATGGCAGGTTTCGAGCTCACGGCGTCGGGGATGACTCCTCTGTAGTTCACACTGCTGCCTGCGTTGAAGTACCCAGTCCCACCCTTGCCAAGGTTTACTTCCGACCAGCTCATGTCAACCGAGAGTTTCGTCGTCCAGCGGTTGGCGGGGTTTCCCGCTCCTGTCCCCGGGGTGTACGAGTCGCCAATGAATGCCACCGTCGTTCCGTTGACCGCGGCAGGCAGCGTTGCCTTGCCAATGTTGTCGCATGCCTGCTGGACCTTTCCAGAAACGGGTGGCGGCGCCTGAGTGCAACCAGCCAGTACGACAGAACTCATAGCAAAAACAAGCAAGGCGCAGCGTTTCTGACCCAATCATAAAGGGTCCAGAAGACCGGCTTAGATCCAGTGGGGCTTGCTTGCCTCAGCTTCAGCCAAGGGATGAATGCGACCGATCTCCCGCGCAATTGGCCTCACGAAGAATTCCTCGCCCCAGAACATAATTCGGTGGGTGCTCGGGTCATAGACTCTGAACGGTCCCGGTCATGCCCGGTTGCCGCCTCCGGCGCACTGATCATCTTGTCGAGGATGTTGTGTGATGCCGAGTTGGCCCACCATCGATCGATTCTCTCGTCGTAGTGCTCGAAACGGTTCCGGAAGGCCACGTTCTTCAACGCGCCGTAGTTGTAATCGAGCATCACGAACATCGGCAGCGGCTCCTTGGGCCTTGTCGCGCTATCCACGGTCTCAGGATCCACCGCCGGCACCCACGGGCATGGGTCTATGCGCGTGCGGCGGACGAACGGCTTCGCCATCCAAGGGGTTGTCGCCCGGCAGCGGCTACGCCAGCCAATCGTGCTGGGTCCGGCGGTGCTTCACGATGGTTCGGGTTAGTTGGCCTCCGGTAACTCTGTTTAAGTAAAAACGGCTCAAGACGTCAGACTGCTCTGGGGAATCTCGGCACCCAGCGCAGCCCGCCGACCAGACCTTCGGCTAAGTGAAAGCGCTCGCTCCATTGACGGCAGTGCCAACGCAAGCGCCACCGGGAATGACAGGAAGATCACCCGTTCGTAATCCGTAGTCAGGATGATCGGGGCAGCAAAACAGGCGGCGATGAACAGCGCGTAGCGGCGCGGCACCAGGCCCCCGCGCCGGATACCGAGGGCTACGAAGACCCAGAGGAAGCCAAACGACAGGACGATGCCAGGCCAAGAACCGAGGCCAACGGGCATGATTAGGCTCCCGATATTCGTGATCCAAGCTGTGGCCGAATACTCGAAGCCAAAGTTCACCGGGTCAATAACCAGGCGAACAATGGCGTATGCGGCGATGCCAGGGAGAGCAAGCGCGCTGAGGGTCAGTCGATCCCTTAGCGGCTTGGACATTAAGAGCGGGTAGAGCAGTACGATCGACGTTGTTTCCTTGACGAACATTCCGAGAATGACGAGAGTCGCGAAAGCGAACCGCTGCCGCTTTTCCGCTGCCAGCATCGCCAGGATGAGGATCGCCTGCGCTGCTGATTCCACCAGGGGGATACCCCCGAAGCGAAGTACGGTGTGGCTCAGGAAGTACAGCGCAACACCGATCAGAGACAGGTTCTGCGAAGCGCGCCAGTGCCGCAACAGGTAATAGAGGCCCACGCCGGCCACCGTTAGCGCGAGGATATTCACGATGCCGAAGGACACCTCAAACCCACCGGGAAGCATGCGGGCGAGGGCCGGAATGACAACGCGCCAATGGAATGGCTTCTTGACATCAGCACCGTGCCCCTCATAGAGGGCGGCATATTCGCGGTTGTCATGAATTCCAGGATCGTCAGGATTGAAGCCAGCCAACCCAACATAGGTCACCGAGCCGGCAGTTGCCAGGATCAAGCCCGCGACGGTTACGAACTCAACTAGGCGCGGCTGAGCGAGTGCATGTTTGATGTCCAAGAGTCCCCCAAAAGCAGATGCGAATGATCCCATAATAGGAGTACCTAGGAGAGGCGTCGAACTACTGACGCTATACGCTCCGCGATGACGGCGTGACCCAGCTTCGCCGGGCGGGCTCCATCAGGCCCGATTAACTTCGGCAAGGTCGCTCAAAGAATCGTTGCCTGAGGCTGGATGATGACAGTCTGAGCGCCCCGGTGTAAGCGGCAACTTTAAACTGACCGGAGACGGCAAAACTGGTTGACCGTTCGCGGTAGTGGTTTTGACCAGCGGCGGCAAGCATTTTTGGACAGCAGTAGGCCATTGTGTGTGGCTTGGCGTGCCGGGATTCCCCCTTGTCCATTCCTCGTGTCGTTACGAGGAGAGCCCCTTCCTTCCGCGGTGAAATGGCGATGCCAATCGTTGTATTTCACCCGTAACGGGAAGGAGGGGGCTCGTTATGAAGTCTCCAGGAGAGTTCATGGAAATTTTAGCTGCTTACGATCTGACCCGGTCCTACCGGGATGCCGCGAAGATCTGCGGCGTTTCACACAACACCGTCCGCTCGTATGTGAAGGCCCGCCAGGAAGGCGCCCAGGCACCTGTGGCCCGGCAACGCGGCCGGATGACCGACCCGTTCCTGCCCCAGATGATCTCCTGGGTCGAGCAGTCCCGCGGGAAGATCCGCGGCGATGTCGTGCACGAGAAACTCATCGCCCTGGGGTTCACCGGGTGTGAGCGGACAACCCGGACAACGCTGGCTGAACTGAAGGCCAAATACCGGGCCCGGAACGTGCGCGTGCACCGGCCCTGGACGCCGGAGCCAGGGCTCTGGCTATTATGAAGAATTCTTCATAACAGCCACTATGCAGAACCCGGAATTATGCAGAAGGCACCCCGACAGCGGCTGTGAACCGGCACCATCACGCCGGTCTGGCCGGGGTGGCTTTCTGCCTAATTACAGGCCTTCCAGGAAGGCCAGCAGTTCGTCGGGTGGGTGGTAGCGGCCGGTGCGGGTTCCTGGTGGGGCCGTCCTGTCGAGCGCGCGTTGTTTGAGCGCTAGGTCTGCGTGGAGATATATCTGGGTGGTGCGGATGTTTTCATGGCCAAGCCAGAGGGCAATGGTGGCAATATCGATCCCGGACTGCAGGAGCCGCATGGCGCAGGTGTGGCGGAGTGTGTGCGGGGAAACCGTCTTCAAAGCCAGGGATGGGCAGTCTTTCGTTGCCGTCTTGACGTGCCGGGCAACGATTTTTGCCACAGCATCCCGCGTCAGTTTCTGGCCCGAGGGGCCGGGAAAGAGCGGGGCCAGTCGTTGTGGTTGTTGCTCTGCGAGCCACGCCTTGAGGCGTGCACCGGCGTCCTTGCCCAGCGGGGTGATCCGTTCCTTGCGGCCCTTGCCCCGGCAGGAAAGATAGGCGCCGGGATCCAGGTGCACATCGGCTGCGGTCATGTTGACAAGTTCGCTGACCCGCATGCCGGTGACGATGGCTACGAGCAAAAGCGTCCGGTCCCGTCGCCCCCGCCATGTTGAGGCATCCGGTGCGTTGATCAAGGCGGTGGCTTCCTCCTCGGTTAGGTAGGTCACGATGGCCGTGTCGGAGCGTTTTGCCGGGATCGCCAGCACACGTTGGATGAGTTCGGCATGTTCTGGAAAGTCGTAGGAGGCGTACCGAAACAGCGCCCGGATAGCCGCCAGCCGGGCGTTTCTGGTGTGGATGCTGGCCCCTCTGCTTCTTTCCAGCCAGGCAAGGTAGCTGCCAATGAAAGTGGCATCGAGGTCTTCAAGCTTCAGGCCTTGAGGTGCCTTGCCGGTTTCCTCCGTGGCGTAGTGCAGGAGCAGCCGGAACGCGTCGCGGTATGCGGCCACCGTGTTCTGGCTTGCCCGGCGCTGCCCCATGAGCCGGCGGAGGAAGAAGGACTCCAGGATCGGTGCCAGGGCTGTCATGATTCCTCCGCCAGATAGGAGCCGAGCCGTTCCGATACCAGGGACATCAATTCCGGTGTCCCGCTGAGATACCAGTACGTCGCTTCCGGGTTCTTGTGCCCGAGGTAGGTCGAGAGCACCGGCAGCAGTGGTCCGACGTCCACGCCCGTGCGGTACCAGGCCTGAAGTGTTTTCACGGCAAAGCCATGTCTCAGGTCATGTAGATGGGGCTGGTGATGAAAACCGGGCCGGCTCACTCCTGCTTCCCGGGCCAGCCGGGCAAAGACCTGGCTGGCGTTGTCGGCGAGCAGGCGCGTGCCTCGGGTGGAAAGGAACACGGCGGGATCCTTGGCATGCGGATAGGCGGGGTCCCGGATGCCCGAGTATTCCTTCAGGGCGGTCACCGTGCTCGGATGTAACGGCAGCTGCCGTGCTTTCCGGTATTTTGCTTCCCGGATCGTTAAAAGCCCTTGGTCCCAGTCGACGTCGGAACAGTCCAGGCTGGTGGCTTCGCTGCGCCGCATGCCTGTCACGGCCACCAATGAAATATAGGTTCGGTAGGTTCGGGCACGGAATCTGGGGGTGAGGCGGTCTGCGGCCGCCAGCACCCGGTCCAGCTCGTCATCGGAAAAGATGTAAGGCGCGGGCCGGTGGTACCCATCGTGCAGCAGCGACTGTTCAGGGACCTGCGTGAGGGGGTCGAAAGCCTGCAGGTATTGGGCGAAGGGACGCACAGCGCCCAGGCGCGCGTAGCACCAGACCGGTTCGGCACCTGCTGGCAGTGTTGCCCATTCCAGCACCCGCGAGCTGGTGAGATGGGCGTCGCCGGAGCGCTGAAAGTACTTGATGAAATCCAGCAGCAGTTGCCCCTGCTGCTTCAGCTTGTAGCCCATGCTCCGGCGCATGTGCAGGTACTGCTCGGCCATCAACGAGACATCGTTCTGGGGCATGGTCATGGCTGGCTCCCAGGCCAGGGCAGCGCCAGCGCACGCAGCGATCTGTCGTCGACTTTTGCGTACTGGGCCGTGGTGGCAGGGCTGCGGTGGCGCAGGACTTGGCCGACCTCGGCCAAGGAAGCCCCGGCACGCAGCAGTTGAGTTGCCGCCGTGTGCCTGAGCCGGTGGGCATGGATTCCTTCAAGCCCGGCACGCCTGCCCGCGGCCAGGATCACTTCGGAAACCCCGGAAGATGCCAGCGCTCCTACTGGTGCGTGAACCCTGAGAAACAGCGCATCGCCGGCACCCTCAGGCCGGCCCTGTCGTAGGTATTCCGCCAAGGCCGATCCAACATCCTGAGGCAGCGGGAGCTTCTCTTCGCGGCGCCCCTTGCCCCGAAGGACGATGTCCCCGGTGCGCCAATTGACATCCGTGAGCGTCAGGGACGCGACTTCATTGGCACGGAGCCCGAGCCGGGCCACGAGGACCAGAATCGCGTAGTCACGCCGCCCCGTCGCAGTGTCCCGGCCGCACGAGGCCAGCAGCGCATCCACGTCCGGCATGCTCAGGCCTTTCGGAATGTTGCTGTCGTGGCTGGCCACGGACGGCACCGCCCCAGCCAGCGCCCGGTCAGACAGACCTTCCATGAACGCCCAGCCTAGAAAGGACCGCAACCCGGTGATCGTATATTTGACGCTTCCGACCGATTGCGCCCCGTAAAGACCGGTGGTGAACAGAATGACTTCCGCCCCGCCCATGGTTTCCAGGGAACGGGAGCGTGCCGCCAGCCAGTCCATCAATGCAGTGGCTGTCCGAAGATAGTGCGGCACTGTTTTGGGGGCGAGTCCCCGCTCATTCAGGAGGTAGCGCTCAAACCGCCCCAGAATGATCTGTTCCGGACTCGTCCGGGCCGGTGGCGGCTCAGGAACCGGGATCACGCCCAAGCGGCGCAAGTACTGCATCAACCAAACAAACGACGCCGGTGTCGGACGCATCCAGTTTGCTTCCGCCGCCAGCTCGTCAA
The DNA here is from genome assembly GCF_039543785.1 of Arthrobacter gyeryongensis. Lineage (NCBI taxonomy): Bacteria > Bacillati > Actinomycetota > Actinomycetes > Micrococcales > Micrococcaceae > Arthrobacter > Arthrobacter gyeryongensis. Next base: position 365,638 of record NZ_BAABKK010000010.1, read on the forward strand.
GGAACCGTTGCAGCACCTCATTCGTCAGCGCCCCGGTATCCAGTCCGCGCGCATCCATCCAACGGCTCAACCGCCCCACCAGCGAACCCAGCTGCTGCGCGGTTGACTTCGCATACCCACGCCCAGCCAACAACTCCCGGTAGCCGGCCACATACGGCGCCAAGGGGCCCGTCATCGGCCCCGGAAAATACTTCGTCATCGTGCTCACCTTCCCGTATCGAGAAAACAAGCATGGGCCGATCGCGATTATGCAGAAAGCCACCCCGCCCAGACCGGCGTGATGGTGCCGGTTCACAGCCGCTGTCGGGGTGCTTTCTGCATAATTCCGGGTTCTGCATAGTGGCTCCAGTTCGACTACGGGGATGGCCCCGTCGTTGACGGTGTGAAGACCGTGTTGTTCGTGGCCTGGCTGGCCTTCTCGCGGTTCCGGATCGTGATCGCCTTGCGGGATAAGACCATGCCGAGCGTGTTCGCCGCCCTGGACCGGACGTTCAGGCTGATCGGCGGGATCCCGACCTACATTTTGACCGATAACGAGAAGACCGTCACGATCGAGCACGTCGCCGGAATCCCCGTTCGGAACGCGCAGATTGTGGCGTTTTCCAGGCACTATTCGACGTCCATGCAGACGTGCATCCCGGCCGACCCGGCCTCCAAGGGCGGGGTCGAGAACGCGGTCAAGATCGCCAAAGCCGACCTCGTCCCCAAAGAGACGAACCTGCTGCCGGAGTACGGGTCTTTCGCCGAGCTGGAGGCTGCGTGTGAGGCGTTCATGGAGGAGGTGAACTCGCGGGTGCACCGGGCCACTTTGGAGATCCCCAAAGACATGCTCCGCGTTCTCGAACGCCCCCGCCTGCACACGGTCCCGGAAACCCCGGTCACCGCGAGTTTCGGCCACACCCGCCAGGTCCCGCCGAACACGCCCATGATCACCTTTCAGCAATCCCGGTACTCCGTCCCGCACACCCTGATGGGTGAGATGGTCTGGGTCCGCGGCACCGACACCGAGGTCGTCATCGTCCATGTCGACGGCACCGGCCCGATCGAGGTCGCACGCCACCAGCTCACCCGGCCCGGGACCCCGGCGATCATCGACGCCCACTTCCCGCCGGCCCCGGCCGGTGCCCTGGAACGGGTCATCCGCCCCACCAACAAGGCCGAGGAAGAGTTCCTGGCCATCGGCGCCGGTGCCGCGCTCTGGCTCAAGGAAGCCGCCGCTGCCGGAACCCAGAAGATCCGGCACAAAATGGAACGCGCCGTGACCCTGGCCAAGGTCCTGGGCACCGACGAAGTCGACAAGGGCCTGGGAGCGGCGGCGGTGCACCAGCGCTTCACCCACGAGGACCTGCTCTCCATCGTCAACACCGCCGGCGGCACAAGCCACACAATCAGCACCCGCACCGTCACCGACCAAGGCCAATGGCTCAGCCAGGGCACCAGGGGCTGGGCTAACTTCGGCACCACCACCCCTGGGACTACCCATGATGACTTTGAAGGAGCCACCGAATGAGCGCGACAGTCCTTGCCCCCAGCCCGCTATCGGACCCGGCGGTGGAGAACGTGATCGCGTTGATGCGCACGACCCGGATGCCGCACGCCCGCGCCGTCGTCGCCGACGTCCTGGCCACCGCGAAAGCCCAACGCTGGGACCCCACCGAAGTCGTCCGTGTCCTGCTCGAAGCCGAAGCCACCGGCCGGAACGCCTCGATGCTGGCCACCCGGCGCAAACGCGCAGGCTTCCCCACCGGGAAAACCTTCGACGTCTGGGACGAGGCTCTGTCCACCCTCCCGGCCGCAACGACCTCGTTCCTGCGCACCCTGGAATGGGTGCGGCGGCGTGAGAACCTGATCGCGTGCGGGCCCTCCGGCACCGGCAAAACCCTGCTCCTGGAAGCGCTCGGCCAGCAGGCCATCGACCAGGGCATGTCCGTGTCCTGGCTGAGCATGGAAGACCTCGGCGCCCTCGTGCGCCGGCACCGCATCGATGACAGCGTCAACAAAGCCATCACCCGGGCCACCAACGTCGACTTGATTTGTATCGATGACATCGGGCTTTTGCCGGTATCCGCGGACGCCGCGGAGGGCTTCTACCGCGTTGTGGAGGCCTCCTATGAGAAACGCGCCCTGGCGATCAGCTCAAACATCCACCCCTCCGGCTTCGATGAGCTCATGCCCAAAACCATCGCCACCGCGACCGTGGACCGGCTCCTCCACCACGCCCACCTCTGCCAGACCAGCGGCGAGTCCGTCAGGCTCATGCAAGCCCAAAACGGAAAAGGAACCCGCCCCATGAACTAACCCAAAAACTGGTCAGGCGCCCTGAAACCCGGCACGCCCGGGGCGCCTGACCCTGTCCAAAAATACTTGCCGCGACTGGTCAATCACATGCCGCCAGCGGGCAAACCAACATGCCACCACCGGTCACTTCTAAGCTGCCGTTGACACCCCGGGCCAGAAGTGCCGTGAGCCTTCCGCCATACGCGGGGAGGCGCCGTCGGTCTTCACGAAGCCCGTTGCGCCGAGACCCACATACTCCCGCCCTGAAGCAGTAAGTACCGCACGAGTCGTGCATACCCTAGCCCTAGACACTCATTGGCAGCAGCAGCAGCAACCTATGAATCACCAAAGACGAGAATCCCGGTGGATCCCAATGCGTTCCTTCGGCAGCTGATCCCGTCAGACCTGGCGGATTCGGGTAGGTTTTAGGCCCGGGCTAGGCGGGAGAGGCGTCCATAGGCCGGAGAAAATTCCAACCCCTTTTTAATGATCAGTAGTCTCTCCGGCCTCGGCGTTTCCCTAAATGCGATCGCCCATGCGAGCATCGGGACCTGGTACCAGGACAGCGAGTAGGTCCACATATAGGCGCAGATGACGATCACCACGATAGTGGGCACCAACCCATCTTGCCGACGAAGGAGTGGAACCAGTGCAATAAGCAACATAAGTAGAAAGGCGAGGAGCCCTACCAGCCCCAGCCTTAGGAATACGCTGACGTACCAGTTGTGTGGTGCGAAGGTGACGACTTGGGTGCCCGAAATCCGGGCCGACCCAAACCCGAATGGCTCTCCGAAGAGCACCGACCATGGCCCTCGGTCAAAGGAATCCTGAACAAGAATGTCCCACGAGTCCACGCGGGCGTTGAAGGTTCCCATGCTCTCGAAACTGTGCGTGAGGGAATCGGCCATACCGTTGAGGGCACCTGAGAGGACCAGTATCACAAGAAATGACCCACCGTAAAAGGCAACAGCGACAACCCGGGCCAGCGCGACACCTCTGAGCCGCAGAAGTATGAGACCCACCCCGATGCCCACCGCCGCCCACACGGATCGGTGTTGGCAAAGGACGGCGACTATAAGGAAGATGATGCCAAGAAAGATGGTTCTTCCCCGAACCTTCGGAGCGGCACCTTGAAACATGAAGAATCCAAAACAAGCTAACACAGCCGCCTGCCCGGAGACGAGTGGGCGGCCAGTCTGCTCAACCCCGTCGGTTGATGTCACGAACGAGTCAGCGGAACCGAACCCGTAGGTTCGGACGTGGTAAATGAAGAGCACCACCAAGCCCAGCCCCAGCAGAACAGCCCATCGCTTGAAAGTGCGTTGAAAAGGCTCGGCAGCCCAGTCCTGGTTCAGGAGCCACGCCGTAAGGATCGCCCCCCAGAACAACGTGCGGGCCTCATTCACGGCCGTAGGGATGCCAAATGTGAAGATGCCGCCGATAAGCGCTGACAACATGCATAAGAGCGTGATGCCGACCAACCAGTTATAGCTTCGGGTGCGGGCGAAAAACCTTTGCGGACGAAGGATCAGGTCGGAAACCAGAGCGAGCGAAACGACATCTTCAGGCTTCAACTGGAAGCCTGCAACCGATACGAGTGTTGGAAGCGTAGGGAACTCCCATGCGAGCATCGTTATGATGCCTACAGCGTAGAGGCCAAAGCCTGGCCAACGCTTGAGCGCGACCACTGCAATGCCCAATCCGAATACTGCGGCCGCTATCAGCACGAAGTCCATCAATGCCAGCCCGACCGCGTTCAATGTGCCCCCACTTTTTGATGACTAAGCCTAGGCAAACTTTACCAGCGACCCTTGGCAACCTAAGGCCGACCAGCGTCATCAAGAACTTCCTTGATGCGAACCGAGGAGTAAAGCCCTAACCCCTTAGTGCCAATGCAAGTCGAGTGGCAATGACGGGCGACCCCTGGCATGTCGTTGCGCTCCGTCCGGCCCGATCAGGCGGCCCGAGAGCCGCCCGAGCGCTGAATGGGGCGAAGCGTGCGCACCCTGGGCGGTAACGAGCCTCTGCCCAACCGCATAGCTCAGCGGGCGACGAGAAGGCTACGCGTGTCTTCCGGGTTCCGGCGCTTCCCAAGGCGCCGGGCCACCCGGTTGATGACGACGCGGCGAATCTCATGGTTCCAGTAGTTGCGGTAGCCGTTGTAGGCGTGGCGGTTCCGGACCCAGCGGACATGCCCAAGCGTCTGAGCGAGGCGCAGCGCCTTCACTGCGCCTCGCTCGGTCCCGCCCACTTCCTGTATGTGGCGGTCACCTTCAAGATTAGACTCCACGCGCTCGTCTACATAGGCGAGTTGCGGGTACACAGCATGGAACGCAACTTTGTGGGCCACGCGGGCAGGCCAGTCGGCCACGGATGAAATACGCGCCCCATCCTCAATCATCAGCACGGCAGCGGCTCGGTTCAGCGCGTAAGCCCACGCGCCGGGTGGCGGCACCAGCGCGCGCAGGACCCTCCCAGACTGCCCGCGGGCAACAATCGTGTAGTTCACGTATGAGTCGAGCACAATGAGCGTCGGCTCGTCAGTGTCGAGTGCGGCCATTATCTCGGCTGTGATCGGTCTTCCTGTCAGCCGGGCATCATCCTCGAAAACCAGCGTGAACCGCTCTTCGGATTCGACGAGTGTCCGCCATGCGTTGCGGTGCGCCAGTGCGCAGCCAACCTCACCCTTGGTCAGTTCGCGCCGTTGCAGTACCATCGCCGCCCACTGGTCCACGTAGTGGTCAAGCATGCCCGGTAGTGCGTCAACCAGGACGCCGGGACTGCGTTTGAACGGCACCCCGTAGCCGCTTAGCTGTTCTTCCAGTTCGGCGCCACGATAGTTGTGGTCAAGACCAATGATGAGGGCTTCCATGGCGTCATCCTATCGGCAGAGATTCACGGTCCTTCGACCGGTCCGAAAACATGTCAGGCGGCACGAAGGCGGTGTGATCATGGATATGGCCGAGCGCGTCCGAGGCCGGAGTCGTGATGATCGTGCCAGGCATTGTTGCGAGCACACCCGATACCAAGGGTGCTGGGTGACATGCTTGTCCGGAAGAACCGCACCGTATGCGCTGCATTGGCCGCGCCTGAGCTTGCTCATGGCGCGGTGCTTCCGGAACGCTTCAAGTAACTTCCCCATGCGCTCCGGTGTAAGAGGCCAACAAGACCGGTTAAGCCGCCCTACTCGGCGTGCCCACGGATGTCTCGACATGAGCCCCCATTTGGCAAGCAAACCCACCGACCGGCTTCTGGCCGTGTCTGTGGAAATCCACTTCTGAATTAGCTCTTTTGCCGGAGGAATCTGAGAGGACCCGGTCCTTGCCCCGACAGTTGTTTACGGCCGATTGAGCGAAGCCAGGTAGAGCGCGAGCCACCGCAAGGCCCACGGACACGCTACCCCCACTGCCCCTACAAATCCGCCAGTACCGCCCCCGGGTTCTCGATCGCATCCGCAACATACCGCAGGAACCCTGCAGCCGTTTCTCCATCGCACACCCGGTGATCGAACGCCAACGTAAGCTCGGTAACTTTGCGGACAGCAAGCTGTCCATTCACCACCCAAGGCTTGTCGATGATGCGGCCAACGCCCAGCATCGCGACCTCGGGGTAGTTGATGATCGCGGCGGAACCGTCCACGCCGAAGACACCGTAGTTGTTCAGCGTGAAAGTACCGCTTGCCAACTCAGTCGGGGTTGCCTTGCCGTCGCGTGCAACAGCGGTCAGCCGGCGGATTTCGGTATCGAGTTCGCGGGCGTTCAACAGGTGAGCGTTCCGGACAGAGGGAACAACGAGTCCGCGGTCCGTCTGTGCGGCGAAGCCAAGGTTGATGCCGTCGAATGCGACGATCTCCTGCATTTCACCGCCGGCCGTATCCTCGGCCGTGACGAACCGGGTGTTCAGCTCGGGGAATTTTTTTAGCCCAGCTGTGACAAAACGAGCGATGAACGCGAGCAGCCCGGGAGCGCCGTGCGGATCGCGCTTCTTGAGTTCTGCGCGCATCTCAAGGAGCGCGGTGGCGTCAACGTCTACCCAGACTGTTGCCTCTGGGATCTCAGACCGGCTGCGGGTCATGTTGGCCGCAACAGCCTTTCGTATCCCGCGAACCGGAGTGCGCGAAGCCACGGTCAAGCCGGTACGGGCATCCTGAAGCCCGGCGGAAGGCTGGACAACGGCGGGCACCTCAACGGGCGCGGTCTCGCGCGTGGCCCCTCCGATGGCGGCCTCAATGTCGCGACGCAGGATGAGCCCGCTCTCCCCCGAACCAGGCACTGCATCAAGCGAGACCCCATGGTCCCGGGCCATCTTCCGAACCAAGGGGGAGATCACGGCAGAGAGCTTCCCTGGAATCCGCGTGCGGGACAACGAGAGTTCGGAGAAGTCGGGGGCCGGGGTAACAGCAACAGCAGACCCAGCCGAATCCTTCCGCGGCCGGGTGCGGCGAGCCTCGCCGCCGCCCGATGTTCCGTAGCCAATGAGGACGTTCCCGGATCCGGCCTTCTCTTCCGTCCGGTAGGTCTCGGCAGAAGCGGCGGCCGCGGGCGCCTCAGAGACCTTTGCTTCCACAGCCTCGGGCTCAGCAGCAAGCGAAGCGCCAACAGGAGCCACCGAGATCAGCGGCTTCCCGACGTCGAGCGTCTGGCCGGCTTCGCCGTGCAGCACTGCGACGATGCCGGCGTACGGCGACGGCACCTCCACCATGGACTTGGCGGTCTCAACCTCGGCGATCGGCTGGTCGACGCGAATCTCGTCGCCCACGGCCACAAGCCAGTTGACGAGTTCAGCCTCGGTGAGGCCTTCCCCCAGGTCCGGAAGCAGGAACACCTGCATTTCTGCGCTCATGGTCAGTTCTCCCATTGAAGGTCGTCAACGGCGTCGAGGATACGGTCGACGCTTGGCAAGTAGTAGTGCTCCAGCTTCGGAGCCGGGTACGGGACGTCGAAGCCGGTCACGCGGCGGATGGGCGCGGCCAGGTAGTGGAAGCAACGTTCCTGCACCCGGGCCACGATTTCGGAGGATACGGAGGCGAATCCGTGGGCTTCGGCGATGACAACCGCTCGGCCGGTCTTGCGCACCGACGCGCAGACTGTTTCGTCGTCGAAGGGCACGATCGACCGGACATCGATCACCTCGAGGCTGCGGCCCTCTTCAGCGGCCGCAGCCGCCGCGGCCAGCGCGGTCGGGACCGACGGGCCATAGGCGATGAGCGTCGCGTCAGTGCCCGGACGCGCGACGGCGGCGCGCCCCTCGCTGCTGGATCCCGTCGCGGCGTTTGTGGCGTGCTCGGCGCGCAGGGCGCCCAAATCCACCTGGTCCTTTGACCAGTAGAGCTTCTTTGGTTCCATGAACATGACGGGATCGTCGGAATCGATGGCCTCGCGGAGCATGCGGTAGCCATCCGCTACGGTCGCCGGCGTGTAGACCTTCAGACCTGCGGTGTGGGCGTAGTAGGACTCGGACGAGTCGCAGTGGTGCTCTACGCCGCCGATCCCGCCGGCATAAGGAACGCGGATGACCATGGGAAGCTTGACGGCGCCCTTGGTTCGGTTGTGCATCTTGGCGACGTGGCTGACGATCTGTTCGAAGGCCGGGTAGGCGAAGGCGTCGAACTGCATCTCAATCACGGGGCGCATTCCGTTCATCGCCATGCCGACGGCCATGCCCACGATGCCGGACTCGGCCAGCGGGGTGTCGAAGCACCGCTGCTCTCCGAACCTGGCCATGAGGCCATCGGTGATCCGGAAAACTCCACCCAGGCGGCCAACGTCTTCACCGAACACCAGAACGGACGTGTCGGCCTCCATGGCGTCCGCCATCGCGGTATTGAGGGCCTTGGCCATGGTGACGGTCTGCGGACCTGAGGCTTCCGCGACTGCCGCTGCGCTGGCTGCCGCACTCGCGGTGGCGGAGCTGACATCGCCGGTTGCGGCGTGCTCGGTGGCCTCAGAGGACGTGGTGACGGCGGGGCTCATTTGCCTGCCTCCTTCTGGCTGGATGCCTCACGGGCGAGTTCGTCGGCGAGCAGGGCAGACTGCTCCTTCAGTTGGGGAGTGGGTGTGGAGAAGACGTAGCGGAAGAGGTTCTGCGGATCCACCGGGACGTCCTCACCCAAGCCTTCGCGTAGCTGCGAGGCAACGGATTCGGCTTTCGCTGCGATTCGTGTCGAGCCGTCGTCGTCGAGGAGTCCACGGCCGGTGAGATAAGACGTCATGCGGCTAATGGGGTCCTTGGCAGTCCACTCAGCCACTTCACTGTCCTGCCGGTAGCGGGTGGCGTCGTCGGCGTTTGTGTGGGCCTGCATGCGGTAGGTGTGGGCCTCGATCAGGAGCGGGCCGGAGCCTTCGCGGGCCAGTTTCACTGCTCGGTCCAGCACCGCAAGCAGCGCGACCAGATCATTGCCGTCAACGCGCTCACCGGCCATGCCGTAACCGACGGCCTTGTGCGCCAGCGACGGCGCCACGGACTGTTGGCTCAGCGGCACCGAGATCGCGTACTTGTTGTTCTGCACAAAGAAGATGACAGGCAGGTGGAAGACCGCGGCGAAGTTAAGGGCTTCGTGGAAGTCCCCTTCGCTGGTGGCACCGTCGCCGCACATTGCCAGCACCACGGTGTCCTCGCCACGCAGTTTGGCGGCATGAGCAACTCCGACAGCGTGCAGCAGCTGGGTGGTCAGCGGCGTGCACTGGATACCCACCTTGTGCTTCGTGGGATCGTAGCCGCCGTGCCAGTCGCCGCGGAAGATAGTCATGGTCTCGACCGGGTCGACGCCTCGGGACATGACCGCGACAGCGTCGCGGTAGGTGGGGAACAGCCAGTCGCCTTCGCGCAGGCACAGCGCGGCGGCCACCTGGCACGCCTCCTGTCCGTGGCTGGACGGGTAAACGGCCATCCGGCCCTGCCGGACGAGGGCGGAGTTCTGGTCATTGACGCGACGCCCGACGACAAGTTGTTCGTAAGCAGCCATGAGTTCGGCATCGCCAGGGATGGGATATTCGTGGCCGGGCTCCGTACCCTGCTCAGCTTCGGGCTTGAGCACGCCAGAAGGATCGACCATCTGGATCTGATGTCGGGCAGGCAGCATGTAGTCTTCCACGCTGATTCCGAACTTGCGCCGCACCTCGGAAGCTTGATCGTTGGCATCGGTGTCGTCCGGCCGAGCGTCAGCCAGACCCTGGGCCTCATGGTCCGCGGAGATCGTCATTGGTCCGTCCTTCTGTATCCACTATTTGTCACCAGTATGTTCCCTGGAGAAGTTTCGTATCCAGCGCTGGGCAAAATCGTGGAAAAGCTTGCCGGAAACCACTAGTCTGAAAGACAAATCGCAAATGTGAGCTGGCTAACGGGCCCACACTGTGGACGAATTGGAGATGCGATGGCCGAGGTCGAACCGGACCAAGCAGAAGTTCCTCTAGACCAAGTGGACAGGGACATCATTGCCGAGCTGACGCGGGACGGCCGGATGTCGGTTACTCAGGTGGCGGAGAATGTACACATCAGTCGCGCGCATGCGTACTCGAGAATTTCCCGACTGACGGGCGAAGGCGTGCTCACTAAGTTCACGGCACTGGTGGACCCGATCAAGGCCGGCTTGAAGTCATCGGCCTACGTCACACTCAAGGTGCAGCAGCACTCTTGGCGCGAACTACGCGAAGAGCTACGGCTCATTCCGGAGGTGCAGCACATTGCGCTGGTGGGCGGGGATTTCGACGTCATCCTGTTGGTCCGCGCCACCGACAACATTCACCTCCGCAGGGTCATTTTTGATCAACTGCAGTCGATGCCAGGGGTGCAGGATACGCAGACGTTCCTGGTGTTTGAGGATCTGGATACGCGCTAGGACGCCAGTGTTGGCACGGTTACTGAGATATTACGTTCGCCCTTTCGGCCTCCCACCTAACTCGTCGGACAGGCGCATGCCATCGAGGGAGTGCAACAAGCAGGACGACTCCGCCTGGTCTTTCCACGCATTTGAAGGGCGAGGATCAGCACGCCAACTGCGCCGACGATTCCAAGAACGGCCAGCATAATCGTCAGGCCTTGGACGTAACGCTCAAGGGACATCTAAGACCTACCGAGTTAGGGCCAGGTAGACGACCCCGGCTGTGACCAATAACAAGACGATCAAGCCACCGAACTTGAACCGTCTCCGTTTGGCCTTTCGGTACGGGTTGATGTCCACGTAGGGCAAAGCGTCCTCCATTTTGATATTCCTGAACCTTCCCAAAAGAAGTATCGGCTATACCGATGCAGATGTAAGAACGGCTCGCGACGTGCTCGTCCAGAGTCACTAAGACCTGCCGCAGCCTTCGCGGCTGGGCGCTCTTCGCGGGAGCCCAGAGCGACAGGACACTGACAAAATTGTCCCAGGGCCGGCTTGGGCACGCTGCACAGCGGCCCGCAGAGAAGAACACCAACGTATTTGGAACGTCGCAAGAGGCAATAATCCGACCCGAGCTTGCTGAGCTCGAGCGGTGCTTTCAAAGGTATGTCTTTCGTACAAACGCGTTGATCTACAGAGACTCCATGTCGGCAGACGGAAAATATTACAATCGAGTGCCGGTAGACTGCCTTCAGTGCACGACTAACGCCAGTTTGGGGGCAATCAACGGTTCCCCTTCCAACATTTCGACACAGGGGGACAAAGTTGGACCTACGCGACTACTTGCGGATCCTGAGACGCAACTGGATTCTGGTCCTAGCCGCAATGCTGGGCGGACTTCTCCTCGGTGGGGCTGTGACGATATTAACGACGCCAACCTACACCGCTGACACTGAGTTATTCGTGGCCATCCAAAGCTCCGGTTCCGTCCAGGAGCTCCAGCAAGGAAATACCTTCACGCAGTCGCGGGTGCAGTCGTATGTAAAAACCGTCGAATCGCCGGTAGTACTTCAGCCCGTGATCGACTCACTCGGCCTAAATCTAAGCGCCGACCAACTTGCCGGTCAGGTCTCGGCAAAGTCGGATCCCAATACGGTAATCATCAGCATCTCAGCATCAGACCATTCACCGGCTCAGGCCGCGGCTTTGGCCCAAGGGGTCGCCACCAGCCTAATAAAAGCGGTTGATACTTTGGAAAAACCGCGGTCCGGTGGCTCCTCACCAGTGAATCTGTCAATTATTAAGCCAGCGGAAGCGCCAACTACGCCATCGGCCCCTAACACACGGTTGACCCTCCTCATTGGACTTATTGCGGGGCTTGCCGCCGGCGTTGGAATGACTATCCTTCGAGCTACGATGGACAGCAGGATTCGTGGCGAGGCCGAACTACGTCACATCACCGACGCGCCGCTGCTTGGCGGCATAGCATTCGATCAGGACGCTGTCAGAAAGCCCTTACTCACACAAACAGGACCGCAAAGCCCAAGGGCTGAGTCTTTTCGACAGCTTCGGACGAATCTACAGTTCGCCAACGTGTCAGGCCATGCGAAAACCGTTCTCGTGACTTCGTCCCTCCCGGGCGAAGGTAAAAGTACGACAGCCACGAATCTTGCAATCGCTTTGGCTCAAGCCGGGCAATCTGTCTGCCTCATAGACGCAGACCTTCGCCGGCCAATGATCGACGAATATCTTGGTTTGGAGCGTGGTGCAGGTCTAACAACGGCCTTGGTCGGAAGCGCAGATGTCACGGATCTCCTTCAACCCTGGGGCGACGACAACCTCTATGTACTGACATCAGGGCAGATCCCACCGAATCCGAGCGAGCTTTTGGGTTCAAGTGAAATGAAGCATCTCATTCTGCGGCTTGAAGAAGCCTTCGACACTATTGTCGTTGACGCTCCTCCGCTTCTCCCCGTGACCGACGCGGCGGTCCTGTCTCAGCATGTTGGCGGAGTCGTACTAGTCGTCGGATCCCAGAAGCTACGCTCTCAAGATCTTGCAAAATCCCTTGCTGCCCTCAAAATGGTGGATTCAAGCGTTCTCGGAATCATTCTGAATCGTCTCCCCGCCAAGGGTCCAGACGCCTACGCCTACACCTATTACAGCAGCGACGAACCGCATTCGAAGCTTTTAAGTGGTTCGAAACGAAGAAGTGTTGAGCAAACGCACAGCGCCCAAGCACCTCCTTCTGAAGTTTCATTCGACACGATGCACCCATCGCAGCTTGAGGCCGAACAGCGACCCGCTAGCACCTTTCCGTCCTCCAGAATCTATCGGTCATAGGAATCGACCTGCGGACAGTGGGAGCGCCCTAACTGACTGATGCCCATTACAGCGATGTACTCTCGCCGTTCGAGTTGGATGCAGCGAATTTTCTTCTAGGTCCACCGCGAAGATCTCAATACACGAGACGCCAGCCCTCTTGCACGGCACTCAAGAATTGTGCCCGCGCCTAGTGCGTAAGCAAGACAGACCGAAGATCGGAGAACCAGAGTCAGTGGATGCCACCTCAGGTAATGAGAGTCAGCAGGGACACTCGATTTTCGAGAACGTGCCGCTGGGCGGCCTAGAAATAGCGGTTAGCCATCCCCAAGCCGCTGCCGTTAAACTTTGCACTCTCGCGGCGAACATAAGCAACAAAAGTGGCGTTAGTATACATTTGGTCAATGCCTACACAATTTCACTGGCAGCGCGGGACCGTAATTATGCAGACGTCCTGGCGCGGAGTTCCGGGAACCTACCGGATGGAAAGCCACTTGTCTGGATAAGCAACCTGAAGGGAAGACCTTTATGGCAAGTCCGCGGGCCATCCTTGTTCGGAAATGTCATGGATATCGGCCGGAATTCAAACGTCAAGCATTTCCTTTTGGGTTCTACTAACGACACCCTTCGGAAGCTAAACGAAGAGTTGACGTCTCGATACCCAGGCATCGAAATTGTCGGACAACTCAGCCCACCATTTCGCGACCAGAGTCCATCGGAGCTTGCGGCCCAGGACAAGTTTATCTCCGACTCCGAAGCTCAAATCGTCTGGGTCGGACTTGGCACTCCGAAACAAGATTTTGAAGTTCTACGGCTTGCCAACCGTCTGCCGGTTGTCGCTGTGGCCGTCGGAGCGGCATTCGACTTTGTAGCCGGAACAAAAAAGGAAGCGCCCGTTTGGATTCGCAAGATCGGCTTTGAATGGCTCTTTAGGCTGCTGTCTGAGCCTAGGAGGCTATGGCGCCGTTACCTTTTTGGAAACTTCGAATTTCTTCGGGCAACCCTAAGAAATGGTCGATCATCATGAGGATCGCAGTGGTCCACAGCTTCTATTCAAACAAGTCTCCCAGCGGAGAGAATATTGTGGTAGCGGCCCAGGTCGCCGCCTTGGCCGCCGCTGGTTTTGAGGTCAGACTGATCGGGGTCCGGACCGACGAACTCGCCCAGTCTCCGCTCTACCCGATCCTAACGGCGAAAAATGTAATATCCGGCGGCGGCGCCTCGCCGCTGAAAGAGCTTTCGGACTTCAGGCCGGATATCGTACATGTTCACAATCTATTTCCAAACTACTCCACTCAATGGCTGACCCAGTGGAATGGTCCAATTGTGGCGACCCTTCATAACTTTCGGCCGGTGTGCGCATCAGGAATTCTTTTTCGCGGTTCGGACACCTGCACCTTGTGCCCTGATCTGGGGTCGCATCACGCAGTATTAAACGGATGCTATAGGGGCTCCCGAATAGCCTCGATTCCACTTGCAATACGCAACCGAAACGGTGTCAACGGAGACAAGCTCCTTGCCCGTGCGGATAAGTTGATTCTACTGTCAGAACGATCGAAGCGAATGTATAGCGATGCTGGCCTTAGTCTTGAAAAGGTGCGCATTATTCCTAATTTTGTCGACGGCGATGAATTTATGCCAGACTCTCGACCGGGTAAGGACTGGATCTACTTGGGTCGCCTCACAAAAGAAAAAGGAATCGAAGCCCTAATTCAGCATTGGCCAGATGACAAGACGCTGCGCGTGTTTGGTGATGGCCCTTTGATATCCATTGCGGCCGACCAGGCCAAACCCAATATTATTTTCGAAGGTAGAGTCTCGCGAGGGGAGATTCCGGCGATTCTAGCCGATTCGCAGGGCCTTGTATTTCCGAGTCTTTGCGCGGAGGGAGCGGTCCCACTCACATACGTCGAAGCCTTAGCCGCCGGCCGCCCAGTTGTAGCCTTCTCTGGAAACGGTGCTGCGGACGACATTGACCAAAGCGGTTCAGGTGAAACCTTCTCTCAATGGCCGGACTTAGCGGTCGCGTTAAACAAAGTCGAATCTCGACACCAAGTATACACGAATCGGGCATATGATCATTATCGCGAAACGTTTACAAATGAGCGTTGGGTGGGCGGCATTTCGAGTTTGTATTCCGACGTTCTTGACAGGCGGTAGTAGTGAAGCGTGTTGTTATTTTACAAGAGTATGTACCAACTTACCGCGAACCACTTTTTAGACAACTGATTCGCCTAGGTGAGGAAAACGGCATATCCATTTGCGTGGCGGCCGGAAGCCCCAAGGGAAGTCAAGCCCTTAGGGGTGATACATCACCTGCCGACTTTGTTCGCCCCATTAGACAACGGGAACTTCGTTTTGCGGGCAGAAGAATGGTTTTTCGTCAAATAGGCCATTATTTGGAAGATGCCGATTTGGTGATTCTCGAACAAGCGCGCAGAAATCTCGATGCCTATCGAATGCTTTTGCCGAACCGACGCTCATCAATGGTTGCTCTTTGGGGCCACGGCAAAGACTATGTGAAAAGCACGTCCCGAATCGAAGCTTATCTTAACAGCCTGCTAACTAGGCGTTGCGACTGGTTTTTTGCGTATACCGAATCCGGCGGACATTCTGTTCAAAATTTGGGCGTACCGTCCACCAGGGTAACCGTTCTGCGAAACTCGGTTGATACGAAGATGATAGTTCAAAAATCCGCAACGATATCCTCTACGGAATTGGCTCATTTCAGGGATACTCGCGGACTTACAGACAATGTGGCCGTCTTCGTGGGAGGTCTAGACGAATCTAAGCGCATTCCGTTTCTGCTTGAGGCTGCTGAGGTGGCTCATTCCCTCGATCCCAGCTTTCGGCTGCTCGTCGTCGGCGACGGAGTCCAACGTCCGCTGATCGAAAAGGCGGCTGAAACCTCCGATGCAGTTGTCTATGCAGGAGCGCTTTTCGGTGCCGAAAAAACAAGAGCACTGCTGTCAGCAAAGGTTATCGCTATGCCGGGTCGTGTGGGGTTGATTGCCGTAGACAGCTTCGCGGCCGGTCGCCCCATTGTCACTACCGATTGGCCGTGGCATGCACCGGAGTTTGAGTACCTTTTGCCGGGGATTGATAGCCTAACGACAGAAGACGACTCTCGGATATATGGAGAAAGTTTGCTGGGGTTGATGAATGACACAGCCAGACTCGGGTTTCTGCAAAACAATTGCCAGGCGAAAGAAGCCGACTACTCGATCGAAGCAATGTCTCAGAGATACTTTGAGGGCATATCCAGAGCCCTTGAGGTCGGAGGTCGAAATTGAAATTACACGTAATCGTTGCCAGTCACAATCGGCGGCGGCTCACACTGCAGTGCCTTCAAAGTCTCGCCGTCGCCGGCGCCGAGAGTTCATTCGATACAGACATTGTACTCTTTGACGATGGTTCTACCGATGGAACGGCTGAGGAGGTACGACTCAACTTCAAAAATGCAACGACAATTCAAGGGTCTGGTTCAGCGTTCTGGGCTGCAGGGATGGCAAGCGCTGAGAGCGCCGTATTAAGTCGACCCGATGTAGAGGACTCGGACTACATACTTTGGCTGAACGACGATGTTGAACTCGATGTGGATGCTCTCCAGCGCTTCGAGTCTATTCTTATCGACAATGAGTCGAGTATCATTGTCGGCGCCGTTAGAGATCCAAACTCAGGGGTGGTAACGTATTCAGGACTTCGCAGGGCAGGCTGGCACCCTCTGAGTTTCGGGAGGGTGGCTCCCGACGCCATGCAGTTGGTTGGCGTTGAATCCTTCAATGGGAATGTGGTTATTGTTCCAGTGAAGCAGGCTCGACAATTAGCCGGAATTGACGGCGGATTTTCGCATGCGTTTGCCGATATCGACTACGGGTTGAGAGCCAACCGGATAGGCGTCTCGGTATGGTTGGCCCCGGGCACATTCGGAACCTGTCCGATAAATACTCCCCCTTCGCGCGAATCGATACTAACCGATTGGAGGAAGTTTACCGGCATAAAAGGCGGCGGAAATTTTAGATCGTTAACTCGTATTCTAAAACGTATAAGCCCTCGCGCTTGGCCAGCCTACATTGCAACCACCTATTCGCTGTGGTGGCTTCGTCAGATACTCGCCAGGGTGCTGGGCTCGCGTTTCAATTAATTCCACCCCTATTAATAGTTTCCGGTGTAGCCCGGCGCGTTCCTTAAAGAATTCTACTCAGCGCCAAGGAACGGAAAATCAACTGGATATTGGTGCCGAAGGCGTTCCAATCTTTCAAGACGCGGAATCCGTTCAAACCTACCGACGGAGAGCCTGGGAAGTCCGCCAGCCGGCTGGTAGTAATGCCGGACAGTGGCGGCTGGTCCCGAGGAAACGCAGCGGGATTTTCGTCACTAATGTGAACGACCCACTGCCGCAGACGCTCCTTTCCAGATAGGCCAGCTGCCGCATCCGCACCACGCCTCAAAGTTTCTCCACTGCATTGGGTGTCCCGCACTCCGTGGACCGGGCATCCGCCCGAACGACAGTACCCGGCAGTCAGGAAGGTGCCTTCCGCTCGACGAAAAAAACGACGCGGCAATGCACTTTCTGAGCAATCTCCATCAGGCTCGAATTCCTCAGCAATGGATGTCTCGAATACGCTCACGAGTCTCATTTGAAGGGCCCATGCAAAGGCATGTCAGGAACTAGACTTGAATCAAGTTATGCGGAGGGCCCTGAAAGAGGTTTGCTTGAAAGATCATGAAGAATGGACAAGTAATTTTTCGCCACGGCGGTTCGATCATACTGCTTAGCGACCGCGGAACCAAGTGACGAAAGGCGACTTCTCTCATCGGTGCTTTCAAGCAACTGCACGAGATGTGAGGCTATTTCCTTGGGATTATCTATGTCGATCAATCGGGCGGCGCCTAGCGTGATTTCTGGCACAGCTCCAGACGACTTTCCTGCGATCACAGGAGTCATTGCAGCCATTGCTTCGATTAGAACTAGACCGAATGACTCTTCACGGCTTGTGTGGAGAAATATCTCCTTGTCTCGATACCACGCTGAACGCTCTCTAGGATCGATTGGTCCTTCGAAAACGACACCCTCCTCGCAACCATGTTTTATAGCCCATGCGTGGGCGGGGCCGCCGACTGCGTAGTCTGGTCCGGCGAGATGGAGGGTAGTCGTCGGATGAGTCTTCTGCACGAGACGCCACGCCATTAAAGCCGACCGGACGTTTTTCCCGGCGGTGAAACCAACATTTAGCATTCCGACAGATCCTGCTGTCCTACCCAAGTCTGGCTCGATGCGCCCGCTTAAATCAACCCCATTCGGGATCACACTACATTTACGTCTATAAATTTTTGTTACTCTTTTGGCTAAATAAGATGTTGGCGCCGACAATTCTCCAGGTATCAATAGGCACCACACCTGCATTGCGGCGCGTATGTACCAGTATAAATGCCTATTATGGCGCGCAATTGCAGGCCCCCAATCATGTACGGTAACTAGGGTTGGAATCTTGGAAGCACGGCTAGCGATCCCAAATTCATAAGTCCAGTGCGCGTGAACAACATCGGCATTTGAATTGAGTATTGCCTTTTTTACACCCGCGCGTTCCGCGGCGAACAAATCTAGGGCGCGCGAGCGAGCACGGATACGTGAGGGAACGATCATAATTTCAAGCATGGGCCCTTTGAGTGAAATAGACTCAGTAACATCGGTGGCGGTTGTTATGAGGACTACATAATGACCATTATTTATGTACTCGATAATGAGCTCAGAAGTCCCAGGGAAAGGATATCCGCGAGTGCTAATAGAACCGTCAACGAATTCCTCAAGCATTGAAAGCGTGGCCGGCCCGCAAACAGCAATCCGCACAGCGGTTACACCTCCAAAGCTCTAAGAGGGCGGCACGGGTTCCCAGCGGCAATCACGCCTTCTGGGATGCTCCGGCTCACGACGGAGCCGGCCCCAATCACCGACCCTCTGCCTATAGTGACACCTTTGAGCACCATAGATCTGGCACCGATAAAGACATCGTCCTCGATGCTCACAGCGTGCTCGGGTCGCGGTTCCGGGAACGCAGCATGCCTCCGGAGACTTGGGTCCCTCGGAGATACAACATGGTGGTCCGAGTCCGTAATTAGGGTTCCCGCTCCGATAAGCACTCGCTGCCCCACCCGGATACTGCACGCCGCGCTGATTGTCGCACTTGTCAGTCCAGAATCTGTGCCCACTTCGATTCGGGCCGCTGACATTAGAGTCTTCAGGATGTTAGGGCCTCTTGCCTCCAATGTGTTGCGCGCTACGGAGGAATTGAAGATCACACGGTCTGCGATCAAGATTCTGCTGCCCCGTGCCCGACTGATGACGACTTTACCGTAGACGTTAACGTCGTCTTGGATCTCCACGCCTCTGGCGCGGAGATCGAGGACCCTAATTTCGCGTTTGAGCTCGCGGATGCGCCGAACGGATGGACCCAAAATCACCTTTATAGCATCCTGCATGGACAACAACCCCCGAATATGCACCGTTAACGCGGCAAGTATACTTTGTCCAGACGAGCTGCTCGCGCCCGTGGCATCCTAGGGCGGCTAGCAACTTGGTCTATGCATCAAAGCCGGCTCATGCGCTGGATCTACTAGGGGAGGCAGATACTTTGCGGTGGTCAGTTGGCAGGCAGATCTCACCTCGAGGCGCAGGGCTTGGAAACGAGATTTTTCCGTGGGCCAAGGCGTACTTGGGCGCCCGAGCACTTAACCTTGTTTGCGTCGAGCCAGCGTGGCGCCTGAACCCGAGACGTTACGATCGATATTTGGGCGGCAACTTTGGGGGGTCGGTTCGATACTTGGCAGCACAAGCCCTGCCGGGGTTCGAAATTACGTCCGATCTGTACCACTCGGCAGCGATAACAGATTACTTTGACGCGATCCAAAGTCTTCAGGCTAGGTATATCGACCGTCGGCGCCCCGTGCTCGTCCATTCTTCTGGGATGTCGGGTGGTTACCTAGCAATACGACGGGCCAGGTCGTTCCTTCGAAACTCCATTTTGGGTTCCAATGAAGGAATCCAAGCGCTCGATGGACTTGACCTCACAGAAAATCCCGCAGTCAGAGTCGCCGTTCATGTTCGGGGGGGAGATTTCCAACAGGGAGATTCTGTCGAACAGAGTGTATTCAACCAAGTACTGCCTATTGAGTGGTATAGAAAACAATTGGAGACGCTTACGAGTTCACTCGACCTGCCTATCGAAGTGTTCCTCGCAACCGACGGAAACCAGGCCGCAATCGCCGATTCGATATCACTGGGACGCACTGAACCTCACGTCATAGGAACATCTTCGATTTCCGACCTAGCGATACTAGCGAATTGTGACGTTCTGATCTCCAGCGTGAGTAGCTTCTCGATGCTCGCTGCGTTCCTAAGTGACGCTCCATACATCTGGCACAGAGATCAGCTGGGGGAGAGCGGTGGGTGGCTAAGCATATGGGGCCATGAAGCCTTGAATGAAGGAGGAGGTCCGACGCAAAACTCGCTACGACGATCAATCCATAACCCTTCTTCGTTCCATCGAGGCCACGCTCACTCTATGAAGCCAGTTTGGTCGTCCGCATTGCTTGAATATCTCAGACACCGGGCAATGCTCAGAGTGATGACCACGGATCTGATCCACTACGGCGTTGTTGCCAGCGACGAGACGCAATCTTGAGCACCTTTGCGCTTGCGGCCCGTGGTGTTCAATGGATGCTCGTTGCACAGGTGCTCACAAGTCTGGGCCAGTTTCTCTATGCAGCCTTAACCGCGCGTGCCTTCCCTCCCGAGGTTTTCGGTACCTTTGCCGCGGCTTTGAGCCTTCAAGGACTAATCACTTTAATGACGACAACTGGATTACCTTCGTTCGCGCTGAAACAGCAATCCTTGTCCAAGAGTTTTGCGCGACAGATTCGCTGGTGGGCGCTGGCTGGAGGTGCGGTGTCCTCGTTGGTGTTCTTGGCGGTCAGCGCTCCTTGGCTGCATCTCCTTCGCGCCTCTGGTGGTTCAGTATTTGTTCCCATCTTGGCTGTGGCGCAAGGGCTGGCTCCAATAGCGGCTGTTGAATCTGCCATCATGCGACGAGAAGGCCGCTCCCGTCTCGATGCCACGAGTCTTTTAGGTGCCTTTATCACGGCGAATGGAACTGCAGCTGTCGTAATTGGTCTACGTGGCGAGGCGTGGTCTTTAGGATTGGCCACCGCCATCTATCCTGTCGCGCTTTTCGTCCTGTGTCGTCTTCTAAACAAGGCCCAACTTCCTGTCGAGAAGAAGGTGTCAATCCGAGAATTATTGTCCTTCTCCAGAAAAATAACGCTCCAGAACGTTGTCTTCCTTGTACTTCAGCAGCTACCCAGTTGGCTCATTAGCTCCCGCGCGGGAACCGAGAGTCTTGGCCATTTTTCGAGGGCCTCGACTTTGGCTGGAATGCCTGCAACAGCTATGTCAACTTCCATCAACAGGGCACTTCAACCCCATTGGCGGAAATTGAACGAAGGTTCGAGTGGCGACAGAGCAATGGTTGACTCTGCAATACTTGCCTCAGCATTGGCATTTCCTCTATTCGGTCTCCTTGTTGCGCATGCGCCTGCAATCATACTTCTTTGGCTGGGACCAAACTGGTCCAAGAGCGCAAACCTGGTACCTTTGCTTGCGGTCTCCTACGGGCTTTCGATTCCGTTTACAGTCGTAGCCAACAGCGCTGAGATGAGGGGATTATTCAAACCGGTTCGATTTGCGCAGATTGCCATGGCCGTGGGGCTAGCTCCCGGACTGGTCGTTCTCTATTTTTCAGGCGAGCCCATATGGGCCTGCGCTGCCATGGCTCTCTCCCAGTTTTGCGGAATAGCGACGCTAATCATTAGGTTGCCTTGGTACTCCAGACGTGCGATGAAATCGACAATACTGGGGATCAGTGAGCAGATCGGTTGGGCGCTGATCATCTGTGGTCTCGGATGGGCAGCCGCAGAGATTGCTAGGAGCAACCACCTCACCCTATTTGCCAACTCGGCAGCGACTCACCTCACTCTGGGTTTTCTTATATCTGCTGGGGTATGGCTTGTGACTTTCCGATTCAATAGAGCACGGCGCATACTGAAAAACCGCCTCCCAAGCAGATCTCCTATCAAGGCAATGACCTAGACCGAGTCGATCTTAGAGTCAATCTAGGCCCAGATACTCGTATCAAGATTTCGAATCGACCCATTTCGGAAATAGCCTAGAACAAGTAGCCAGCGTACTAGTTAGCGCCCAGTCGGAGTCCGAGAAAAATGAACAACACGTCTATTTTTGCAAAAACTATCAGCCGAATCCGGTGGCTCCGGCACCGAAAGGCGTACGGCCGGTTTATGCTCACTTAGTCACGAACTGGTGCGCTTGCCCATCTGCGCGATCGCTCGAAAGTGAGTCGGCAGCTACATCCGGAAGATAGATCCTCTCCGCGCGTACTGGGGGACGGACCATTACTTGTCCGTAATGAGGACTGAAGTCGCGGTTGGATCCGATAGGATCGCATCGCGAGTTGATCATAAAGGTGCAGGGGTTTGGGGCCTGTACCAAGAACGAGGGGGACAAATGTCGAAACGCGCCTTGATTACAGGGATTACAGGACAAGATGGGTCCTACTTGGCGGAATTACTGCTGAGCAAAGGCTACGAGGTCCACGGACTGATCCGCAGGGCATCAACCTTCAATACTGCACGGATCGACCATTTGTATGTGGACCCGCACGACGCGAAGGCAAAGCTGTTCCTCCACTATGGGGATCTCAGCGACGGAGCACGTCTCGTGACTCTCCTGGCTCAAATCCGGCCCGATGAAGTCTACAACCTTGCTGCGCAGTCCCACGTGCGTGTATCTTTCGACGAGCCGGAACACACTGGAGACACGACGGGTATTGGCACCATTCGCCTGCTGGAGGCCGTCCGAATGTCTGGTATTGAAACCAAGTTCTACCAGGCGTCTTCCTCAGAGATGTTTGGTGCCACGCCGCCTCCACAGAACGAAGAGACTCCGTTTTACCCTCGCTCTCCTTACGGCGCAGCCAAGGTGTACAGCTACTGGGTAACAAAGAACTACCGTGAGGCCTATGGAATTTTTGCCGTCAACGGCATTCTTTTCAACCACGAATCGCCCCGCCGCGGCGAAACCTTCGTAACCCGGAAGATCACCAGGGCGGTCGCCGCCATCAAGGCGGGCAAACAGGATGTCCTCTTCATGGGCAACCTTGACGCTGTACGCGACTGGGGATACGCAGCCGAGTATGTGGAGGGCATGTGGCGCATGCTCCAAGTTGACGAACCGGACGACTTTGTTCTCGCAACCGGCGGTAACTACACCGTCCGTGACTTCCTCCAAATCTCCTTTGAGCACGCTGGCCTGAATTGGGAAGACCACGTGCGCTTTGACGAGCGCTATTTGCGCCCAACCGAAGTAGACGCCCTGGTGGGTGATGCGTCGAAGGCACAAGAGAAACTTGGTTGGAAGGCAACGGTCCACACCCCGGAGCTGGCTCGAATTATGGTGGACGCCGATATCGAGGCTTTGAAGCACGCGGGCAATGATTGGATCGATGGAGTCGATCTCGACAGTTGGAAGAACTGATGTCAGAGCCAATCTCATTCACGCCGGGCAGCCTCGACCGTGACTCCACCTTCTATGTAGCCGGGCACCGCGGCCTTGTGGGATCCGCTATTTGGCGCAAGCTGGAAACCGAAGGGTTCAAACAGCTTGTGGGCAAGTCGTCGGCCGAGCTCGACCTCAAGGACCGGAATGCTGTCTTCGAGTTCTTTGCGCGGAGCAATCCTCGCTATGTGGTGCTGGCAGCCGCGAAAGTGGGCGGTATTCTAGCCAACAACACCTATCCTGTGGACTTCCTCAGCGACAATTTGCGTATCCAAGTGAATGTTCTGGACGCGGCCCGAGAGCATGGTGTCGAACGGCTTCTCTTCCTTGGGTCATCCTGTATCTATCCGAAGTTCGCAGAGCAACCAATCCGCGAGGACTCGTTACTCACAGGTCACCTTGAACCGACCAATGACGCCTATGCGATCGCGAAAATCGCAGGCATCATGCAGGTGCAGGCAGTTCGCCGGCAGTACGGGCTCCCGTGGATATCAGCCATGCCCACAAACCTCTACGGGCCTGGCGATAATTTCTCGCCGGAAGGTTCACACGTTTTGCCCGCGCTGATTCGTCGTTACGACGAAGCGGCCAAGTCCAGTACCCCAGTGGTCACCAACTGGGGCAGCGGGTCGCCACGCCGTGAATTCCTGCACGTGGACGACATGGCCGCCGCTTGCCTTCATCTCCTGGAGAACTACGACGGCCCCGAACAAGTAAATGTAGGCACTGGGACGGATGTAACCATCAAGGAACTGGCAGAGATCGTTGCGGACTCTGTCGGATTTTCCGGGGCCATCGAATGGGACACGTCCAAGCCCGACGGCACGCCACGAAAACTGCTCGACGTTTCCAAACTCTCGAAAGCCGGGTGGTCTGCTTCCATTGGTCTGGAAGAAGGAATCAGGGCCACCGTGGACTGGTACAGGTCAAATTTGGCCGAAATCCGTAGCTGAGAAGTCCGAGCAGCGCTCAAGTTGAAATGGGGGGACTCTTTGAGTCAGGAGGCAAATTGGAGGGTGCGCACATCGCGCACTCTTCGAATAGTTGACGCCTTTGTCATTCTCTGGGCTGTGGCTGGTGCCTACAGCATAAGATTCGGGTTGGACTCCACTTTTACCATTTCCGGGCAAGATTCCAGTTATGTCTGGCTGTCAATTATTTTGGCCATTACCTGGTGGCTCATGCTTGGGGCTTGGAGCACGAGGCAAAGCCGAATCCTCGGCTCCGGACCTGATGAGTACAAGCGCGTAGCCGCCGCGTCCCTTTGGCTGTTCGGTTTTGTCGCCATTTTCTCTTACGTCTTCCGGGTGGATACCGCCCGCGGATACGTCGGTATTGCTCTGCCGGCCGGGCTAGCTGGACTGCTGCTGGCGCGTTGGCTCCTCCGCCAACATCTAAGCGTCCACAGGCAGAAAGGCCGACGCATGTCGCGGCTCATGTTGATTGGCGGTTCCGGTGGAATTGTCCACCTAGCGGCGACTCTCGTGCGCGAAAAGCACGCTGGTTACGTCCCGGTTGCTGCATATACGCCGGGCGACCAGTCGTCCTCGAATGAACTGACCAACGCTGGCCTGCCCTTGCTCGGCCATGAGCCGCAAACACAGGCAATTCTTGAGGCTATCGATCAGTGCAAAGCTGACGCGGTAGCCATCACCGCGGGCGTTCAGCTGAATCCTCGAACTCTCCGCCAGCTTGGCTGGGAATTGGCTGACCGCAATGTAGGGCTGATTTTGGCCCCGGCCCTCACAGACATCGCGGGACCTCGTATTCACACTCAGCAAGTTGCAGGGCTTCCCCTAATTCACGTCACGACTCCCACGCTCGAAGCGGGTCAACGCGTCGCGAAACGGCTCCTCGACATCGCAGTCTCGGCTAGCCTGATTGTTTTGTTTTCACCATTGTTCGCCGTCCTGGCCTTGATGGTGAAGCTCGACAGCCGCGGCCCCATACTATTCCGCCAAGATCGTGTTGGGTTTGAAGGTGCTCACTTCAGGATGCTCAAGTTCCGCTCCATGGTGATAGACGCGGAGGCGAGACTCACCGAACTTGCCCACCGGAATGAAGGGAACGGTTTGCTCTTCAAGATCCGGAACGATCCGCGCATCACCCGCACAGGGGCCTTCCTTCGCAGATACAGCCTGGATGAACTACCGCAGCTGTTCAATGTTCTGTCCGGTTCCATGAGCTTGGTGGGCCCACGCCCCCCACTTCCCAGCGAAGTAGCAGTCTACGAACAAGATGTGCGACGACGCCTTCTGGTCAAACCGGGAGTTACCGGGCTATGGCAAGTCAGCGGAAGATCCAATCTTTCCTGGCAAGACTCCGTCCGTTTGGATCTCTACTACGTGGAAAACTGGTCGCTAGCCGGGGACCTCATCATCTTGCTCCGAACGGCCAGGGCTGTCCTTACCGGACATGGCGCTTTCTAATACCTTTTACGCAGAAACGACCCCCTGGGAAGGCAACACAATGCGCATTTCAGTCATCGGCTGCGGCTACTTGGGCGCTGTGCATGCCGCCTGCATGGCGAAGCTTGGCCACGAGGTGGTTGGCATCGACGTGGACGAGCAGAAGATCAGCAGTCTCTCCGCTGCTCGCGCCCCGTTCTTCGAACCTGGTTTGGATGAACTCCTTCGAGACGTGCAGGAAACTGGCCAGCTGTCATTCACCTCAGACATGTCCGCGGCCGCAGGGAGCGACGTCCACTTCATCTGCGTGGGGACACCCCAGAAGAAGGGAGAAAACGGCGCGGACCTCCGCTATGTGGACGCCGCAATGGCAGAGTTGCTTCCCTACGTCCGGTCTGGCGACATTGTGGTTGGCAAGTCCACCGTTCCGGTGGGGACCGCCTCCCGCCTGGCCAACATCCTGGTTGAAAGAGAACCCGGCGCGCACCTTGTCTGGAATCCCGAGTTCTTGCGTGAAGGCCACGCCGTCAAAGACACGCTTTCCCCGGACCGCTTGGTCTATGGCGTCGCCGACGGCTCCGAAGATCACGCTGCCGTTTTTGTTCTGGACGAGGTCTATGCCGTTCCGCTCTCCACAGGAACCCCGCGTCTGGTGACCGACCACCCGACTGCCGAACTCGTCAAGGCAGCAGCAAACTCATTCCTGGCCACTAAAATCTCCTTCATCAACGCCATGGCCGAGGTTTGCGAGGCGGCGGGCGCGGACGTGACGCGGCTTGCGGACGCCATCGGAATGGACGACAGGATCGGCCGGAAATTCCTGAACGCCGGGATCGGTTTTGGCGGGGGATGCCTCCCTAAGGATATCCGGGCCTTCATGGCCAGGGCGGGCGAACTCGGAGCCGACCAAGCGCTGACCTTCCTGCGAGAGGTGGATTCGATCAACATGCGCCGCCGAACGCGGGTTGTTGAGCTCACCCGCGAACTTTGCGGTGGGAGCCTCCTGGGACAGCGCATCACAGTACTGGGTGCCGCCTTCAAGCCGGAAAGCGACGACGTCCGGGACTCCCCTGCTCTCAGCATCGCCGCACAGCTCCAACTCCAGGGCGCCGTCGTGACGGTCTCCGACCCGAAGGCCTTGGAAAACGCCGCCAAGCGATTTCCTGAACTGCAGTACGAGGCCGACCTGGATACAGCCATGGCGGGAGCCGATACACTGCTCCTGCTCACCGAATGGCAGCAATACAAAGAGCTCGACCCATTTGAGGTCAGCAACAGCGTCGCGGGACTCCGGATCCTGGACGGACGAAATGTACTGGACCCCGCAAAATGGCGTGCTGCCGGATGGCAGTACCGCGGACTCGGAAGGCCATAGGCGTGACGGAAAACGAACTGTCCAAAACCTACCCGGACAAACCCGAGCTTCGCAGGGCCAACGGGAAATCGCAACAAAGCAATCGCCGTCGTCGCCTGTTGACCGCCGGAATTTGCCTTGGAGCCTGCCTGGTGGTCGCCGGCGCCTGCGCCCTGTGGCTCGGAGTTAAGGCTTCCACCATCAAGACCGAGCTTGAAGCATCCACGCAGTTGGTGCCCAAACTCAAAGAAGACATCCTCCAGGACCTCCCCGCAGATGCCGCTGCTGTTGCCGACGAGCTTCGACACCACACCGCGACCGCCCGCGACGCCGCGTCCGATCCGCTCTGGTCCTTGGCCGCGGCCACCCCGTGGCTCGGCGCGAATTTCTCCGCCACTGCCGAAATAGCCCGCTCAGCTGACGACGTAGCCACGCTGGGCGTCACTCCCCTTGTGAAGGTCTACGCTTCCCTGAAATGGGACAAGCTGATGCCGAGCGCCGGCGGCACTGACCTGGAACCAATCCGCAAGGCCGCCCCCGCAGTGTCCTCCGCCGCTCAAGCCGTGCGCGCCTCTGCCCAGCGCCTGAATGGTATCGATGCCAGCGGACTGCTCCCCCAGATCGCAGGGCCGCTGACAGAGGCCAGACAACAACTTAGCTCTGTTGTGAATGAGCTGGACACGGCGTCCGACGCGGCAGGCCTAACTCCGGCCATGCTGGGCTCTGACAAGCCGCGGCACTACCTGCTGCTCGTCCAG
This sequence comes from Arthrobacter gyeryongensis, assembly GCF_039543785.1. Classification (NCBI taxonomy): domain Bacteria; kingdom Bacillati; phylum Actinomycetota; class Actinomycetes; order Micrococcales; family Micrococcaceae; genus Arthrobacter; species Arthrobacter gyeryongensis. The sequence goes on from NZ_BAABKK010000010.1 coordinate 393,203, forward strand.
AACAACGCCGAGGCCCGAGCTACGGGCGGTATCCCAGGTGCCCTGGTGGTCCTTACCGCGGACAAAGGAAAAATCAGCCTTTCCGCCGAAACCAGTGCTACGGAACTTGGCCGTTTCAATCCCCCGGTATCGGTGGATGACGAGCAGCAACGCATTTACACCGACCGTATGGGCACTTTCATGCAGGACGTCAACTTCACCCCAGATTTCCCTACGGCAGCCGCCACGGCGTTGAAGATGTGGGCACAGAAGAAGGGTGAACAGTTGGATGGAGCAATTTCGATCGATCCTGTGGCTCTGGGCTACATCTTGGACGCCACGGGGCCTGTCAGCCTCCAAGACCCTCAGATGCTTGCCCTGACCGAAGGGAGACTTCCGAGCCAGCTTTCCGGCAAGAACGTGGTAAAGACCCTACTCTCCGACGTCTACGCACAAATAAAAGATCCAAAGGCACAAGACGCCTACTTTGCGATGGTGGCCAAGGGAGTCTTCGGTGCCCTGTCTTCCGGCAAAGGCGAGGCAAAAAGCCTCCTTGCCGGCGTAGGGAAAGGCGTAGAAGAGCACCGGGTCCTGCTCTGGTCCGCAGACACCGACGAACAATCGGTTCTCGGCAAGTATTCGCTCAGCGGATCCATTTCCGGTCCGAGTGTGCCCGCTGCCCAATTCGGCGCCTACTTCAATGACGGCACCGGGGCAAAAATGGATTACTACGTCAAACGCACCGTCCAGCTAGTTACGCAGTGTCCCGTAGATGGCTATGGAACAGTCAAGGTGCGGATCACCAGCACGAACACCGCGCCTGCTGACGCAGCAACTTCCTTGCCAAAATACGTCACTGCTGGAGGAACCTACGGGGTCCCCGCCGGGTCAGTCCAGACCAACATCATCGCCTATGGTCCTGCCCAAGCCTACGTGGAGACCGCCATGCAGGACGGGAAAATGGTCCCCTTTGGTGCGCAACGCCACGACGACCGGCCCGTTGGCATCCTCTCGGAACAATTGGCTCCAGGACAGAGCAGCACGATCGAATTCACTTTTATCAAAATCGTCCAGCACAGCCAGCCCGAAGTAGTGGTAACACCAACCATCCAATCCGTGGACAAGGTGGTACTCCCACCTCAATCGGCAAGCTGTGGAGCCACGGGATAGACGGGGTGTTAACCCTTTGTAACGAGTTTGGATTTACTTTGCTCTAAGTACCCTTAGGATGGTAGCTTCTCTCTTGGGTAGGTCTCAGATTTCAGTTCACGTGTTCGTGGTGGATGAAATCACATCATCACAATGAATTTCGTATCAGGTCTCAAGTACGTACCAAAGGTCTCAGGGGGACAAAAATTGAAGAAAACACTTGCAGTGCTCGCGCTTGCGGGCAGCATCGCGCTCGTCGGTTCGGCGCCGGCAATGGCCGTTGAATACCCCGCACCGGTCGACCATGGGGCCGTCTCAGGTTCCATCGTCACACCCGGTGCAACCATTACCTTCTCAGGCACCGGCTTCAAGCCCGGCGAAATCATCCACATCAGCATCGTTATCATCGCACCCGGCGGGCCGCAGGGCGCAGCAGCGCCCGGTGCAGGTGCTGCAGTCATGGCAGTTGGCAGCTCGCTTTCGCTCGCTCCGACCGAAGTGAATACGACTGCCGACGCCAACGGCGCTTTCGCTGTGCCGGTCACGCTCACCGAAGCGGGTACCTACCAGCTGACCGCAGTGGGCGCACAATCCCAGCACACCGTCACGGCAACCGTCGTTGCGGCGGCGCCGGCCGCGGGCCTCGCTAACACCGGCGGCGCAGCACTGGCCAACACCGGTGGTACCGGCTTGGCTAACACCGGCGTGGACTCCAGCCTGATTCTCTGGGGCTTGGTTGGCGCTGGCGCCCTCGTAGCCGGTACGACTTCTGTAGTGGTGGCCCGCCGCCGCGCAAAGAACGAAACCGCAGCAACAGCCTAAACGCTAAACAAAAGGAGGGGTTGTTTCCGGTGATCCGGAAACAACCCCTCCTTGTTTGCGCATACGGTAATTTATGAACATGGGGAGACATTGGCGACGCCGCAAGCGGCTGAGCTTCAGAGTGGGGTTGCCAACGATTCCACGAATTCCGGCGATTCCGAGTGCGGCCTGGCCGATCATATTTCTGATCCTGCTGGCCGCGGTTTCCTTCGGCGTGGCTGCTTTCGCACTCATGCGGCACACGTGATTATGACTCTCGTGTTAACTTGAAAAACACAGGTGTCACGCGCGCCTGCCAGCTAGTGAAAGAGCTATACCTTTGGAATCGCCCCAACCCATCCGGATACTGACCGTTTGCACCGGCAACATCTGCCGCTCCCCCGTAGCCGAACGCCTGCTTCAGGCAGGCCTGGACCAGGTCCTCCCCGGCAGCTTCGAAGTCCGCAGCGCCGGCACCCGCGCCATGGTGGGCAGCCCCATCCAGCCGCTGTCAGCGGACATCATCCGCACATACGGCGGCACCCCCGAAGACTTTGCCGCGCGCCAGCTCACTCAGAAGATCCTGAGGGAATCGGACCTGGTACTCACCATGGCGTCCCACCATCGCGGGGAAGTTCTGCAGTTGGACGCCTCCTTGCTCAAACGGACGTTCACCATCCGCGAGTTCGCACGGATGGTGACCGCCCTTGAAGAACGAGGCGACGCATCGCCGTCGGGCTCTGACTACACCCAACTATGGCGAGAACTGCCGGCACGGGCATCCTCCGTGCGCCACCTCGTCCTTGCGGCGAAATCCTCGGACAACGACGTCGCCGACCCCTACAAACAGGGCGCCGAGGCGTACCTGCGGATGGAAGACGAGCTGGCTCCGGCCATCCTCAGGATTCTCCGCTATGCCCGGCTAAGCATGCAGCCGTCCTAATGCGAGTATTGAGGTACTGCGCCGGCGATGTAGCTCATATCACTTCGTCTGGTTGGACTCGAGTATGGCCTGCAACCATGCCGTCAGTAACCCAACCCATCCCGGTTTCGACGTCACTAACATCGCTCTTAGCAGCAAGAGAGCGCTGCGCATACACTGCATGGAAGCGCTCATACGCCTCAGTCGTTGGATCCTGAGCCACCCGCGCGAGAAGTGAGAGCGACGCCGCAAGAGGCAAAGACATCCTTTGGCGGAGCTTTGGAATGAGCATTGCCTCAGGTTGCGAAGGGTCCCAAGAAGAGGGATCTCCAACCAATTCGGCGAGCACGCGGTCTTTTACGAACCGCTTGTCCTTTCTCGGAATGGGGCGCTGATCCAAGGTGTCAGAATCAATCGAAAGGAACGTGAGGGTGTACAGCTCAGGCCTGCCTGCCTTCTGCAGCCATCTGCCGAACCCGAGAAAGTAGCTATCTACAACCTCTTCGTCCTGAACATTACTTTCTTCCCCAAGTTCCCGGTTACCGCCATTCGCTGCCAAGTCTCGCAGCGGAATTTCCGTCTGCCCGCGAAAGTCCTTCGGTTCAAGACCCCCTGAGCCACTTGGCGCGGAGAATCCCGGGTTGTTTGCGTTTGCCTCGGACTGCTTAATAACCACCAATTTGCCGTCCGACGTGAAGGCTAGAGTTGAGGTTCCGACCCCATTGAACAGCCATGACTTTCCCAGATCGCGGAGTTGTCCATTTTTGGATACGAAGAGCTGTCGCCCAGTGCCCGGCACATCCTCGCCATTTTTCGTAGGCTCCTTCTCTGCAAACTCATCCGATGCCAGATGGGGAAAATATCGTCCCCGTTGCATCTCGACTCGCACAAGGGTGTGGTCACTCGTGGTTCCGACATCAGTGTTCCAGCCGACCATCTTGTCGTTGTAGAGAACCCGGTTTTTCTTCTTCAGCTCCTTGAAGACATACAGGTTGCCAATGTTTCGAATCTTCGGCGGGAGAACATAGCTTTGCTTCGAAAGGGTCGCCTTAAGGTCACCCGTGCGGATCAGCTGGCTGATCCGCAGGTCATAAACAAATATTTCTTTCGAGTACTCCTCGACACGGAATCGCGAATTGGGAGCAAGCAATCGCTTGTCTTCGCTCGACCAAAATGTTTGGTCCGGGAAATCTGCCGCAGCAAGCTCTTTCCGATGTTTGTACATTGCAATGAACAGGAGAACCGCTGAAGCAACTGACAAGGTGCTCCAGGGATCCAAAGACCGCGTAATTAGTAGCCTGACGAGAGTAATAGAGAGACCAAAGGCGAAGAGTAGGATGCTGGCGAAGGTCAGACCTCGGCGCCGCATATCGACTCTGAATTGGAAAAAAATCCTATGCGCCCACCGTTTCAATTCTGCCCCCTGTTGACGCTGCAAAGCTGGGTAGAGCGTACATTGCCTAGAGCGTTTCCGGAACAGATAGTTTCAATATTTCATCATGCACGTGCCCGAGGGTTTAAGCTGAGCTCAAGGAGTTCAAGGGCGAGCCGTGTTTCCGCCACTTTCGCGGAAACACGGCCCCCGATTTAGCCGAGGAAACCTTTCATCCAGGTTTTCAGGTCTTCACCGAACTCGGCCCGCTCGGAGGCCAGGGTGATGACGGCCTTCAAGTAGCTGAGCTTGTCCCCGGTGTCGTAGCGACGTCCGCGGAAGACGACCCCGTAAACACCAGCGCCTTCGCCTTCGCCCTTTGCGAGCGTCTGAAGAGCGTCCGTCAGCTGGATCTCGCCACCGCGCCCGGGGCCGGTCTCTTCGAGCACATCGAAAACAGCCGGGTGCAGGACATATCGTCCAATCACAGCCAAGTTTGATGGCGCTTCTTCAACGGAAGGCTTCTCCACAAGGCTGTTGACCCGGACGTAATCCTCCCCCACGATGGGCGTGATATCGGCGCAGCCGTACGCGCTGATCTGCGACGGTTCCACTTCGATGAGAGCAATTACCGAGCCGCCGGTCTTCGCTTGAACGTCGATCATGGTTGACAGAAGCTGATCCCGCTCGTCAATCAGGTCGTCCCCCAAAAGCACGGCAAACGGTTCGTCACCTACGTGCTGCTTGGCGCACAGCACGGCATGGCCCAAGCCCTTCGGTTCGCCCTGCCGCACATAGTGGATAGGCCCAAGCGCAGACGCATGCTGAACTGCGTCCAAGCGGGATTCGTCGCCCTTCAGCTCCAAGGTGCGTTCAAGATCAGGTGCCCGGTCGAAGTGGTCTTCAAGAGCGCGCTTGTTGCGACCTGTAATCATCAGCACGTCGCTGAGGCCCGCCTTCACGGCTTCCTCAACCACGTATTGGATGGCCGGCTCATCTACCACCGGCAACATTTCCTTCGGCATCGCCTTGGTGGCAGGCAAGAAGCGCGTGCCCAATCCGGCGGCCGGAATAACTGCTTTACGAACTGATCTCCCCATAGACATAGGGCAAATCCTACGAATGGATTTTCAAAAACGCTAATCCCTGATGCAAGATTTCGGCTTGCCCGGCCAAGAAGTCGTTAGCTCCGGGCCTTGCGCACGGGGTCATGCTCAGGATGGACGGGTTGAAGGCGTTGATGCCGATGCGCGCCATGCACAGAGAGCAGTCGGCGCACCACTCAATTTGCTCCGCTTTGGTACTCAATTATTCAGATTTGGCACTCAATTCTGCGGAATCCGGACCAAAAGGTGAAAACGGCTGGTTAGGATCAGCACAGGACCGGCGCCGATCCTAATTCAAAGAGGAACAGTGCAACTCATCGCGTCGTCGCAGATATTCCAGAATATTCGGATCCTACGGCAGGCAAAGCATCGATGGCCCACGGCGGGTCGTGTTCGCGCGCCTTGGTCAATCGCCGAGTGAAAGTAGGGGTCAATTCATGGCGGCAAACAGAACCTTCATGTTACCGATGTTGGCGGCTCCTGCGTGCTTCGCATTCGCAGCAGTCGGAGGAAGCTTCGCGATAGTCGGCTGGATCGGCGGACTACTGATGCTGGTGGCGGCTATGTTCCTACGAACCCGTGAGTGGAAATCGGAAGAACAGGATGACTCAAATGAAGATCGCGCGTAGCTCTCAAGTTTTTAGTGGCCGCCCCCACCGAGAAGCGTGGCAAGCCCTCCGCGCCCTGAAAAACATCAAAAAGATTGCACTAATCCTGGCAGTCAGCGCAGGTTTGGTGTTCGCCGGGCTAGCCCCTGCCAGCGCCGCGGAACCCCCGGTCACATCACCATCTATCTCAGAGTCACCAGCAGGAGCCGCCAGACCGGAGCTGCGAGAACCGGCAGGAAAGTACTACTCCTTCTGCATCAGTATGGGGGTATCCCACAACTGGACCAACAACCGCCCGAGCACCTGTCCCGGGTACCTTCATGTCTACATCGGAGGCAAGCAGGTTGCACACCTGAACATCGGCGCAAGCACTGCGAGCTTCACCTGGACCTGCGCTGCGGGTGTGGGCCTGAACATGGTCCTTGTATTTGCCCCAGGTGGGGCGGTGGTTGGCTGGGCCTTGGCCGGTACGCTGTCGAGCATCGGGCTCACCCTCGCCGGTTGTGCCGGCTGGTAGTGTGCTTCCTTCCAAGAACTCACATCCGAAAGGTGGCCCGATGGCCAACAAGATTCCGAATCCTTGGATAAGCGCTTCGTTCTTTGCCTATTCAATCCTTTTCGCCTCTTGGCAACCCTTTGTCTGGTGGCGAGGAGTTGCGTCAGTAATCGTATTGTGCCTCGGATGCTGGGGCCTTTACCTGTGGTGGCGCACTAGGCGGAAGAATTCAGGCACCGAGCCTCCACGAGGCTGAGGGGAATCCTGCGACCCTCTTCACGACGACGAACGGGCCTTGCGCACCGGGTGCTCGCTCAGGATGGACAGGCGGTTGAAGGCGTTGATGCCGATGCATGCCATGCAGAGTACGCTGATCTGCTCGTCGGTGTAGACCTTCCGCGCCCGGGAAAACAGCTCGGGGGTCGGACGGGCGGTGCTCATCCGCGTGATCTGTTCGGCCAGTTCAAGCGCCACCTGTTCGGCCTCGTCGAAGAGCCCCACCTCGCCATGCACGGACACCAGGGAAAGCCGCTGCTCAGTCTCTCCGTAGCCGATGGCCCTACGGTGATGCAGATCCAAGCAGAAGGCGCAGCCATTGATCTGAGAAGCCCTGTAGTTCAACAACTCTAGGGTGCGACGCGGGATCCCGGTCCTGTCCGCTTCCGCAGTGACCTGACCAGCATAGTCGGACAGGGCCTGATAAAGCCCAGGCTGTTGCTTGTCCAGGTAGCCGGCGAGTTTCGGTGTATTTTCGCTCATTCGCCGAGCCTATCGGAGGAACCTTCCTGCTCCCTGGAGACCGCTGGGCCATTTCGCGCCGCTATTTCACGCAGGCGATTGCACCGCCTTGGAGAGCCCCGGTGGAATCCGCGTAGACGTTGCTTGCAGGTGCTGACGGGGTGGCTGACGCTGGGGCTGCGGCTTCCGAGGCGGGTGGCGCTTCCGGTGCGGGTGCCGCAGGCGAGGCGGCCGCCGTCGTCGGGGTCGCCGTCGTCGTCGGTGCGGGAGCCGGCGGGACCGGGGTGAGGAGTTCCTTCACGGTTGCCTGCACCTGGTTGATGTCCACGGTGTTGATGGACGCGCCATCCGGGGACCAGCCGAAGCCCGTGATGGGCAGAGTGGAGAAGGAGATGTTGCCCCCGGTCAGGGACGTGGCCTGCTGGGCAAGCTGGATCAGGTTCAATTCCGAATCCACCACGATGTTCTTGCTCACTGCATCCAGGACACCCTGCATTTTCCCGATATCGGTGAAAGTCCCGGCGTCCTTGAGCTGGTGGGAGACCGAGGCGATGAAGGCCTGCTGGCGACGTTCGCGGTCCAGGTCCGAGAAGAGGTACGTCGGATCGGTGGTGTCCCGGCGCTGCCGCACGAAGGCCATTGCTTGCTTGGCATCGATCTGCTGCATGCCCGCTTTGAAGTCGGCCCCGGAGAAGGTGTCCTGGGTTGCCCGGTTGATGCACACCGTGATGGGTGCGATGGCCTGGGCCGTCTGGTAGAACGCAGCCATGGTGACTTCGAGGAAATGGTCAATGTGGACGCTGCCCAGGAACTTGGTCACGGTAGCTATTTCGGCTTCGCGCCCGGCGTCGCGCGCCGCCTGGTAGGTGGTGTCGTCGTCGGGCTTTCCCGCATTGATCAGGGAGGTCTTCTCCGCCGCGAAACCGTAGCCGTACGCTTCCTTGATTTTCGCTTTGAAAGGGCCGCTCCCGGGAATGCCGTCCACCTGGACGTAGTCATCCCTGGGAATCGAGATCCCCGCGGCTTTGGAACCGTCCGCCGGGATATGGATGAGCATCAGGACATTTGAGTTGTAGCCGCCGATATTCTCATCCCCCGCGTGCAAGGCGTCGTACATCTCCGGAGGAAGAGGCTTACCCTTCTCATCAACTCTTGTGTCCAGTCCCATGACCAGGATGTTCGTGTCCTGGCTCAGCTTCGGCACCGCCGCAGGCAACGTTTTCAGGTCCTTGAGGACATCCGAGCGGTGGACGTTGTTGTTCACCGCAACCGCCGTCGCGCCCACATAGGTGAGCGCGACGGCGACCGCCAGGGCCACGGTTGCGGCGACCGCCGTCGCCGAGATCAGGATGACGGACTTGCGCCGGGACTTGGGGCGCATATGGCGGGGACCTTGAGAGCATGTGCGGTGCCCATCATTCATCAAATTCTCCTGTCCCCGCCGCGGTTGGCGTGGTGGCTGGGTCCGCGGCGGGACCAGCGGGTAAGCAGATTGTAATCGGACATCCAAGGAATGGCCTCGATGACGCGGGCACGGCACCGCGGGGTGTTGCTTCCGCCTCTAGCGGCGCTTGAGCATCACCGCGATCGCGGTCCCGATGCACACTGCGACGGCGAGGACCCCAGGTCCGGTCACGGCCTGGCCACGCCACCCCTCCCATGGTGCGGCAGTCGGCAGAAGCAGCACCGCGGCGATCGCGGCCAGCACGAGCACCGCAATGTTGACCGCAAGGCGCATCCGGCGTCCCAACGGCTCCGGTTTCCCGCGCTCCTGCGGGTCGGTGCGGCGCCGCCAGTCCTCGGCTATTAGCGGCGGTACCCGCCTCACGTACGCGAAGACGTGGACTGCGAGGGTGGCGAGCCAGAACAAGAAGCTGACAACGTGCACCCGGACCAGGAACTCCGGGGCCGGGCCGGTTATGGCCAGAGCGATGCCGCTGCCGATGAGCGCGAGCGTCGAGGCGACAAGTATCGGTGCTATCACCCGCAGAAGCAGCCGGGGCGGACCCTTGCGGCGGTAGGCGGGATCCCGCGTGTAGAAGCGGATGAATCGCCAGCCGGTGCTGGCCGTCTTGGCCACAACAGGGCCGGCCAGGAGCACACCAACGAAGAAGTGCGCCACGATCAGGCTGCCCAGGGTCGGAACGGTGGCGATCTCGGCCACCGATAGCACCAGCACGACGGCCCCTGTCAATGCGGTCAGGCGCTCGTTGCCGACGACGCCGGAGCGTGCTCCTTCTGTCACGCGTTGATGTCCTGACGGGGGAACACGACGGCGGCCACAACAACGAAGCCGACAATCCACAAGAGCGCTGCTCCTAGGGCCGCCGGATAACCTTGGAGAGGCGTCGGACCCACCAGGGGCACCGCGGTGCCCACAATGGTGTTGAACACCCGGCCCGGGAACCACTGGGTGACCTGCGGCAAAACCACCGCGATGATGCCTTCTACGACCAACATGTAGGCCAATGCGATCCCGACGGCGGCCGCGACCGAACGGGTGAGCACGGCGATGAGCATGCCCAGGGCGCTCACCCCGATGAGGCACAGCACCTCATTGCCCAGGAACGCGAGGAAGACCTGCAGCCCCTCCGGCGAGGTCCAGGCATCCGTCTGAATCCCCTGACCTTGGGCAATGACAAGGATGAATGTGCCGCTGATGAGCAGGGTGAGCAGCATCGAGAGCAGCACAAAAAGCACCAGCGCCAGCATTTTGCCCGCCAGCCAGCGCAGGCGGCGCGGCTCGCAGATCAACAGGTTGCGCAGTGTCCCTTGGGACCATTCCGCGGCGAGATTGGCTGTCACCATCACCAGCGCGATGGCAATGATCACTGAACGGGCCTGACCAATGATCGAGACCAATCCCTGAGGTGTGTTGAACGCAGCAATCAGGCCGGTCATCTCCCGGCCTGTGGATCCGGATGCGATCTGGTGGAACGTCAGATAAGCAATAAAGGTGCTCACCACCAGCATCGCCCCCGCGACCGCTAAAACACTCCAGCGGCGGAACTTGAGCACTTCGTTGCGGAATGCACGGATCACGGAAATCATGAGCGCTCTCCTTTCAGCAAAGCCAGGAACAGCTGCTCGAGGCTGGCTTCCCTTACCCGGATGGCCAGGTCCGGCGCGCCGGCTTCCCTGGCCTGCCGTTTCAACGTGTCGGCAAAACCGGCAGAACAGGCGATGCGCAATATCCGGTCCTCCTTCGTAACCGTGTAGCCGGCCTCGCCCGCGATCCGGCCCACCAGATCCAACTGGACAGCGTCCTGGGCTTCGACCACTACCTCGACGAGTTGGGCCAACAGTTCCCGGGCCGGCCCGCAGAACAGGGCCTTCCCCTGATTGAGCATGATCAGCCAGTCGGTGAGCTGTTCCAACTCGCCGAGCAAGTGGCTGCTGAGCAAGATGGTTTTCCCCTGGCCGGCCAAACGGCGGAGCATCTCGCGCATTTCGATGATGCCCAGGGGATCAAGGCCATTGGCTGGCTCGTCGAGAATGAGCAGTTCGGGATCGGGCAGCAGGGCCATCGCCACCCCAAGGCGCTGCTTCATGCCCAGCGAATACGTCCCGACCCGGTCACGCGCCCGATCGGAGAGTCCCACCACCTCCAGCAGTTCGCCCACCCGGGAACCGGGGTGGCTCCCAAGGCGGGCGAGCACCTCCAGATTGGTCCGGCCGGAGAGGCCCGGATAGAACGCCGGCGCTTCGACGAGTGCCCCCACGCGCGGCAGGTAGCGCTCGAATTCAGTGAGAGAGTGGCCCAGAACAGTAGCGCTGCCCGCATCCGGCCGCACCAGCCCCAGGAGGAGGCGAAGAGTGGTCGTCTTGCCTGCCCCATTGGGACCGATAAAGCCCGCGATGGCTCCCGCAGGCACGCTCATGGTCAGGCCGTCGACGGCGGTATGCCTGCCAAAGTGCTTGCTCAGGCCATGTGTTTCAATGGCGAAGGCTCCTGCGGGATCAGGCATGTGCTACGTCCGTGCGGTTCATGGAAATAGTTCCTTTCGCGGAATGGACGTTCCGGCGCAATGAAATCCCGCAGTGTCCACATAAGAAAGAATGTATCTTGAGGTAGCGGAGGGAAGCGTGATGGAAACGAAACCGGCTGGAACAACCCTGCTCGACCGGACATTTCGCGTGAGCCTCATCCTGAAGGGCCTGGACGGCATCCTGGAACTGGTCGGCGGCGTCCTCCTCTTGCTGGTGACGCCCAAACAAATCGGAGATCTGGTCCGGTTCCTTACCCAGCACGAACTCGCCCAGGATCCGAACGACTTCCTGGCGAACAGCCTGGTGCACCTGAGCTCAAACCTCTCAGGTTCGGCGACGCTCTTCGGCGCGATCTACCTGTTGCTGCACGGACTGGTCAAAATCGTTCTGGTCTGGGCCGTCCTGAAGGACAAGCTCTGGGCTTACCCGTGGATGATCGCGTTCCTGCTGATCTTCATCTTCTACCAGGGCTACCGGATCGTTGTGGCTTTCTCCTGGGGCCTTGTCCTCCTGACGGCCTTCGACATCTTCATCGTCTGGATCACCGGGCGTGAGTACCGGCTGCACCGGGCCCGGAATCAACAGCCCTCCCCTACGTCCCAGCCGGCAGACTAAGGAACCTGCTCGCTTTTTGTCACCGTCGGATCCGTGGGTGCGGGCCCAGCGCTAGGTTCCGGAACGCAGCGGCCGGACCTCACCCACGATTTCAACAGACGAGGGCTTCCAGCAGGGAGCCCGCTACCCCTTTAAGACCGGCGCCCCCCTTCTTTTGGAACGCCCGGAAACCCTCGGCTTAGTCCTCGGTCTTGCAGAGCCGCGCCTGCTCGCTTTTTGAGCGGAAGGGGTCCTCCGGCCTAATAATGTCAGGGGTCCCTGAAATGCTTTGGTTATGGCCGGGAACCGGGGAACACAGCTGATCGGATCAGGCGCGCCTTCCGGCGACGCTGGTTCGGGAGCTGCAATGTCGGGCGTCCGGGGGCCGGGCGTCCGGATGCGGGATCTGATCGACGCCGTGAGCTCGCTTCGTCCGACCGCTGCATTTGAACTTGCCGACCCCGCTGAACTGATAGACCAGTTGCGTGGACTTGAGGATTTGAAGTCCGCGGCCGCGGCTGCGCAAGCCCGGATCGCCGTCGCGTTCGATGCCGCCCAGCGCAGCGCCGACGCGGCGGCGGGTGTCCCGGCCGAGGAGCAAGGACGCGGCGTCGGAGCCCAAATCGCGTTGGCCCGGCGGGAGTCCCCCGCCCGCGGATCCCGGCTCCACGGCCTCGCCAAAGCGCTCGTGAGCGAAATGCCGCGCACCCTCGCCGCCCTCGAGACCGGGCAGCTGAACGAATGGCGGGCGACGCTGCTGGTGAAGGAAACAGCCTGCCTGTCCGCCGAAGACCGCTGCGCGGTGGACGAGGAGCTCGCCGCCGACACCGGAACCTTCGACGGCTCCGGAGACAAGGCGATCATCGCCGCGGCCCGGGCCGCTGCCTACCGTCGGGACCCCCGCTCGGTCACCCAACGCGCCAGCCATGCGGCGGCGGAGCGGCACGTGAGCCTGCGCCCGGCGCCTGACACCATGGCCTACCTGACCGCCCTGCTCCCGGTCGCCCAAGGCGTGGCCGTGCACGCGGCTCTGACCCGGCACGCCGACACCCTCCGAGCGGGAGGGGACACTCGCACCCGCGGACAGCTCATGGCCGACACCCTCGTCGAACGCACCACCGGCACCCCCGGCGGGATCACGGGCGTGGAGATCCAGCTCGTCATGACCGACCGGACCCTGTTCCAGGGCGATGCCGAACCCGCCCGTCTGCCCGGTTACGGCATCGTGCCCGCGGGTTGGGCCAGGACACTACTCGCCGGGAACCAGAACCAAGCCGAGCCCGGGCAGGACCAGGACCTGAAAGCCTGGCTCCGTCGCCTCTTCACCGCCCCCGGGACCGGGGACCTTGTCGGCGTCGATTCGAGGGCGCGGCTTTTCCCGGCAGGGCTGCGGCGCTTCATCCAGGCCCGCGACGACACCTGCCGCACCCCGTACTGCGACGCACCCATCCGGCATTTCGACCACATCATCTCCTGGCACGACGGCGGCCCCACCAGCCTTGCCAACGGCGCCGGCCTGTGCGAAGCCTGCAACCACACCAAAGAACTCACCGGCTGGACAGCACAAACCAGAGCAGCACGAACCGGAGCACCAACAACAAGCCCCGGGACACGGCATGTCCTCGACATCCGCACCCCCACCGGACATACCTACCGTTCAACAGCCCCACCCTTACCCGGGACCCCCGAGCCGGAGATTCAACCTGCGCGTTCCAGGCACCACCGGCGGCGACTTCGCCACCCAGCCAAGGCGCTGAAATACGCCCATCTTACGGAACTCCAGATCGCGTGAATCGCGCCCGGGGGGCCTGGGGCGCTCATGGCCGCGAGGCACTTCGCCGATGCGCGTGCAAAGCCTCGAAGATTTCGATGAGCAGCCGGACCGCGTGATATCCCACCACCACGGCAATGATCGCCGCGACAACAGGATCAAGCCAGTAAAGGCCCTTCGTCATGTAAATGATGGCACCGGCCACGGCGACGCCGGCCGCAGCCGCAGCATCGCCGGCGGTATCGAGAAGGACGGCGCGCATGTTCAGGTCGCCGCCGGCTTTGTTGTCGCTATCACTGTTGTCGCTGTCACTGTTGTCGCTGTCACTGTTGTCGCTGTTGTCGCTGTCACTGTTGTCGCTGTCACCGCCGAGGATAAGCGCACCCACGAACATCACCACGGCCGCAATCCCGCTGACAATGAGGACCGGCAGCCCGTGAACCTCACCGGTCCCGGTGAGGAGTCGTCCGGCCGCGCCCACCAGAATCGCGACGCTCAAGACGAGCAGCCAGCCGGCGTTGACACCTGTGGCCCAGTGTGGCCATCGGATATCCCTGCGGACGCTAAGAAGTCGGCGGCAGCTTGGACACCCTGACAGCCAACAACGACCCCCCGATGGCGGCAGCATCGGCCAGGTACTCCGCGCCCTCGGCAAGCACACCCAACGAGTTCGCCGAGATTCCCACAACAACCAGCCCGGCCACGAGCACCAGGTTCAAAATCAGGACGACGCTCAGCCGACGAGTACGGGTCACCCCTTCAGCGTAACCATCGGGAGCCTGCTACCCCTTGAAGACCGGTGCCCGCTTCTCCTGGAACGCCCGGAAACCCTCCGCGTAGTCCTCGGTCTTGCAGAGCCGGGCCTGCTCGTCGTTCTCTTCGGACATGGCGGCCCACAATCCAAGTCGCTGATCGCGGATATGGGCCACGAGCTCTTTGCTTGCCGTGAACGCACCGGTGGCACCCGCGGCGACCCGCTCAACGATGATCCGTGTGGCCTCCAGCAAGGCGTCATCAGGCATGACCCGGCTGAACATTCCCTGCGCCACGGCCTCGGCGCCGCTGATCAGGTCCGCGGTGTAGATGAGGTCCAAGGTCCGGTGCATGCCCAGGCGTTCCGTGAAGTACCAGTGCCCGCCCGAGTCCAAAGTGGCGCCCAGCTTGGCGAACGGCGAACCGAACTTCGCGTTCTCCGCCACGTACACCACGTCCGTGGCCAGCAGCAGGCCGAGCCCGACGCCGAGGCACGCGCCGTGCGCTGCGGCGAAGGTCGGGGCGGGGAAGGCTGCCATCTTCTTGAGCAGCGGCTCCACGAGCCCGTTCAAGTACGCCTTCGCATCGTCGCTCTCCGGCGTCACCCCGGCAATGTCGCGTCCCGCGCAAAAGGCGCGGCCCTCTCCGCGGATGAGCAGCGCCCGCACCATTCCGCGGGAGGCGGCGGCAGCGGCGTCGTCGTACGCTCTATCCAGTTCCGCAAGCGCCACCTCGTCGAGCGAGTTCAGCTTTTCCGGGGCGTTGAGGACAATTTCGGCGATGCCGTTGGCGATGGAGAGCTCGATCATTCGTATATTCCTTAGACGTCGAAATCGACCGTGACGGATTCACTTGTGGGGTGGGACTGGCACGTCAACACGTAGCCCTTGTCCAACTCATCCTGCTCCAAGGCGTAGTTCTCGTCCATGCTGACCGTCCCAGAGACCAGTTTGGCGCGGCACGTGCCGCACACGCCACCGGCGCACGCGAACGGAACGTCCGGGCGGACCCGCAAGGCGGCGTTGAGGATGGATTCACGCGCGTGGGTGGGGCTGGCGACGTCGCCGGTCAAACCATCGAGCTTGAAGGTGATCTTGAACGTATCCTTCGACTCGTCCTCCACAACGGGCCGGCCGGCGTTGCCTTCGGGGCGGTCCGGGCGGCCGGTGGTGAAGAGTTCGAAGCGGACGTGCTCGGGCGCCACGCCGCGGGCGGCGAGGGTATCCCGGCACAACTGGACCAGCTCGAACGGTCCGCACAGGAACCATTCGTCCACATCCTGGGCGTGGATGGCCGTGCCCAGCAGTTGCTGCAGCTTCTCGGCGTCGATACGTCCAGTCATGAGCGGCGCAATGCGCTGCTCGCGCGACAACACGTGGTGCAGCGCCAGTCGCGAGGGGTACTTGTCCTTCAGGTCCGCGAGTTCCTCGAGGAACATGACGTCCATGGCGGCCTTGTTGGCGTAGATCAGGTCGAAGCGGGTCTCCGGGTTCGCGGCCAGCAGCGTGCGGGCGATCGCGATCACCGGGGTGATTCCCGAGCCGGCGGCGATGGCCACGAAGGAACCGGCGTCGCCGAACTCCCCTGCCATGTTCTCCGGATTGTTCATGGAGTTCATGACGTTCTGCTGGACAGTCTTGCCGTCCTTGCCATGCTTGGAAATGAACGCGCCCATGGGGCTCATGACGTCCAGCGTGTCGCCGGCCTTGAGCTCCGCATTCGCCCATGTGGAGAAGATGCCGCCCAGGTCCTTCTTGATGGCCACGCGGATCTCGCTGCTGCCGTCCGCGAAGCTGCGCGGCTCTGCGCAGATGGAGTAGCTGCGGCGGACTTCGTGCGGCTCACCGCTCTCATCGGGAAGCGTGGTCCGCAGCGCCACGTACTGGCCGGGAAGATAGTCGTACTGGCCGGCGAGTTCAGCCGGAACATCGAACGTGACCTCGATGGCGTCTTCAGTCAGGCGGCGGACTTCCGAAACACTGAGGGAATGAAAAGACGCACGACGGCGGCCGGTGGCCTGCGCTTGTTCGGCTGCGGTCTGGCGGACAACGGGCATGTCGGATTCCTTACAGGACTTTGAAGTAGTCGAACGGTTCTTTGCAGTCCTGGCAGACGAAGAGCGCCTTGCAGGACGTGGAACCAAAGCGGGTGATTTCCTTGGTGTTCAGCGAAGAACACTGGGGGCATTTCACGGCGAGCTTGAGCCGTACCGGCCCGGAGTGGCCGCCGGCCTTTGAGTGGCCACTGGGGGGTGCGATTCCGTACTCCAGCAGCTTGGCCTTGCCGTGCTCCGTCATCCAGTCCGTGGTCCAGGCCGGGGCCAGGACCAGTTCCACATGGACGCTCGGGTAGCCCGCTTGGTGGAGGGCCGTCTTGACGTCGTCCCGGATGGCATCCATCGCAGGGCAACCTGAGTACGTCGGCGTGATGGTGACCTGGACCGCGGGGACCAGCCCGCCGTCGTCGAATAGTTGGACGTTCCGGAGGATCCCCAGATCCTCAATGGTGAGGACGGGAATCTCCGGATCGCAGACCGTGGCAGCAATCCCCCAGGCCTTTTGCTCGGCGGTTTGCTTGGTCTGGATTGGCGTCTCTTGAACGAACATGTCCATCACTGTCACCAGCTTGCACCGGGATGTTCGCGGGCCAGCACCTGCATCTCGGCGAGCACGTAACCCAAGTGCTCGGAATGCTTGCCCTGGCGGCCGCCACCCAAGGATTGCGGGATTCGTTCGAGGTTCAGCTCCTCATCGAGGCCGGCTTCGCTCAGGATTTCGCCCGTGAGCTGGTCGAAGTCCGCGCGGAGGCTGGAAGGCTGTACGCCTGCTCCGCTTTCGGCGAGGCGGGCCGTGAGCTCGTCGTCTTCGAAGAGTTCTTCGACGTACGGCCAGACGAGCTTGAAAGCCTGGACGATACGACGGCGGGACTCTTCGGTGCCGCCGGCAAGCCTGAGGACCCATTGCGCGCTGTGGTCGCGGTGATAGTCGACCTCTTTGAGGGCCTTCGCCGCGATGGCCGCGATGGTGGCGTCCGTGGATGCGGTCAGCCGCTTGTAGAGCTCGAACTGGTAGTAGCTCACAATGAACTGCCGGGCGATGGTGACGGCGAAGTCCCCGTTGGGCTGCTCGAACAGGTGGGCGGAGCGGAACTCGTGCTCCCGGCGGAAGTACGCCAGATCGTCCTCGGACTTGTCCCATGCCGCACCGGCGTAGGTAAGGAAGGAACGGGCGTGGCCGAGCTGGTCGAGGGCGATGTTTCCGAGGGCGACGTCTTCCTCAAGCTCGGGGGCGCGGGAGATCCAGTGGCCCAGGCGCTGGGCGAGGATCAGCCCGTCGTCGCCGATGCGCAGGGCGTATTCCGCGACGTCGTCGCTTGGCTTGACTTGTCCCTTGCGGATCTCGAGGGCGATGTCCTCGGGGCGCAGTGCGTTCCCGGGGGTGATGCGCGTGGCGCTTGCCGAACCGTCTCCGGAAGCACCTGCACCCTTGACGCCGACGGAAATGTCGCCGTGGCCCTCGATGGCGAAGTCCTTGTTTTCGTTTTCGTTTTCGTTTGCGGGGGCGGTCACAGGTGCTTCACGCCTTCGCTCTTGGTGTAATACGTCGCGTGGCGGTAATCCTTGCCCTGCGGGGATTCGAAGAAGGAACCCTTGGAATCCGGGTCGCTCGAGGAAATAGCATCGGCCGGAACCACCCAGATGGACACGCCTTCGTTGCGGCGCGTGTACAGGTCACGGGCGTTGCGCAGCGCCATCGCCGCGTCGGGTGCGTGCAAGGATCCGGCGTGGACGTGGGACAGGCCGCGGCTTGAGCGGACGAAGACTTCCCAAAGGCTCCAGGGAGTTTCGTGGGGTTCGGCCGAGGCAGGGGCCACGACGACAGGGGTCCCCGGCCGAGCTTGCGAGGTTGGGGAGTCGTTGGGGATCATGCTGCGTATTCCTTCTCTGCTTGCTTGCGGGCGTACTCGGCGGCCGCTTCGCGGACCCAGGCGCCGTCGTCGTGCGCTTCGCGGCGGCGCTCAAGCCGCTGGGCGTTGCAGGGACCCTTTCCGGCGAGAACGTTTTTGAATTCGTTCCAGTCCAGGGGGCCGTGCTCCCATTTCTTGGTTTCTTCGTTGAAACGGATGTCCTTGTCCGGGAGGGTGAGGCCCAGGACTTTGACCTGCTCCACCATCATGCCCACGAAGCGGCTGCGGAGCTCATCGTTGCTGAACCGCTTGATGTTCCAGGCCATGGACTGCTTGGAGTTAGGTGAATCGTCGTCGGGCGGGCCGAACATCATCAGCGCCGGCGCATACCAGCGGTTGACTGCGTCCTGGGCCATTTGCTTCTGGGCAGGCGTGCCGTTGGACAGTTCAAGGAGGATCTCGAAACCCTGGCGCTGGTGGAACGACTCTTCCTTGCAGATGCGCACCATTGCGCGTCCGTAGGGGCCGTAGGAAGCGCGGCACAGGGGAACCTGGTTGCAGATCGCGGCACCGTCGACGAGCCAGCCGATCGCGCCCATGTCCGCCCAGGAAATCGCGGGGTAGTTGAAGATGGACGAGTACCGGGCCTTGCCGGCGATCAAGTCGCTGGTCATCTTGTCCCTGCTTTGGCCGAGGGTTTCCGCGGCCGAGTAGAGGTACAGGCCGTGGCCCGCCTCGTCCTGGACCTTCGCCATGAGGATAGCCTTGCGCTTGAGGCTCGGAGCCCTGGAGATCCAGTTGGCTTCCGGCTGCATGCCGATGATCTCCGAATGCGCGTGCTGCGAGATCTGGCGGAGCAGCGTCTTGCGGTAAGCCTCCGGCATCCAGTCGCGGGGTTCGATGCGCGAGTCCTCGGAGATGATGCGGTCAAAGTACGCCTGACCGGCCTGTTCCCGCTCAAGCTCTTCGGGGGACAGCTCAGCGGGCACAGACTGCAGATTCTGCGATGCCATGGTTGCTCCTAAATATTTACCGACCGTTCGTTCAGAATATGCGGAAGGCGCGAGATGCGTCAAGCGTTCGGGTCGGCGGGGCTGGGTCTACACAACGCCCGCTCACATATAAGGCTCTCTCCCCCGACGCGCGCTCACATATAAGGCTCTCTCCCCCGACGCGCGCTCACATCATGTGAGCGAGCATTGGGCCGGAAGGGCTTGTTTGTGAGCGAGCGTCGGAGGGGGAACGGCACAAAGGCGAGACGACGGCGAAACGGGACTGCCGCCGTCGGGCGCTAAAAGACTGTTCCCGGCACATCGACCGAAACGCTCGCTCACATATATGGCCAAACGCCGAAACGCTCGCTCAGACGTAGAGGGCTCTCCCCCGACGCTCGCTCACATCTAAGGCGCTTTCCCCCGACGCGCGCTCACATATATGGCCAAACACCGAAACGCTCGCTCAGATCATCTGAGCGAGCGTCGGGCCGGAAGGGCTTGTTTGTGAGCGAGCGTCGTGAGGAGGCGTGGCACTCAGGCGGCGGCCGATACCGGAACCAAGGCGGGTCGCGGTGTCAGTTGCTTCCGCGCCCAGCGGGCAAGCTTCTTGCCTTTGCCCTTCCACCAGTTGTCCTCGTCCTTGTCTTGGTGCCAGCGGAAGATGATCATCACGATCACGAAAACGCCCATGGCCACGTCCGACCAATTCCATTGGATTGCCTTGGCGAGCACACTGACGCCCATGACGAGAATCGACGGGACCGCCAGGGTCTTGAAGATGGTGTTGGCGACATAACGCCGATGCGACCGCGGCACGGACACGGCACGGACCATGTCGAAACACACGCACACCACCACCATTGCCTGGCCGAAGTCCATCAGAATGAGCCCGGGCAACGACCCGGCGAACATGGAAGCGGATTCCATCCCCGCGCTCAACGGACTGCCCCCGTCGCTATCGGACGCGGAAAGGACACAACAGGATTGCAGGAAACACACATACGGATGACCCCCAGAGACCAGGAACTACATTGAGACCAACTGCGTTCCATTCAATCCGTTGGCTCCAGGGCCGGTCACGAGTAGTGGGTACTCTACTTTTCTCGCCCGAATACTTGCACGGCGGCCAGTTACCCGGTCCGGCGACCGGCCTAATACAGTGCCGGCCTAATACCGTGCCGGCCTAATACAGTGCCGGCGCGCCTGTCTGTGACGGCTCCTGGGGCGGGCCAGCCGGCAGCGCCACGGTGAAGGTGCTTCCACTGCCGGGCTCGCTGCTGCAGGAGATGCTGCCTCCGTGTCGTTCGACGATGGACTTGGTAATGGACAACCCGAGGCCGACGCCGGGTATCGCGGCTTGACGGGCTGCGTTTGTCCGGAAGAACCGGGTGAAAATCCTGGCCGACTCGTCGGTGGTCATGCCCATTCCTGTGTCCTTCACTTCAAGCTGGACCCAACCATCGTTCCGCTCGGCCCTTATGGTCACCAGTCCGCCACCAGGTGAATACTTGATCGCGTTGGATACCAGATTGTCCAAGGCCTGTCCTAGCCTCAAGGGATCGGCGTTCGCCCACAGGGGTGCCGGAACGTCGGCGACGAGGCCCACGTGCGCGGCGTCGGCCTGAGCCCGTGCAGAAACCAGGCTGTTTTCGACCAACCCTGCCAAATCCGTACGCCGCAGATGCACGCTCTCTACCGCCGCGGCGGACGAGAGCAGGTCCTCCACCAAGGCCCGGAGCCGCTCGGCATTCCGCTCCGCAATTTCCAAGCCAAGCCTTGTTCCCGGTTGGAGCTCCTGGGCGCCGCGCAGCACAAGATCGATGTTGCCCAGGATCGATGTCAGCGGCGAACCGAATTCGTGAGACACGTTGGCAACCAATTCGTCCTTGGCGGCAAGTGCATCGACAACATCCGTCACGTCCTTGAAAACGATCACCGCACCACCAAACCCGTCGTCGAGCTCGCTCTTCATACCCCGCGCGGCGGTTGAGATGGCCCGTTGGCCGGTACCGGCGCCGAACCAAAGGAGATAGTCGGAAAATGTTTCCCCTTGAACGGCCTTCCGAACAGGGCCCTTTTCACGGGGAACGGGCGTTCGCCGGTCCTGGCCGAAAACCAGCCAGTCTTGTTCCGCGGTCCCCCGCGGGCCTTCCGCGGGCATTGCCATTTTCAGGAATGCCTTTTGTTGGTTGTTGATCAGGAGGGTTTCGCCCTTCGAATCGACGGCGATAATTCCGACGTCGATGGTGTCCAGGATTGTCTTGAGCAGTGTTTCCCGCTCCCTGCTCGCGGCCAACAATTGCCGCAGGGCCTGATCCCGCTGGCTTACCCGCCGTTGCTGCAGACGGGCATTTGAGCCGGCCAGACGAATGGAGACTGCCATTGCAAACATCATGAGGGGTAAAAGCAGTACTGAAGAAATGTCTGACGACGTCGGACGGGGCATGTGCGAAATGACCGGCGGAATCGCGATGAGGAAAGGACCCACAAAGCTGAGGATCAGGCTTGTCCTGGAAAGCATGCCCGAGGCAGACAACCAGATCACGGGAAAGATAGCCAACGTGATGAGGCCCGGCACCGCGCTGAAGGCGCCGTTTCGAGTGAACCATAGGGCAACAAAATCCAAAATAGGGATTGCCAGGCCCGCGCTTGGCGACAATCGCTCCCAAGGGACCAGCAGGCATCCCAGGAACAGGACGCCGTGGAGAAGGACTCCAGTAACGAACAACCAATTTTGGGTCAACCCTGGCCAAACAGTAGGTGCCGCGATTGCCAAGCCCGCGATGATGAGCGTCAGTGGCAATTCACAGACAGCCAGCCGGGCGCGAGGCGTGAGTTTCCTGAAGAAACGCGCGGCCGCGCGGAAAAATGGCTGCTCACTCAAAGTCGAGACCCTTCGTTGGAGATTCGCGAACCAATTACTGCTCCACGCGATGCCCAAAGGAACCGCACGGAACCCACTATTCCCCCCAAGGAACCACAATACGACGCCCCGAACGATCCAACTGGAAGTTCGGAGCAGCGCTTAATCCACATATTAGATGCCAGATGGCTTCAATGCTTGTATCGTGAGTATTTGGGTGGCATTTACCGCATTGCGCTGGGCTGTGCGGCGATGTGCACCCTCAAGGATGTCCAATGAGCGAGCCTGGGGTAGCTGTAGTCATTGAGGATGACGAAGATGTACGAAATCTGGTTGACGCCATCCTCAAAGAAGCTGGATTTGTGGTGCATTCTGCCGCCACCGGACGCGAAGGGGTGGAGGTCGTACGGGACCACCATGCCTCCGTGGTGACGCTCGACGTCGGGCTTCCGGACATGGACGGCCACGAAGTCCTGCGTCGGATTCGGCAATTCAGCGACGCATATGTCGTGATGCTGACGGCCAGGCGCGACGAGCCGGACACGTTGACGGCGTTCCTGACCGGCGCGGATGACTACGTCAAGAAACCGTTCCTGCCTCGTGAATTGAGGGCCCGCGTCACCGCCATGATGCGGCGGCCTCGCGCGGAAGGCAGGCTTGCGTTGCCGGAGGAGGATCGCGGGGGTCCCGACCGTTTAGCCGGTCCCGACGGCGGTTCGGCCCGTTTTGACGGGGGTGCTTACGCTCCCGCCCGCTCAGCCGAAGCCGACCAAGCGGTGATCAAGCACAATGGCTTGGCCTTGAACTACAAATCACGCACGGTGACGCTTCAAGGTTCGGCCCTGACGTTGACGAGAAGCGAATTCGATCTCCTCTTTGACCTGCTTCGGGCCAAAGGCGAGGTGCGGACGCGCGCCGATCTCGTACGGGCTGCGCGCGGTGACTACTACGACGACGATGCGTACATCAGCGACGCCGACGAACGCGCAGTTGAGACCCACATCGGGAACCTCCGCAGAAAGCTTCGCGAAGATCCACAATCTCCACGCTTTCTACAGACTGTCCGGGGAGTCGGCTATCGGCTGACGCCGAAAAGATCGGATTAATTAAGCGAGCCGGCGTCAATCGTTCCGGAGAACGTAACTGTCCTTTAGTTCCCGGACAGTCAGGTGCCCGCATTCAGCAAGTTCCTTGAGCAGGGGCCGGGCCTCACGCAATTCACGTTTTCGAATGCGTTCCTCCAGTTGCGCTGCAAGTACTGCGAGGCGAACACCACCAACCATGATGGAAGAGGTCCTGAGGCTTAGGACCGCGTTCAGGGCCGCGGCCACGTCGCCGCGCTCGACGGCGGTCGCGAGGATTTCGTATCGCTTGGCCCAGAGTTTTGCGAAGTCGCCGGCAAACGTGCGTGCGACCAGCGGATTGTCCACTTGGTCTTCCAGGAGTTGAAACTCCGCGAGGTCCAGTATGGGATGTTCGGTAAGCGGGACGACGGGCAGCCCATTGGAGTCGTCGACCGAGCCCGGATGGCTCGGATCTGAATCCTCGTTGACCTCGCTGGAACCTGAACTGAACATAGCCCAATGCTACTTTCTGAATTCCGGAAAAAACCGAACTTATGGCTATCTTAAGGAAATCTTAGGCCTTTCTTGATTTAACTCCTTTTCATCCAGCACACCCCATCCTTGGAATGTGATATTACGCTTAGCCTCCGCTGAAGGTGGCTATAGCATTGATGACCGCCGGCCCCAGGATGGCGATGAACAACACGGGGAAAATGAAGAGCAGAAGGGGGAAGAGAACCATCACCGGAAGCTTCATCGCCTTCTCTTCGGCACGTTGGCGGCGCTTAACCCTCATGACCTTCGCCTGGACCCTCAAGACCCGGCTGATGGCAATGCCGTAAGTGTCTGCCTGAATCACGGCCTGCACAAAGCTTCGGAGCTCCGGAACGTTGGTTCGTTCGGCCAACGCCAGATAGGACTCGCGGCGGCTCCGTCCAACCTGCATGTCCTGCAGCGTCCGCACCAACTCCTCGGCCAGCGGCCCCTTCCCGTTTTCGCCCGCCCGAGCCATTGCTCCTTCAAAACCGAGGCCCGCCTCGACCGATATCAGCATTTGGTCCATGGTATTTGCGAGCTCCAATTGCATGGCCTTTTGACGTTCTTGCCCTTTGCTGTACAGCATTAGGTCCGGGATAAAGTACCCGAGTAATACAACAAATATCCCCACGAGCTTAAGGATTCCGCTCGAGCTGTTGGCACTAATGAGAATTCCAAAAAGTGCGCCGAACAATCCGAGCAGGGGCTTGGCCGCGAGGACGCGCCCCAAAGGGAGCGACGGCGGCCGGCCGGCCAGCGAGAGCAGCCGGTCCAGCTTCTGGACGTAGCTGCCGGGAGTCAGGCGATAGCCAATGAGCTCGAGTGCACTGCCACCACTTTGTGGGCCAGCTTCCGCAATGTCTTGACCCCGAGTCAAGAGATCCCGGACGGCACTTTGGGCCTTGCGATCAACCGACAGGAATGACCAGGCGAGGTAGGCGATAGGCAGAGGAACCAGGAGGAGGGAGACAAGGAGAGAGGGATTCACGGGTCACCTCAAAACTTCAAGTCGATGATCTTGCGCATCCAGAGACCGCCGATCGTCATGAGAATGATTGACAACCCGATCATTCCCCAACCAAGCGGCTGGGTGAACATCACGTTCATGTAGCCGGGGTTGACAAGCAAGAGCATGGTGACGATGCCGAAGGGAAGGGCCATCAGGATGTATCCCGAAAACTTTCCTTCCGCGGCCAAGGATTTGATATGTCCCTTGATCTCGCTGCGTTCGCGTATGGTCTCGTTGACTTGGTCCAGGACCTCCGCAAGGTTTCCGCCCACCTCGCGGTTGATTTGAATGGCTTGCGCTATCCACACGAAGTCTTCGCTCTGCATTCGCTCCGCTGTGTCGGTAAGCGATGCCTCAAGATCGCGGCCAAGGCTCGTCTCTGTAATGATCCGGCGCATTTCCTCGGACGTTGGGCTGGCGGATTCTGTGGCGGCAGCGTCGATGGCACGGAGGATGCTGTGCCCGGCCCGCAAGCCACCAGCCAGTAGTTGGAGGGTGTCCCCAAGCTGAGCATCGAACTTCGCACGCCTCTTACCGGCGAGGGAGCTCACGATGATCCGTGCCACGAAGGGCGCCGGGATAAAGAACAGGATGGCCACCAACGGACCGCCGATGACCAGCCCGATCAAGGCACCCACGAATGCGCCGGCAATTACAAGGATGAAGAAGTCCGCCTGGCTCATTCGCAGCCCGGCATTCTCCAGTTGTTCACGATTGAAGAGCCGGACGTTGCGCCTGGTCAATACCCCATCGACTACATCGGCGGCAGATCCTGCGAAACGCGTCAGCTGGGAGCCTGATCCTACGTGGTAAGGCCGCCGTCGATCGAACGGAACTTCCGGGGTTTTCGGCAGGATCACCGCCACGCCGAGGAGCAGGATGGCTGAAAACATCAGGGTCATTCCGGTCAAGAGCATCATTTTCCGCTCACGCCCTTGCTGCTGTTGCTGTTGCCAAGGGAGCGGCGAATACTCCGGGAGATACATGGATGCCCAAGTCATCGAAGCGGTCGATGAAGCGCGGACGGATACCCGTTGGGACCGGCCTTCCAAGAAACCTTCCGTGGGCGTCGACGCCTGCCGAGTAATCGAAAACAAAGGCGTCTTGAAGGGTGACAATGTCACCTTCCATGCCCTGGACCTCGGTCACGTGTGTGATGCGGCGCGTTCCGTCCCGCAACCGGGAGATCTGGATGATGAGATTCACCGCGGACGCTATTTGCTCACGGATTGCCCGCAATGGCAGATCCATGCCTGCCATGAGCACTAGGGTTTCGAGGCGCGCCACGGCGTCCCGAGGAGAATTCGAGTGCACCGTGGAGAGGGAACCATCGTGGCCGGTGTTCATGGCCTGCAGCATGTCGAGGGACTCCCCACCACGGACCTCGCCGACGACGATCCTGTCCGGGCGCATACGAAGCGAGTTCCTCAGCAGCTCCCTGATGGTCACTGCACCCTTTCCCTCGGTGTTCGGTGGCCTGCTCTCAAGCCTGACCACATGTTGCTGCTGGATCTGCAGTTCCACGGCATCTTCAATAGTGACAATGCGGTTGTCTTCCGGGATGAAAGATGAGAGCACATTCAACAACGTGGTCTTTCCCGTTCCGGTGCCTCCGGAAACAATGATGTTCAGCTTCGCCTTGACGCAGGCATTGAGGAGCTCCGCCATTTCGGGCGTGAGCGTTCCGAAATCGATCAGATTCCTGATGGTCAACGGTATTTTGCTGAATTTTCGGATGGTCAACGACGAGCCGCCCACCGCAAGCGGAGGGATCACCGCGTTGACTCGGGATCCGTCCTCAAGTCGGGCGTCAACGAGCGGGGACGATTCATCGATCCTGCGGCCCACCTTCGAAACGATGCGTTCAATGACCCTCCGGAGATGGTCCTCGGAGCTAAATCCGGAGTCCGTGAGGATCAGCTTGCCTTTTCGTTCGACATAGATCTGGTCCATCCGGTTGACCATGATTTCGGTGACCTCTGGATCGTCCAGCAAGCGCTGGAGCGGCCCATAGCCAAGGACGTCATCCGCCACGTCGGCGACGAGCCTACTGCGCTCGTCCGCGGACAGCGGGACCTGCTCGGCGTCGATGATCCGGGTGAGTTCTTCCCGCGCAGTCGACCGCAACTCATGTTCGCTGACGCTCGAATCATTGAACCTCGCCCCCAACCGCTCGAACAACGCGGTGGCTGCGCGGACTTTGAGGGCAGCGAAGGCATCCACCGGCTGCTGGGCCCTGAGTTTCGGCGTGTCAGGGACGTCGGACAGCTTGACTGAAGTGTGGGGTTTTACGGCACTGCCGGACTTCGCCATGGGATGCGCCATGACTTGCTGCGTGGACTCGGCGAATGTCGGTTTAGGCGCAGAGGGCGCACTCGCGCCAAGGTCCACCCCGGGACCGGCGGACCTTTCGGCCTTGTCCTCGACTGCATGCAGGCGTTCAGACAGCTTCATTAGACCACCACCCTTCTGTGCAGTTTGCGCTGTGCTGTGGCACGCCACGCGGGATTGAAACGCTCCACAAGTTGCTTGAGTCCCTTGACGGCCGGATCCTTCACCGAGTCCTGGAGCACGGGAATGCCGCGGTTGGTGGAGAACGCTACAGCCTTCGATCGGGGGATGCTCACGTCAACCGGGGCGCCTACGGTGGACTCGACGTCCTGCACCGACAGCCCCGACTTGGAATCAGCCATGTTGAGCACCACATGCCGGGTTTCCGGCAGGAGGTTCAGCTTGCGGAGAATGTCCAGGCCGGAACGGAGGCCACGGACACTCGGAACGTCCATGCCTGTCACCCAGACAGCGTCCGAGCATTGCTCGAGGGCAGCTAGCCCGATTTCGGGAAGTCCGGGTGCCGTGTCAACAACCACATATTGGAACTCTTGAGCGAGCTGTTCGAGGAGCCTGCCGACTTGTTCCGGAGAGATCTCGTCTGCTTCGACGGGGTCCTTCGGTGCGCACAAAGCATAGATGCTTGCCGGGTGAACAGTGAGAAATGCCTTGAGCACCAGGGAATCCTGGCTGGCCGAGGGAGTAACGGCATCGGTGACAGTATGCTCCGGATTGAGGTAGAGCCCGGAGGCGACGTCACCGAATTGCAGGTCCAGATCCACGATTACAACGCTCATCGGCGCGATCTTGCCCAACCCCACGGCGATGTTCGTGGCGATTGTCGTCTTGCCCACGCCACCTTTGGGGGAAAAGACGCCAATCACCAAGCCCTTCGGCGAGCCCGATTGTTTGGGTTCTCCGGTGCGCCGCCGGCTGGCGAAAGACTGGCACGCACGCTCGAGCATGACCCGTATCTGCGCCAGGTCCGCATCGGGGCTCATGATGTCGCGGATGCCGGACCGCATGGCTTGGAGGACGAACGCGGGATCGAGTTCACTGACAAGGATGACGCTCAGTTCCGGCAACTGCACATCGAAGACGGTGGCCAGGCGCAGTGCGTCTTCCACCGGCACGTCGGGCCCCAGGATCAGCACTTCGAGTTGTTCCTGATTGAGCGCGCCGAAGAGTTCTGCTGGATCAGCCGGCAAAATGCTCGTGAAGAAGGTCTGCACGCTTCCGGGGAGGCCACCCGCGACAGCTTGGCGCAACCGTTGGTCAAAATCGGTATTGGGCGTAATCAGGACAAAGCGGCTCACTTGTATACCCCGCTCTGCTGCATGAGGGTGGGGCCACTGTCTTTGGCATCCAACGGCTCTTTGCTGAGCCAGATCTTTGCGTACTCGGCGGCGAAGACAATCTTGGATGCGTCCACATCGCTCACGGCAACGGTCAGCAGGAGGATTCCGGCGGGAAGTGCACTGTCCTTGGAGCCGGCAGCACCGGACGTGGGACTCGGCGTCGCTTGTGCACTCGCGGCTGTTTGGGGGGCGCGTTGGATCATCGTCACAAGAACCTTGTGAATCGCCAATTCGGTAGTTGGCTTGTCGGTCGACATGGAGATGAATATTCCAATGTGGTCACCAGGAACCAGCAGTCCCCCGACTACCCGCTGGGGTTCCAGTTGAAATGAGACCTCCTGGAGCCCTGCGGGCACCTTGACGTCCCCTGGGGTCTTGAGTGCATCCGGGGCCACCAGACGTTCGGCCACCAACGTCTCGCCAGGGACGAGGTCGACGGCGGCCACCTTGCCTGCTGAGTCCCCCAAGTTGTGTAGCGCTGTCTTGGGGACGGCCGATTCCGGCAGTTGCTCAGTGGCGAGAGAATCCTTCATGGCGTCCACTGAAGTGCCAGCCGGGATGGCCGTCTTGACCACCAACACGTCAACAGGGGCCAGGTTCTGGACTGCCCGTTGATCCGCGCCTTGAGCGTAGGAGAAGACGAGAATCACCCCGACGAGGGCCAGCACTGCCGCTGCCGACCCGGCCAACAAGCGTGACTTCACTTACAACTCCTGTGCTCAAAGAACGGATGAAAACTAGTTAGTGATGCGGACAATGGTGGCCCCAAACGCATCTACCGGGCCCAGCGTGTAGCCATCCGCCAGCGAGACGTATTTGATGAAGCTCCCGATGATTCCGCGGCAGTTGCCGTTGCAGGAAACTGATGAAGGGACATCAGGACTTGTGTTGTGGAAACTGTCCGGAAGACTGTTGTTGCCGCTGAACGTCCATCCGGCCACTTTGAACGCCGCGAAGGAAACCAGATGGTAAATTGCGCCGGCACCCGTACCTGTAACGGCGTCGAAGACCGGAAGCAGGACGACGACGTCGCGGCCAGCGTTGATGGTGTCTGCCCACTTTTGAAGGGTGGCTGCGCAGTTACCCGGCGAACTGTTACCAGGGGCGCTCCCGCCTTCGCTGACAGCGAGGTTAATCGTGCCGCCACACGCACCGGTGTCTTGGACTATCCAACCGTAGCCACCGGCAACCGTGGCACCCGAAGGACCGTAATTGCAGCTGGGGTTGGCACCTGAGCCGTGATCCTGAAGTAGCTGGAGGCCCCCGCCGATATATCCCCGCACCTGGCAGATGGAATACGCGAGCGGAAAGGCGGTTCTGCCCGCGACGGCGCTCCCCCACTGAACGCTGGACGTGGTCAAGACATTGGTGGAGTTGACGCCCAGGACGCGTTCGAAAAAGAGCGAGACGGCGTTCGGCGTCCCGCCTGCCTGCTGGGCCCCGGCGGTCACGGTGACTTTCCGGTTTGTCAGGTCCAGATTGATCGACTTGATGTTGTTCAAGCCATCGTTTGCGTTCTTGTTTGCGATGTCGGAGGCGATTGGGGAGGTGGTAGAGCAATTCGGATCGCTCGTATTCGCGGCGCACTTCTGCGCCACGGCGAGGGCTGCGGCATCGGATCCGTTCTGCACTTGCGCCCGTTCCGAATACAGCATTCCCGCATCCACGGCGAGGGCGGCAAACCCGAGCAGCACCACCAACAAGAGCGCGACGAGGACGGCAATCGCGCCGCGCTCGCCGTCGTCGTTTTTGGGGACCATCAGCCGCCGCATACCATGACTCCTACTCCTTGCATGGGGAAAGGCCCCGCGATTCCCGTGAGGGTGCTGAGGGTGTACTTGATGGTCACGGACATCTGGGCACCGGACGTGCAGCTGGTCGGACTGAACGTGAAGTTCGTGTCCGCTAGTTGTGGATTCAACGACACTGCCGCGCTTTTCGCCGCTGTCTTGGCGGCCGTCTGATCATTCGAAATCGCCATGACCCGGACACCTTCCCGTGCTGCGTTCGAGAGCGACACCTGCACGTTGTAAGCCCTGCCGAATTCCATGATGCCTAGGAGCAGCATGATCAGGAGCGGTGCCAGGATCGCGAACTCGACTGCCACGGCACCGCGCTCTGAAGACCTCGGCATGATGTTGCCCTCCCAGAGAACGGATACTTCGAATCAAGCAGAGTGGCGGCCGCGTGAATGCTGCCGCCACCCGGAGTTGCTTGGTGTGCTGGTATTGCCTTCCAAGGCACCTTGCCGGGAGACTTCTAAGGGCAGGCGCCCTGACCGGCGCTTGCCCCTGCGCTGTAGGTAGTTTTGCCAGACACTGAACACTGGACCTGGGTGAACGTGTCCTTGACCGTCCCGCCGAGGGCAGTCACGGCGACGATGATAACAACTGCGATGAGCGCAACCATGATGCCGTATTCGACGGCGGTGGCACCGGTTTCGTCACGCCGGGCGTGCGAAACGGACTTCAGGAAAGCGGACAGCATTGGGGCTCCTTACTGAGGAAAGTGCTATCGATCCGCACGAGGCAGTCGTTCTAGCTGCAAACGTTCGTGGTACTGTTCCAGGTTTTACCGGTGGTCATCGAACACTGGACTTGGTTGAAGGTGTTCTTGACCGTCCCACCCAGCGCCGTGACGGCGACGATGATGACAACAGCAATGAGGGCGACCATGATGCCGTATTCGACGGCGGTGGCGCCCTTTTCGCTACGACGGATGCGCGAAGCGGCGTTGAAGAAGAAAGCAAACATGTGAAACTCCTGAGCGAGTTGGGAGATATGGGCTGGTCCAGCACCAGCTCTCTAGCAACTTAGCAACCCCAAATACCCCGTGGAGCAGTCCTTGGGACAACCTGTGCCAAGACTCGCGATCCTGCGCATTTCTTGGGTCAAACCTGTGGAAACCCTGCGATCCTGGGCTTCCCCGCCAAGCCCGAGCAAAGGTGGGAAAACAGCGCAACTGCCCCGCCGCCGTCGGGCCCTCCCAAGACCCTCGCTCACATATACGGCCAAATCCCAAGACCCTCGCTCACATCAAGTGAGCGAGCGTCCGCCCAAAACCCCACACAAGTGAGCGAGCGTCCGAGGAGACCGTCATCCGAACGTGAGATGCTAGCGCAAATGCTGGAATACACCGCAACCGGTCCGCAATCCCAAGACCCGCGCTCACATATATGGCCAAATCCCAAGACCCGCGCTCACATATATGGCCAAATCCCAAGACCCGAGCTCAGATCAAGTGAGCGAGCGTCCGCCCAAAACCCCACACAAGTGAGCGAGCGTCCGCCCAAAACCCCACATATGTGAGCGAGCGTCCGCCCAAAACCCCACACAAGTGAGCGGGCGTCGGGGGGGGCGCAGCGCTAGGCGGGTGGGTGCTCGACGGTCACGGTGCCGGCGTCGCCGTCGACGGTGATTTGTTGCCCGCTCGTGAGCCGCTGCGTGGCGACTCCGGTGCCGAGCACAGCGGGGATGCCATACTCGCGGGCCACAATCGAACTGTGGCTCAATGGGCCGCCGACGTCGGTGACCACGGCGGACGCCATCGCGAACAGCGAGGTCCAGGCGGGAGTGGTGATACGGGCAACAAGGACCTCTCCGGGCGCCATCTGGCCGAAATCCTGGGGCCCGCTGAGGACTCGCGCAGGAGCACTGACGCGGCCCGCACTGGCGCCGACTCCTTTGATGACGTCGCCCGGCTGATCCTGGGAGTGTGCCGGCATCATCGATTCGAATGCGCCCTTCATCCAACGTGTCTCCGGCAGCAGTTGCGGGGCGGCCGCTTTGGCCTGGCCCCGCCAAAGCATCTTGCGCTCCTCGACGACGTCGGCGCGGACAGGGCGCGTTGCCCCGGTAATTGCCACCGCCACGGGTGCGGGCGGTTCCGCCGTGCCCGGTGGTTGCGGCGCGGCGAGGCCGAACGCGACGGCGCTTTGCAGCTCCTGCTGCCGCAGCCAGAACACGTCGGCGGGACGGGCGATGACGCCGGAGTAGACCAGCCGTTGTCCGAGTTCGAGCAGCAACCGCCGGATCAGCGGCCAGGCTAGCCCGACGTCGGCCAGGGCGTCTTCGCGGACGGGTGCGGACTTCTGCGCCCACCGGAGCAGACGGATGAACGGCGCCTTGCGAGTCCGCCCGAGCCGGGTCCGTCCGAGCCGGGCAAGCATCCGCTCGGTTTGGTCCTCCCGCCGGGCTGCCGAGAGCCGCTGGCGCTCATGCGGGTCGTTGCCTTGTCCCCGCAGGTAGAACTTCATCGTATCCAGCAGCGCCGAAGGATCGTCCGCCGGCACCGGGCTGGCGAAATCCAGGTTGTAGACCGCATGGCCGAAGCGATCGAGATGGGCCTGGAAACGCGGACGCCATTGCTGCCAAAGGGCGGGGTCCATGCCGGCAGGCGGGAGCCAGTTTCTCTGCGACTCGGCCAGCGCCTCCGTCGGTTGATTGAGGATCGCGGGAGCGAGGCCCTCGACATCCCGGGCCCAAGACGCGAGATCGTACAACGATTTCTCTGCACGGATGGGTTCGCTGTCGTAGCCGAGGAGGAATGTCTCGGCAGTGGGATCTCCAGCGCGCCGGATGAGTTTGTCATAGAACGCCCGGAACGCCATTTCGCTCGTCGCAGCGATCGGAATGATTGACTGCACAGCCGTGTAGTACACGGTTCCGGCGTCCAGCAACGTCCGGACACCCTCAAGCAGTTCCTCTCCCGATAGCTCCCCCGCAGGCTTTGCCGACCAGGCCCGGATCGCCCGCTCGTAGCGGGGATGCGAGAATTCCCGCCAGCCCGCCACACCCATGTGCGCCTTGCCACGAACCAAGGCGAGCATGGCGGCCGGCGACTTGCCCATTACGCGCCACATTCCCGAAGTGCGGTAATAGTAGTAGGCGTAACCGTTGATGGTGGGCAATCCGACGTCGCCCTCGCGGATGACTTCGCTCCCGACGGCTTCGTTCATCAGAGCCTTAAGCGAACGGGTCACAGAACCGTCAATGAGGTCGGCGAACAGCGGCGAGAGCGGGTCCGGCAGTTGTTCCACGATGCTCGCCCGGAAGTAGAGGCCCTTCGGGTAGGGCAACGGCCAGGTGTCCGGGGTGTCGGCCACGGGTTCAGGCAGTGCCGTTATGGGCCGGGATTGCAGCATGAAGAAATTGCCGCCGGCCCGTGCCCATTCGATGTCCTGCGGAGTTCCGAAGTAGTCCGAAATCCTCGTTCCATAGCGGGCCAGCGCGGCGGCAGCTCCGTCGTCGAGCACGGCCGTGTTGCGGAGCGCCGCCGGGACCGGCCGCTCCGCAGTGCCTCCTTGATCCTCGGCCCCGCAGTCGGCAGCGCCTTGGTCCGGGACGCCGTCCGCACCGCGGTCCGCGTACACGCCGTCCGCACCGCGGTCAGCGTACACGGTCATGACTTCCTTGTCGGCCGTCCGGCGCGAAAGCACGCGGCCTGTTCCAGCTTCGACCACAAGGTCATCCGTGGTGACTGTTCCACTGACCACGGACTCCCCCAGTCCCCACGCGGCACTGATGACGATCTGGTCGCGGCGCCCGTTGCCGGGATTGGCCGTGAACATGACCCCGGCCGACTCGGCCTCGACCATCCGCTGGACCACTACCGCGAGGCGTACATCGCCCGGTGCGATGCCTTCCCGGTTCCGGTAGGCCATGGCCCGCGCCGTCCATAAGGAAGACCAGCAATCGACGACGGCGGCATCCAACGCTTCCGCGCCGCGGACGTTGAGGTAGGTTTCCTGTTGCCCGGCGAAGCTGGCCGAGGCGAGGTCCTCGGCAGTGGCGGACGAGCGCACCGCCACGGGCGCGCCGTCGTCGCGGCCGCCGCCGCCGCCGTCGCGAGAGCCGCCGTCGTCGGGCGCGCCGCCGTCGCGAGAGCCGCCGTCGTCGTCGCGGAGGCCCTCATAGGCGGCGGCGAGCTCGTATGCGATGGCCGCAGGTATGGTGCCGCCGGTGAAAAGGGCACGGATCGCGGCCGAGGCGTCCTCGTAATCCTGCGGCGCGGCCTCCGACGGCAGGGACGCCAGTTCCTGGATGCGCGACTGAATCCCGTTGGCATCCACGAAGGCTTCATACGCCCCAGTGGTCAGCACGAACCCTGGAGGGACCGGAAGCCCTGCGCTAACAAGGTTGCCCAGCCCGACGCCTTTGCCGCCCGCCACGGCGACATCGGCTGCTTGCACATCGGCGAAGTTGTAGATGTAGGTCATGACCGTCGCTCCTTGTCGCGGAGACGCCCTCAGCGAGCCTGACCCACAACATACTGCCACGCCGTCCGGCGGGAGGCGATGGCTGCGTCGGGCGGCTTCTTACTGCGGACCCAACGCGCGTTTTACGGCCGCCTGGTCGCAAGCCCGGAGAACACGGATAAACTCGTCCATTGCTTCCGGCCCCTCATCGGTGTCGGCTACGCGAACAAGGTGGGAGGCGAGGACTGCGACTTTGACGTTCGTCATGCTGCTGCAACTCGCGAGCAGTTTGAAGGCGGCCTCGGAGCTGAGGAGCAGACGCCCCATCAGGATGCCGCGCGCCTGATTGATGACGCCCCGCGTCGCATTGGCGCCCGCGACTGCGTCACGCGCCGCCTGCTCGGTTTCCCGCCGCAGCGTGGACGTCAGGTCGACCGTGGTCCCCTCGAGCGCGACGGCCCCCGATGGGCCGAGTTGAGCATTCCCTGCCGTCAGCACCCGACGGACATGTCCCTGCGCATCAATGATCCGGTGGTAAATGCAGAAATGCCCGCCGTCGCGGAATACTTGGGCCAGGATATCCTTGGCCGGCGGCCTGTCATCCGGGTGCTTGTGCGACATCAGCAGCTCGAGCGTGGGCACAACTTCCCCACGCTGGTAGCCGTGGAGATTGAAGAGCCCGTCGGACCATTCCGCTTTCCCTGTGAGCGGGTCAAAAAGGAAGGTTCCGGCTGGAAAGCCGGGGGAGCCCAGTGCACTCGAGTACGTATGAGGGCTGTCCAACATGGCGCAAAGACTCATTTCCTAAGGTTGCTTATCAATTCAGCTAAGGGTACAGAATACAACGCGTACGACGGCGGCACGCGCCGTCGCGTCCGCCCCCGCCCGCACCCGGGGCTTGGTTCCCAGTCGGTTGCTTGCAGTAAACCAGCACCGGATATGCAAGAAACTACCACCGAACGGGAAACAAGCCCCAGCATGCACTCAAATCAGGAGCTTAGTCCTTCACCACCACCTTGCCGGCCATTCCAAAGTAGTCGTGGAGTGCGCAGATGTAGTCATACACGCCTGCCTTGTTGAAGGTGACCGTGAATGTCACGCCCGGCGGCAAAATGCCTGAATTGAGCTGTCCACCCGTGTAATTCGTTGGATCGCCGAGCGGCGGGAACGGGTTGGCAGGTTCGGTACCGAAGGTGATCGTGTGCGGCTCGCCCATGCCGTTGTTCACGAAGCTCACTTTCTCACCAACGTGAATGACCACTTTGGGTTCGATGAACCGCATGACCATAGCGACGCCGTCGTCGGCTCCAGCAATCACGGTGTGGTTGTCCGCCTGGTCGCGGGCGTCGCTCCATAGCTGGTAGCCGTCACGGATGATGGCCCGTTCAGCCCGCTCTACCCGGTTGTTGTATTGCTCCTGGGTGTACGGGTAGTCCGTACCCTTGGCCCGCACATGGACTGTGCCCTTCTGGGCCGCGCCATGCACCAGGCAGTAGTACGTGAAATCGCCTGTATCCGGGAACTTCAAGGTGTAGGAACTGACTTCGGCGAACCCACTGTTCGAGACGTTCGACATCACGCCGGAGTTGTAATAGGAGTGCCCGTCGTAGGACGTGCCGCCCTGCGCGGATATGTAGAGGGGGCTGAAAGGATCAAAAGGTTGCGTGGACTCGATGGTTTGCCCCTCGGCCAGGAACGTGACCGTATGGATTTCGGCCGCGTTGGCCTCCCAGGTGACTTTGTCACCGGCATTGATGTAAATGTTCTTCGGCAGGAAGGACATTCCCTGGATGGCCTGGTCCGACGATTCGGAGCCGACCTGAACGGTCCACGTCCTTGCGGACTTGCCACCGTCCGCCGCCGCTGTGCCACTCAGGGCCACCGGCAACACGAGGGCAAGTAGCAAGACCATGAGGGCTCGAAGGCGCGGCAGTAGGACGGGTTTTGGATGAGCAGTCATAAGACTCATTCCTTAGGAAAATCTTTGCTGACCGGCTGTTATTAGCCTGGAAATTTTGAGGCGCCGGAGACCATGGCGTCGTTTGACGGTGACTCGGTTTCTTTTAAATTCCCTATGAACTTCAGCTCGCAACTGCCGCCCGTCCCCCGCATACGGTGCGGTGCCACGACGTTGGGGCCATGCAGGATCCTCCCTTGCTCGCAGGGATAACGTCCAGCTCCGTGGGCTAAGAGCCCCCCATTGCGGAACCGAAAGGACACGGCAAAGCCGGCCCATGTGAAGGCGAGAGATTTATCTCTCATCGTGCTACCTGGACGTTATTTTGTCGAGACTCCGGGACTGCATACAGGCGATTATTGTGGCCGAAATGAGGCCTTCCCTGGCGCGTTTTTAACTCATCTGGGTGATACGTTCCGGACATGAACGGACGACGGCGACTGTGGCTTGCGGCGGGACTGGCAGTTCTGCTGGCCCTCGTGGTAGTTCTGGCCGCGGTCATCGCCGGATCCAACAGGACCTCGTCCGGACCGTCGCCCTCAAGCGCCTCCGCAGGCGCAACGGCTACCCATACTCCATCCCCCACCAAGTCCCCTGCGCCAACCGCTGCCGCACCGGCCCCGCCCACCATCCCCGAGCTTCCCGCGACCCCCATGAACATCCTGGTGATTGGCAGCGACAGCCGTGCCAACGCCAGGGACCAGAACAACCAGACCGTCACAACGGGGCAATCATCGGACCAACGCTCGGATTGCCTGATGCTGATCCACGTCCCAGCAGACCGGCACAAGGTCTACGGTATTTCGATCATGCGCGACAACTGGGTGGACATCCCGGGCTATGGCGCATCCAAAATCAACGCCAGCCTTGAGGTGGGGGGCATCCCCCTGGTGGTCCGGACCGTCGAGACGCTGTTGGGCACGCACATAGACCACACCGTCATGCTGGACTTCGAGGGCTTCAAAGTCCTGACCGACGGCCTCGGAGGGATCGACGTCAATGTCACACTGCCCTTCACCGCCAGCTTTGACACCCATCACACCTTTGTTGCCGGCATCAACCACTTGGACGGAGAAGCCGCCCTGGAGTTCGTCCGCGAGCGCTACTCGTTCGTGGACGGAGACTACCAGCGCGTCCGCGACCAGCAGACGTTCCTCCGCGCCCTCTTGGCCAAGCTTTCCGGGGGCGTCCAGACTCCTGCCGGCGTGTTGGGACTCGTCCAATTTGCAGCCAACTACCTCACTGTGGACCAGGGATACGACCCCGCTGCCGTCGCCATCCTGGCCTACGGACTCCGCACCGTGGACCCCAAAGCCTCCGTCTTCTTCACCATGCCCACTGCGGGCACGGGTACCTCCCCGGACGGACAATCAATCGTGCTGCCGGATTACGCGGGAATCGGAGAAGTGGCCGCGGCGCTGCGGGACGACACCCTGCCTGAATATGTGGCCGCCCACGGTTACTGAGCCGGCCACGGGCTACTCGTTTCCACTACCCGGTTGCAGCAACCGCCTGCCTCCCACCACTCGAAACTACTTGATCCAATCTTTAACTAATCTTCGAGAAAAGCTTGCGGGAACCTTGCGGCTTCCTAAAAATCCTGCCGGAAAGTAGAGGTCATCGGACAGCAAAGTCCCGGTCTCACGGGCTTCAAGAAACGGAAAACATCATGGGTCTCAACCTGAAAACCACCACCGGCAAAGTCATTGCATCCCTGGCCCTGGTCGGCACTGCTGCCGGCGTGGCAGGACTGGGAACCTACGGCGCCTTCACCTCCAGCACCTCCGCCAGCAACACCGTCGCCTCCGGCATCGTGAACATCGCCCTCGGCGCAACCGGCACCACGAACCGCCTCAGCGTCGCCGCCTCCGGCCTGGTCCCCGGCGACACCGTCCAACGCGTAGCCACCCTGAGCAACGCCACCGGAAACCAGAACCTCTCCGCGATCACCCTGACCACCGCAGCGACCGCTCCCGGCTCCAAGCTGGACACCGACCCGACCATGGGACTGCAGATGACCGTCGACGAATGCTCCGTCCCGTGGACCGAAACACTCACCGGCACCGCCTACACCTACGCCTGCACCGGCGGCACCATCACCTCCGTCCTGGCCTCCCGCTCCGTCATCGGCGCCAACGTCCCCCTGGCAAACCTCACCTCGCTCGCACCCGGACACACCGACGACCTCCGCGTCACCCTGACCCTGCCCGCCACCGCGGACAACTCCCTCCAGAACCAGAGCAGCACCATCGCCTTCACCTTCACCGGAACCCAGCGCACCGCCGCCGCCCAGTAACACCCCAACCCCAGCCAGCCCTCCGCCGTCGAGCCCCCCTGAAAACGACGGCGGAGGGCCTCCCCCAAGAACGGAGACCCAGCCATGACCGCATCACTGCTACGCCAACGGCGGGTCTCCCGGACAGCCACCACGACGGCGACACCCGGCACCGATAAGAACTCGGGAGTTGGGTCGAAGGTTGCCCGGGCCATGGTCAGCGTCATCACGACCACGACGATGGTCGCCGCGGTCGCTGCGTTCCTGTTCCTCGCCGTCGGGCCCCGAGTCCTCGGCTACCAGACCAGCACCATGCTCACCGGCTCGATGTCGCCGCTGATCAACCCGGGAGACGTGGTTGTCACCGTTCCCGTGGCGGTCCAGAACCTGAAGGTCGGGGACATCATCACCTACCACATTCCGGTGGAGGACCAGCGGGTGGAGACCCACCGGATCATCGACCTCACGGTGAACAACCAAGGCACTGCCACCGTCCGCACCAAGGGCGATGCCAACAACGGCGCCGACCCCTGGACAGCGACCCTGGCAGCAGGCCAGGTTGACCGCCAGGTGTTCACCGTCCCCTACCTCGGCAACGCGATCCGCGCCCTTCGTGATCCCGTTGTCCTGAAGGTCCTGATGTACGGCGCTCCCGCTGCCCTGGTAATCATGGTGCTCGTCTCCATCTGGCGGAAAAAGCCCGAAGGCGACGACGCCGCCGTGGACGCCGGCGCTGCCCTACCGGCCTTTGACCGCCGCCCCCTCAAGCGCCTGGCCAGGGAGATGAAGAGCAAGGAGGCCGCTGAGAAGTTCGCGGCCGCCTACGCGAGGCTGCTGCCCCAGCGGGTGGAGAAGATCAGCCACGCACTGAGCACTGGCGACAGTGACCTCGCGATGGATGCGGTGCTCAGCCTGAAAACCAGCTCCTCGATGGTAGGGGCGCTCCGGATGGAAGAGCACTGCGTCCGCCTCGAACACGCCTTGGTCACAACCGATCACACCGCGGCGATCCAAGCCGGGGAACTCGTCCGCCAGCACCAGCCACAGCTGGAAAAAGCCCTGGGCGGTCACACCGCCCGGCGCGCTGCTTGAAATCCTCTTCAAAGAACCAAACCGGGTCCGCTGCCTTTACCGCATGAATGCGGTGAGAATGGGATGGACCACCGGGCCTGACAGAAAGCCGCTGACCTTGCGTAGAAGCCGGAGCACCGCCGACGCCGCGCAGACCCCTGCGCTGGGGCGCGTCGCCGCGGTCCTGGCAGCGGCTGCGGTACTGGTGTTCGCTCCGGGTATCGCGCAGGCCGCGTTCAACGGGTCCGCGAGCGCCGCCCTCCCCGTCTCCTCCGCCACGATTCCGGCATCCACGGCAACCGTCAGCGCGAGCTGCTCGGGAGCGAACCTCAACATCAGTGTCACAAACTGGGCGATCGCGGATCCGCGTTTCGTAGGACAGTTCACCGTAACTAGCGGCGGAGCCAACCTGTTCACGGGCACCAGCAACCAAAGCGGAGGGGGAAGCTACATGGCGACGGTCTCTCACCCCAAGGGGGTCACGTACTCCTGGACCGTACAAAACAAGTACATGGTACCCGGCACCAGCAACGTCTGGACCGGCACGCCTATGTCGGGCCAGTTCACCTGTACCTAAGGCCACGCAACTACCCCCGCAGCGAACGCGGGCGCCGGCGTCGGTCAGGCTCTATATATTGAGAGCATGACCCAGACTTCCGGTTCCGCCCAGCCATCCCACGCCGAAGGCCCAACGGCTCCCGTCGCCAAGAAGGTGCCGCACACCCGCGAGCACCACGGCGATGTTTTCGTGGACAACTACGAATGGCTGCGGGATAAGGAATCCTCCGAGGTCATTGAGCATTTGAAGGCCGAAAACGCCTACCAGGAAGCCGTGACCGCACACCAGGAACCGCTGCGCGAAGCCATCTTCCAGGAAATCAAGGGCCGCACCCAGGAGACCGACCTCTCGGTCCCCAGCCGCAAGGACGGCTGGTGGTACTACACCCGTTCCGTCGAGGGGAAGGAGTACGGCATCCATTGCCGCGTCCGGGCGGCGAACTCGGGCAATCCCGTAGCGGACTGGACGCCCCCGGCGGTGGAACCCGGCGTCGAGCTCCAGGGCGAAGAAGTCCTGCTGGACGGAAACGCCGAGGCGGAAGGCAAGCCGTTCTTCTCCGTTGGCGGCACGGCCGTGACGTTGGACGGCAACCTTTACGCCTACGCCGTGGACAATTCCGGTGAGGAACGGTTCACGCTCCGCATCAAGGACCTGCGGACGGGCGAACTGCTGCCCGACGTCATTGAGAACATCTTCTACGGCGTGGCCTTCTCCCCCGACGGCACCCGGATCTTCTACACCGTCGTCGACGATTCGTGGCGCCCCTACCAGGTGAAGTCGCACGTCCTGGGCACGCCGGTCAGCGAGGACGAGGTCATCTACCAGGAGGACGACGTAGCCATGTGGCTCGGATTCGAGCTCTCCTCCGACCGGCGGTACCTCGTGCTGGGCATCGGCTGCTCGGAATTCAGCGAGACGCGCCTGCTGCGCTTTGACGACTTCGACGCCGGCCTGTCCACCGTGATTTCCCGCGACGAACACATCCTCTACGAGGCCGAGCCGTTCCTGCTCGATGGTGTTGAGACGATCCTCCTGACCCACAACAAGGACGCCATCAACTCGATGGTGTCCATCGCGGACCCGGCCGAGTTCGCCAAGCCGCTGGCCGAGCAGCACTGGCGCACCGTCGTCGAGCATTCCGACGCCGTTCGCGTCAACGGCGCGGGCGTCACCTCGACGCATCTGGTGGTGTCGGTACGGCAGGACACGATCGAACGCGTGCAGGTACTGCCGCTCGCCGGGCTGGGAACCGCCGCGCAGGGCGCAGCTGTGGAGCCCGCCTTCGACGAGGAGCTGTACACAGCCGGCGTGGGTGGAACCGATTATGAAGCGCCCGTGATCCGCATCGGGTACACGTCCTACTTCACGCCGTCGCGGGTGTACGACTTCGTGCTGCCCACCGCCGCGCTGCCGCAAGGCGAACTGCTGCTGCGCAAGGAAAGCCCGGTGCTGGGCGGGTACACCGCGTCCGACTACGTCGCCACCCGGGAATGGGCGACGGCGGCGGACGGCACGCGCGTGCCGCTATCCGTGCTGCGGCATGCCTCCCTTGCGCAAGACTCAAGCGCCGCAGGCCTGGTCTATGGCTATGGCTCGTACGAGGTCAGCATGGATCCGGGCTTCGGCGTCGCGCGTTTGTCCCTCCTCGACCGCGGAATCGTCATGGTGATCGCGCACATCCGCGGCGGCGGCGAGCTCGGCAGGCGCTGGTATGACGACGGCAAGAAGCTCAACAAAAAGAACACCTTCACGGACTTCATCGCCGCAACGGACTGGCTCGCGTCCTCCGGTTGGGTGGCGCCCGGGCGGATCGCGGCCATGGGCGGCTCCGCAGGCGGCCTGCTGATGGGCGCCGTGGCCAACCTTGCGCCGGAAAAGTACGCGGCGATCGTGGCTGCCGTGCCGTTCGTGGACGCGCTCAACACCATCTTGGACCCGGAGTTGCCGCTCTCCGCGCTCGAATGGGAAGAATGGGGCAACCCCATCACCGATCCCGAGGTGTACGAGTACATGAAGTCCTACACCCCGTACGAGAACATCCGCGCGGCTTCGTACCCGCGCATCGCAGCCGTCACGTCCTTCAACGACACCCGTGTGCTCTACGTTGAGCCGGCCAAATGGGTCCAGGTACTGCGCTCCGAGACCACCGGCGTGGCGCCCATCGTGATGAAGATCGAGATGGACGGCGGACACGGCGGAGCCTCGGGACGATACGTCCAGTGGCGCGAGCGTGCTTGGGACTATGCCTTCGTCGCGGACTCGCTCGGCGCCGTCGATCTGCTGCCCGGTGCAGGGCTCAAGTAGCGTTCTCGAGAGTAGGCTCTCCCAAGGGAGCCGAACCGAAACAGTAGGAGCGCAGCTTGACTAACGATGCATCGGTGCCAAACCGGGCTTTGGTGGCCGACCCTGACCCGGTTCGTCACGCAGAGACTGTTGCGGCGCTCGCCGCGGCGGGGTTCATGGTTCGTTCAGCGCACGACGCCGGTTCCCTTGCGGCCGCGCTGGAAAGCGAACCGAGCGACGTTCTGGTGGTGGACAACGACCTCCGGGAGTTCCTTCCCCGTAACAGCGTTCCGGTTTTGCTCCTGCTGGATCCTGAGAACGAGCTGGATGTTGCTGCCCTGGAAGGGTGGACGATTGCTGATTTCACCTACCGGGGCCAGCCCCCCGCATTTCGGGTGCACCGGGCCTTGGTACTGATAGCCCGTGCCGCCGAACGGACGCGCCGCCGTTCGGCGGCCGAGTCACTGAGGGAGAGCCTGCGAAAAGTGTCCGCGGCGATCCGGTCCACCATTGATCCGGGGCTGATTGCCCGGCATCTTGTGGATGGAATCGGCGAGGCCTTGGGCGCGGAGCATGTCTGGTTCACCACCTTCCCGGACGCCCGGGTGCCGCAGGTGAGGGCGGAATGGAACGCTCCGGGACTGGTACCAGGTGTCCTGCCGGACGAACTCACGGACGACATCGCCAGGTTCGCACTGGCGGAGCGGTTGTGGGCGGAAGCGGAGGTGCAGCCGCTCCCGAAACGGACTCCCGCGGGTGACTCCGGTGGTACGGGCGCGCCGGGTGGTGCGTGGGCGCCGTCGGCCTCGGTTGTGGTACCGGTAGGCGAGGGAGATCTCGTACTCGGGGTCATCTGGATCGCCCGCCCGGACACGGCACAGGAATGGACCCGGGCCGAAATAGGCCTGATTCAGCACGTCTCGGGGAACTTGGCGTACGGCTTGATGCAAAGCCACCTGATCGGCGCGCAACAGCAAGTCATGTACAAGCTCCAGGAACTCGACCAGGCCAAGACCGACTTCCTCACTACGGTGAACCACGAACTTCGAACTCCCCTGACGTCCATCACTGCCTATCTCGACATGATCCGCACAGGCGCCGGTGGGCCTCTTCCCGCGGGTGTCGGGAGGATGGTCGACGTCATTTCACGAAATGCCGAGCGGCTCCGACGGCTGATCGAAGACATGCTCACCGTTTCGCACCAGGACACCTCCGGCGACCTCCAATTGAGCCGCGTGAATGTCGGCACCTTGCTCAGGCTTGTTGTCTCGACCTTGCAGCCGCTCGCCGACTCCCGTTCGCTGTCCCTTACCGTCACGCATGCACCCGGAACCATGACTGTGCAGGCCGACGAGGCCAAGCTCGAGCAAGTCTTCGCCAACATCATCAGCAACGCAATCAAGTTCACGCCCGACGGCGGCCACGTTGCCGTGAGCAGCGGGATCACCTCGGAACCGGATTTGGTTCCCAGCGTGGTGGTCCGCGTGGAGGATACCGGCGTCGGGATCCCCGAAACCGAAATCGAGCAAGTGTTCACGCGGTTCTTCCGCGCATCAAACGCCTCCACTGCGGCCATCCCCGGGAGCGGGCTTGGCCTGGCCATAGCCCACGACATTGTGGAACGCCATTCCGGCCGGCTCGATGTCGAGTCTGTCCTCGGCGTGGGTACCACGGTTTCAGTCCGTCTCCCGCTGGACACGGAGAGCTAAGGGGCCGGTCGTCCAAAAGAACACCGCCCCTCGGCGGTGGCCCGGGGCGGTGTTTGGAATTGCTCTATCGTCTACCCAAGTAGTCCCCACCGCCACCCTCGCCTCGCAAGCTCGGCCAGGGAACCCTGGGGGCGTGGGCCCCCGCAGTTAATGCCGTTTTGAGGCGTCTAAACGACATCTAGTGCGAGTCAGTTGGGCCACCAACCGATCTGGGCGTAGTTCACAACAGTGCCGGTGGTAACCGTCGTTACTGTTGTGCCGGTGGTGTCGTGCGTGGTCTTCGGGGCGGCATTGGCAGGAGTAACAAATCCGCCAATAGCGAGCAGGCCCGTCATGAGCAGTGTTGCGGCGAACTTTTTCAAGAAGTGCTCCTTTGAGCCGTGAAAATCCGAAGTTGACTTTCTCAGCGTAAAGAGCGTTGTTAAAGGTTCCCTTAAGATTGGGTCAGTTTTCCGACGTCTTTGCAGCGAGGCGGTAACCGACACCGCGCACGGTTTCCACCCAACGCGGCGACTGCGCCGAATCGCCGAGCTTCCGCCGCAGGTTGGCGATGTGCACTTGGAT
The DNA here is from genome assembly GCF_039543785.1 of Arthrobacter gyeryongensis. Classification (NCBI taxonomy): domain Bacteria; kingdom Bacillati; phylum Actinomycetota; class Actinomycetes; order Micrococcales; family Micrococcaceae; genus Arthrobacter; species Arthrobacter gyeryongensis. The sequence continues at coordinate 438,159 of NZ_BAABKK010000010.1, forward strand.
CGCGCGCTCTTCGGATTCGCTGACATAGCCTCCGGTTTCGTACTCCCTGGCATGGAGCCAGCGGGCAAGCCCCGTGGTGCTTCGGACAACCCGTCCGGCCTCCATGAGGGCCTGGAGAAGGTCGAATTCGGTGCGGGTCAATTGCACCTCTTCGGTCCCCACCCGGGTTGTCCGCGTCGCAACGTCCAGGAAAAGGCCATTGTGTTCCAGCCCCGCCGGCTCGGCCGCCGGAAGCACGGGCGTGGGGCCGGTTGGCGAGTTCGGCGTCGGCGGCTGCTCCGCCGTCGGGCTCCCTCCGGAACTGTTCAAAAGCTTGCTGCCGCGCGGCCGGCGAAGGAGCGTCTCAACCCGGGCCAGAAGTTCGCGGGGACGGAAGGGCTTGGTGACAAAGTCGTCAGCGCCGATGGCCAGCCCTTGCAGTGTGTCCACTTCACGCGCGCGGGCGGTGAGCATGATGATGTAGGCGTCACTGAACTCGCGGACCCTACGGGTGACCTCGATCCCGTCGATGTCGGGCAGGCCGAGGTCCAGGGTGATCACGTCCGGGTTGTGAAGGCGGACCGCATCCACGCCGTCGACGCCGTTCCCGGCAGCGTAAACCTCCAGGCCCGATGCCTCCAGGACGGCATGGACCACCTCACGGATGTCATCGTCATCCTCGATTACTACCGCTACGCCCGATGCGCCCACGTCAAGATCCCCATCTCTTATGCTCAGCCCACCTTAACACCAGCGGTACCTGCTATTCTCGCGCATGTCATCGTAAATCCGCTTTCCGGGCGCGCCACTCGGAGTCGAGCATGGCGTAGATGACTTCAGTGGACCATTGGCCCTTGTAGTGCCAGTTGTCCACGAGCTCGGCTTCGCGGCGCATCCCAAGCCGCTCACACAATCCCGACGACGACGTGTTGAGGGCATCCAGCTTGGCGTCGATCCGGTGGAACATGAGGGTCTCAAAACCTAGACGGAGCACGGCCCCGGCTGCCTCCGCGGCGTAGCCATGGCCTCGGCTGTCCGGAGCCAGGATCCAGCCGATTTCGGCCTGTCCAGTGCCCGGCAGCCATTTGAGCACCACTTCGCCAAGCAGCCCCGGCGAGTCCGCGCGCTCTATGGCGAGGCACACCCAGTCGCCCTCTTGCTCGAAGGTGAAGTTGGCGTAGCGGCCCAGCGCTTCCATGGACTGCGTAAGGGTCAATTCCTGCCTGAGCAGGAATCGCGCAGTCTCGGGCAGTGACTGGTAGGCGTGGAATCGCTCCAGGTCGGTGGCCTCGAACCTGCGAAGCACAAGCCTCGGAGTCCGGATGGGGAGTTCGATAAGCGGCATGCCACGAGGCTACTACGTCGGGGTTTTTTGGGGTCCGGATCCGTCCCGCCGAGCGATCACCTCTTGACAGTTCAAGCAAACTGGGATTACCTAATGAACATTCGGTAAATAAAGCTGGAGGCAACGACGCATGGTTGAGACCACCCTTTCTGGCGCAGCGCAGCACCAGATCCTCAAAAACGACTACGCCTCTGAGTGGATGGGCCTGGAGGTGCTCAAGGTCGACGACGGCCACGCCACCGTCCGCATGAAGCTCCGGCAGGAAATGCTCAACGGCTTCGGAATGGCCCACGGCGGAATGATCTTCGCCTTCGCTGATTCAGCGTTTGCCCTGGCCTGCAACCCGGCCAACCCCTCGCCGTCGGAAGCAGACACCATAACTGTCGCCGCCGGCGTCGACATCAACTTCCTCAAGCCGGCCTATCAAGGCCAGGTGATCACCGCCGTCGCGAACCGTCGCGCCAACAACGGCCGCAGCGGCCTGTACGACATCCAAATCTTCGCGGCCGACGCAAGCGATCCTGCCGCCAGTGGGTCACCCGAGGATCCGGGCAGCTACGGCGAGCTCATCGCCGAGTTCCGTGGCCGCAGCCGCACCATCTCCAAGAAGTAGGAAGACCATGACACAGAACACCGTCGCCGCTCCCGACGCACCGCTTAACACCGCACAGCTGGACCGCGAAGAAACCATCTCCCGCGACGAGCTCGAGGCCCTGCAGCTCAGCCGCCTCCAGCACACCGTGGCCTACGCCTACGATCGCGTCCCGCTGTACAAGCGCAAGTTCGACGACGCCGCCGTCCACCCTTCCGATCTCCGCGAACTGTCCGATCTCGGCAAGTTCCCGTACACCACCAAGGAAGACCTCCGCCAGGAATACCCCTTCGGCATGTTCGCCGTGCCGCAGGACGAAGTAGCCCGCATCCACGCGAGCTCCGGCACCACGGGACGGCCGACCGTCGTCGGGTACACCAAAAACGACCTCGCCAACTGGGCAACCCTGGTGGCCCGCTCGCTCCGTGCTTCCGGGGTCCGCCCCGGCATGAAGGTCCACAACGCCTACGGCTACGGCCTGTTCACCGGCGGCCTGGGCGCCCATGCCGGTGCCGAAGCGCTCGGCTGCACAGTCATCCCGCTGTCGGGCGGCCAGACCGAACGCCAGATCCAGCTGATCCAGGACTTCAAGCCGGACGCCATCTTGGCAACGCCGACTTACCTGCTCACGATCGCCGACGCCATGGCGCACATGGGCGTCGATCCGGCGTCGACCTCGCTCAAGTACGCGGTGCTCGGAGCCGAACCGTGGACTGAGGAAATGCGGCACGAGCTCGAAACCACCATGAACATCAAAGCCTGCGACATCTACGGGCTATCCGAGGTCATGGGCCCGGGCGTCGCGGGCGAGGCAGTGGAGACCCAGGACGGCTGCCACATCTGGGAAGACCACTTCCGCCCGGAGATCATCGATCCGTTCGATCCCTCCCGCGGGGAAAGTGCCGTCTTGGCCGACGGCGAACCGGGCGAACTCGTCTTCACTTCGCTCACCAAGGAAGCGCTGCCGATCATCCGGTACCGCACCAAGGACCTCACCCGCCTGCTGCCCGGCACCGCCCGCCCCGCGCACCGCCGAATGGGCCGCATCACCGGACGAAGCGACGACATGATCATCCTGCGCGGCGTGAACCTCTTCCCCTCACAGATCGAGGAAATCGCCCTGCGCATCCCCGAGCTCAGCCCGCACTTCCAGCTCGAGCTCACCCGCCCCGAGGGCAAGCGCATGGATTCGCTGACGGTCAAGATTGAGCGCCGCGAGAACGTTTCGGTCGAGGCGGGCACGACGGCGGCACACGCCTTGCGCGAGCAGATCAAGATCCACGTGGGTTCTTCGTGCGTGGTGGACGTCGTGGAGCCGGGTTCGCTTGAGCGCTCCAACGGCAAGCTGCGCCGCGTCTACGACATGCGACCCAAGAGGTAACGTGGCCGGGCGCGTGCACGAATCAACCGACCGTTCATGAGAAAATGGCCAGCATGCCTAGTGAGACAGTAACCAAGCGGGGACGCCCCGGATACGACCAGCAATCAGTGCTGCTCATCGCCGTCGACGTCTTCAACCGCCACGGTTACGACGCAACCTCCATGGGCATACTGGCCGAAAACCTCGGGATCTCAAAGTCGGCCATCTACCACCACGTGCCTTCCAAGGGCGACCTCCTGAAGCTCGCCCTGGAGCATGCGCTGGGCGGGCTCGAGGCCATCCTGGAACAGCCAGAGGCTGTTACGGGGGCGGCGGATGCGCGTTTGGAATTTGTCCTGCGGCAGACCATCGCCGTGCTGGTGGAGCGCCTGCCGTTCGTCACGCTGCTCCTGCGTCTTCGCGGCAACACCGACATTGAGCGCGATGCCCTCGAACGGCGTCGGGCCTTCGACCACAAGGTGGCCGCACTGATCTCGGCAGCCCGCGAGGAGGGCACCCTGCGCCAGGACATCGACCCCCGCACCGTGACCCGGCTCCTGTTCGGCACCATCAACTCGATCGTGGAGTGGTACAAGCCGGGCGGCTCACTCTCCCCGCAGCGCCTGGCCGACGACGTCATCACCATGGCATTCGACGGCCTCCACGCCTCGGCATAGGCTCACCACTCGCGCCCCCTCCCTCCGACGCCCGCTCACGTATACGGCCCCTTTCGACCGACGCCCGCTCACATATATGGCCAATTGACAGAACGCTCGCTCACTAAAGAAGTGAACGAGCGTTCTGCGCAGTGTTCGTGAGTGTTCTTCAGCCGGTCAGAGCTGGTATTCGGCCTGGATCCCCAAGCTTTCATGGACGCAGAGGATGTTGTTTTCCGTGTCCATGAACCAGGCGCAACGGTCGGCGTCGGTGGTACAAATGTGGTGTTCTGTCTTAAGATCCGGAAGGTCGTAATCCCGGAATTCGACGCCGTTCGCCTCCATTTCGTCGACTGCCCGCTCGATGTCGCTGACTTCAAAGGAAAGGGCAGTGTGCGACGAGTGCATGCCGTCCTTGATGGGCATCAACTGCAGCATGGGACCGCCGTCGATGCCGAACAAATCATTTCCATCCCAGGTCATGCCGCGATGAGGGAGGCCGAGTTTCTCCGCGTAGAAGCTGCGGGCTCGGTCCACGTCGTCGACGGGCAAGACGGTTGTGGCTGTTCTGAGTGCTAGGTTCATTTCGCCACCTCCTACGCAAAAAATCTTACGCCGGGCGGGATCGGAAAGACCTTGTAAGCGAAGGTTAGCCTAGACCGTTGTCAGGGCGACGACCTCGGCCTACCATGTGCAGCACAGCCCCTCGCAGGGGAACAACTCCGGGACCTTCCCTCAACGGGTGATGGGAGCACCTGAGTAGGCCCGAGTCCTGGACATCACGGGACGGGAAGACAATGACCAAATATCTGTTCGAAGCAAACTACGTAGGCGACGGAATCAAGGGGCTGTTGCGCGAGGGCGGAACCAAGCGCCGCGATGCTGTGGTCGATGCACTCAAATCCGTCGACGGATCGCTCGAATGTTTCTACTACGCTTTCGGCGAGACCGACGTCGTCGGGGTCTTTGAAATCCCGGACGCGGCTAGCGCCGCCGCTCTCTCACTCATGATCAATGCGACAGGCGCAGTGCGCCTGCATTTGAAGCCGCTCATGACGGTTGAGGATCTCGACGAAGCTGCCAAGAAGTCCCCGACATACCGCGCCCCCGGACAGTAGAACGCCTCAGGCACGGAACGCTCCCTATTGCTGGGGAGCGTTCCGCGTATGCAGTACATACGTGAGCGAGCGTCCGGCCAAACACCCACAAACGTGAGCGAGCGTCCGGCCAAACACCCACATAGGTGAGCCGGCGTTACTTCTCCACGAGGGTCAGGACGTCGTAGGTGGCAACGATTTCGTCGTTCTGGTTGGTCAGCACGGCGTCCCAGGCGACTTCGCCGTATTCGTCCGTCTCGCGGGGCGTGATCTTCTTGGCGGTGAGCGTGACGCGGATCGAGTCCCCGGCGGCCACCGGAGTGATGAAGCGCAGGTTCTCCAAGCCGTAGTTGGCCAGAACGGGGCCCGGTGCGGGTTCCACGAACAGTCCGGCGGCCCAGCTGAGCAGCAAGTACCCGTGCGCCACGATTCCCGGGAAGAACGGATTGGCTTCGGCCGCTTCCTGGTTGGTGTGGGCGTAGAAGGTGTCGCCGGTGGAGTTGGCGAAGGCGGTGATGTCGTCCAGGGTGACCTGCCGTAGTTCGGACCGCACGGCGTCGCCGATCCGCAAAGTAGCGAGCGACTTCCGGAACGGGTGCGTACCTTCCGTCTCCACTGTGAAGTTGCGGTCCGCGCCGGTGTGCCAGACGCCGGTCACAGCAGTGAGCATGTTCGGCGAGCCCTGGATGGCTGTGCGCTGCATGTGGTGCATGACGGAGCGGATACCACCGAGTTCCTCGCCGCCACCGGCGCGGCCCGGTCCGCCGTGGACCAGGTGCGGCACTGGCGAACCATGCCCGGTTGACGAGCGGGCGTCCTCGCGGTTGAGCATCAGGACACGTCCATGGTGCGCTGCGATTCCGGTCACCAATTCGCGGGCAACAGCAGGATCGTTGGTGCATACGGAGGCCACGAGGGAGCCACCACCGCGCGCGGCGAGACGGACGGCGTCGTCGAGGTCCGCATACCCGATCACGGACGATACCGGACCGAAAGCCTCGAGCGAGTGGACGGCTTCAGCGTCCACATCGGCCCAGCTCAGGACAACGGGCGACATGAACGCTCCGCCCTCCACGACACCCACGGTGCCGTCGAGCGAGGTGACCGACGGCGAATCGAGCGTCCCGTACGCAAGCTCGCCACCGGCGTCGAGCATTGACTGCACCGCGGCGCGAACGTCGGCGAGCTGCTCGAGGGACGCGAGGGCGCCCATCGTGACGCCCTCTGCGCGGGGGTCGCCAACCACGACGCGTTCGTCCACGCGCGCGCCGATGGCGGAGACGACGTCGGACACCAGGGTCTGGGGCACGATGGTGCGCCGGATCGAGGTGCACTTCTGCCCGGCTTTGACGGTCATTTCGGTGACGACAGACTTGATGAAAGCGTCGAACTCGGGGGTGCCGGGCACGGCGTCGGGTCCGAGGATGGCGGCGTTGAGCGAGTCGGTTTCGGAGGTGAACCGGACGCCGCCCTGGACCACGTTGACGTGGGACTTCAGCGAGTTGGCGGTGGATGCCGAGCCGGTGAAGGCGAGAAGGTCGCGGTAGTCGAGGTGGTCCAGCAGGGTGCGGGCGGATCCCGAAATGAGCTGCAGCGAGCCTTCCGGGAGGATGCCCGACTCGACGATCGCCTTGACCACGACGGCGGCAACGTAACCGGTGGGGGTGGCGGGCTTGACGATGGTGGGGACACCGGCGAGGAATGCAGGAGCGAACTTCTCGAGCATGCCCCACACGGGGAAGTTGAAGGCGTTGATCTGCGCCGCGACGCCCGGGATGCGGGTGTAGATGTGCTCGCCGGCGAAGGAGCCGTCCTTGGAAAGGATTTCCATGGGACCGTCCACTACAACCTGCGAGTTCGGCAGTTCGCGGCGGCCCTTGGAACCAAAGGTGAAGAGCACGCCGATGCCGCCGTCGATGTCCACCATCGAGTCGATCTTGGTGGCGCCGGTTTTGAAGGAAGACGTGTAGAACTCCTCGCGGCGGCCGTTGAGGTACTGGGCCAGTTCCTTGAGTTTGAGGGCGCGCTGATGGAAGGTGAGCTTGCCGAGCTCGCGCTGGCCCACCGTGCGGCCGTAGTTCACGACGCCGGCAAGGTCCAGTCCGTCGGTGTTGACCGTTGCAAGGACCTCGCCTGTGCTCGCGTCTCGGACGGGCACGCCCGCCGAGGCATCGGCGCTGGGGGTCCACCACTCGCCTTGGACGAAACTGGGCACGGTTTCAACGGTTGTGGCTTCCGGAGCGACTGCGGTACTGGTCATCGTCGACGGGTCCTTCCAAGGCACGGGCACGAAATGGACTGAACGGCCGCAAATTACTGACCGGCCGTTCGGTAATATCCCCAGAATACATGAGAGCCCCGATCTGCACACTAGATGCCCCCTGGGGTTGCGTCCTTCCTGACCTTCTTTGACGCGCATTGACGCCCGGAAGTTGCGACTCGCCGCGTCGCAAGCGCTTTCCGAAATCAAAGAAGGTCACGACGGCGCGTGGCTACCTTCCGCTAGTCCGACCGGCTGCCGAGCTTGGTTCGAACGGCGGCGACTTCCGCCTCGGAGACCCCGTTGGTTCTCAGGAAGGCAACCATGTCCAAGGAATGCGCGAATTCCAAAAGGCTCACGCTGCGCGATGCCAGCATGGCTTCAAGGGCATCTTCCTCGAGGAAGGGATCATGGGCGTGCGGGGCGCGGTGGTGACGGTGGCGCTCGTTGATTCCACGCATTCCCCGCTGGTAACCCCGCACGATTTCCTCATCGCTCGCTCCTGCCAGGTTCTGCAGCATCACGGCGATGATCCCGCTGCGGTCGCGCCCGGCCGCGCAGTGCACCACCACCCCGCCGGGTGCCGCGGCGATGGCTTTGAAAACCGCTGCAAGCCTGCCCGGGAAGAGCCGCACGTAGTCGGCGTAGTGGGCAGGGTCTTTCAGGTATGGCCCAAAGCGCTCGGTGAACTCTTTGTCCTCCGGGTCTTCGGTGGGGCAATGGACGATGTCGAATCGCGCGGTCGCCTCCGCTGAAACCTCGGGATCGACCTCCCTGGGCTGCTGCTCACGAAGGGTCCGCAGATCGATAACGGTGCGGATGCCGGCGTCGTACATTTGCTGCCACCCGGCGTCGGTGAGCCATTCCCGCCGACCCATCCGGTACACGCCTCCGGCGATGTGCCAGGCGTTCACCGCGCCGTCCCAATGGACGCCCCGCTGCTTGGCGGCGGTTGAGATCCCATCCATACCGGACAGCTAACCACACGACGGGATAGGTGAGCGAGGGTCTGGGGAAAAGGCAGGATATCCGAGCGAGGGTTGGGGGAAAGGCGGCCATAGGTGAGCGGGGGTTGGGGGAAAGGCGGTCATAGGTGAGCGAGGGTTGGGGGAAAGGCGGTCGTAGGTGAGCGAGGGTTGGGCCTTGCGCGCTTTACGTGACCCATGTCATACTTTTCTTCGATACGCATCGACGATGCGTATCGACGACACACAGAACCACACATCAGATCAAGACCACTGGACCCGGCAAGGAGGCCTGGATCGTGCCCACTAGCAAGGATGTCGCCCAGGCTGCCGGCGTAGCCCAAAGCACCGTTTCGTATGTGCTCAGCGGCAAGCGGCCCATTTCCGAGAAGACCCGGAAAAAGGTCGAGGCCGCCATAGAGCAGTTGACATACCAGCCCAATGCAGGCGCCAGGGCCTTGGCAAGCCGCAAAACCCGGGTCATCGGCCTGGTTATTCCGTTCATCCCGGAGCTGGAAATGGGATCGATCATGGAATTCGTCTCGGTCATTGCCAGCACGGCCCGGCAATTCGACCACGACATTCTCCTCGTCACCGACGACGAAGGGGCCGCCGGACTGCGCCGCGTCGTCGGGCAGCAAATCTGCGACGGCCTGATCCTCATGCAGGTTGAGGACGAGGACGAGCGCCTCCCTGTGGCCCGCAGCCTGCACGTCCCGGTGGTGCTCATCGGCATCCCCCGCGATCCGTCCGGGCTGGTCTGCATCGACGCCGACTTCGAAATGGCCGGGGAGCACTGCGTCCGGGATCTTGCGGCCGCAGGCCACTCTGTAATTTCCGTCATTGATTGGCAGCCCGCCGTGATGGACCGGCACGTGAACTACGTCGACCGGTTCTTGCACGGCACGGATGTCGCGGCCAAAGCCCTAGGCGTAACCGTGCTCCATCTTCCCGGCGGGACGGACCGCGCCACCATTTCCGAATCGGTGGACAAGGCCCTCGCCAGCACCACCGGCAAGCCTGCCTTCATCGTGCCGGATCGCACCATCCAGGACATCCTGCGCCGCGACTTGGGCAGGCGTGGCCTGACATTGGGGTTGGACGTTTCAGTTATCGGAAGCGCCTCCCCTACCCTTGCCGAACTCCAACCCATACCGCTTTCCACCATCGACCTGCGCCCGGCGGAAGTATCCCGGCGGGCAGTCAAAATCATGTGCCAGCTCCTCGAAACCGACTCCCACGGACCACACGAATCCTTGGAGTTGGTGCCCACGGTCATCACGCACCGTTCCAGCACCCTCCGTTCGCAGTAAATCGCCACCCCTGATTCGCCGCGACAGCTCTTTTTGTTCCAGCTCGATATCCTTTTTCGTTTCGGCATCGTCGATACGCATCGACGATTCGATTCCGCTAACAATCGCACCACTCCCTTTCCCATCAACAAAGGACAGACAATGAAGTCAGCTATCAGGACACGCCGCCCGCTCGCCCTGGCCGTGGCAGCCCTCGTCGGCCTCCCGCTCGCCATCTCGGGCTGCGGTACCACTGCTTCCGCATCCTCCACGGACGCCGTGAAGGAAATCTCCGTGATGGACTACTACAACAATGAGCCGGACAAGTCCTTCATCGGCGACGCCCTGACTGCCTGCGGCACCAAGGCCGGCGTGACGATCAAACGCGAAACGGTGCCGGGCAAATCGTTGATCTCCAAGGTGCTCCAGCAGTCCTCTTCCAAGACGCTTCCGGATGTACTCATGCTCGACAATCCGGATCTGCAGCAGATTGCCGCTACCGGAGCACTGGCTCCGTTGTCCGATTTCAACATCAGCACCGCCGATTTCGCGCCCGGTGTCCTGAGCGCCGGCACCTACAAGGACAAGGTGTACGGACTCGCCCCCACCGTCAACACGATCGCGCTCTTCTACAACAAGGACATCCTGGCCAAGGCCGGAGTCACCCCGCCCACCACTTGGGACGAGCTGAAGACGGCGGCCACCAAGCTCACCTCGGGCGAGCAGTATGGCCTGGCCTTCAACGCCAACCCGACCTACGAGGGCACATGGCAGTTCCTTCCTGTGATGTGGTCCAACGGAGGCGACGAGAAGAACATCGACACCCCAGCGACAGCCCAGGCCCTCCAGCTTTGGACCGACCTCGTTACGGACGGATCCGTGTCCTCTTCGGCGCTGAACTGGACCCAGGCAGACGTCAAGGACCAGTTCATGGCAGGCAAGGCAGCCATGATGGTCAACGGCCCCTGGCAGATCCCGGCGCTGGACAAGAACACCGCGCTGAAATACGGCGTCGTGAAGATTCCGGTCCGTGACGCCGGCCAGACAGCCGTTGCCCCGCTTGGCGGCGAAGTGTGGACCGTTCCACAGACAGGCAACAAGGCCCATCAGGCCAAGGCCGCGGAAGTGGTGGCCTGCATGAACAGCGACGAAAACCAGCTGGCCATGGCCAAGGTCCGCAACACCATCCCGTCCAAGACCTCGCTGGCCGCGAAGTTCGCCACCGACAACCCGAAGCTCGCCACTTTCACCGATCTCATCAAGACAGCGCGTGCCCGTACCGGCGAACTCGGAGAGGGATGGCCGGCACAAGCGACCAAGATCTACACCGCTATCCAGACCGCGCTGACAGGGAAGGCCTCCCCGGCCGACGCCCTCAAGCAAGCCCAAGGACAGTAAGCAGCTGGACATGTCCCTCACAACTGATTCGTCGCAACCCAAAGCGCAGGCCAAGTCGCAGGCCAGCCAGCGCACCAAGTCGCGCGCCAAACCTGGATCGGAGAACACCCTGACCGGGGAGGCAACGCCCCGCAGGCGCAGCCGCAAACGCCGCGAGCGCCTCTTCCAATGGCTGTTCCTGGTTCCAGCCGTGACCTACATGGCGCTGTTCTTCGGCTACCCCGTGGTCAAGAACATCGTGATGAGCTTCCAGGACTACACCACGGCCACGTTCTTCACGGGCGAGGCCCCCTGGGTGGGGTTGGCGAACTACGCGAAGGTGCTGTCGTCGTCGTTGTTTTCCACATCCTTGGTGAACACCGCGCTGTTCACGCTGGGATCCATACTGGGCCAGTTCGTGATCGGGCTGGCGCTGGCGATCTTCTTCCAGCGCAAGTTCCCGCTCAACGGAATCCTGCGTTCGCTGCTCTTGCTCCCCTGGTTGCTGCCGCTCATCGTGTCCAGCGCCGTGTGGAGATGGATCCTGGACAAGGACAGCGGAGCCTTGAACCGCTTCCTCGGCGAATTGCACATCGTGAACACGGGCGTTCCATGGCTCACCAGCACCTCGCTGGCGCTGATCGCCGTGGTGGGGGTGAACATCTGGATCGGCATCCCGTTCAATCTGACCATTCTCTATGGCGGCCTCCAGGAAATACCGGATGAGCTCTACGAGGCCGGTTCCTTGGACGGCGCCACCGGTTGGAAGGCGTTCCGGCACATCACCTGGCCGATGCTGCGTCCGGTGGTGAGCGTGGTCCTGGTGCTCGGCGTCGTCTACACCTTGAAGGTGCTGGACATCATCCTGGGCCTGACCAACGGCGGTCCGGCGAACTCAACCCAGACCATCGCCACCCAGTCCTACGATCTGTCCTTCCACGAGTTCAAATTCGGCGAGGGCGCCGCGCTGGGCAACGTCCTGGTGGTCATTTCGCTGGTCTTCGCGGTCCTGTACCTGCGAGCCAGCCGGCGGTCCGTCGATGAGTGAGGAAACCATGACGACGACGAAAATCACCAACCGCGGCTCGGCGCCGGCGAGCGCCCGGAAAGGGAGCGCCCGGAAAGCGGGCGTCCGCAAAGGCGCCGGACCGGTTCGCTCCGGGACCGGCCCCGGGCGCAAACCGTGGGGCTACACCGTCCTTGCCGTCTTCTTCCTGGCCATCATGTTGTTCCCCGTCTACTGGATGATCAACGCTTCGTTGCAGCCCAACGGCATCACGCTCGAAACCTCGTGGCTGCCGCTCAAGCCGGACTTCACGGGCTACGCCACGGCCATCAGCGAGCAGGGCGGGAACCTGGCCACCAGCCTGGTGATCTCGCTGGGCAGCGTGGTATTGAGCCTGGCCATCGCGGCACCTGCGGCCTATGCCTTGGCCTATTTCAAGGTCAAGGGCGCCGGCGTGGTCCTCTTCGCGATCCTGATCAGCCAAATGATCCCGGGGATCGTGGTGGCCAACGCGCTGTACACGGCCTACAACGATCTCGGCCTGCTCAACTCCATCCCGGGCCTGATCCTGGCCGATTCCGCCCATGGCATTCCGTTCGCGATCCTCATCATCAGGGCCTTCATGAACGGCATGCCGGCGTCTGTGATCGAGGCGGCGCGGGTGGACGGCGCCGGGCATTTGCGGGCCTTTTGGTCCATCGTGGTGCCGCTGAGCAGGAACTCGCTCATCACCGCGGGGCTCTTCACCTTCCTGTTCACCTGGAGCGACTTCCTTTTCGCCCTGACCCTGACCACTACCGAGGCGGTGCGGCCCGTGACCCTGGGAATCTTCCAGTACATCGGCGCCTACGTGAACGACTGGAGCTCGGTCATGGCCACAGCCGTGCTCGCCTCCATCCCGGCCATCATCCTGTTGGTCGCTGCGCAGAGGTACATCGCCGCAGGGACAACCGGCGGCGCGGTCAAATAGCGGCGGTCAAATAGCCAGCTCCCGACGGCGGGTCCCGCCGCGGGTGCCGACCTCACCGCCCGCGGCACCGCACCGCCGTCGGGCACCAAACCACAAACCTTCAAGGAGAAACCATGTCTGAACCAATCCGCGTCACCGTGTGGAGCGAAAACCGGCACGAAAAGCGCGACGAACTGGTGGCCCGCCTCTACCCGGAAGGCATGCACGGAGCCGTGAAGGCCGGCATCGAGGAGAATCTCGGCGCCAACGCCAGCGTCCGCACCGCCACCCTCGACGAGCCGGAGCACGGCCTCACCGAGGCAGTCCTCGCCAACACGGACGTCCTCACGTGGTGGGGGCACATGTCCCACGGTGATGTCGACGACGAGATCGTCGAGCGCGTGCACCGCCACGTCCTGTCCGGCATGGGCTTGATCGTGCTGCACTCTGGGCACTGGTCCAAGATCTTCACCAAGCTCATGGGCACCTCGTGCACGTTGCGCTGGCGCAGTGAGCAGGACCGCGAACTGGTCTGGACCGTGGACCCCACTCATCCCATCGCGAAGGGCGTGCCTCACCCCATCGTGATCGATCAGCAGGAGATGTACGGCGAATTCTTCGACATCCCCACCCCCGAGGAGCTCGTGTTCATCAGTTCCTTCAGCGGCGGCGAAGTCTTCCGCTCCGGCTGCACCTTCCGCCGCGGCCACGGCAAGATCTTCTTCTTCAGCCCCGGCGACCAGGACTACCCGGTCTACCACCACAAGGACGTCCGCCGGGTCATCTCCAACGCCGTCGAATGGGCAGTCACCGAGCGGCCGGAGCGGGCCCACCCCGAACTGCTGCGCTATGAGACCAACGACTTCTTCAACGGCAAGAGCTACCAGGGAGCCAACGCATGAGTGCCCCTTTCGCCACCATTCCCGACGACGGCACTCCCCTTCGCGTCGTCGTCGTCGGCGCCGGGGGCATGGGCCGTGCGTGGCTTAGGACCGTGCAGGAGTCGGCGCTCGTGGAACTCGCTGGCATCGTCGACCTGGACCTGGACGCCGCCCGCGCTGGCGCGGCGGCTATCGGGCTTCCCGATCTGCCGGTGGGCACCGGGACCGCGCAGTTGGCGTCCGACGTCGGCGCCCACGCGGTCATCAACGTCACCGTTCCGGTAGCCCACCATCCGGTGACCTCCGAGGCGCTGGCTGCAGGGCTCCCGGTGCTCGGCGAAAAGCCCGTGGCGTCCACCGTGGTCCAGGGGCTGTCGCTGGCCGCGGCGTCGGAGCTTACAGGCCAGTTGTTCATGGTCAGCCAGTCGCGCCGGTACAACAGGCATCTGTTCGAGGCCAAAAGGCTTTCTGCTTCTCTAGGCAGCGTGGGGATTGTCTCGGCCGAGTTCTTCAAGGCACCGCATTTCGGCGGATTCCGGGATGCCATGGACCACCCGTTGCTGCTGGACATGGCCATCCATCAGTTCGACATGGCCCGGTTCCTGCTCGACGCGGATCCTGTCTCGGTGTTCTGCGAGGAATACAACCCGTCCTGGAGCTGGTACCGCGGCGATGCAGGGGCCACCGCCATCTTCGAAATGACCGGTGGGGAGCGCTTCGTGTTCACCGGGAGCTGGTGCAGCCCGGGTCAGGAGACCTCCTGGAACGCGGCATGGCGGATCAGCGGCGAACACGGCACGGTCCTGTGGGACGGCGACAGCGAACCTGTGTCCTCGTTGCTCTTTCCGTCCGGAACCGGTTCGGAGGACCCAGGCGAGGAGATCGCCGGTTCGCTGCGTGACTTCGTGACTGCCGTGCGCACAGGGAACACTCCCATGGGGCAGGTCCACCAGAACATCATGAGCCTGGCCATGGTGGAAGCGGCCATGCTCAGCGCATCAACAGGCACGCGTGTTTCCGTTGATGCGTTCCTTGAGGAGTCCTACTCAGAGGCTGTCCTGACGGAACGCGACCCGGACGTGCTGGAGGTCCTCAAGTCCTGGACCTCGGTCCGCAGGGCCCTCACCCCTCCCGCCCACCAACCCAACTGACTGACAGTTGTTGTCGTTTTGAAGGCTCAGAACGACAACAACTGTCGGCTAGTTTGGTTTTCGTAGTCGTGGGCTCGCAGCTCGCGTAGTCTGGCCGCAAGACTGCCGGGCTGGGGTAGCCCGCGCCGCCAAGCGGCACTGCAGATCGACACGAGGGGATATCAATCATGCAAGCAGCTAATTCGCGACGCCGGTATGGCCGCCTGGCGGGCGCCGTCGCCGTCGTCGTACTCCTGGCAGGACTCGGTGCGGGACCCGCACAGGCGAATCCGACTACAACGAAACCGACCGATGTCTATGTGGCACTCGGCGATTCCTATGCCGCCGGCACGGGCGGCAGCAGTCCGGCTCCGGGCTCATCGCCGGGTTGCCATCAGAGCCTGGACAGTTACGCCGCCCTTTTGGGCGGGCTGAATCTGGGCTGCTTCGGCGCAACGTCGCTTGCCGTCAAGGCGGGCCTGGACAATCTGTCCCCCACCGACCCCGCTGCGATCGCTCTGGGGTCCTCTACCGAAGTCTCGGTCACTGTGGGCGGCAACGACGTCGGCACGGGAGCCGTGGCGATGGCCTGCACCAGCGGCGATGCCCTGGCCTGCGCTTCGGCCGTACAGGGCGTGGCGAATGCACTGCCCGCGCTACCCGCCAACATCACGGCCATGGTCCAGTCCATCCGGCAGAAGGCACCCCGCGCCCAGATCGTGCTGACCGGCTACCCGCGCTTGTTCACCGTCGGCCCCAAGATGCCTCCCGCGCAGAAAGAGTTGGCCACGACCCTGAACGTAATGGCTGACCAATTGAATGCGACCATCTCCGGCGCCGCCTCCGCGGCAGGAGTGGGCTACGTGAGCGTGACCGAGCGGTTCACCGGGCACGGCATCGGTTCCAACAATCCATGGATCCACTACACCCAGCCATCGCCCTTGGATCCGCCCGAGCTCGCGTTGGAGAACTTCCATCCCAACGACGCCGGCTACTCCCAGGGCTACCGTACGGCCGTGAACAGCGCGCTCAAGAAGTAGCCGCGCCGAGCTGGCCCCAGGCGCGCCGGGCGCGCTCAGGACCGCTTCGCGAGCCTGAACTCGAGGCCGGTGCGGACGGCGGGCCACTCGTGTTCGAGGATGGAGAACACTACGGTGTCGCGGAGCACCCCGTCCAAAGTCCGCGAGTGGTTCCTCAGCACGCCGTCCTGCTTGGCACCCAACCGTGCGATGGCCTCGCGGGACTGGTGGTTGAGCCAGTGTGTGCGGAACTCGACGGCGGGACAGCCAAGGGTTTCGAAAGCGTGGCGAAGGAGCAGCAGCTTGGAATCCGGGTTGCTCCCGCTGCCCTGTGCCGAGGCGGCGTTCCACGTGGAACCGATCTCGACGCGCGGAGTGGCGGCGTCGATATTCATGTAGGTGGTCATGCCGATGAGCTTGCCGTTCGCCTTCAACCGGGTGGCGAACGGAAGCATGGATCCTTGCTTCTGCAGCCCGAGCCGGCGGTCGATCTCCGCGGCCATGCCCTCCGGCGTCGGGACCGAGGTGTACCAGAGTCTCCACAACTCGCCGTCCTTGGCGGCATCCACCAGGCCGTCGTGGTGCTCGGGGCTGAGTGGTTCCAAGGTTACGAAGCGGCCATCCAGGGTCACGGGTGCAATGAGAGTCACCCAGTCAGCCTAACTGACCCAACTAGCTCGCATTTGTTGTCGTTTTGGCGGCTGAAAACGACAACAACTGCGTGAGCCTCCGGCGGTTGCGGCACCGATCGCTGCCCGCGCCGAGCCGGGGCATCCGGATTCCGGACCACGCATTGGTCCCGGGGCAGGCGGCGGACGCCGGTTTCATCCGGCCTTTCACCGCGGTGACCGAGTTCTCGGCTGCGTCGCACGCCACGGCCTTCGCTCTGTGGTCGTTCCCTGGGTTCCTCCCCGGTAGCGATGATCCGCGCGTCCACATCTCACGTCCGGACACCATGGCCATTCCTCGGCGAACCGGTGTGGTTGGGCATGTGGGTCAGTTCTTCGACGACGAAATCACCAGTCTTGACGGTCTCTTGATCACCACGCGCACCCGAACGTGGCTTGATGTGTCGCATTCCGAACCGGCCCAGATTGTCCGCGACATCGCCCGCGAAGAGGATTTCGCCCGTGCGGGCTGGCACTTGGTGAGGATCTCCAGACTGCACATGGCGAACGACGCACGGTCCGCCGTCGCGAAAGTCCGTGCCGTGCTCCTGGACCGGGGTTGGACCCCCAACTGACTCGCAGTTGTTGTCGTTCTGGGGCCTCAAAACGACATTAAGTGCGTGGGCCCACGCCGCCAGGGTTCCCTGGCCGAGCTTGCGAGGCGAGGGTGGCGGTGGGGACTAGTTGGGTGGCGCGAAAAAGCTAGTCAGCCCAGTCGAAGAAACCCTTGCCGGTCTTGCGTCCAAGTTCGCCGCGGGCGACCTTGTCGCGCAGGATCTGCGGCGGGGCGAAGCGCTCCCCCAGCGTCGAATGCAGGTACTCGGCGATGCCCAGACGCACATCCAGGCCCACGATGTCCGTGGTCTTGAGCGGTCCAGTGGGGTGCTTGTAGCCGAGCACCATGGCCGCGTCGATGTCCTCCGCGGAAGCTACGCCTTCTTCCACCATGCGCATCGCTTCGAGTGCGATGGCAACGCCAAGGCGCGAGGACGCGAAGCCGGGCGCATCGTTGACGACGACGGCGGTCTTGCCGAGTGCCTCGGTCCAGCTTTTCGCCGTTGCGGCGAGCTCCGCCGAGGTCTCCTTGGCCAGGACCACCTCGATGAGCGTGGAAGCCGGGACAGGGTTGAAGAAGTGCAGGCCAACGAAATTGGCAGGCCTCCGAAGCTGCGACGCGAGGCCGGTCACAGAGAGCGACGAGGTGTTGGAAGCCAGGAAGGCGTCAGCAGAAAGGTGCTCCTCCACAGCTTTGAGGGCCGCAACCTTGAGTTCGTAATCTTCGGGCACGGCTTCGACCACGAGTCCGCAATGGACGAAGGAGTCGTAGTCGGTGGAGGTGCTGAACCGGGACAAGGCCTCTTCGGCGCTCTCCGTTAGTGTGCCTCGGGCAGCGGACTTGGCCACAGCCTCGGCAACGCGACCCTGCGCGCCGGCGGCGGACTCGTGGTCGCGCTCGACGACAATCACGGTGGCGCCCTTGATCAAAAAGGCGTGGGCGATGCCGGCGCCCATGCGGCCACCGCCGAGGACACCGACAACATGCGGGATAGCGGGCGTTGCTGTCATTTTCAGGTCCTGTCTGGGTTGTCGCTGGACTGCTTGTCACTGGATTGCTTGGCGCTCTTCTTGTCCAGGAACGCCTGCATGCGGTCGAACTTGGCTTGCGATTCGAAAAGCATGCCCTGCGCCAGGGTGTCGATCACGGGGTGCGCCTCGGCCGGAGCGTGAAACACGGACTTGGTGATCCGCACGGCCAGGGGATCCTGCCGGCCGATCCGGTCCGCAAGGTTGTGGGCCGCTTCCATCAGCATGGGAGCTTCATGGATCTGGGTGATGAGATTGATGCGAAGGGCTTCCTCGGCACGGAGGACCGCCCCGGCAAGGAGGATCTCCTTGGCGATCGGCTCCCCCACGAGTTCCTTGAGTCGCCACGTGGCACCGGCTGCAGCCATGATGCCCAGCCCGGTTTCCGGGTTGCCGATGCGAAGGCTCGGCGTGCCGATGCGGAAGTCCGCGGCGTAGGCGAGTTCGGCCCCGCCACCCAGGCAATAGCCGTCCAGCGCCGCGATGACGGGCATGGGCAGCTTCGCGATCCGCACGAAGATGGTGGAGTTGATGCCCCGCAAGGCATCGTCGCGGCGGCGTTCCCTCAACTGGCCGATATCTGCACCTGACGCAAAGACGCCTTCGACGCCGGCAATGATCAGGATTTTCGGCTCGCGTTCAAGGTAATCGCACACCTGATGGAGTTCGTCCACCATCTGCAGGTCTATCGCGTTGCGGACCTCGGGCCGGTTCAGCAACACGGTGACGCGGTCTTCGCGTTCCTCGATGAGCAGGGTTCCGAATTCCTCGGGGTTCAACGCCATTACATGCCTTCCAGGAGAATGGCGGCGCCCTGCCCGACGCCGATGCACATCGTCGCGAGGCCGATCTTACGGTCGGCGGGGCCCAGCTCGCGTTCCATGCGACCCAGCAAGGTGATGGCGATACGCGAGCCGCTGGAACCCAGCGGGTGCCCCAGAGAGATGGCACCGCCGTCGAGGTTCACGATCTCAGGATCCAGGCCCAGACGCCGCATGCTCGCGAGCGATTGCGTCGCGAAGGCCTCATTGAGCTCGACGGCGCCAAGGTCACCAACCGTGAGTCCGGAACGGCCCAGGATCTTTTGGGTGGCCGGAACCGGGCCGATGCCCATGATTTCGGGTTCACAGCCGGCCGAGCCGCCGTCGATAATCCGGGCCCGCGGAGTGAGGCCGAACTTTTCGATGGCAGCCTCGGACGCAACGATGATGGCGGACGCGCCGTCGTTGAGCGAGGAGGAGTTGCCCGCCGTGACGACAGAGCCGCCGGCGACCACCGGGCGGAGCCCGGCGAGGACCTCCATGGTGGTTCCTTCGCGTGGGCCTTCGTCGGTGTCCACCACCGTTTCGCCCTTGCGGGTCTTCACAGTGACCGGCACAATCTCTTCCTTGAAGCGACCGCCGGCGATGGCAGCAAGTGCGCGTTCGTGCGAGCGGACGGCGAAGGCATCGGCGTCTTCCCGGGAGATGCCGTCCACCCGGGCGACTTCCTCGGCAGTTTCCGGCATGGAATACGTCATCTTCCCGCCGCGGGACAGCTCGCCCTTGCTGAACAGGGGGTTGGCGAAACGCCAGCCGATGGACGTGTCGAAGATCTGGCCAGGCTTGGCGAAGGCTGTGGTGGGCTTCTCCTGCACCCAGGGGGCGCGGCTCATCGATTCGACGCCGCCCGCCACCACGATGTCCGCCGCACCGGCCTTGATCATGTGGCTGGCCATGATGATTGCGCTCATGCCGGAGGCGCAGAGGCGGTTGACGGTGATGCCGGGGATGTGGAGGGGCAGGCCCGCCAGAAGGGTGGCCATGCGGGCGACATTTCGGTTTTCCTCGCCGGCGCCGTTGGCGTTGCCCAGGATGACTTCATCGATCGCGTCGGGGTCGACGCCGGCACGGGCCACCGCTTCGCGGACCACGAGGGCTGCCAGGTCATCAGGCCGGACCGCGGAAAGCGCGCCGCCATAACGGCCTACAGGGGTGCGGGCACCGCCAACAAGAAAAGCCTCGACCATGAGAACATCCTTCGCGAAGGGAGCGGGGCCGGCGAGTAATTTACCGACCGTTCGTTCTATAAAGATTACACGGCGTCGCGCACCGGTCAACCGTCGCCCGGTATACCGTCACCTAGCGGTCAACTGTCACTCAGACCACCCGGATACCCAGATGTCCGGCCAAAAGGGGTGCCAACAGGCTGAGCTGGTAATCATCGATGACCACGCCGGACAGGCCGCCGAGTCCATTGATCATCCGGAAGTCCGAGCCACGCAGGTCCACATCCTTGAGCTTGGCCCCGGTGACATCCAGCGTCCCGATGGTGCAATCCTTGAGCACAACCCGGGTCGCGGTACAAGCCCCGAGATCGAGCTCGTTGATGATGCAGCCCGTGATCACCACGTCCGTGAGCTTGGATCCACGCAAGTTCAGGAAGTCCAGCTTGCCGCCGTCGATCTTTACTGAGTGCCAGGCACCCTCGTACATCTCCGCGGAACCCCAACGCGGGTTGCTGATCTCCACTTCGCGCCATGAGGTGCGCGCAGCGGTAAATACCGGCGCGTAGGGCTCATTCAGGATGCAATCCCGGAAGGTCGCGCCACGCAGCTGTGCCTCGTTGAAGGAGACTCCGTTGAATTCACACTCGATGAAGTCCGCTCCGCTCAGCTCCGCTCCGTCAGCCACGGCACGGGTGAGGCGGACGCCGTCGTACCGTTCCCCGCGCTGAAAGTCCGGCGCGGGGTCGTCGCGGAGTTCGTCGAGCCTGATCGGGGAAATGCGGGGCGCCGTCACTTTGGCGACAGCCGCCATCAGAGGGCCTCCGCTTTCGCCGCGATCTCGGCGAGATCCTTCGCGAGCGCCTTCCGCGTGACGCTCATCCCGAGCTTTCCGAACGCGGCCATCATGAGCTTGCTGAAGAAAGTCGGCTTGAGGACCTCCGCGCCGAAGAACAACACCAGTTCGGTCCCGCCGTCGCGCTCTTCGAGGGTGAAGCGGGTCGTGTAGTCGGCACCGCCCCGCCGCGCCTTGACCGTGGTGCCGCGCGGCGGTTCGCTCTGGGAAACGTGCATGACCACGGTTTCCTCCCTGCCCATCATGGAGCGGGTTTCCTTCCACCGCGTGCCCTCACCGTAGGGTCCCTCGCTGAGCATCTGAATGGCTTTGACGCCCGAGAGCGTCCTGGCCGAGCCCGGAATATCGCTGATGACGGCCCAGACTTTCTCCCGGGAGGCGTTGACGTGCTGGCTGAGAGTGGTGCTGTGGTCCATGCATCGAGCCTAGCCGCGACCGCCGACAAAAACAGCCGACAAGACACTTGCGGGGTCTGGCAGGATTGCACCCATGGTGCACATCGACTTGAGCGCGGACAGCGTGGCGGCAGGAGGCTCGCGGACCCTGCAGGGGTACCTTGCCGAGCCCGACGGCGACGGGCCGTTTCCCGGCGTCGTACTCATCCATGAGGCCTTCGGGCTCGACGACGTGATGCGGCGGCACGCAGACCGGCTCGCCTCGGCCGGTTACTTGACGCTCGCCGTCGACCTCTACAGCGACGGCGGCGCGAGGCGCTGCCTCGTGGCGACCATGCGCTCCCTGGGGTCGGGCACGGGCCGGGCATTCACGGATGTGTCCACTGCGCGGACCTGGCTCCGCAACGATGCCCGGTGCACCGGAAAAGTAGGGGTCATCGGTTTCTGCATGGGCGGAGCATTCGCCCTGCTGGCGGCCCACGACGACTTCGACGCCGCCTCCGTGAACTACGGCCAGTTGCCGCGGCATCTGGAGCAGGCTTTGGAGGGGGCGTGCCCGGTGGTGGCCAACTACGGAGGCAATGACCGGACGATGCCGGGAGCGGCCGCGAAGTTGGAGGCTGCTCTGACGAACCTCGGGATCGAGCACGACGTCAAGGAATTCCCGACGGCGGGCCACGCCTTTATGAACGACGTTCCGGTGGGGCCCCGGCCACTGCGGCCGTTGATGCGGGTGATGGGCATCAAGCCCGATCCGGTTGCAGCACCGGAGGCCTGGCAGCGGATCGAGGACCACTTCGCGAAGCACCTGAAGGGGTCATCGACTGCTCCGTAACTGCCGTTCTGAGCGCTCAAAACGGCAGTTACGGGGGCCCACGCCGGCGAGGGCCCCGGCCTGAGCTTGCGAAGGCTGGGAGCCGGTGGGGAGCAACGGATCGCGGGTGGGTGGGAGCCGGTGGGGACTAGCTAAAAAGCTCGCTCTTCGGCTCGTTGTTCTTGACCTTCTGCCAGCCCAGCCACAGCACCAAGGCGAAGAACGGAATGGTGGCCAAGGTCCAGAGGCCAAGGAGGAACACCTCGCCCGTGGCCTTGTCCGTCATGGTGTCCATGCCGATCAGCACGGTGATGGCCAAGAGGGCGACCAGGCCAACCCAGCTGGTCCACGGGGAACCCGGCATCGGCAGGCTGGAAACGTTGCCCTTCTTCTTGCGCAGCGCGATCTGGCTCGCGAAGATCGAACCCCACGTGAAGATGACGCCGATCGAGGCCGTGTTCAGCGCGAGGTCGAAGGCGTGCGAACCGCCCAACCAGATGTTGAGCAGGATGCCCACGAGGTAGACAGCGCCGATTGCCAGGATGGCCGCGTACGGCACGTGGCGGGTGGACATCTTGGTGAGCCATTTGGGGGCATGTCCGTTGTTGGCCATGGTGCGGAAGATGCGGCCGATCGAGTACAAGCCCGAGTTGCATGAGGACAGTGCGGCGGTGATGACGACCATGTTCATGACGTCGCCCATCCACGGCAAGCCCATCTGGCCGAAGACCGTGACGAACGGGGAGGTTCCCGCGTGATACTGGTCCGAAGGCAGCAGCATCGCCAGCAGCATGACGGAACCGACGTAGAAAACCACAATGCGGATCACGACGGCGCGGATCGCCTTGGGCACTTCGCGTTCCGGGTTCTGCATCTCGCCAGCGGTAATGCCGACCAGTTCAATGGCGTTGTAAGCGAAGATCACGGCGTTGAGGACCAGGATCATCACCAGGCCGCCCTTAGGGAACATGCCGCCGTCGGCAGCGAAGAGGTTCCCCACGGAAGCATGACCGGTGCCGACCTGTGCGTTCGTGACCACCATGAAGGTGCCCACGGCCAGGAAGATCAGGATCGCGGCGACCTTGAGGCAGGAAGCCCAGAACTCGAACTCGCCGAAGGCCTTGACGCTGAACAGGTTCACGGCCACCAGCAGCACCAGCGCGGCGATGGCGGACAGCTCAACGGGAACGTTCGGGAAGAAGAACTGGAAGTACAGGCCGATGGCAATGAGTTCGGCGATGCCCGTCATGGCCCAGTTGATGAAGTACATCCAACCGGAGAGGAAGGCGCCCTTTTTGCCGAACATTTCACCGGCGTAGCTGACAAAGGAGCCGGAGGTCTGGCGGTACATGATCAGTTCGCCAAGGGCCCGCATCAGCAGATAGGCAATGACGCCGGCAATGGCGTAGGAGAAAATGAGGGCCGGGCCGGTTGAGGCGAGGCGTCCACCCGCACCCATGAAGAGGCCAACGCCGATCGCGCCGCCCATCGCGATCATCGTGACATGGCGGCGGCTCAGGGTCTTCTGGTAGCCCTCGGCGCTGAGGTTTTCGGAAGTTGTAGAGGTACTGGGCGCAGCCAGGGTTCCCGGCTCACGCTGAAGGTCGGTTGTGGTGTTTTGAGGCACAGCTGTTCCTTGTGGGTTGAGGATATGCCGGTCCTGGCTTCACGCGCATCGGCACAAGCAATTCGAGCTTTTGGCTTGTTGGCAAGTCGAATCAGTGGCGAAAACACGGAAGCGTCGAAGGTAAATCCGGCAAAACCATCGTACCCGGTGATTTCGGCGGAGCGTGACGCGGGCAACAAACCGGGGCGCTACGCTGGACATATGGGCACCATTCCGCCAGCCGGCAGGCTATACCGTTTCACGGGCTTGGACGCTGCGGCTTTCGGACTCTATGTGTCATTGGCGGTTGTCCTGAGCCTCGCCACGGGCCCGGTGACGGGTTTCGTGCAGCAGGTCTTCCCCGACCCCGCAACCGCCGTCTTCGCCATCAACCTCGCTTTCTACGCTTCGGTGGGCCTGTTCGCCGTAGCCGCTGCGTGGCGCGTCATAGCCCGCGACCTCTTGATCCTGGCCACCCGTCCGTGGTTCACGCTTGCGATGATTCCGCTGTCCATCGTGGCAATGCTGGTGATCACCGCCATCCTGATGACAGTTACGGGCTCGGCCAAGGAGTCACAGAACCAACTGGGCCTGCAGTCCCTGGTCCTGCAACTGCCGGCCTGGTTCGTGGTGCCTTTGCTGGTGGTGTTGGGTCCCTTCGTGGAGGAGTACCTGTTCCGGCACCTCCTGATCGGCAAGCTGTCCCGTCGCGTCAATATTTGGCTTTGTTGCGTCCTGTCCGTACTTTGTTTCGCCGCTATCCACGTGGTGGGACGTGAAGGCCTGGTGCTTCCCGCCCTGGCGCCGTACCTCGGAATGGGAGTTGTCCTGGTGGCCGTCTACGTCTGGACGGGCAAGAACGTGATGTTCTCCTACTTCGTTCACGCCGCCAAGAACCTGTTGGCCGTGGTGCTGATCTACGCGATCCCGCCGCAACTCCTCGGCGGCTAACCAACCCGGACCGGAACTGTCCGCCAGGCACTTCCCCGGCCAAGCGCCGTCGTCGTAGGTTCAGTCCATGGCACTGAACTTTCAGGTAGTGATCGACTGCAAGAATCCGCACGTCCTCGCCGATTGGTGGGCCGAGACGCTCGAGTGGATCGTGGAACCCCAGGACGAGGCGTTCATCCGGTCCATGGTGGATCAAGGCTTCGCCACGGAGGAAGAAACCACCACCCACAACGGCAAGCTCGTATGGAAAGACGGTGCGGCCATCGGCCCCGAAGAAGACCAGGACAAGGACACCCGCCGCCGCTTCCTGTTCCAGACCGTTCCAGAGGACAAAACCGTCAAGAACCGGGTTCACTGGGACGTGCGCCTCAACGGACAGGACAAGGACGAGGCGCGCGCCGCCCTCGAAGCCAGGGGCGCAAAATACCTGTGGACGGCCAAGCAAGGGCCGCACGAATGGCACACCATGGCGGATCCCGAAGGCAACGAGTTCTGCATCAGCTGAGGGGATTACTAGACTCTGAGGGTGAGCAACGACTTCCCCGCCAAGGTATCCGACGTCTTTGACCCGTCCCGCTGGCGTACAGTGTCCGGTTTCGACGATTTCCAGGACATGACGTACCACCGGCAGGTCGAGCGGGACGCAGACGGAAAAGTGACGAGGGATCTTCCAACGGTCCGGATTGCCTTCAACCGCCCGGAGGTCCGCAACGCCTTCCGGCCCGGCACCGTTGACGAGCTCTACCGTGCCATGGACCACGCCCGGATGACTCCGGATGTCGCCACAGTGCTCCTCACCGGGAACGGCCCCTCCCCCAAGGACGGCGGCCATTCATTCTGTTCCGGCGGGGACCAGCGGATCCGCGGGCGCGATGGCTACCGCTACGCAGTAGCGAATGCAACCAACGAGACGCAGGAGAGCATCGACCCCGCCCGGGCCGGGCGCCTGCACATCCTGGAAGTCCAGCGGCTCATGCGGACCATGCCCAAGGTGGTCATCGCCGTCGTGAACGGTTGGGCCGCTGGCGGCGGACACTCCCTTCACGTCGTGAGCGACCTCACCATCGCCTCGCGCGAGCACGGCAAGTTCAAGCAGACAGACGCCACCGTGGGAAGTTTCGACGCCGGTTACGGCTCGGCGCTGCTCGCCCGCCAGATCGGGCAGAAAGCCGCCCGCGAGATCTTCTTCCTGGCCCGCGAGTATTCCGCGGAGGACATGGTCCGCATGGGGGCCGTCAACGAAGCCGTGGACCACGAGCGACTCGAGGAAGTCGCACTGGAGTACGCCGCGGACATCGCGCGCCAATCCCCACAGGCCATCCGCATGCTCAAGTTCGCCTTCAACCTGGCCGACGACGGCCTGGCCGGCCAACAGGTCTTCGCCGGGGAGGCCACGCGCCTGGCCTACATGACGGACGAAGCCGTCGAGGGCAAGGAAGCCTTCCTCGAGAAGCGCGATCCGGACTGGTCCAACTTTCCGTACTACTTCTAGGACTCGCCCGTGAACATCGATCCCGTTCTCAAAGCCCTGGCCGCCGCCCTCCACGATGAGGGCCCCGCCGTCGAAATCGTCGTCCCGGAGGACGGCACCCCGGTGGCGGTCCCCGTTGAAACGCCCGGTTTCGAGGACGCCGCGGTGGTGGTCCGCACGTCCGGTTCCACCGGTACACCCAAGGCCACGGTGCTCACGGTCGATGAGCTCGCCGCTTCTTCCATGGCCACCGCCATCGCGCTCCGGGGCGAGGGCCAATGGCTCCTGGCCCTGCCGCTGCAATACGTTGCCGGGGTCCAGGTGCTGGTCCGCTCGCTCTTCGCGGGCACGCGTCCGTGGGCCATGGACCTTTCGAACGGCTTCACTCCGGAGGCCTTCACCGCCGCCGCCGAAGAGCTGACCGACACGATCCGCTTCACCTCCTTGGTGCCGACGCAGCTGCAGAGGCTCCTGGACTCACCATCGCCGCAGACCCTCGCAGTACTTCGCCGTTTCAACGGCATCCTCCTGGGCGGCGCGCCTGCACCCGCCTCACTGCTGGACGCCGCCAGGGAGGCCGGACTGAAGGTCGTGACCACCTATGGCTCCGCCGAGACGTGCGGCGGTTGCGTGTACGACGGAAGGCCGCTTGAGGGCGTCCAGGTCATGCTCGACGACGACGGCCGGGTCCTGCTGGGCGGCGACACTGTGGCTTCCGGTTACCTGGACGCGCGGGAGGCGAACGCCGAAGCGTTCTTCGAGGAAGACGGCACCCGCTGGTACCGCACCAACGATCTCGGCGAGCTCGCCGACGACGGAACCCTCACGGTGCTGGGGCGCGCCGACGACGTCATCATCACCGGTGGCGTGAAAGCCTCTGCGGCGTTCATCCAGGCGGAGCTTGAAAAGTTCGACGGCGTCACGGCGGCTTTCGTGGCCGGGGTGCCTTCCCGCGAGTGGGGCCAGGCGGTGGCCGCCTATGTTGCCGTCGAGGACAGCTCCCCGGAAAGCATCGCGGACTACAAGGCCCGCTGCCAGGAATCGCTGGGCACCCTCGCTCCCAAAACGGTGCTGACGACGGATGGCCTCATCATGCTCCCCAATGGAAAGCCGGACCGGCTGGCGATGATCGAGCTGCTCACCGAGGTGCATCAGGGAGAATAGACACGTCCTCCCTGACCGTCATTTGCCTTCCCCCAACGCGAAACAACACGAGGTACTGAACGTGGCAACAGCTGCACAATGGATTCAAGGCGCCCGCCTGCGCACCCTGCCGGCGGCGATCGCTCCGGTGCTGATCGGCACAGCGGCCGCCTACGAGCTGCAATCTTTCCGGCTCTTGAATGCCATCCTCGCCGCCCTCGTGGCGCTGCTCCTGCAGATCGGGGTCAACTACGCCAACGACTACTCGGACGGTATCCGTGGCACCGATGAGGACCGCGTGGGTCCGCTCCGGCTGGTCGGCTCCGGTGTAGCACGCCCGGCACAGGTCAAGTGGGCTGCCTTCGGTGCGTTCGGCCTGGCCATGATTTTCGGCCTGGTACTGGTGCTCATCACGCAGAGCTGGTGGCTGATCCTGGTGGGAATCGGCTGCGTCCTTGCTGCGTGGGGGTACACCGGCGGCAAGAATCCGTACGGCTATATGGGCTTTGGCGACCTGTTCGTGTTTGTTTTCTTCGGCCTGGTGGCAACGCTCGGCACCACCTATACGCAAGCCGGTCAAGTGAGCCTTCCGGCCGTCATCGGCGCCATCGGCACGGGATTGATTGCGTGTGCCTTGCTGATGGCCAACAACGTGCGGGATATCCCCACGGATACGGCGGCGGGCAAGCGGACGCTGGCCGTGCGGCTAGGCGACCGCCACGCCCGCGAGAGTTACGTCCTGATGCTGGCCGTGGCGATCCTGTTGGTCGTGGTGCTTGCGCCCACGAAGCCTTGGATGCTGATAGTGCTGCTGCTGATTCCCGCCTGCCTCATGCCGGCCTGGCTCATGGTCAACGGCCGGAAGCGCAAGAGCCTTATCCCGGTGCTCAAGCAGACCGGAATGATAAACCTTGGCTACAGCGTGCTGTTCTCACTGGGCCTCATCCTGAGCCACGGATTCTAACCCTCGCTCACATATAGCCCGGTTTCCCCGAACGCCCGCTCACTTATAGCCCGGTTTTCGCCAGCCCTCGCTCACATATAGCCCGGTTTCCCCAAACCCTCGCTCACATCATGTGAGCCGGCGTCGGTCGAAAGTGCCACATATGTGAGCGGGCGTCCTCCCCCAACCCTCGCTCACATCTGGGCTTTGGGTTTCTAGGCTTCCTTGGGGCGGCGGTCGTTCTCGACCTTTACCGCGGGGTTTTCATCGACCAGTCTGTCCTCGATCGAGGCATCTTCAATCTCCAACGCAGAGCGGATGGGCTTGGCCCGCCCGGAGAAACGTTCGCGCATGGCGGCAGTGGCGGCGTCGCGCTGCTTCTGGAAGAACAGGTAGCTGAGGGCGAACGCGATGAGGCCCGCGAAAATCGCCGCCAGGAACAAGCCCGTCTGCAGGAGGGCGAAGAGGACGAAGAGCGGTACGAAGATCGCCAGACGGATCAGGGAGTATTTGAGGAAAGCCACGGATCAAGTTTAGCCTCACAGCCTGATTGCACCCTGATCGCGCAGCTATCACCAGGCCCGACGGCGACTAGACTTGACGGTATGCTCCGCGTTGTTGCAGTAGTCGCCGTCCTGCTTGTGTTCGTCTATGGGCTGGTGGACGTCATCCGCACCGACCGCCGCTCTACCCGGGGAATTTCCAAAACCGCATGGATTGTGGTGATGATCCTGTTGCCGGTTCTCGGCGCGGTTCTCTGGTTCCTTATCGGCCGCCCGTACAACATCCGGCCCACCCCGCAGCCTGCGAACCATCCCACCGCGCCCGACGACGACCCCGACTTTCTCCGCAACCTGGAGGTCCGCCGTCGCAACCAGGCCGAAGCCGAACGGCTGAAGAAGCTCAAGGCCGAACTCGAAGCCAAGGAACGCAAGCTCAAGGGCGAATCCAAGGCCGACGACAGCGGCGACGTCAACAGCTGACCGCTTTGAAGGCCGCCCTTCCTGACCTCTTTTGAAACGCGAACGACGGCGACACGCCCGCAAGTGCGGAGTGTCGCCGTCGTCGTCAATTCAAAAAGGGTCAGGACGGCACGGCGCCCTTCGGAAGAGCAGCCCTACTGCGAGAGACCCGAGTAAGAGTGCAGGCCGTTGAAGAATACGTTGACCACCGTGAAGTTGAAGATCACGCACAGGTAGCCCGCAATCGACAACCAGGCCGCACGGGTTCCCGTCCAGCCGCGGGTCGCGCGCGCGTGCAGGTAGCCGGCGTAGACCACCCAGATCACGAAGGTCCAGACTTCCTTGGTGTCCCAGCCCCAGAAGCGGCCCCAGGCTTTCTCGGCCCAGATGGCGCCGAACATGAGGGTGAAGGTCCAGCCCACGAATCCCACAGTGTTGATGCGGTAGGACAGGTTTTCCAGGCTCAACGCGTTCGGTACGAGCCGCATGAAGCCCAGTTTGTCCACGCCGCCGGCCGCCAGAGTCTTCTGCCGGTGCGATTGCAGCAACTGCAAGGCTGACATGGCGAACGTCAAGGTGAACAGGGACGCGGACATCACTGCGATGGAGACGTGGATGACCAGCCAGTAGCTCTGCAGCGCCGGGACCAAGTGGCCCACCGGGGTCCAGTACGTCACGGACGCGGCCACCATCATGATCACGGCGAGGCCCAGCACGAAGGTGCCCAGGAAGCGCAGGTCGCGGCGGATGAGCGAGAGCAGGAAGACTGCAACCACCAGGAAAGCGCCGGTGGTCAGGAACTCGTACATGTTGCCCCACGGCACGCGGCCCGCGCCGATCGCGCGGGTGATGACTCCGGCACCATGGATTGCCACGCCGATGATCGCGACTGCCACCGCCACGCGGGCGGGAATGCGGCGCTCGGCGGCGTACTTCATGTCGCCGCCGGCGGTCTGGCTGACGGAGGTGATCGCCGACGTCGGACGCTCAGTACGGCCGGCCGGTCCCCCGACGTCGTTTCCGCCGGCACGGCCGGCAGCCACCGGAACCTTGACCTCGGCTGCCACCGAAGAGGCCGCCTTCAGGTCCACTGCCTTCAGCATTTTGCTGCTCTTGGCGAGGTCCCACGCGAAAGCGATGAACGCCACCGTGTAGGTGCCGGCCGCGAGCAGCATGAAAAGCTCGCTGTACTGGCCCATGGTTTCGTTGATGGGGAGCATTACTGGTCCTTCGAGGTTGAGGAAGAAACGGTGTCGGTGGACTGCTCTGTGTGGAGCAGCCATTCTCGTTGCAGCAGTTCGCGGATCGCGGCAGCTTCGCCGGCCAGCCTGTGGTCCTCGCCGCGGGCAAGGAGACCGTACTCCACCATTGTGCGCCCGTCGTCGTGGGTTCCGGTGCGCACCCAGACGCGGCGGCGGTTCAGGTAGAGGGAGAGAATCAGTCCGGCGACCGCCAGCAGGGCGAACACGAGCGCGGTGGCCTGGCCCGGATTGTGGTGGATGTCGACGCCGACGTACTTCTTGACGCCGTCAAAAGTGATGCTGCCCTTGCCGTTAGGAAGCTTGTAGGTGCCTCCAGGGGCGATCGCGATGGCCTTGTCCGCCATGCCGCGGCCGTTGAGCGGGGTCAGCTTGGCTACGTCTAGCTCGAAGACGTTCTGCGGGGTGCCCTTGTTCAGGCCGAGGTCGCCGTAGTACGAGTTGAGGTTCAACTGCGGGTTGATGAGTGAGGGATCGCCGCTGTAGGCGAGGCCCTTGTCCGTCACCATCGCAGTGGGAAGGAAGAACCCTGCGAAGCCGAGCTGATCGGGCTTGGCATCAGGAACCTTGATGACCACCGAGGAGTAGTAGTTGTCTCCTTGCAGCTTGGCCACGACAGGTCCCTGCATGGCGACGTTGCCGGCGCCGTCCCGGACGGTGACCACAGGAGCGTAGCCGTTGCCTGTCAGGTAAATGCTGGTATCGCCAAGCGTCACGGGATCGTTGACCTTGAGGACCTGCTTCTTGGCGGGCGCGTCCGGGGTGTCCTTGGTAGTGACGTCGGCCGTGAAGTCGATGGGCTGGCCGAAGTGCGCCGGCGATTCCCGGTCGAACTGCACGTCGAACTTGTTCAGCTGGATTGAGTACGGCTGCAGCCAGCTGCTCTGGAAGTTGGTGCCCGGGCTGAACTGGTCATAGCCCACCAAGGTGTTCACGAAGGTATCGCCTTCCACCAGGATGCGCTGGCCGCTATAGCCGAACAGCCCGCCGACCGCCACCGAAACCAACACTCCGATCAGCGAAGCGTGGAACACAAGGTTGCCCACTTCCTTGAGGAAGCCACGCTCGGCACCCAATGAAGGCATGGCGGCGTCGACGTCGCGAACCTCCACGCGGTAGCCGCGCTTCTTCAGTACAGCGGCGGCGTCCGAGATAGCCTTCGACGCCGGGATCCCGGCGTCCGCGGGCAGCACAAGCGTGCCGTACTCCGGGAGGCGGGAAAGACGCTTCGGGGTCCGCGGCGGCTGGGAGCGCATCGCCTTGTAGTGGGCGATGGCCCGTGGCGTGACACAGCCAATCAGGGAGATGAACAGAAGAATATAGATCGCCGAGAACCAGGCCGAGGAATAGACGTCGTAGAGCTGCACGGAGTCCAGGAGCTTGCCGTAGTCCGGGTGGTCGCTGATGTACTGCGTCACGATCGAAGGGTTCGCCGGGCGCTGCGGGAACAGCGAGCCGGGAACCGCCGCGACGGCCAGGAGCAGCAGCAGGAAAAGCGCAGTACGCATGCTGGTCAGCTGGGTCCAGGCCCAGCGCAGCATGCCTATGATCCCCAGGACCGGCAGTGCCGCCTCGGCCTTCGCCTTGTCGATGGCCTTGCCTGCCGCCTTGCCTGCCGCCTTGCCTGCCGCCTTGCCAGTGGCGTTGGCATCGGCCTTGTCAGCTTCCGCGGATTCGCTGGCGGACTTGTTGGACTTCTTTTTACCTTGCACGGGCTCGCTCATCAGATCGGCAACTTCACATCGGTTTGGAACCAGTACTGCAGCCCGGTAACCCAGGCACCCCACACTCCCGTGGCCATCAGGATTCCCAGGAGGATCAGGATGCCCCCGCCCATCCGCTGGATCGCGAGGCGATGCTGGCGGAAGAAGGACATCACACCCATCCCCCGGCGGACTGCGAGGGCTATCAAAAGGAAGGGAATGCCCAAGCCAAGACTATAGACAAACGCCAGGAGGGCCCCCTTCGCGGCGGACGACCCCCCGGAAAGGCTCAGCAACTGGACGGCGGAATAGGTGGGACCAATACAAGGGGCCCAGCCGAGTCCGAACGTGATGCCCAACAAGGGAGCACCCCACAATCCGGCTGGCGGCTTGGCATGGATTTTGGCGTCACGCTGCAACCAACCGAAGCCGCCAAGGAACACGACGCCCATGATGATCACCAGAATGCCCAGTAATTGCGTGATCCACGCATTCTGCGGGCCGGTGATGAGTGTTCCCAATTGGCCGAACGCGCCACCGAGCAGGACAAAAATCGAGGAGAATCCGAGGACGAACAGGCCGATTCCCGCGAGCATGCGCCCGCGCCTTTGCTTCTGGAGGTCGACGCCGGTCAGCCCGGTCACGTAGCCAAGGTAGCCAGGTACCAGCGGCAGGACGCATGGCGACAGGAAGGACACGAGTCCGGCCAGCAAAGCCACGGGGATGGCCAGCAGCAAGGAACCGCTCAGGATTGTCTCGGCGAAAGGGCTGTTCACGCTGTCCGGGCCATCTACTCGGCAACCGCGGTGGTGATGAGGGCCTTGAGGGTGCTCTTCTCGATCTCGCCCAGGACGCGGGCGGCAACCTTGCCTTCTTTATCCAGCACGAGCGTGGTGGGCACTGCACCGGGAGGGACAATACCGGAGACGGACAACAGCACGGCGCCGTCTTTGTCGTTGAAGCTGGGGTACGTGAGCTTGAACGTCTGGTCGAACGCGTCGGCCGTAGCCTTCTCGTCCCGGAGGTTCACACCGTAGAACTGGACACCTTTGCTCTTGAACTCCTGGTGCAGTTCCTCGAGGATCGGCGCTTCAACCCGGCACGGCGCACACGCGGCGAACCAGAAGTTGAGGACGGTTACCTTGCCCAGCAGGTCCTGCGGGGTCACGGCAGTTCCGTCAAACAACGTGCCCTTGATCCCGACGGCGGCCTTACGGTCGGCCTTCGCAAATTCCGTCACCGAGCCGTCCCCGGCGACGTAGTTCTTGTTGTCGCCGGCTTTGGCTTGCTGGGCAAGGGCGTCTTCCTGGGCACAGGCGGACAATCCCATGGTCAATGCAGAGAGTGCCACACCCCCGACAGCGAGGAAGCTGCGGCGGGAGGTCAAGGCTGCGTTGGTCTTCTGGCCGCTGGCATTGCGGCTCGTGGTTGTGCGGTCCATTGTCATGCCCCGGGCGTCTTCGCGGCACCGGGCAGCAGCACGGCGGCGGGTTCGCTGTATTCCACCCGCGCGACCTCGCCGGCGTCGAACACCAGGGAAGTCACCGAAGTCAGCGTGCACTCGCGCTTGCGCGGATCGTGCCACAGGGGCCGGCCTTCCGCGCTGAGGCGCATGGCGTAGATGGGGAGCTGGTGGCTGACGAGGATGGCTTCAGCGCCATCGCCGCCGAGTTCGATCGCTTTCAGTCGGGCGTCCTCGACGGCGGCACGCATGCGGGTGACCTGGTCCTGGTAAGACTCGCCCCAGGACGGACGCAGCGGGTTGCGGTACTCACGCCAATGCTTGGGCTTGATGAATTCGGAGATGTTGGCCTTGAGCCCTTCGAAGTGGTTTTCCGCCTCGATAATCCGCGGTTCCGTGTGGATCTGGAGGTCCAGCGCCTGGGAAGTGGGGAGGGCGGTTTCCTGTGCGCGGGTCAACGGCGAGGAGACAAGGTAGACGATGTTCGCCCCCTGGGCGACGCGGGCAGCGAAGTGGTCCGCGAGCATCTTGGCCATCTCGCGGCCGCGTTCGGAGAGGTGGAATTCGGGCAGCCTGCCGTACAGAATGCCGTCGGGATTGTAGACCTCGCCATGGCGGAGCAGATGGACAGTTGCTTGGGGCATGTTTACCAGTTTCTCAAAGAAGGCGGGCGATCTGAAATCTTCTACGTTTCGTAGAACTGAAAGTTTCTTCAGAATGTTCCCTGAAGGTGGAATAAAAGATGCATTTGCATGTTTATACTTGACACAAGGTTCGGTTGACACTTCAACTAAGTACGGCCGAACGACCGATGAAGCTACGATCACACCTTCCCAAGGAGAACCCCATGACTCTTCCCGCAAACGTCACCACCGGCGTCTGGACCCTCGACAACTCCCACAGCGAGATCGGCTTCACCGTCCGCCACGCAGGCATCAGCAAGGTCCGCGGCCAATTCACCGAGGCCGAGGCCACCCTGGAACTCGGCAGCAGCCTGGCTGACTCCAAGGTCGCCGCAACCATCCAGACCGCCAGCTTCGACTCGGGCGACGCCAACCGCGACGGCCACGTCAAGGGCGAGGACTTCTTCGACGTGGAGAAGTTCCCCGAAATCACTTTTGTCTCCCGCCACGTCAAGGCCAACGGCGACAGCTTCGACCTCGTTGGCGACCTGACCATCAAGGGCGTCTCCAAAGAGGTCACCATCGAGACTGAGTTCAACGGCGTGGCTGTTGACCCGTTCGGCAACACCCGCGCAGGCGTCTCCGGTGAGACCACCATCAGCCGCAAGGACTTCGGCCTGACCTGGAACGCAGTGCTCGAGGCCGGCGGCGTGCTGGTCAGCGACAAGGTTGTCATCAACCTCGAACTGGCTTTCATCGCACCTGCCGCCTAATCCATCGGATTTCCGATGCTCCGGGTTCCCGGACTGAATGGCGCCGTCGGGGCCGCACACGATCACGTGTGCAGCCCCGGAGGCGCCATTTTTTGCTTGCGGTGTCACCCGCCTATTGTTCGGGGAAAAGCCGATACTTAGCGGCGAATTAGCCAAGAATTTCCTATGAATCCTTAAACCTCAGGTCTAAAGTGATGCCATGAGTAACCCAAACGAAGCTCCTCAGCCTCAGCAGCCCGGAGCCCAGCCACCGCAGCCCGGCAATGTCCCTCCTGCGGGTTACCAGCCTCCGCAGGGATACCAAGCACCTCCTTCTTACCAAGCGCCCCCCTCTTACCAGCAGCCCGCTCCCGGATACCAGCAGCAGGGCCAACCCGGGCACGGCGAAGGTTTCCGTTTCGAGATGCCTACCGACGGTCCCAAGAACTTCAATGATGTCCTGCCCCGGGGCGGTTTTTCCGGCATGTTCAAAGTGGCCGGAATGCCGACAGAGTTGAAGGTCTCCTACTGGATCTGGCTCATTGGCGGACTCCTGGCCCTCTTGGGCGGCTTGCTCGGCCTCTTTGGCTCCATTGTGCTCTTCACGCTCGCGCCGGGAATCGCCGTCGTCGTCCTCCTTTTGGTACTGATAGCTCTGGTTGTGGCGGCCGCCCAAATCGTCTTCGCGATGAAGATGAAGGAAGGCAAGGAGTGGGCCCGCCTCGCGCTGACCGTCGTTGCGGGAATTTCCCTGATCCTCTCGATCGTGGGCGGAGCGATGGCAAATGGACAGAGCAATAACTGGTTCAGCTTCGTCATCAGCCTCATCGCAACGGTCCTGATGTGGCTGCCCAATTCGCAGGCCTGGTCCAAGTCAGTGAAGGGCGCCGTCTAGCCACTCCGTTCCAAGCCTGAATTTCATAGCTGAAGGCCGCGGCCGGTCCCTGGAGGACCCCGCGGCCTTCCGTTTGTCCTCGCTCCATTCACGGGGGATCCGCCGAAGCTTGTTCGGCGAGAATTCTTCCCGTGAATCATCACCAGCACTGTGCCGTCGGGGTACGGTGGAATTAAGCCGAGCTGGGGGCAGGGCACGTTGCACCCGGCAGCCGTATCTGCAGTCGACACGCAAAGGAATGCCATGAGCACCCCTCCGTACCCGCCGTCCACTCCCGGCGAGAATCCCACCCCTGAGGAGCCGAAATACGGCCAGCAGTCACCTCAGCAGGGTCAGCAGCCGCAATACGGCCAGCAAACGCCCCAGTACGGCCAGCCTTCCGCACCGCAGTACGGGCAGCAGGCTCCGCAGCAGGGTCAGCAGCCCCCTTACGGCCAGCCTTCCGCGCCGCAGTACGGGCAGCAGGCTCCGCAGTATGGCCAGCAGGCTCCACAGTACGGCCAGCAGGCACCACAGCAGCCGCAGTACGGCCAGCCTTCCGTCCCGCAGTACGGCCAGGGCGGACCGGTCGCCTGGCCGAGCCAGCAGCCCGCTGCGACGTCGGGAGTCCCGCAACTGGTCAACATCTCCTTCTGGCTCATGATTGCCGCCGGTGTACTGACCTTGATCGGCATTCCCTTCACAATCGCCACGCTGAACTCGCCGGCGGGCAAGAGCATGCTGGATCAGGCCTTGTCGGCGCAGGGAACCAGCGCTTCAGGCATAGACACCAGCAGCTTTATCAACATTCTGGTCACCGTCTTGGTTATTTTCTCGGTGATCTTTGCCGGACTCTACGCACTGGTTGCGTTCAATGTCCGCAAGGGGAAGAACTGGGCACGCATCCTGGGCACGGTTTTTGCCGGAATTTCCCTGCTGGGCCTGACCCAGATCGGCATGGGCACCATCACCATCCTTCTGGGCATCGCCGCGATCGTGCTGCTGTACTTGCCGGCCTCGGCGCCGTACTTCCGGAAAGCCCAGCCGTTCGCGAACCCCTACGGCCAGGCGCCTTACGGCCGCTAGGCCATACGGCGAACGGCCACAGGGCCTATAGCTAGGAACAAAACCAACAACGGGCGCAGACCCGGCTTCGCCTAGAGGGCTTGGCCTGGGGTCTGCGCCCGTTGTGCGTGATACGCCAGGATCTGAAGCTCAGTGGCCATGTCCACCTTCCGCAGATTCACGTAGGGCGGAACCTGGAGCAGCACTGGAGCAAAGCTGAGGATGCTGCGGATACCGGCGCTGATCACGCGGTCGCAGACATCCTGTGCCACCGCTGCGGGAAGGGCCAGGACAACCATGTTGGTGCCGGTCCGCTGAAGGACCGTTTCAAGATTGGCGGCGTCGCTGACCCGCAGCCAGCCGACTTCGTTCCCGATGATCATGGGATCGGCGTCGAGGATCGCCACCACGTCGAACCCACGCGACTCGAATCCGCCGTACCTGGCCAAGGCTTTGCCAAGGTTTCCGGCGCCCACAATGGCCACTTTCCAGTCGTGGGTCAGGCCGAGCGCCGCCGCGATGTGCCGGCTCAAGTACTGGACCTCGTACCCCACGCCCCGCGTTCCATAGGAGCCGACGTAGGAGAGGTCTTTGCGCAACGTAGACGAACTGACTCCCGACGCCTCAGCCAAAGCCTCGGAGGAAACCCGTTCCACGCCTTCGCCCAAGAGGGAGTTAAGAGCGCGCAGGTAAAGCGTCATCCGGGCCACAGCCGCGGGCGGTATCTGCTTCGCGGCAGAGTCCTTGTCCCCGGGTACAGCTTCGGCGGACGGTTCCAGCGCAGTCACGTTCTTCTCCATTGCGTCGCTTTGTTTTCCCACTCTATTGCCAACAAAGCTCTGCACGCATGTTCAGGCGGCGATGGCCTTCTTCAGGACCCGCACCAATCGTGCCTCGTCGATTTTCCAGAAATCCCTCTGAATTCCGTCCACCAATACCACCGGGATCTCCTCGGCGTAGCGCTCGCGCAGGACCGGGTCAGTGTCGATCGACTGTTCCGTCCACGTGAGCCCAAGGCTTGAGGTCACGCGTTCGACGGCGTCACGCGCCGCGGCGCAAAGGTGGCAGTCAGCTTTGGTGAGGAGTACGACGTCGGGATTTGGCATGGTTCAACGTTATCGCTTCAACGTCGGCACGGCCGTCGCGAACGGCAGGGGGCCGGGCGATTGACTAGACTCAAGGCATGCCCGTCGAGAAGAACGCCGTTGTGGCCACCGCGCCGACTGCAACGCAGCAACACGGCGAAGCCGCATTCTTCGACGTCGACAACACCCTCATGAAGGGTGCCAGCCTCTTCCACGTCGCCCGGAAGATGTATGAACGCAAGGCCTTCACGCTCTCGCAAGCCGCGGGTTTTGCCTGGAAGCAGTTCAAGTTCGTCCTGCGGGGCGAAAAAATGGAGGACGTCCATTCCGTCCGGGATTCCGCGCTGATCCTCGCGGCCGGTATCAAGGTGTCCGATATCAAGGAGCTGGGCGAAGAGGTCTACGACGAGATGATCGAGTCGCGGATCTGGCCCGGCACCAAGGCCCTGGCAGAACAGCACCTGCGTGTTGGCCGGAAGGTCTGGCTCGTGACCGCCACGCCCATCGAAGTTGCCACTGTCATTTCCACGCGGCTCGGCCTGAGCGGGGCCCTGGGTACCGTCGGCGAAGTCGAAGATGGCGCATACACGGGGCGGCTCGTGGGCGAGATCCTCCACGGACCGGCCAAAGCCGTGGCTGTGCAGCGCGTTGCGGACGAAGAAGGCCTGGACTTGAAGCGCTGTTGGGCGTACAGCGATTCACATAACGACATCCCGCTGCTCACTTTGGTGGGCCACCCGGTGTGCATCAATCCCGACGCCGGGCTTCGCCGCCATGCGCGGGAGAACAACTGGCCCGTTTACGACTTCCGGTCCGGCCGCCGGGCAGCCACACTCGGCCTCAAAGCCGCGACCGTCGGTGGCGCCGTCTACGGTTTGTGGCGGGGCTTCTCCAAGTTCCGCAGCCCGAGGGCCTAACCCCCAGGCAACCCTCGCTCACATATAGCCCCCTCTCCAGCAACCCTCGCTCACATATAGCCCCCTCTCCAGCAACCCTCGCTCACATATAGCCCCCTCTCCAGCAACCCTCGCTCACATATAGCCCCCTCTCCAGCAACCCTCGCTCACATATGAGGTAAGAATCGCCATGTGCCCACATACCTGAGCGAGCGTCATCGAAACGGCCCACATACCCGAGCGAGCGTCATCGAAACGGCCCACATACCTGAGCGAGCGTCTCCGGGGAATGGACGCAAAAATGCCCGCCGCCTTGAGAGGCAACGGGCATTCACGCTGTAGGAAGTATCTCTACTTCTTATTGCGACGCTGGTGGCGGGTCTTACGAAGCAGTTTGCGGTGCTTCTTCTTGGCCATACGCTTGCGGCGCTTCTTAATAACTGAACCCACGTAAGTTCCTTACCAAACTAGATTGAGATTCTGTCTGCTGGGTGAGGTCCTTGAACTGAGCAACAGACTTTACAACTGACAGATTCTTACAATGACGTAAAACGTTCCTTAACAGGGTACCGCTTATCGGGGGCACCCGATGACCGCCGGCCCCTTCGGGAACCGGGCAGGACTCAAGCCGTCTCCGAGTGTCCGTCGACGACCGCGCCCTTGAGGTACTGGCTCACGGCTTCTTCGGGGACCCGGAATGATCGTCCAAATCGGACGGCCGGCAATTCTCCCGAGTGGACCAGACGGTACACGGTCATT
Source organism: Arthrobacter gyeryongensis (assembly GCF_039543785.1). Classification (NCBI taxonomy): domain Bacteria; kingdom Bacillati; phylum Actinomycetota; class Actinomycetes; order Micrococcales; family Micrococcaceae; genus Arthrobacter; species Arthrobacter gyeryongensis. The sequence goes on from NZ_BAABKK010000010.1 coordinate 477,922, forward strand.
TTGGAAACCCGGAGGACTTCGGCAACTTCAGCCACTGTCATGAAACGCGCGTTCGAGAAGTTAGTCTCTGCGGACATTTCTCCATATTCCTTTGCTCTCAGCGGTTAGCGGCGAACCCCAGCATTCATTACCTGGTGTGCCGATGCTGAGCCATCAAACAACCATGTGCTAGATACTCTAGAGGCTGCTGGTACCAAAGTGAAAGTCTTTCGGCCAACTGGAGACTAGGTTTCACTTAGTTGGAAGCAGCCACCCGACGCTTGCGGGCCGAGGCCGCCAACTGGTTCAGGACGGACACCGTGACGTCCCATTCCATGCAGGCGTCCGTGACGCTCTGGCCGTACACCAGCTCTTGTTGGCCAGCAGACTGCTGCTCCACATCCAGGTTCTGCGCCCCGCCGACAAGGAAGCTCTCCAGCATGACGCCGGCGATCGGCGAAGCCACGTCATCTTCCAACTGCGCACCGATCTCCAAAGCGACTTCGGCCTGCCGATGGTGGCTCTTGCCGCTGTTGGCATGGCTTGCGTCAACAATGAGCCGCGGGTTCAACCCCTTCGCCGAGAGCTTCTCCGACGCAACTGCGACCTGCTCGGCGGCGTAGTTCGGACCCTTGCGGCCACCGCGCAGGATCACATGCGTGTCCGGGTTGCCCGCAGTCGCCACTAGGGCGGCGCGGCCATCGCCGTCGATCCCCAGGAACGCCTGGGGCGCGGCCGAAGCACCGCAGGCATCGATCGCGACTTGCAGGTCGCCGTCGGTCCCGTTCTTGAAGCCGATCGGCATAGACAGTCCGGAGGCAAGCTGGCGGTGGATCTGGCTCTCGGTGGTCCGCGCACCGATGGCGCCCCACGCCACGAGGTCGGCCATGTATTGCGGGCTGATGGGTTCCAGGAATTCGGTGGCGGTCGGCAGGCCCAGGGCCGTGACTTGCTGAAGGAATCCACGCGCCGCACGGAGTCCGGCCGCGATGTCGTGGCTGCCGTCCAGGTGGGGATCGTTGATGAGGCCCTTCCAGCCAACCGTGGTGCGCGGCTTCTCGAAGTACGCCCGCATGACGATCAAAAGGTCTTCTTTGTGCTTCTCGGCCTGGCTGACCAGCCGGCGCGCGTATTCCAGGCCGGCCTTCGGATCGTGGATGGAGCAAGGGCCTACGATCACCAGGAGGCGATCGTCCACGCCGTCCATGATGGCGCGGACTCCGTCGCGTCCGCGCTCGACGACGGCGGCGGACTTGGCGTCGAGCGGCAGTTCCGCGCTGATTTCCTGCGGGGTGGGGAGCGGCTCGAAGCGGCTGACGCGCAGGTTCGACGTCGACTGGGCGCGGGAATTCTCGACGTCGACGTTATGTGTGGTGGGCTCTGCGGCGATGCTGGTCATGAAAGTGGTCCTGTTCCGGAGAGGAGCGGACCCTGCTCAGAGCCCGCCTGGAAATGGCGAAGGGCAGAGAATCATCTCTGCCCTGTTGGCTCTGAAGGAAAGTTGGATGCGTGTCAGTTAGACGCGGGCCCCTCCAGAGCCAACGAAAAATACGCATACCAACGCTTAGTCATAGCGAAACCATAACCTCAGGCTCCGGATGTCCGCAAATTGAAATGCAACGACATCAAGGGAAACCGTTTCCCCACGCAATATAAACTTCACCTCAGAACAAATGTCCCCGCCGCGTTGGAACAGGGCGGCCCCAGCTCCAGGAAGGAAACCATGCCAGGCAGAAGGAACACCCGGCGGGTGGGCATCGCAGATGTGGCATCCATGGCCGGTGTTTCGCATGCCACGGTTTCCCGCGTCATGAACGGAAACACAACCGTGGACGCGGACATTGCCGCTCGCGTGCGCGCAGCCGCCTCCGAGCTCAAATACAAGCCAAACCCGGTGGGCCGCAGCCTGGCCCTGGGAAAGACGGACACCATCGGAATCGTGGTGCCGGACCTCTCCAACCCCACGTTCCAGGCCATTCTTCGCGGGCTGAGCATCGCTGCCGCCCGCGACGGCTACCGCGTGCTGATCGCCGATTCCTCCGAGGTCCGAAGCGAAGAGGCGATCCTTGCAAGCGAAGCCCGGAGGCGATGCGACGGCGTCGTTCTTTGCGCCCCCCGGATGAGCGACGCGGAACTGGAAGAACTCGCCCCCACTCTCTATCCGCTCGTCCTCATCAACCGGACCACCGAGTCGGTGCCGACTCCCAGCCTCGTGGTGGATTACGGCCAAGGCATCCAGGAGCTTGCCGCCCACTTGGTGGAATTGGGCCACCGCAAACTGGCCTACCTGACCGGACCGGACCGAAGCGCCTCGAACGTGCAGCGCCTCCGCGGGCTCGAGAAGTTCACCGCAGAATTTCCGAATGTCGAGTTGCAGTTCATTCCTGGAGGCAACACGTTCGACGCCGGATTCGAGTCAAGCGATGCCGTCGCCTCGTGCGGGGCCACCGGCATCCTCGTCTTCAATGACGTCGCGGCGATGGGCCTCCTGAGCGGACTAAGCCAGCGCGGTATCCGCGTGCCGGAAGACTTGTCGCTCACCGGCTTCGACGACATGCCCTTCGCTCGGTACACCATGCCTCCACTTACCACCGCCGCGGTGCCGATCTCCGATCTCGGAGACCTTGCGTGGCGCCGCATGCGGGAGCAGATCCAGACCAACGACGCCGCATCCCCCACGAACTACTTTCCGCCCCGAATTGAGCTCAGGGGCAGCACCGGACCCGTCAAGGCCTAGCTTCAGCAGGGGCTTGGCCCAGCCCGGCTTCCCGGTAGTACCCCTCGATGTGCGCGGCAACCAGCGTCGCTGCCCGGCCGCCGTCGCCGTCGTTCACTGCCTCCAAGATGGCGCGGTGCTCGGACCGCAAGCGACGGGCGGTGCTTTCCCAATCCGGCAGGTTCGCCGTGAGCGCCGCGGCGTACCCCTCAATCGCTTCGCGGAGCGAGCCCATGATGGTGCTCACCACGGCATTTCCGGCGGCTTCCGCCAGCGCCAGGTGGAAGGCGACGTCCAGCGCGAGGAAGTCGTCGACGGCGGAGCTTGCGTCCATCTCGTCCAGGAGCCTCGCTGCCTCCCCGAATTCGGGGGCGTCGGCCTTGGCGCGGGACACAGCCCACGATTCGAGCAGGACCCGCGTTTCGACAATGTCGGCGACGGGCAAATGCTGCGTGGCGACATGGAGGCGGAGCGCGGCGCCGAGGGCCATGGCCGGTTCCGCGATGACCACCGTCCCGGCGTCCTTGCCGGAGCCGACACCTGCCCGCACCAAGCCCATGGCTTCGAGGATCCGGATGGCTTCGCGGACCGAGGTCCTCGAGACTTCCAGCTGCTCTGCCAGCGCCCGCTCGGCGGGAAGCCGCCCACCAAGCACCAAATGCCCGTCGGACAATTGCTTTTCGATCCAACCCAGGACGAGCTCGTGCGTTCGCATGGATAAATAGTAGTTGATGTGGTTGGACCACATGGCATAGAGTGTGGTCTAACCACACAAGTCCACGGGAGACAGCATCATGACGCAGACCGTCCAGCCGAGCAACACCCCTTCCCTTGAGGTGCCCGCGAACGTCCCCACCGCCGTCGGACGCCCCGCAGCACTGAAGCGCCGGGTTCCCAAATACTCGGACCTCGCGCCCCTCATGAAGTTCAAGAAGCCCGAGTTCAGCAACGCGGCGAAGCTGCGCCGCGCATCAACCATTTGGGAACTGCGGGACATGGCCAAGCGGCGCACTCCCCAGGCCCCGTTCGACTACACGGACGGTGCAGCGGAAGCGGAGATCACCCTTCGCCGGGCCCGCCAGGCTTTCCAGGACATCGAGTTCCGCCCGGGGATCCTGCGCGACGTCTCCAATATCGACCTCAGGACCGGGATCCTGGGCAAGGAATCCCGGCTTCCGTTCGGCATCGCGCCGACGGGGTTCACCCGGATGATGCAGTCGGAGGGAGAGTACGCGGGCTCGCAGGCGGCCGAAGCGGCCGGTATTCCGTACACCCTCTCCACGATGGGCACGGCTTCCATCGAGGACGTGGCCGCGGCGGCTCCGAACGGCCGCAACTGGTTCCAGCTCTACCTCTGGACGGACCGGGACCGTTCCCTGGAGCTGATCGAGCGAGCCGCCAAGGCCGGAAACGACACCCTTATGGTCACCGTGGACACCGCCGTCGCGGGCGCCCGGCTGCGGGACGTCCGCAACGGCATGACCATTCCGCCGGCGCTCACCGTGAAGACCGTCCTGGATGCCTCGTACCGGCCCGCATGGTGGTTCAACTTCCTCACGCACGAGCCGCTGACTTTCGCCTCACTCTCCCGCTACACGGGAACCGTGGCCGATCTGATCAACTCGATGTTCGATCCCACCCTGACCTTCGACGACCTCGACTGGCTGCGCGAAACCTGGAAGGGCAAGCTCGTAGTCAAGGGCATCCAGACGGTGGAAGACGCCCGCAAGGTGGTGGACCACGGCGCAGACGGCGTCGTGATCTCAAACCACGGCGGTCGCCAACTGGACCGGGCACCGATTCCGCTCCACCTCGTTCCGGAGGTCTCCGCGGCGCTGAAGGCGGACAACAGCGACGCGGCCATCATCCTGGACACCGGCATCATGAGTGGCGCCGACATCGTGGCAGCCCTGGCCCTCGGTGCCGGCTTCACATTGATCGGCCGCGCGTACCTCTATGGGCTCATGGCCGGCGGGCGCGCGGGCGTGGACCGCACCATCCAGATCCTGGAGAAGGACATGGCCCGCACCATGGCCCTGCTCGGAGTCACGAAGATTTCGGAACTCAACCCGGACCACGTACGCCTGCTGGGCGCATAACCTTACCCGCCGCCGGCGTGGCTTGCCGCTACTTCTTCCGCCCGAATTTCGGCAGGTTCGGCAGGTTCGGCAGGTTCGCCAAGAGGTCCGCAGCCTTGGTGGCGGCACGGCCAACCGTCCTGCCGATCTGCTGCGGCCTGGTGTCGTCCATACCCGCGACGGGGGCAACAGCTCCGGTGGCCGCAACGGTTTCAGGCAAGCGCTCGACGTCGGTGCTCGCCGGAGAAGCGAGCGGCTCGCCGTCGGGCTGGTTCCGCGCCGCACCCGGCTGGCCCGCTGCACCCTGCCCAGCCGTACGGGACCGCGGGCTGCGGGCCGGTGTGGCGGCTTCGGTTGCAGCCTTCGCGGGACCGACGTCGAACGTCTCCAGCCAGCTGGCAACCCCGGCGAGCGGCTTCGGGTTCAATGCGTAATAGCGTTTCTGTCCCTGCGCGCGCATGCTGACGAGATCCGCCTCGCGGAGTACCTTCAGATGCTTTGAAATGGTGGGCTGGCTCGCTGCGAGCTCCTCCACCAGTTCCCCCACAGCTTTATCCCCAGAGCGGAGGGAAACCAGAATGTCACGCCGGGTTGCCTCAGCAATGACGGCAAATACGTCGTCAGTCACCATGCCTCCCACCCTAGCGACATATACGCCAAAAGGCATCAACTATTTCGCCTATGCGCGCGGCGTTGACCCAGCCTTGCGTGGCCGGCCGAGCAGCTATCAGTCGAACCAGGGATCCAGACCGTAAAGCGGAAAGATTTCCTTGCGGGTGGCGATGATGGTGCGGTCCACGGCGTCGGCGGGGTCATACCCGACCTCCCACGAACGCCACCAGGTGTCCACGCCGTCGCCCATGAGTTCGGGCACGGATTCCCCGTACTTCTCCCTGACATAGCTACGGAAAGCCTCCGGGACCGGAGCCGTCAGCTGGACGGGATGTTGGGCCACGATACCTATCAAATGACTCCACGTGCGTGGTACGACTCCCGTGATTTCGTAACCCCCTCCCCCGGTGGCGATCCAACGGTTTTCGCAGAACCTGGCGGCGAGGCCCCCGACGGCGGTGGCCGCCTCGCGTTGGCCGTCGACGCTGAGGTTGAGGTGCGTGAGGGGATCGAGTTTGTGGGAGTCGCAGCCATGCTGGCTCACGATGACTTCCGGTTCGAAGGCCTGCACGAGTTGAGGTACCACGGCGTGGAACGCGCGCAGCCACCCGGCGTCGCCCGTCCACGCAGGCAACGCCACGTTGACGGCCGTGCCCAGGGCGTCCTGTCCGCCGATCTCGTTGGCGAATCCCGTTCCGGGGAACAACGAGAGGCCGCTTTCGTGCAGGGAAATCGTCAGGACCCTGGGGTCGTTCCAGAAGATGCTTTGGGTGCCGTCGCCGTGGTGAGCATCGACGTCGATGTACGCGACCCGCCGGACACCGCCGTCGAGCAGCCTCTGCACGGCGAGAGCGGCGTCGTTATAGATGCAGAAGCCGCTGGCGCGCTCGCGGGAGGCGTGATGCATGCCGCCGCCGAAGTTGACGGCGCGGACCGCGGTCCCGGAGAGGATCGCTTCGGCCGCGAGCAACGACCCTCCGGCAAGCCGGGCGCTGGCTTCGTGCATCCCGGCAAAAGCGGGATCATCCTCGGTGCCGAGCCCGCGTTCCGGGTCAGGCGTCGTCGGGTCTTCGCTTGCACGGCGCACTGCGGCGACATATTCGGCACTGTGCACTGCCAGGAGTTCGACGTCGGACGCGACCTCGGGCGCTTGGACAGACACATGCTCAAGGTCGAAGAGTCCGAGCGCCGTGGCGAGCCTGGCCGTCAATTCAAGCCGCGCGGGGGCCATCGGATGCGAGGAACCGAAATTGTATGCGGTCATGGCGGGATCCCACGCCACCGTCGTTGGCAGCGGGGACGGACGGGGGCCTGCCCAGGAAGTCATCAATGACAGGCTACCCGAGCGGCGGGAAGGTGCTTGCCCCGTTACAGCGTGCGATTAGTGGTTTACTACTCAGGAAAGCAGAATCAATCGACCAGAAGCGAACAGCACCGCCATGACTCAGAGCCAGTCGAGGTCCCAAGACCCGGCCAGCTGGCAAACCGTCCAGCCGGAGCGGGGAGGCCTGTGGATTTTCACGGGTCTCCGCGACTTCATCGACAACATCGCCAACACCACGCCTGCGCGATTGGCGCTGACGGCGTACGTCTTCGCGATTCTCTTGTTCACCGGGCTGCTTTCCCTGCCGGCGGCATCGGCCGACGGTTCGGTCACTCCTATCCACCAAGCCCTGTTCACCGCTGTCTCCAGCGTGTGCGTAACTGGCTTGACGGTTGTGTCGACGGCGACGCACTGGACCTTTTTCGGCCAGCTCGTCATTCTTCTGGGCATCTTCGTGGGTGGCTTGGGCGCCCTGACGCTCGCTTCCCTCCTGGCACTCATGGTCAGCAAACGGCTGGGAGTGCGGGGCAAACTCATCGCCCAGGAGGCCTTGAACAACGCAGGACGCCTGGGCGAAGTGGGCACCTTGTTGCGGATCGTCATCTCGACGTCCGTGACCATCGAGGCCATACTGGCCGTTGCGATGATCCCCCGGTTCCTGACACTCGGAGAGGACTTCTGGCAGGCCGTATGGCACGGGGCCTTCTACTCGATCTCTTCCTTCAACAATGCCGGTTTCACACCCCATTCCGACGGCATTGTGCCGTACGAGGCGGACTTGTGGATTTTGGTGCCGCTCATGCTCGGCGTGTTCCTCGGCAGCTTGGGCTTCCCCGTGATGCTGGTGCTCCGGAAGCACGGCCTCAATTGGAAGAAGTGGAGCCTCCACACCAAGCTCACCATCCAGGTTTCGCTGATTCTCCTCGTTGCCGGCGCAGTCCTTTGGGCCCTGATGGAATGGGACAACACCAACACCATCGCCAACATGAGCTTTGGGGACAAGATCACGCATTCCATTTTCGCCTCGGTGATGACGCGCTCCGGTGGCTTCAACCTGGTTGACCAGAGTCATATGGATTCCACCACGAGGCTCCTGTCAGACGCGCTCATGTTCGCGGGCGGCGGTTCGGCGTCGACGGCGGGCGGCATCAAGGTGACCACCATCGCGGTCATGTTCCTCGCCATCGTCGCTGAGGCCCGGGGCGACGACGACGTCAAAGTTTACGGGCGCACGATCCCCGAAGGCACCATGCGGGTAGCCATCTCGGTGATCGTCGCCGGTGCCACCTTGGTGTGCGCATCCGCATTCCTGCTGTTGGCCATCAGCGGCGCCAGCCTGGACCGGGTGCTCTTCGAAACCATTTCAGCCTTTGCAACCGTGGGACTCAGCACGAACCTCAGCGCCGAGCTGCCGCCGTCGGGCGTCTACGTTCTCGCCATCCTCATGTTCGCCGGCCGCATCGGCACCATAACCCTTGCCTCCGCCCTGGCCCTCCGCCAGCGCAGGCAGCTATTCCATTATCCGGAAGAGAGGCCGATCATTGGCTAATTCAACAGGCGCCCCCAACCGGCCGGCGCACAATGCGCCCGTGCTGGTGATCGGCTTGGGCCGATTCGGTGCTGCCACCGCCGAGCAGCTCGTCAAGCAGGGACGCGAAGTCCTGGCCATCGAGCGGGACCGCACGCTCGTCCAGAATTGGGCTTCCGTGCTGACCCACGTCGTCGAGGCGGACGCCACCAACATCGATGCCCTCCGCCAGCTGGGCGCGCAGGAGTTCAGCTCTGCGGTGGTGGGCGTGGGAACGTCGATCGAGTCCTCGGTGCTCATCACGGTGAACCTCGTGGATCTGGGCATTGAACACCTCTGGGTGAAAGCGATCACTGCCTCGCACGGCAAGATCCTCACCCGCATCGGCGCCAACCACGTCATCTACCCCGAGGCCGACGCCGGCGTCCGTGCGGCACACCTGGTCTCCGGGCGCATGCTGGACTTCATCGAGTTCGACGACGATTTCGCCATCGTGAAAATGTACCCGCCCAAGGAAACCGTGGGCTTCACCCTGGATGAATCCAAGGTCCGTTCCAAGTACGGTGTGACCATTGTCGGCGTGAAATCCCCGGGCGAGGACTTCACCTATGCCCGGCCGGACACGAAGGTTTCCGGCCGCGACATGTTGATTGTCTCCGGGCACGTGGACCTGCTGGAACGGTTCGCGGCGCGGCCGTAGCCGCGGTGCGAATAGAGCCGTAGCCGCGGTGCGGCCGCCTGGACCTAGGCGAGCTGCTGTGTGATCTCCGCAGCCCGGGCTGCTGCTGCGCGGGCTCCGTCGGCGATGATCGCGGGGATGCCGCCGTCGTTGAATGCCGCGATGGCACGTTCCGTGGTGCCGTTGGGGCTGGTCACTGCGATGCGCAGCGCAGTGGGGTCCGCACCCGGCTCGGCAAGCATGAAACCCGCGCCTGCCACGGTCTCGCGGGAAATCATGAGGGAGAGCTCCGGATCCAGGCCAAGCTCGACGCCGGCGGCCGCCATGGCCTCGGCAAGGTAGAACACGTACGCAGGGCCCGAGCCGCTGATGGCGGACAATGCATCCACCTGCTCCTCTGGTATCTCCACCACGGTGCCTGCGGCGGCGAGGATGTCCTTGGCCAGCTGGAGCTGCTCGGGAGTGCAGTTGGTCCCGGGCGAAACGGAGACTACGCCTCGTCCGAGCTTGGCAGGAGTGTTGGGCATGGTGCGGATGACCGGCTGACCTGCGGGAAGGGCTGCTTCCAGCTGTGCGATGGACACGGCCGCGGCAACGCTCATCACAATGGTGTTTTTAGCCAGCGAGGGCGAGATTTCCCGTGCGAGATCGGCAATGCCGACAGGCTTGACGCCAAGTATGACAACCGAGGCGCCCTTCGTAGCCAGCTTGTTGTTGTCTGGCTCCTCGGCTCCGGCGATGGTCATGACATGGTGGCGCTCAGCCAGTTCGGCGGCGCGCTCTGCTCGACGTACGGTTGCGACGACGTCCGAGGGATCCGTTCCGGCGGCAAGCAGGCCACCCAGGATGGCCTCGTTCATGGACCCACAGCCAAGGAATGCGATTCGGTTGCTCATGGCTCCATGATGCCAGTTCAGCCGCGCCACCGCAGAACCAGTGCAAGGCTTTCCGGGGCCGCGCAGGATTCCCAGCTAGTTCCCAAGGTTATTGCAGGCTGCACCCAAAATCGCTCCGTAACTTAGTAATTACCTCATTGAGGGTGCGAGTGATGAGGCGGGCATGGGGATGTCCGCCACAAGCACCGGTGGTCGAACGGGTTTCCCCCCATTTTCCCGTATCGACCGCCGGTGCTTTCTCGTTTAAGGAACCTAGATCTCGAAAGCTCCCACGAGCGGCGCCCCCAGGTGCTGGCGCGCGAAGCGCAGCGTTTCGGCGAGCCATTCCTCGCGTTCACCGGCAGCTTTGGCTTTGCGCGTTGAAATCTCGGCAACCACGGTGCCCTCGAATCCGTTGGATGCGAGATACTGCAGCGCCTCGGCGCACTGTTGGGTTCCGTAACCGGGGATCAAGTGTTCGTCCTTGCCCGAGCCCGAACCGTCCGTGAGGTGGACGTGGCGCAGCTTGCTCCCGAGCGCCCGTATCGCCTCAAGGCTGTTGGCACCCGCTGTGGCCGCGTGCGAGAAGTCCCAGGTCACGTCGTCGTAATCCTGGCCCATCGGATCCCAGTGCGGAAGGTAAGCGAGCGCCTCACGGCCGCGCACGCGCCACGGGTACATGTTCTCAACCGCAATGTGCACCTGGTACATCGCCGCGATCTCGCGCACACCGGCAGCGAAGTTCTCCGCGTAGTTCGACTGCCAGCGGAACGGCGGATGGACCACTACAGTGTTGCAGCCGACTTCGCGCGCCATCTGACAGGACATCTCGATCTTGTTCCACGCCGGACCCCAAACCTGCTGGGTCAGGAGCAGGGTGGGGGCGTGGATGGAGACGATCTGCTGGTCGTATCGATGGCTTAGCTGGATGAGGGCATCCGGGTTCTGGCTGGTGGCGTTGTTGGTCACCATCACCTCGACACCGTCGTACCCCAGGTCCTGGGCCACGGCAAAGGCGTCATGGACGCTGAGCGGATAGACGGAAGCGCTGGATAGCGCCACCGGGATCCTCGGAGTGTCTTCTTCGGAATGCTCGACGTCGGTGCTCATGTTAGTTGGCCTGCCTCCCGGCGATGGGGATTGGTAAAGATACTGCCGCGGGCGCGGCCGTTCCGGCGTTGGCGCCCAGGCGTGGTACCGGTACCGCGCCTCCGAGCCCGACATGCGGGGCCGGGGCCAGCGGGCCGTCGAAGATCAGCTGGTCGAGCCGGCGCAGTATCAATCCCTCGCGCAGGGCCCAGGGGCAGATCTCCATGCTGGGAAACTCGAACATTTCCAATGCGGCCTCAGCGACGAGCGCACCCGCAAGGATCTGCGCCGCCCGCGCATCTGAGACGCCCGGGAGGTACAGCCGGTCCTCGACGGTCATGGCCGAGATCCGCTGCGCCCAGAGTCCCAGGTCCGTGGCGTGGAGTTCGCGTTTGACGTACGGACCGGCGCCGCTCGGTGCCGCACCCGCGATGCGGGCAAGCGATCGGAAGGTCTTGGACGTTCCGGCCACCAGGTTGGCCCGGCCCAATTGCTTGAACTCACGCACCACCGGCTTGAGGGTATGGCGGATGTACTTGCGCAGCTCTTTGACGCTCTTGGCCGTGGGAGGGTCATAGTGGAGCCAGTCCCTGGTCAAACGGCTGGCGCCAAGCGGTACGGACACTGCGAGCTCGGGCAGTTCGTCCTGGCCAAACGCCATTTCGAAGGAGCCGCCGCCGATGTCCAGGTCCAGGATCGGGCCGGCGCCCCAGCCGTACCAGCGCCGGACCGCGAAGAACGTCATGGATGCTTCTTCGCTGCCGGTCAGTTCCTGCAGGGTCACGGTGGTCTCGTGCTTCACCCGGGCAAGGACCTCGACGCCGTTGGTGGCTTCGCGGATGGCCGAAGTACAAAAAGCCAGGAGGTCCTCGGCCTTGTGACGGGCTGCGAACTCCCACGCTTCGAGGACGAATTCGATCAACTCGTGTTGTCCGGCGTCGTTGATGTTACCGTCGGCGTCCAGGAACTGAACGAGCGAAAGTGGTCGCTTATGGGAGGCAAACGCGACCGGGCGTGCGCCTGGATGCGCGTCCACCAAAAGCAAATGGACGGTGTTGGAACCGATGTCTAGGACGCCAAGACGCATTCTGCCATTATTCCCCGATTCGAAGCGTGTGAAGCAAGTTCGACTGCCGATTCGTGCCGGCGGTTAGTCAATTAGTCCCGGGGTCCGTCGGTGCGTGCTTCCACGGTCGCGTCTGCGGCCGGGCGGTCGGCTTCGGCGGCTTCGTCGGCTTCGTCGGCGCGGGTGAAGTCGCGGCGGACGTTAGCGATGCCTTCCGGGCCCATCTCGAAGCCGTGCTCGCTGCCGGGGTTGATCACGAGGCCCAGCTCGTCACCGATACTGTCCAGAATCGCAGAGCCGTGGGTGCCAAGGACGTTGGGCGCAGCCTCGAGGAAGTGCGACTCCACCCGGCTGGGGTGGCTGAACACGGCGAGGACAGGCTGGCCCTCTGAGTTCGCGAGGACAAGCGGCTCCACGGCGGCGTCAGGCTTATCCAAGGAGTCGGTGCTCAGGATGTAGACCTCGTTGTTCAGGAAGGCCAGGATGACGTCCACCGGGTTCGCGTCGGGTTGCCCGGACTTTGCGAGCTTGGACTCAAGGTCGTTCAAGGGCAGGGAATCCGGGGCTGCAGGCTGATCTGTCATGGTTCCACTCGATCACGGTTCCCCTGCCCGAAGCAATTCCCGGGCCGCTCTCCGCCCTCTCTGCACTGAGGACACGGACAATTCCCCGGGACACAGATATTTCCTGAGGACGCCCGAATTCCGGTGTCCTCAGGAAATATGCGTGTCCTGAGCGCGCTGGCGCGTCCACGGCAACAGTTACTTCTTCGCAGCAGCCTTCTTCGCAGGCGCCTTGCGGGCCGTCGTGGTGGTCCGCTTGACCGGGCCTTTGGCGCGCTTCTCGGCAAGCAGCTCGATGGCCTGCTCCCGGGTCAGCTCCTCCAAGGACGTGGCGCGCGGAACCGTGATGTTGGTGACGCCGTCGGTGATGTACGGGCCGAAACGGCCTTCCTTCACGACGATGTTCTTCTCCGAAACAGGGTCCGGACCGAACTCGGCCAGGGGCGGTACGGCTGCACGCGCACCACGCTGCTTCGGCTGGGAGTAGATCTCCAGCGCCTGGTCCAGGGTGATCGTGAAGATCTCTTCCTCGGATCCGATGGAACGCGAGTCCGTGCCCTTCTTCAGGTAAGGTCCAAAGCGGCCGTTCTGCACCGTGATGGGGTTGCCTTCGGCGTCCGCGCCGAGGACACGGGGCAGGCTCATGAGCTGAATGGCTTCATCGAGCGTGACCGAATCAACGGACATCGACTTGAAGAGCGAACCCGTACGCGGCTTGGCCTTGACGGGCTTCTTCGCCGGCTTGGGTTTGCCGTTTTTGTAGTACTCCACCGGCTGGTTTGCCAGCTGCTCTTCCGTCATCTCGGGGATGATCTCCGTGACATAAGCGCCGTATCGGCCGTTCTTCGCAACCACGGTGTGCCCGGTGTGCGGGTCTGCACCCAGGACACGTTCCTCGGGGGCGGCCGTTTCCATGAGCTCCACGGCCTTGGCCGCAGTGAGCTCGTCCGGTGCGAGGTCCTCGGGGACGTTGGCACGCGCCGACTCCACGACCTCGCCGGTCTTGGGATCGATAGTGGGGATCGAGCTTTCCAGGTACGGGCCGAACTTGCCGACGCGCAGCGTAATGCCTTCGGCGATCGGCACCGAGTTGATCTCGCGGGCATCGATTTCACCGAGGTTGTTGACGATGCTCAGGAGACCGGGATCGGCGTCTTCACCGTAGTAGAAGTGCTTGAGCCAAGCAGCACCGACGGCCTGGCCGTTGGCGATCTTGTCCAGGTCACCTTCCATGTCCGCCGTGAATTCGTAGTCCACGTAGTCGGTGAAGTGCTGCTCCAGCAGGCGGATCACGGAGAAGGCGATCCAGCTGGGAACCAGCGCAGACCCTTGCTTCCGGACGTAGCCGCGGTCCTGGATGGTGGAGATCGTGGACGCGTAGGTGGACGGACGGCCGATGCCACGCTTTTCCAGCTCTGCCGTAAGCGATGCTTCCGTGTACCGCGGCGGTGGCGAGGTCTCGTGGCCAACGGCAACGATTTCCGAAGCGGTCAGGGAATCGTCCTTGGCCACGTTGGGCAGGCGCCGGGCTTCGTCGGAATCGTCGTCGCCGCGGCTCTCGTCCTTGCCTTCTTCATAGGCCGCGAGGAAGCCCGGGAAGGTGATGACCGTTCCGGAGGCCGAGAATTCGGCGTCGCGGCCATCGCTAGCCACTGCGCCGAGGCGGATGGTGGCGGTGGAGCCCTTGGCGTCGCCCATCTGGGAGGCAATGGTGCGCTTCCAGATGAGTTCGTAGAGGCGGAAGGCGTCCCCGGTCAGATGGTTGGCCACCTGGGCCGGGGTGCGGAAAGAGTCACCCGCGGGGCGGATGGCTTCGTGGGCTTCCTGCGCGTTGGCGGCCTTGTTGGCGTAGACGCGGGGAGACTGGGGCACGTACTCGGGACCATACAGTTCGGCGGCCTGGCGGCGTGCGGCCGTGAGGGCTTCGTCGCTCAATGCGGACGAGTCCGTACGCATATAGGTGATGTAGCCGTTTTCATACAGGCGCTGGGCGATCTGCATGGTGCTCTTGGAGGTGAAGCGCAGCTTGCGGCCGGCCTCCTGCTGAAGGGTCGACGTCGTGAACGGCGCCGCAGGACGGCGCGTGTAAGGCTTGGTGTCGACCGAACGGACGCGGAAGTCCGCGTTCTCAAGTCCGGCGACCAACGACGTCGCGAGTTCCTCGTTGAGGTGCACCGCGTTCGCGGAGGTGAGGACACCGTTGTCGTTGAAGTCACGGCCGCTGGCTACCTTCGCGCCGTCGACGGCAGCAAGCTTCGCTTTGAACGTCGCGGAGCCGGTACCGAACTGGCCCGTCAGGTCCCAGTACGATGCGGACTTGAAGGCCATGCGTTCGCGTTCGCGGTCGACCACCATGCGGGTCACCACGGACTGCACACGGCCGGCCGACAGGCCACGGGCAACCTTGCGCCACAACACCGGGGAGATTTCGTAACCGTATAGGCGGTCCAGGATACGGCGCGTTTCCTGGGCGTCCACGAGGGCGCTGTCGACGTCGCGCAGGTTGTCCATGGCGCGGTGGATGGCTTCCTTGGTGATTTCACCGAAGGTCATGCGGTAGACGGGAACCTTGGGTTTCAGGACCTCCAGGAGGTGCCACGCGATGGCCTCGCCCTCGCGGTCCCCATCGGTTGCGAGATAGAGCGCGTCAGCGTCTTTCAGCTGGGCCTTAAGTTCGGCGACTTTTTTCTTCTTGTCCGGAGACACGACGTAATACGGTTTGAAGTCGTTTTCGATGTCGACGGCGAACTTGCCAACCGAGGTCTTCTTCAGTTCTGCAGGGAGGTCCGAGGGCTGTGGGAGGTCGCGGATGTGACCGATCGAGGCCTCGACAATGAAGCCTTCGCCCAGGTACTTGGCGATGGTCTTGCTCTTGGCCGGAGACTCCACGATCACGAGTTTCTTGCCGGTTTTTGCCTTGCTGGGCACGGTTCTCCTACAGAAAAATGAATTGCTTGGGCTCGTGCCCATATTGGCCTAGTTCACCATATTTTGCAGAATCGTGCGTTTCCATGTGCACAAGTGCTGTGGAGGAACAGTGTTCTGGGTTAGCTTGAAGACGGCGTCCGGTCGTCCGGAATCATCGACCACATCGTAGCGATACGCACTGCCCCTTCGGGAATCCGCGTGGGATCTTCGAGTTCATATGACCTGATGAGGTTCTGGAATTTGGCCTTGAGATCCGTTCGCTGATCCGGGGTCAAGTACAGCAGGTCACTGGACAGCACCATGGCGGCTGCCTCGTTCGCGGCCTCTCCGCGCTGGCGCCGCTCGCCCCGGGCCCGGGTAAACGCGGTGGCCCGACGCCGGAAAGCGTCCAGTTCGAGTTCGACGACGGCGATCTCCGGGCTCGGAGCGTTGCCGCCGGATTTGATAGTGAAGTCCGAACCCGCGGCCTTCCAACGGCGTTCGCGCGCATCGCCCTCGTTGTCTGCAGCCGTCACAATCCCCCATTTCTGGAGGGCCCGCAGGTGGTAGCTCATGGCGCTCGGCGTGAGCCCGGTCTGCGCGGCGAGCTCTGTGGCCGTGCGGCTCAGCTGCGTGGAATACAGCTCCGAGATCACCTCAAGCCGGGCGGCATGCGCAAGGGCACGGATCGCTTTGGGGTCGGTGATCTCCACCGTCTTCTCGGGCCGTTTCCGGCGCTTCGGGGATGCCAGCCCGGTGGGTACCCCATTGTCTTCATTCACCGGAACAGTTTATCCGCCGGTGCCGGCGCAAATGTCCTATGCCGCGGGAAGCAGGAAGCCGTCGCGGACAAGGTTCTCCACGTCGGAGAGCAGCCCGGCGCGGAATGCGTCGTCGTCGAAGTCGTCCCCTCCACCCAGCAGTGCGGCCAAGGCACCGATCAGCTGGCGGACGGACAACTCGCCGTCACATGCCGACACGAAGCCGGCGAGCTCGGTGCTCAGTAGATTCGTCCGGCGCAGCCCCGCGCCTTGGCGCAACAGGATGACGCCTGGGTGTTCCGCGCCGGGCCGCTGGTGGCGTTCCTCGGTCACGTCTTCGGCCACCACCAGGTGGGCGTCGGAGAGCTCGTGGGTGACCAGCCAGTCGGCGCGTTCGACGGCGGCAGCAAGGTGCGGGCCGATCGGTTGCTCGATGGGGTAGGTGATTTCTTCGAAACGGGTCGGCGCAGCTCCTGGACGCTCGCCCAGCGGCCGCCGGAGCAAGATCATTCCGAAGCCAATTGCCTCCACGTTGCGGGACGCGAAGTCCTCCAGGTAGGCCGCGTAAGCATCACGGTAGAGCTTACGGTCGCGGCCTTCGGAGGCGTCCTGCAACCAGGTCTCCGCGTAGAGCTCGGGACTCACCTGTTCCCGCTGGATGAACCAGGCCTCCGTGCCGGACCCCGCCAGCCACGACGCAGGCCGTTCGCTCCAGCCGCTGCCCGCGGGGATCTCCCAGTTGCCGAGCATCTGCGCCGTGCCGCCTGGCGCGAGGACATCGGGAAGGGTGCGGACGAGGTTGGCGACGATGTCGTCGCCGGGTAGCCCGCCGTCGCGGTAGGTGAACTGATCCGAAGAATGCTCGCCCGCACTTCGCGGGGTTATGACGAAAGGCGGATTGGACACCACCAGATCGAACGTCTCACCCCCGACGGGTTCCAGCAGCGAGCCCAGCCGCAAGCTCACCCGGGCCTCGAGATCGGCCGGGTCGAGGTGCAGGGCCTCCGCATTGAGCATCAGGTTAAACCGGGTGAACGCGAGGGCCCTCTCGGAGATGTCCGTGGCCGTGACGTGCTCGGTGTGGTGCAGGAGGTGGAAAGTCTGGATCCCGCAGCCCGTCCCGAGGTCGAGGGCGCGTTTCGAGTGCCGCCGGATGGTGGTCTGGACAAGCGTGGTGGATGCCTGCCCGATGCCCAGCACATGGTCATGCCGGAGCACGCCGGGCTGCTGGTGGGCGGCAAGATCGCTGGAAACCCACAGCTCGGCGCCGCCGCTGCCATCTTCACTGGAATCCCAGCCGTACGGCCGCAAATCCACTTTCGCGGCGACAGCACCGCCGTCGTTCTTCTCCACCAGGCCAAGCTCCATCAGGCCCGCGGTGCCGATGCGCGGCAGGGCGGCGTCGAGGTCGCCTTCGGTTTGCGGTACAGCGAGAAGCCACAAGCGGACGACGACGGCGAGCGCGGCTTTCGCGCGGTCCGTCGCAGGGTCTCCGGTCAAGGCAGCCGGTTCGGTGACGATGAGTGCAGGGATGAGCTGATCCCGGGCGAGGGCCGCGTGAGCGGACCCTCCCAGAAGTCCTGCCACGCCGTCCACGGTGTAGCCAACGTTCCGCAGGTCGTCAGCGAGCGCAGTGAGCAGCTCGGGAAGATCGCTGCGGGGAGCGTCGAGGGTGGTGGGGGCGGTCCCAAAGATGGCGGGCGTTGCGGGATCAGTCACCGTTCAAGTCTATTGGGGCCGGTGGGCGGCTGCGTCGGCGCCTGCGTGGGCGCCTGCGTGGGCGCCTGCGTGGGCGCCTGCGTGGGCGCCTGCGTCGGTGGGGATGCATTCGAGCAGGTAGCGTTGAATCATGGCATTTCACCCCTCCACTTGGCGTCGCGCCGCACTTTTGGTCATTGGCGCAGCCGCCCTGGCGATGGCGGCGTGCTCCTCCGCGGGATCTGTCTCCAACGCCGACGTCCCCGCCTGGAAGGCGACCACAATCCCCTCGGCGGCCGGGGTTGTCCTGGAGGACTCCGGGAAGATCCCGAACCGCGACCCCTTGGTCAAAAGCTTCGCGAACGTCGCCGCGGGTAGCTACACCTTGACCGTGGCCTGCGATGGCGGCGGCAAGGCATTCTTCGACGTTTCCTCGGGCAGTACGCAGATCACAGAGGCCGGGGCGGCATGCAATGGCAGCCGCGAAACGTCCCGTATCCAGATTCCCTCGACCGGTCCGCTGAGCATCAGCGCAAGCAGCGTCGATGCTCCCGTGATCTACGCGTACCAACTGGTACCGACTTCGTAACCCGCCCCTCGTTCGGGCCTACAGCCCGGCGTAGAGTCGGATCATGGGGTGGGCACGCGCCCTGAAGGTAGCGACGACGCGGCAGGCGATTCCCGCCGTCGTGCTTTGCGGTGTGCTGGCGTGCGGCACGATGGCGTCGTGCGAATACAGCTACGAGGACGGTCGTGCGGCGGCAAGCAGTCCGCCGTCGGCGGCCATCACGGATCCGGTACTGACCCGCGACCCTGGGCTGGGACAAACCGTCACGGGCGACGCGCTGAAGGCTTGGGCGCAGGACGTGCTTCCGGACGTGAACGGGCTGTCCTTCTATAGCAGCTTCGGCGTGTTGTCGGCCGGCGAATCCCGCGACGAAGAGACCACCCAGCTGCCAGGGGGAACGTACGCAGTGACGCTGGCGTGCCGAGGTGCCCGCAGCGCCGAATTCACCGTGCGGAACGGAAGCGAAGTCCTCACCGATGTGATGCTGCGGTGCGGCACCACGCGGGTCAAGGTCCTGAAGCTGGAGACGGACGCCATCCTGGCCATCACGATCACCGCCAATGCACCGGCGAATTTCGCGTACCGGGTGAGCCGGATCTGACGACCGGGGCTAGGCAGCGCAGCCTTCCGGGCAACGCAACGTTTCCGGGCTCGAGGCGCATTCGGCGCAGTACAGTGTGAGGTTGCGGCAGCTCAGATTGGAGCAATTTTCAAATTTATTGGTGGGCGCCTGGCAGCGGACGCATTGGCCGATGGTCTTGGCGTCCTCACTGAATTCCAGGTGCATGCGCTTGTCGAAAACGTACAAGGAGCCTTCCCACAAGCCCTGGTCCTTGTAGGTTTCGCCGTAGCGGACAATCCCGCCGTCGAGTTGGTAAACCTCCTTGAAACCGCGGTTCACCATGAGGCTGGAAAGGACTTCGCAACGGATTCCGCCTGTACAGTAGGTGACGACAGGCTGGTCCTTGAGATCGTCGTATTTTCCCGAGTCGAGTTCCTTGATGAAGTCGTGGGTCGTGGCAACGTCGGGAACAATCGCGTCCTTGAACTTGCCGATCTGGGCTTCGAAGGCGTTGCGTCCGTCGAAGAACTTCACATCCTTCCCGGCCGCCCTCTTTTCCTCAAGGAGCGCGTGGAGCTCTTCAGGCTGAAGGTGGGTGCCGCCGCCGACGACGCCGTTCTCATCCACCTTCAGTTCGCCGGGGGCGCCGAAGGACACGATCTCATCGCGAACCTTGACGCTGAGCCTCGGAAAGTCGTCGGCTCCGCCTTCGGACCATTTGAAGTCGATACCGTGGAAGGCTTTGTATTCCTTGGTGGTCTTCACGTACTGCTTGACGTTGTTCAGCTCCCCGCCAACTGTGGCGTTGATGCCGTCGCGCGAAATAAGGATGCGCCCGGTCAGGCCGAGCTTCTCGCACAGGGCACGTTGCCAGAGCCGAACGGCGTCCGGGTCCGCGATCGGAGTAAAGCCATAGAAGAGCACAATTCTGTTTAAAGCCACGTATTTAAGGGTACTTGGTGGCCCCAAACCCAGCTGTCGGGCCGTCGTCGGGCTGCTCTAAGTGTTAATGGAGCTGTTACTGACCGCCCCTGTTGATTCCCAGACCGCTGGCATAGTCTCTCTACATGAGTCACGACGCCTTGGTTGAAGACATCGCCGAGCTGCTCGAAGTCTGGGTGGCTGGCTGGTCCGGGTCCCGGAGCTACGAAACGCGAAAGGAAGGCCGGTTCCCGGCGGCCCTGCGTGCGGACAAGACCGGCGATTGGGAATACTTTGCCTACGACCCGTCGGATGCCGAGTTCGCCGACCTGGCTGCCAAGACTGCCCAGGCGGACACTCGTATCCTGACGATCCTCACGAACGACATAGGACGCTACACCCAATTGGCCCGCGAGAACGGGCTGAACGTCACTTCCGATTCCCAGACCATGATGATCGTGGACATGGGGACTCAGGACGCCGAAGATCCGTGGCTCTCGGATGACGACCTCAAGCTCACGACGTCCGAAAGCAAGGGCGTCCACTACGCGGTGGTCCATGCCGGCGAAAAGGTGGCGGCCAGCGGTCAGGTGTTCGTGGTCGGGCAGACAGCAGTGTTCGACAAGATCGTCACCGAACCCAACTACCAGCGCCGGGGCCTGGGCAGTTTCATCATGAAAGCCCTCGCCGCGCAGGCATTTCAATACGATGTTGAAAGCGGTCTCCTCCTGGCTTCCTTGGACGGACAGCACCTCTATTCGCACCTTGGCTGGAAGCACGTGTGCCAGGTACTCATGATGTCCACCAACCGGGTCGACGAGACTGACCTGTCTGTGGCGTAGCCGACCTTTCTCAGGCGTAGCCGACCTTCGGCGCCGGTCGGTTCCGGCGCGGTGACAGAATGTTCAAGTGAACGCAACTGAATCGATGATCTCCCTTCTGGGCAGGAGCCCGGACCCGGAGCAGTTGCGACACGTCCGCACTATTCCGGCACGCCAGGCGATCCATGAGCCATGGCCGGCCTGGACCCATCCAGATGTCGTTGCCGCTTACGGAACCTTGGGCATCCACGAACCGTACCGGCACCAGATCGAAGCAGCCGAGCTCGCCCACTCCGGCCAGAACGTCGTCATCGCCACGGGGACCGCCTCCGGGAAGTCGCTGGCCTATCAGCTGCCTGCCCTCGATGCGATCCATCGTTCCGAGTTGCGGGTGCTGTCCGAGCCGGGCAAGATCCACGACGATGGCGCGGTCACCTTGTATCTCTCTCCCACCAAAGCACTTGCAGCCGACCAGCTGGCAGCGATCCGCGCGCTCAAGCTCCCCACGGTCCGGGCGGAAACGTACGACGGCGACACCGAGCAGTCCCAGCGCCGCTGGATCCGCGATCACGCCAACTTCATCCTCGCCAACCCCGACATGCTGCATTTCGGGATCCTGCCCAACCACACGTGGTGGGCCCGCTTCTTCCGTAGGTTGCGGTACGTCATCGTGGACGAGGCCCACAGCTACCGCGGGGTCTTCGGGTCCCATGTCGCCAACCTCATGCGGCGGCTCCGGCGAATCTGCGCCTACTACGGTGCCGGCACCTCCTTTCCTGAACCGGTCTTCATTGCGGCCTCGGCGACAGCGTCGGACCCAGGCACATCCTTTGCGCGGCTCATCGGCACTCCCGTCCGCGAAGTTTCCGAGGACTGTTCACCGCATGGCTCCACTACGGTGGCTTTTTGGGAACCTGCCCTGACCGAGCTGAAGGGCGAAAACGGGGCGAAATCCCGCCGGACCGCCGTGGCCGAGACCGCCGACTTGCTGGCCAATCTGGTGTCCTCCCGTGTCCGTACCATCGCCTTCATCAAGTCCAGGCGTGGCGCGGAAACAATTTCGTCGATCACCAAACGGCTCCTCGATGAGGTGGACCCCAGCCTGCCCCAGCGGGTTGCCGCGTACCGCTCCGGCTATCTCCCCGAGGAGAGACGGGCTTTGGAAAAGGCATTGCGTTCCGGTGAGCTGCTTGGCGTCTCCAGCACGTCGGCATTGGAATTGGGTATCGACATTTCCGGACTCGATGCAGTGCTGGTAGCCGGCTGGCCCGGTACGAGGGCGTCCCTGTTCCAACAGATCGGACGAGCGGGGCGTGCAGGCCAAGACGCCATTGCGGCCTTCGTGGCAAGCGATGATCCCTTGGACACGTACCTCGTCAACCATCCGGAGGCGATCTTTGATGTGTCAGTCGAGGCCACCGTCTTCGATCCCGGAAACCCCTATGTGCTCGGGCCCCACCTGTGCGCGGCGGCCGCCGAGCTCCCGATCGGCATGTCCGAACTTGAGCTGTTCGGGCCAACGTCCGAATCCCTGCTGAATCAGCTGGTGGAACAGGGTTACCTGAGGAAACGGCCTGCGGGTTGGTTCTGGACCCATCCCGAGAGCGCCGCGGCCATGGTGAACCTCCGGGCAGATGGAGGCGGCCCCGTAAGCATCGTGGACTCCGAGACTGGCTCCCTGTTGGGCACCATGGACTCGCCACAAACCCACTACCAGGCGCACACAGGCGCGATCTATGTGCACCAGGGCGACAGTTACTTGGTCGAGGAACTGAACGAAGAGGACCATTGTGTAGTGGTTCGTCGAACCAACCCGGACTACTACACCACAGCACGGGACGTGACCCAGATCGAGGTCCTACAGACTCTCCGGACCATGGAATGGGGGGATATCGCGGTCCACTTCGGCGAAGTGAAGGTAACAACACAGGTGGTCTCCTTCCAGCGCAAGGCACTGATTTCCAATGAGGTTTTGGGGGAAGAACCGCTGGAACTCGGGGCCAGGGATCTTTTCACCAAGGCGGTATGGTTTGTGGTTCACAACCGTTCGCTGACTGGGGCAGGCCTTGTCGAAGCCCAGTTCCCGGGTGCGCTTCACGCCGCCGAGCACGCCGCCATCGGGCTTCTCCCGCTGGTAGCTTCGAGTGACCGCTGGGATATCGGTGGGGTCTCAACAGCGCTCCACGCCGACACCGGAGTTCCCACGATCTTTGTCTACGACGGCCATCCAGGCGGTGCCGGATTTGCCGAACGTGGCTTCGAAAAGGCCAAAGTGTGGTTGACCGCCACAAGGGACGCCATCAAAGCATGCGAGTGCGACACCGGCTGCCCTTCCTGCGTCCAGTCCCCCAAATGCGGCAACAAGAACAATCCGCTGGACAAGGACGCCGCGGTCACGCTGATCAACGTGCTCCTGCGGGACGCGGCTTAGACGCTGGTCCGGCTGTTCTAGGGCGGCGGCCCGGCGCGAGAGCGGCCGGTCGCGGCCCCGAAGACTGCGCCGCGGTCCACCTCAGTGCGGATCTCCACAATCCCGCCTTCGCCCACCGTGCAGGCCGACAACGAAACTCCCTGACGCGCGGCCGTTTCGCTGGCGACCACGCAAGGATCTCCCGTGGTCAGGCCGCGGGCTGCGTCGGCTCCTGCGAGCGCCGCGAGATCGGCAGCAGATGCTGCGCGGTGCCCCATCGCCACGGCCTGGGCCAGCATGAACGCCGCCGCCATGCAGATCATGACAACAAGGCCCAGGGCAACGGCAAGGATGGTTCCCGAACCGTATTCCGCAACACGCCCGCCATCGCCGGCGCGGGCGCTCCCTGCCCTCACGCCGCGACCTCTTCCACAGCGGCTTCGAGCCCAAGCAACGGCACAGCACCTCTGAAATCCACAACGCCGGCCCGGGCGGCGAAGAAAGGAACGGTGGCCGCCGACGACTGCGGGGCCTCTCCCCTTGCCGATGCCGTCGCCGAAAGCCTCCACGGGATGAGGGAGCCCAACGGGCCAACGACCCGGGCGGAGACTGTGACCTTGATCCACTCGCCGTCTTCCACAACGACAGCCGAGGCTGCATCGCCCGCGAGTCTTCGAACGATTCCGTTCACGGCCGCGTGGCCATCTCCGCGGGCGAGGGCCCGGGCTCCTGCCCTGGCCGCCTCTTCCAAGCGAAGCTGCGTAATTCCCGCGGCCGATCCGGCCAGAAGCAAGGCCAAAAGAAGCAGGACAGCGGGCAGCGCCACGGCGAACTCCGCAGTGACGGCACCGTGGTTCCTCTCAGTAAAAACATCTCGCCGGCTGCGCCCCCGCTGGCTATCCGGTTTCTCGGCCGGAGGAGGTCGTCTGATCGAAGGAGGCCACTGCCGCACACTTCCCGAAGCGGAACGTGGTTGCTTCGCGGCGAACCGCCAAGCCAATGCCCGCTGACGCATCCAATTCCCAGCACGGCGCTTTGAACCCCACCGCGGCGTCATGGCAGGGAGAGCGCGCTACGAATGAGGTTGAGGAGGAAGCCACGTACTTCCTCACTGCGAAGGATGACCACCAAGAGTCCGGCGAAGCCCACCGCGGCAAGCGTGGCGATTGCATATTCGGCCGTTGCCATCCCAAGCTCGGATCCCATGAGCCGCATCTTCGACCGTTTCGGAGCGGCAGAATCGTCGCTGGGCCGCGCACGGCCTGTTTCAACGCTGGAATGCAGGCGGTTTGGCAGCCGAACGGGCTTCCTTCCCGACGAGCCCGGGAACAGTTCAAGGACCTCGGCCTCCGGCCGAGGAAGGGATACTTGCGCAAGGGCCAGAGCGGTATGGGCGGTATCGACGGTTGCGTTCATTTCAGTTCCTTTCTTCGCGCCGGCTTGGCTGCCGGCCGTACTCCGACTCTTCCGTTGGCATCCGGGCTTCGAAAGGCCCCAAGTCTCCTAAGTGGAAAACTCGCTTCTGACCTTTCCTGTGGAGGGAAACTGGCATGTGCAGCAACGCTCAGGCCGACCCGGGCGGGGCTACCGGCTATCCCCTGGATTGAAGCGTGGCCAGCAGCACCAGGACGACGCCAAGACCGGGAGGCAACGAACACAAACCCAGTGGAATCAAGAGTTTCACTCCGAGCGCCGGGAGGGATTCAGAACCGGAGGAATCTCAATGATGTTGTCAGCGGGTTGCATAGGCTTGATCGGGTGTGCCGTGTCCGGCGTGACGTCCGAGGTGACGGGTGGTTCGATGAGTAGGCTCCGTAGCATGATGGGGACTTGGGGGAAAGCGCTAGGGTGTCGCAGTCTGATTAGCCGCGCACGGGCTTGGAGGGCGCGCCGGATGTCGTGGCAGCTGGCATGGCTGGCCATGGTGCCCGTCGCGCTGATAAGAGCTGGAACCCTCGCCGAAACGGACACCTTTTGGCAGGTCCGTGCAGGACTCCTCACCCTTGACGAGGGAACGATTCCCTCAACGGACCCGTTTTCGTGGACGGTCCATGGGCAGGCGTGGACGCTCAATTCCTGGGGCTTCAACGTCTTGGTGGCCGGGGCCTACCGGTTAGGCGAGTTGCCGGGGGTCGCACTGGCTTGCGCAGCGTTGTCCGCGGTAGCTTTCGGACTCGTCTTAGTCTTGGCTCGGCGGCTCGGCGCCTCTGCCGGCGTCGCCGGCACCTTACTTCTCTTGACGTCGCCGCTGCTGATCTCGTGGCTTTCGGCACGTCCCCAGCTGGTGGACTACATTGCGGTTCTGGCCCTTGTCTTCCTCCTTCACCGATTGGTGTCGGGCGACGCCTCCGCTTGGGTCCTGCCAGCTATCGGGCTCCTGACGATTGCGTGGGTCAACCTGCACGCTGGTGCGTTGCTCGGGGTCGCGATGATCGCGGCCACCACCGTGCTGGTGTTTTTCAGGAGCAGCACCCGGCATCGCGGCCCGTGGTGCCTCGGTGCACTGGTCATCGCCGGCGCCTGCGCGCTGGTCAACCCCTACGGGGTCCACTTGCTCGATCAGACCATGCATGTCCAATCTTCCTCCGCCGGGGTCGTGGCTGAGTGGCAGCCGATTAACCCCGCCGATCCCTTGCTGATGACCATGCTCATTCTCGGTCTTATCGCGCTGGCAGTTGCGGCGCGCCGCAACGACGTTGTTTTCACTGCAGCCATTGGTGTTGCCGCAGTCGCGTCCGTCACGGCAATCCGGATCCTTCCCATTCTCCTGCTGCTGGCGTTGCCGGTTCTCGTGTCATTCGCGTCGCACCGAGTTGTCCTGCAATACCTGCACAATCGCCGTGTCGTGTTCCTCCCCGCAGCTGTGGCCGGAGTCGCGGTAGTTGCGGTAATGGCGGTCATGAGCCTGGGACACGTCGGTCGTCCCGATCCGGCCCAGTATTCAAGCGCAGTCGTCCAAGCGATCCCACAGAACTGTAAAGTGTTCAATTCCTACTCGCTCGGCGGATTCATCATTCTGCAACGGCCGGATGTACAGGTTTCGCTTGATTCAAGGAACGACCTCTACGGCTCCCACCAGGTCCTGGCATCCAAACAGGTGCTGGACGGAATAGGCGACCTGAACCAGGAGCTGACCGGTGCAGACTGCGTCCTGGTGCCCCCAGCCAGCGGTTTGGCTCAGAGTCTGACCAGCAACCAGGCATGGGACCTCAGGGCAGCGGACACGGCGGCGGAACTATTCATACGCCGTTGAACCAGTCACGCGACGCCGGGCCTGCGCCCCATGAGCGGGGCTGCCGGCTATCCCCGGGACGGAAGCATGGCCAGCAGCACCGGGACGACGCCAAGACAAATGAAGGCAGGCAAGGAACACAAACCCAGTGGAATCACGAGTTTCACTCCGAGCGCGGCAGCGCGCTTTTCCGCCATCCTGAACTGTTCACGCCGGAGGCGAGCTGCCTGGGCATAAAGGATGGTCGAGGACGGCGCGCCGGTCAGGGCAGCGAACGTGAGCGCATCCTTTAGCTTGCGCGCTTCAACGCACAGCCGGCCCGGACTCCGCCATGCCGTCTCCCAGTCCGTTCCGATGTCGAGCGCAGCAACCACCGTCCGCAGGGCTCGGCCAAGCTGAGGGGAAGCGCACCCGGCGATCAACTCAAGGGCCCGTCCGAGCCCCGCCCCTGATTCGAGCATGGCAGCCACCAACTCCAGGATCATCGGCACATTGCGCAAGCCTTCCTGGCTTTCGGGATTCGGGTGAGCGCCCACCGCCTCGCTTCTACGAGCGTTCTTCAGCGGGCCGCTGCTCCCGGGCGTGCCGTTGCCCCCGGGTGAGCCGCGAAGCATCCGCAGGGCCGTGCGCCGCCAGGTTCTTCCCTGATACGCCAGCCCGAGAATTGCTGCGAAAATCAACGTCAGGGACACCGCGATGGCTGGGAAGGTCGAGCCCATCAGTCAACGCCCCGCTGCGGCATGCACCAATCGAGATGACCAGATCCTGCCGGTGACGGTCAGGACGCCCCCAGCCGCGAGGGCTGCCAATCCGACGCCGTTGGCCAGCAGGACCCCCAGCGGGTCCACACCAAGCATCATGCCCAACCCCAAGCCGAACACCGGCAGCCACGTCAGAAGGCGCACAGTGGCTTTCGGACCGGCCAACGCAGTTTGCCGCGCATCACCGGCGTCGTCCTCGGCCTCAAGCTGGGCGGCGAACCGGGTCAGCACGTCGGCTAAGGGACAACCACTCGCCTCCGACACATCCAAGCAGGCGGCAAGCTCTCCCCAGATTCTGCGTTCCACTGGGTTCCCGCCCTGAAGATCCTTCGCTGACGACACCCTGATGGCTCCGGCGACCGACGTCCCCATCATCGAGGCCGCCCGCGCAGCCGCGAGAACTTGGAGAGACCCAGACGACAACTTTCGTCGCGCATTGAGGACCTCCGGGTCGCCCGAACCAAGGCGGTGTTCCCCGCCTCCATGCACCATCCAGAGTTCCTCCCAGAGCCTCGACGTCGAACGGCCTCCCCGAAGGAGAGCGGCCAACTGCTGTACGAGTACCGTGAGCGGCAATGCGTCCGCGCGAGAGCGTCTCCGCAGCGTGCGCGCCTCAGCCCCGGCCCCGGCCGCTGCCGCAGCCGAGGGAGCATGCGGCAGGGCATGCACTACCCGTGTGCCAAGTCGCCAGGACGGTTGGAAGACGATCCACGCAGCGGCCGCCAGGACGAGGACGAGGAGTCCGCTCACGCGAGCGCCCCAAGGTGATCTGAACGGGAAATCGGTCCTTCTGACCCGGGCAGCGGCCCGGGCAACAGCCCGGGATCCAGCTCAAGACGCGATGCGAGGTCACGCCACGCGGGGCCGGCAACGGCGACACCCGCCCGCAGTTCGACAGCGGGCACGATCGATTGGCCTGACGCATCCTCCGCCAACAATCCAATGCAGGAAACTCTTCTGCCGGCCGGCGTCCGCTCGACATGAACCACTGCGTCCAATGCCGTTGAAAGCTGCAATTGAACGGCTTCCCGGCTCAAGCCGGCGAGCGCGCCCAACGCCACAAGCCTGGCCGGGACGGCGGAGGCAGTGTTTGCGTGGATTGTGCCACCGCCACCCGTGTGGCCGGTATTGAGTGCCGTCAACAGCTCACGGACTTCTGCACCGCGGCACTCGCCCACGATCAAACGGTCCGGCCGCATCCGCAGCGCCTGGCGGACGAGTTCGCCGAGGTCGAGTGCGCCACTGCCTTCAAGGTTTCCGTGCCTGGACTCAAGGGAGACGACGTGCGGGTGCACCGGGTTCAGCTCCGAAGCGTCCTCAATCAGGACGAGCCGATCGCGCGGGCCGCTCAAACCGAGCATCGTGGACAGCAGTGTGGTCTTCCCGGAACCGGTGGCCCCACTGATCAGGAAGCTCAACCTGTGGTCTACGATGGCCTGCAGCATCTGTTGGACCGGCATTCCGAACATGCCTCCATCACGCAGCTCATCCATGGAGAAGACCTCCTCGCGCCGGATCCGAACGGACAACAAAGTTCCGGCGGCGGAAATCGGAGGCAGCACTGCGTGCACCCGGTATCCGCCGTCGAGGCGGACATCGACGCACGGCGAACCGTCGTCCAAACGACGCCCACCGGCGGCCACGAGCCGGGAGGCCAAGGCCCGGATCTGAGGTTCGCCGTCGAAATGCACCCGTGCCCGTTCGAGCCCCTTGCCACGGTCGATCCACACAGAGTCCGGGCCATTCACGAAGATGTCCGTCACCGAGGCATCGCGTGCAAGCTGTTGGAGGGGTCCAAGTCCGCTCAGTTCGGCGCTGATCGATTCGACGGCGGCAAGCGCCCCTGCGGTTCCGAGCAGCCTTCCCGTAGCGTGGACGGCCGCTGCCACGCGCGATGGGGTGACCGGTCCGGCGTCGGCCATGACGGTTTCCCGCACAGTTTCAAGGAGCGCGGCGTCCACGAGCCGGGTATTGCGTCGGCGCTCGCCGCTTGGGAATGCAGGGGTACTCATGCCGCGCCGTCGTCGAGTAATTGGAGGACGGATTCCGCAAAGCGACGCACGGACTTGCGCTTGCCGAATTCCAGAAGGCGTCCAAGTTCAGCCGCCGCGGCAGTACCGCGGAGTTCGGGGAGCACCCCGTGAAGCGGCAGTCCCAGCGATTCGGCGATGAGGGGTCCGTCGAGCGCCGAACCGGCATCACCCCGGACCACCAGGGCTGTGTCCACGGGCGGCAGCTCCTGCAGAAGCCTGGCCGCAGCTACTGCCGCCCGGAGTTGGGCCGGTGCCACGAGAAGGATCCTGTCGCAGTCCCAGGCGAAGCCGCCAAGCGACTCTGTTCCGCGGCCGATGTCGACAATGACCAGTTCAAATCCCCGCCGCGCCGCATCAAGGACAGTCGCGACGGCTCCGGGCTCCACGTCTGGGGAACGGTCGCGACTGCCCGGCCAAGATAAGAAGGAGAATCCTCCGGCTATGGGCAGTGAGTCGCTCAGCTGCCCGGTGCCGATGCTGCCGCTGGCACCTGCAAGATCGGGCCAGCGCAGTCCGGGCGCATCTTCAGCGGCCAGGCAAAGCTCAAGGCCCCCTCCCCGGGGATCACCATCAACCAGCAGCGTCCGGACTCCGTGGACGGCCGCTTCCTGGGCCAGCCAGATGGCAGCCGTGGACGCTCCCGCACCCCCGCATCCTCCCGTCACCCCGAGCACCAGTCCTCCGGGGTCCGGATCACGGGACCTGCCGAGGTGCTCCGCCAACCAGGCTGCAGCTTCCGGCAATACAGCCACGCGTTCGGCCCCCAGCGCCGCTCCCAATTGCCACAAACTGTCCCCCTCGCCGTTGAGGCCCAGCAAGACGGAAGGTGCACGACGACGGGGCGGAAGTTCGCGGACATCGCTGCCAAGAAGCACAATCCCCGCGGTGTCCCACCTGGGCAAGGCAGCGGATGAATCGACGACTGTCCGGAGACTGACGCCGACGGCGGCCGCGATCCTTTCGGTTTCGGCCCGTAACCTGACATCCGCCGTCACCAAAAGGACTTCCCCGGAATTGGCAGGAAGCCAGGGCTCTCCGGACACCGGGTCCGGCTCGGCTCCGGACGATGGACCCGATCTTCCGGGCCGCGTGCGGCCACGTTGCAGCGCCGTCGGGCCGCGCACGCCGTGATACCCGACCCCGTTTCCCCGGCTGTTGTGGCTCCGCTCGAGATGTTGCCCGCTCATGAAGCCACTCTCTCCTTTCCGCCACGAGCGTTGAAGGCCCGTATAGGCGTATGTGGATAAGCAACGACAACAACCCCTGTGGGGGACGGGTCCCGCACCCCAGACGGAAGCACCCCGGACGGAAGCGGCACGGACGGAAGCACCCCAGACGGAAGCGTCAGCCGCATAGCGGACGGCAGCTGTCCGCAAAGTGCAAGGTTCCACGGATTCACAGGGCAGAATTGTCAGCATGTACCTGCTGCTCGCCGCCCATCCAGACGGCGCAGCCATTCAGGAAAGCAATGCTGCCGGAGTAGCCGTGGCGGAGCCGCGGGTCGTACGAAATGCCGATCTCGCCGGCGTCGTCAGCGTGTTGGAGAAGAGCCGTCCGCGCTGGGTCTGGAACCGGACCCAGGATTGGTACCCTGCGATGCTCCAATCCGGGGTGGAGCTGGAACGTTGCCATGACCTCACACTCTGCCGCGCCATCCTCGTCCATTCCGAGTTCACCGCCCACACGGAATACGCCCGCAGCGCGGAAAAACTCACTCAAGACGACGACATGCCGGTCCCGCCTCGGGTCCTCCAGCCTCCCCCGCCGCCCGCCGATCAGGACGCGCTGTTCGACGATCTGGTCCCACGAAGTACCCAGCCCGGGCTGGCCGAGATCCAGGCCGAGTTCGCGGCACAGCAACACGCGCTCGGCCAGGCCTCCAAGGAGGAAGGCCGGCAGCACCGCCTGAAATTGCTGCTCGCTGCGGAATCCGCCGGCGCGATGATCGCCGCCGAAATGCAGTTCACGGGTGTGCCGTGGCAGGAGGCGTTGCACGAAGACATCCTGGAAGGCCACCTCGGTCCCCGGCCTCCCGCCGGCCACCGGCCAGCACGGCTGGAGGCTCTCTGCAACGAGCTTCGCGGGATTCTGCAGTCTCCGAAACTGAATCCGGATTCACCCCAGGACCTCATGCGTGCCCTGCACCGGAACGGGATCGAGGTAAAGACCACCCGCCAGTGGGAACTCAAGGAATCCAAGCATCCGGCCATCGAGCCACTGCTGGAGTACAAGAAGCTCTCCCGCTTGTTCACTGCCAACGGCTGGTCGTGGCTGGACGCGTGGGTGAGCGACGGGCGGTTCCGTCCCGAGTACGTGGTGGGTGGCGTGGTTTCCGGACGTTGGGCGTCCAGGGGCGGCGGAGCGTTGCAGATTCCCCGCCAGATCCGGGGCGCGGTGCATGCCGACCCGGGGCACAAATTGATTGTCGCAGACGCCTCCCAGCTCGAGCCGCGGGTTCTGGTGGCACTAGCGCAGGACTCGAAGATGGCCGAGGCTGCGCGCGACAAGGACTTGTACGCGGGCATCGCCGCGCAGGGCTTCGGTGGCGACCGTTCGAAAGCCAAGATCGCCCTGCTCGGCGCAATTTACGGTGCCACCACGGGCGAGTCGGGTCGCCTCATGCCTCAGCTGACCCGCACTTATCCCCGGGCAGTCGGCTTCGTCGAACAGGCAGCCCGCGACGGCGAAGGCGGCCGCACCGTGACCTCAAGATTGGGCCGCAGCAGCCCGCCGCCGTCGGAACGCTGGATCCGCAGCCAGCAATCCACGACGGCGGAAGAACAGCGGCGTGCGGACAGCATCGCCCGCTCGCGGGGCCGTTTCACGCGGAACTTTGTGGTGCAAGGTTCCGCTGCGGACTGGGCGTCGTGCTGGCTTGCCGAACTTCGACGCCGGCTGCGTACCGCGCGTGCCGATGGCTTGCCTGCCGGGGAACTCGTGTTCTTCCTGCACGACGAGGTCATGGTGCACGCGCCTACAGAGTCGGTGGAAGCATGCATCAAGGCCATCGAAGAGGCCGCGGCCGCCGCGAAGGAGCTGCTGTTCGGGCGGGTCCCGGTGGAATTTCCGGTGAGCGTCGCCGTCGTCGATTCTTACGACAAAGCGAAGTAATCGGCGCTATTGCCCCGGGTGCAACAGCAGAGGACGATTGCCCCGTGGGACACAAAAGCCACGCACCGCTGGCTGCATACATCGCCTTCCAGCTGACCGAGTTGGAGGGACAATTACCGCTGATCGCAACGGCCGATCCGGAAGCCGTGCACAACGCCAGGCTTGCCCTTCGTCGGCTCCGTTCAGTCCTTAGCTGCTATCGCGGCATGGTCCCGAAACTCCCCCGGCCTGCCCGCGAGGAAGTCAGCTGGCTGGCAACTTCGCTCGGCGAGTCCAGGGACGCCTATGTCCTGGCGCAGAGAATACGGCTATCCCTCGACACAAAAAATTCCTGGAAAAGCCCCGAGGCCGTGCGCCTTGCCGTGGAGCAACTGGAAGCCTCCAGCGCCCGGCTCGCCGCTTCCCTTGGAGGCCACAAGCGCAGCGCACGCACTGTACGTGCCGCAAGGGCCGCGCTCTTGGAAGTCCCTGCCGCCGGGGAATACAAGCACCCGACGGCGGACCTCGCGGAGCGCCTCCAGGCAAGGTGGGAGCGGTTGCAGCACAGCCTCGCGGAGCAGGCGGGCAGCAGTGACCCGGACGTGCGTAACGCGGCGCTCCACCAGGCACGCAAAGACGTCAAATGCCTCCGCTACTCGGTCGAGGCAGTCGCGGATGCCTTCAGCCATCATGCTTCCGGGGTGATCCAGCCGGCGATCGGCCTGCAGCGGTTGTTGGGCGAACAGCATGACGCGGTCGTGGCCGGCGAATGGATCAAGGAACTGGCGAAAAACCCCGGCATTGACGCGGAAGATGCCCAGAGGCTGGAATCGATGGAAGTCCGGCGCAGACTCAACGCGGAGGAAGAGTTCCGGATGGCGATCGCCGAATATCCGGTGCCGGCGCCGAGGCGCGCACTGATCTTCTGAAGCCCGGAACCATAGCCCCCAACCGGGCCGAAAGCGAGTCAAAAGGCGGAATCGAACCCGGCATGACCCGGGCAAGTAATGTACCCCAAAGTAACTTCAGCGTCCCCGTTCTTCTCGATAGTCTCGAGTTATGGCTTCCGAAGTGAGGAACGCCACAGTGCAAGGACGCGCGAACTGTGCGAGGCAGTAACCAAGGGGGAACAGCAACGATGGCTGGACGATTCGAAATTCTCAAAGACGGCGAAGATGGCTACCGGTTTCGGTTGACCACTGCCGATGGAACCCTGGTGGCGGAATCGCCGCGGTTCAAACACCTGAAAGCCGTCGTCGCCGGAATCAACGCAGTGCGTGAAAATGCCGCTACGGGCATCGTCGTGGATCGCTCAAACACGGCCCGACGCGCAGCGTAGCTGGAGCCGGCTGCGCGGCCCGAGGCGCACGCAGTAATGGCGAGAGGCTAGATCTCGATTTCAAGCAGGCGTTCCGTGTCCCACGGAACAGTCCAGCCCAAGGCGTCGAACAGCCCGCTGAGCACCATCCCGGTGAAACCCCAGACCACAAGTCCGTTGACTTGGAAGACCGGGCTCGAGAAGGTCCGGCCGAGCCGCGTGAGCGTCCCGGTATATCGGTTGTCGGGATCCAGGAGGTCACGCACAGGAACACGGAACACTTGCGCGGATTCGGCGTAGTCCACTACCCTCACGGGCGACGGCGACGCCCACCAAGCCAGGACCGGAGTGACCACAAAATTGCTGCGGATCAGGCCGAGTTCAGGCATGACGCCGAGCACCTGCACGCCGCCACTGTCCAGGCCGGTCTCCTCCACGGCTTCCCTGAGGGCTGCCGCCACGGCTGACTCGTCCCCGGGGTCGATACTGCCGCCGGGGAACGCCACCTGTCCCGGATGGTCGTCCAGGGTGTGGGCGCGTTCCAGGAGCAGCACGTCCAGATCCGCCGGGGCCACCGGTTTCGCGGATTGGGCCGGAACGTCGTCCAAGACGCCGAAGAGCATGAGCACGGCCGCTTTCCGTGCCTTGTCCGGATCGACGGTTGCAGCGGCAATCCTCGGATCAGGGCCGGGATGCAGGCCCGAATCGATCCTGGTGATGAGGCTGACGAGGTCCTCGAGCGCGGTCATGCCGGTCTCCTTTGCGATTCCATCCGAATCTCCGCCGCGCGATGGGTCTCGGCCAGCAATTTCGCAAGAAGCACTTCGTTGCCTGGCGCCAATTCGTACTTGAGCAACTTGGCCGCTTTGACGGGATCCTTTTCGCCTTCGCCGAAACTTGGGCACCAGTTGGCCACCGCACACGCTCCACATGCCGGCCGGCGCGCATGGCAAACCCTGCGCCCGTGGAAAACCACGCGGTGGGACAGCATGGTCCAGTCCCTGGGCTCGAACAGCTCCGCAACGTCGAACTCGATCTTCACCGGATCCTCGGACGTCGTCCAGCCGAACCTGCGCGCCAGCCTGCCGAAATGCGTGTCCACAGTGATTCCCGGAACGCCGAACGCGTTGCCCAACACCACATTTGCCGTTTTGCGCCCGACGCCGGGAAGCGTCACGAGATCCTCCAGCCGGCCGGGAACCTCGCCGTCGAACTCGTCCACCAAGCGCGTGCTCAGTGCCAGGACGTTCTTTGCCTTGGCACGGAAGAAACCGGTGGGCTGCAGGATCGCCTCCAGCTCGGCAAGCTCGGCCTCGGCCATGCTCCGTGCATCCGGATAGCGTGCGAACAGGATCTTGGTGACCTGGTTGACCAGCACATCCGTGGTCTGGGCGGACAGCACCGTGGCCACTACCAGCTCGAACGGGTTCCGGAAATCAAGCTCAGCGTGGGCGTAGGGATAGAGCTCAGCAAGCGCTTTGTTGATTTTGCGCGCGCGCCGCTTCAAAGCCAGCGGGGTTTCGACGACGGTGTCCACGGCGGGCCGGGCTAGCCGCGTTCGATGTGGCTGAGATCGCGCAGGACGCCCACGCTGCCGTCAGTATCCTGCACGAGGAATTCCTCGCCGCGGTCTTCGAGGGCCAGGACCCACGCGCCCGGTTCGATGGTGAAGGCGGGCATGCCCGTGTGCTCGTCGACAACGACGCGGGGATGGGCCACGGCGAACCAGAATGCCTCGTAGCCCGAATCGTGCTCGGATTCGTCCTTTCGCGTGGCTGGGTCAACGGTGGCGCCGATGGGCTCGTGTTTCCGGGGCTGATCGACCGTGCCGATGTGCTGGGTAGCGGCCCCGACTCCCATATTCGGGCCGCCGACGATCGGCGTAGCCATAGTGGCAGTAGGAAGGTGCTTGGGCTCCTCGGGCGTAGGCGTGTTCGCATGCGCGTCCCGCGCGCGGTCGGCAACTGGAGCCTCTGCGGATTCGGCAGGTACGACGGCGGCGGGCACGGCTGCCGCGACGGCGGCCGCCTCGGTGGCCGCGGCCTCAGGGGCAGCGGCCTCAGGGGCAGCGACGGGTGCGGCGGGGGTCTCTACGGGTGCCGGGCTGGCAGGCGCCGGCTTGGGCTTGGCCGGCTTCGGCACCGCAGGCTTGCGGGTTGGAACGGCCGATTCCCGGGCCACAACGTGAGCTGGCTGTTCTGCCCGGTCCTGGAAATCGTCGCGGAGGAGCGGCAAGTGGGGAGCCAGGACCGTCGCTGCCAGAAGACCTAGCGAGCCGATAAGTCCGACGAGCACGAAGACGGTAAACGCGCCTGCAGCGGACAGGAAAAACAGGGTCAGGGCGAACGACGCCACGACCGAAGCGAACTGGTCGGTCGAGAGCGAACCGATTCTCACGATGTTCCCCGGCTGCAGGCGACGGGCAACGAACAAGGCGGTAACTACGAGGGGAAGAATGATCCCGAGTGCCAGGAAGAAAAGGTTGTCAAGGTTCCACAGGTTGTAGCGCCCGCCAAACATCGGCAAGAGGGACCCTACGAACATCAGGAGGGTGGAGCCGAAAACGGTCAGGTCCCGGATAGTGAATGGACCCAGCACGGCCTGGTACTTCGGGGAGGTCATGCTGCCGGGCTCTGGCGCCCCGGATCCAGCTGCTGCTTCGGGGGCCGATCCAGGCGCGATTGCACCGTATTTCGGACCTTGGCTCGTCTGGTTCATATGCAAATCTCCTTTGTACGGCGGTGCCCGGTACGCTGCCACCCGAGGCTGTACCCCGTGTTTTCGGGCCCCGCCAAGCGGCAAGTTTTCGCGTCTCCAGACGCCTTCAGCCTATGCCACGCGTCTGACAGTCCACTAGTTGGCACGGGCGCGGAGGCAGGCATGCTGCGCCGTAATATTCCCCGCGGTGGGCGCCAGGCGAAAGCCTTCAGCGCCGTTCGGCGCGAATCACCAGCCGCTCACGGTCCGGATTGTGACCGCGGACACCTGTTGTCGGCTCAAAACGCTAAGGTGGGTTCCGGAAAAGCTCTTTGCGGAATCCCGTGAGGCGCCGCAGCCCAACGTCGTGCAAGATTGGCAGGTGGGGCGGCCCCGCTACGGGACAACCGCGCGGCAGAGATCGATGAATGATGAGGTTCACATGTCCCAGGACGCCAATGGATCGACGACCACCGCTGCACCCGGATCTGACGGGGCAGGCAACGGCGACGCCCTCGAAAATCTTCTCCATGAGAACCGGAAGTTCGCGCCCACCCCTGAGTTCGCCGCCAACGCGGTAGTCGGCGCCGAAGTCTATGAGGAAGCGAATGCGGACCGTCCCGCGTTCTGGGCGAAGCAGGCCCGGGAACTGCTGAGTTGGGACACGGACTTCACCGAGGCCCTGGACTGGTCCGACCCGCCGTTCGCGAAGTGGTTCGTCGGCGGGCAGGTCAACGCCGCGTACAACGCCCTGGACCGGCACGTCGAGAACGGTCTCGGTGACCGGGTGGCCATCCATTTTGAAGGCGAACCGGGCGACACCCGCTCCTACACCTACGCCCAGCTCACCGACGAGGTGAAGAAGGCCGCGAACGCGTTCGAGTCCCTCGGCGTGGCCAAGGGTGACCGGGTGGCCGTGTACCTGCCGATGATCCCGGAAGCGGTGATCACGATGCTGGCCTGCGCACGCATCGGGGCCGTGCATTCGGTGGTGTTCGGCGGCTTCTCCGCCGATGCCCTGCGTTCGAGGATCGATGATGCCGAGGCCAAGCTCGTGGTCACCGCGGACGGCACGTACCGGCGCGGCAAGCCCAGCCCGCTCAAGCCGGCAGTGGACCAGGCCCTGTCCAGGGAGGGACATTCGGTCCGGAACGTCGTGGTGGTCAAGCGCAACGGCGAACCCGTGGACTGGCACGAGGGGCGGGACCACTGGTGGGAGGACACCGTCGGCGCCGCCTCGGGCGAGCACACCGCCGTCGGGCATGACGCCGAACACCCGCTCTTCATCCTCTACACCTCCGGGACCACGGGCAAGCCCAAGGGCATCCTGCACACCACCGGCGGCTACCTCACCCAGACCGCGTACACGCACAAGGCGGTCTTCGACCTGCACCCGGAGACGGATGTGTTCTGGTGCACCGCCGACGTCGGTTGGGTCACCGGCCACTCCTACGTCGCCTACGCCCCGCTCGTCAACGGCGCCACCCAGGTGATGTACGAGGGCACCCCGGACTCCCCGCACCAGGGCCGCTGGTGGGAAATCGTGGAGAAGTACAAGGTTTCCATCCTCTACACCGCCCCCACGGCGATCCGGACGTTCATGAAGTGGGGCCGGGAGATCCCGGGCAAGTACGATCTGTCCTCGATCCGGGTCCTGGGTTCGGTGGGTGAGCCCATCAACCCCGAGGCCTGGATGTGGTACCGGGACGTCATCGGCGCCAACGCCGGCAAGAACGGGGAAAAGAAGGATCACCCTGCCCCGATCGTGGACACCTGGTGGCAGACCGAGACCGGCGCCCAGATGATCGCCCCCCTGCCCGGGGTCACGGCGACCAAGCCAGGCTCCGCGCAGGTGGCGCTGCCGGGCATCGCGATCGACGTCGTGGACGAGGCCGGAGAGTCCGTCCCCGACGGGCACGGAGGCTACCTCGTGGTCCGCGAACCCTGGCCCGCGATGCTGCGCGGCATCTGGGGGGACCCGGAACGGTTCAAGGACACCTACTGGTCCCGCTTCGAGGGCATGTACTTCGCCGGGGACGGGGCCAAGAAGGACGAAGACGGCGACATCTGGCTCCTGGGCCGGGTGGATGACGTCATGAACATCTCCGGGCACCGGCTCTCCACCACCGAAATCGAATCCGCGCTCGTGTCCCACCCCTGGGTGGCGGAGGCCGCCGTCGTCGGGGCCTCCGACGAAACCACCGGCCAGGCCGTGGTCGCGTTCGTGATCCTGCGCGGGGACGCAGTAAACGACGGCGACGCCACCGTCGCCGAACTGCGCAACCACGTCGGCAAGGAAATCGGCCCCATCGCCAAACCCAAGCACATCCTCGTGGTTCCCGAACTGCCCAAGACCCGCTCGGGCAAGATCATGCGCCGCCTCCTCAAGGACGTTGCCGAAGGCCGCGAACCCGGTGACGCCACCACCCTCTCCGATCCCACCATCATGGCCCAGATCGCGCAGTCGCTGAAGAAGTAGGCTCACGCCCAAACCACGCGGCGCCACGCCACTACGCAAGGGCGGCGGTTCTCTGCAAAGAGGACCGCCGCTTTTTGTGTCAAAAACCCTCCGTCGCAAGGATGTTATATTTAGTTCTTTCATGTTCTCTTTTGAGCGGTTATAGTCGAGTTCTACGTGAGAAAACTCACAAGCACCACGCTTTCAAGGGAGAGAACATGGCAGCGAATCTTGACCCGTTCCAGTCGGCCCACAACGCTGGCCCTGGACGCCGCACCATCCTGAAGACGCTCGGTATCGGCGCTGCGGGGCTCGCCGGCATTCCGCTGCTGGCTGCCTGCACCGGTGGCTCCGGGCCGGCTCCCGGGGCCTCCTCGAACAGCCTGACCTTCGGCTCGGGCTCCTCGGACGATGTTCCCAAGGCCGCCTACAAAGCCGTGACCGATGCCTTCACCAAGAAGTCCGGCATCACGGTGGCCACCAACGTCGTCCCGCACAACGACTTCCAGAACAAGATCAACTCCTACCTCCAGGGCAGCCCGGACGACGCCTTCACTTGGTTCGCCGGCTACCGCATGCAGTACTACGCGGGCAAGGGCCTCCTGGCTCCCGTGGATGACGTGTGGGCAACGATCGGCAGCAACTTCTCCGACGCCATGAAGAAGGCCTCCACCGGGCCCGACGGCAAGATGTACCTGGTCCCCAACTACAACTACCCTTGGGGCTTCTTCTACCGGAAGAGCTTCTGGGCCGAAAAGGGCTACGCAGTCCCCAAGACGTTCGATGAGCTGAAGACCTTGGCCACCAAGATGAAGTCCGACGGCATCATCCCCATCGGCTTCGCCGACAAGGACGGCTGGCCCGCCATGGGCACCTTCGACTACATCAACATGCGCCTCAACGGCTACCAATTCCACGTGGACCTGACCGCCCACAAGGAAAGCTGGGACCAGAAGAAGGTCAGCGACGTCTTCGACACCTGGAAGGCCCTCCTGCCGTTCCAAGACCCCAATGCCCTCGGCCAGACCTGGCAGGACGCGGCCAAGGCCCTCGAAGCCAAAAAGACCGGTATGTACCTGCTGGGTTCGTTCGTGACCCAGCAATTCACGGATCCCGCCGTACTGGCGGACATCGACTTCTTCCCGTTCCCGGAAATCGCCGTGGAAGGCACCGACGCCGTCGAAGCCCCCATCGACGGACTGCTCCTGTCCAAGAAGGGCGGCGACAACAAGGCGGCGCACGACTTCCTGGCGTTCATGGGATCCGCCGAAGGCCAGAATGCCTACTCAGCCGTGGATGGCTCCAACATCGCCACCGTCAAGGGCGCCGACACGTCGAAGTTCACCCCGCTGAACAAGAAGTGCGCGGACACCATCGCCAATGCCAAGTACATCAGCCAGTTCCTGGACCGTGACGCCCTCCCTGCCATGGCCAACAACGTAATGATCCCCGCGCTGCAGTCCTTCATCAAGGACGGCACCGTGGACGTCAAGAACCTTGAAGCGCAGGCCAAGACCCTTTACGCAGCCCAGTAGCTGAAGGAATCCCCATGAGTACTACCGCCGAGAAACCGGCAGCACCGGACAGCGAGCCCGGTGCTGCCAGGCGAACGATTGCCGGCAAGAGCCGGCCCGGCACCGGCAGGCGGACCCGCAAAGCAGGCAGGGTCCGCCGCCTCACCCGCCGCGACAAATTCATCCTCGCGATCATGGTGGGCGTGCCTACCCTGATCCAGCTCCTGCTTGTCTGGCTGCCCACGCTCTTCTCCATTGCGCTGAGCTTCACCCGCTGGAACGGCCTGGACCTGAAGGACATCAAGGCCGCAGGGACGGACAACTACCGATACGTGGTCCAGGACTATCCTCCGTTCTGGCCGGCCATCCAACACAACGTCCTCTGGCTCGTCTTCCTGGCCCTGATCGCGACGCCCCTCGGCCTGCTGCTGGCCGTGCTCCTGGACCAGAAGATCCGCGGCAGCAAGATCTACCAGAGCATCTTCTTCACACCCGTCATGTTGTCCCTGGCCCTCATCGGCATCATCTGGCAGCTGTTCTACAACCGGGACAGCGGGCTGCTGAACTACCTCCTGGGCACGGCGGGCACACCGCAAGCCGTGGACTGGTTCGGAAATTCCAACGTCAACATCTGGGCGGCGATGGTTGCGGCAACCTGGCGTCACGCGGGCTACGTCATGATCCTGTACTTGGCCGGGCTGAAGGGCGTGGACCCCTCGCTGAAGGAAGCGGCGTCGATCGACGGCGCCAACGCGGCGCAGACGTTCTTCCGCATCGTCTTCCCGGCAATGCGCCCCGTGAACATCGTGATCGTGGTGATCACGATCATCGAGTCGCTGCGTGCCTTTGACATTGTGTACGTCATCAACCGAGGGACCAACGGGCTTGAATTGATCAGCGCCCTGGTGATCCAGAACTTGATCGGCGAAGGCCAGGTGATCGGAGTCGGTTCGTCCCTCGCGGTGATTCTCCTGGTCATCTCGCTGATTCCCATCGTCTTCTACCTCATCCGCACCTTCGGCAAGGAGAGCAAGGCATGAGCACCCTCGCCAACCCCATC
Source organism: Arthrobacter gyeryongensis (assembly GCF_039543785.1). Lineage (NCBI taxonomy): Bacteria > Bacillati > Actinomycetota > Actinomycetes > Micrococcales > Micrococcaceae > Arthrobacter > Arthrobacter gyeryongensis. Next base: position 519,242 of record NZ_BAABKK010000010.1, read on the forward strand.
CCGCGCACGGCAGCCGCAGGCGGAACCCGGACCTCCGGGAAGCGCCACTACGGGACCCATATTTTCCTGACTGTCATGGCAATAATGTGGCTGATTCCGCTGGGTTGGTCCTTGTTCACGGCGTTGCGTCCCAAGGCGGATACGGACAAATACGGCTACTTCAGCCTTGGCGGCACCTTCAATTTCGACAACTTCATCCAGGCCTGGACCCAAGGCGGATTCTCGAAGTACCTGCTGAACTCAGTGATCATCACGGTCCCGGCGGTGCTCCTGACCCTGTTCTTTGCCTCGATGATGGCATTCGCCGTCTCCAGGGTGAGTTGGAAGTTCAACGTCACCCTCCTGATCATGTTCACCGCCGGCAACCTCCTGCCCCCGCAGGTCCTGGCAGCCCCGTTGTTCGAGATGTTCAAACACGTCACGCTGCCCTACTCCTTCAGCGATTCGGGCAACCTGCTCAACACCTACATCTCGGTGATCGCGGTGGACACTGCGTTCCAGATCGGTTTTTGCACCTTCGTGCTCTCCAACTACATGAAGGCCCTCTCGTCCGATCTGACGGAGGCCGCACTGGTGGACGGTGCCGGGATCTGGCGGCAGTACTGGAATATCATCCTGCCGTTGTGCCGTCCGGCCCTCGCTGCGCTCGGGACCCTGGAAGTCATCTTCATCTACAACGATTTCTTCTGGCCGCTGCTCTTCATCCAAAGCGGCAACCGGCTGCCGATCACTACCGCCATCAATAACCTGCAGGGCGAATTCCTCAGCAACTACAACCTGCTGGCGGCCGGCGCCACCATCACCGTGATACCCACCCTGATCATCTACCTCGTGCTGCAGCGCCAATTCGTGGCCGGTCTCACGCTCGGTTCCAGCAAAGGATAAACCGCATGGCAATGGATTACATCGTGGACAAGCTGGGCGGCCGGATCGCGTTCGGCGGCGACTACAACCCGGAACAATGGCCCGAAGAGGTCTGGAAACACGACGTCGCCCTGATGAAGGAAGCCGGGGTGAACCTGGTTAGTGTCGGCATCTTCAGTTGGGCCCTTCTGGAGCCTGAGGAAGGACGGTACGAATTCGGCTGGCTCGACAGGATCCTGGACCTGCTCCACAGCAACGGCATCAGCGTGGACCTCGCGAACGCGAGTGCTTCTCCCCCGCCGTGGTTCAGCCGCAAGTACCCCGATTCACTCCCTGTGGATGCCGACGGCGTCCGGCAAAGTTACGGTTCGCGGCAGGCCTTCGCGGCGTGCTCGCCTGACTATCGCAGGGCGGCAGCAGCCCTGACGACGGCGATCGTGCAGCGCTACGCGGGGCACCCCGCCGTCGTGATGTGGCATGTCCACAACGAGTACGGCTGCCACAACCAACCGGACTTCGGCCCCCACGCCGAGCGTGGCTTCCGGGAATGGCTCCAGGCCAGGTACGGGGGCCTTGACGCGCTCAACGAGGCCTGGGGAACGGCCTTCTGGTCCCAGCATTACTACGACTGGGCCGAGATCCTGCCGCCGCGCCGCTCGGGAACGTGGGTGAACCCCACGCAGCAACTGGATTTCGCGAGGTTCTCTTCCGACGCCCTGCTTGAGTGCTTCAACGCAGAGGCAGACATCATCAGGGCACATTCGAAGCACCCGGTGACCACCAATTTCATGGGCTTCAACATGGGCCTGAACGCCCCTGTCGACTATTGGCGCTGGTCCGGACACATGGACGTCGTGTCCAATGACCACTATCTGATCGCCGCCGACGAACGCAACTTCCAGGATCTGGCCATGACGGCGGACCTCACGCGAGGCTGGGCTCAGGGCAAACCGTGGCTCCTGATGGAACACTCCACGTCGGCAGTCAACTGGCAACCCCGCAATGTGGCCAAAGCACCGGGCGAAATGCTGCGCAACTCCCTGCAGCACGTGGCCCGCGGAACCGATGGCGTGCTGTTCTTCCAATGGCGGGCCTCCCGCGCCGGGGCCGAAAAGTACCATTCCGGACTGGTCCCCCACGCCGGCCGCGACAGCAAAGTGTGGCGCGAAGTGGTGGAGCTGGGCCGTGCGCTCGAGAGCATTTCGGAGGTGGCCGGCTCAACGGTCCAGGCCGAAGCCTGCATCATCCACGACACCGACGCCCGCTGGGGCACCGAACTGGACTCGCACCCCAGCGAGGACGCCCGGAACCTCCCGGAAACGCGGCGCTGGCACGACGCCCTCTACCGGGCCGGAGTCACTACGGACATCAGGCAAAGCACCGATGACCTTTCCGGCTACAAACTGGTGATCGCGCCCATGCTGTACCTGGTCACGGATGAAGGGGCTGCGAAACTCCACGAGTATGTCGAGGCCGGCGGAACCCTGGTGATCACCTATTTCTCCGGAATCGTCGACCAGAACGACCACATCCGAATGGACCCTGTCAATGGCGGCGGCTATCCAGGGGCGTTCTCCGAGCTTCTCGGCGTGAGCATGGAGGAATTCTTCCCCCTGCGATCCGGCGACGCGGTCGGCTTGAGCCGCTTCGGCTCCGGGACGGTCTGGAGCGAGCTGGGTAAGGCAACCGCGGCGGAGGTTCTTGCCACGTTCGACGGCGGTGCAGCCACGGTCGGGTCCGGCGTCGGCGGCTCGCCGGCAGTGACCCGCCGAGCCGGATCCGCCGGACGCGGCGCCGCCTACTACGTGGCCACGAGTCTGGGCCGCGAGGGGCTTGCCGAACTGGTGCAGCTCCTCGCCTCGGACGCCGGGGTGGAGCCGGTCCTGGGTGTTCGGCCTCCGGAAGACGTGGAAATCGTCCGCAGGAGCAACGGCACCACGGACTGGACCTTCGTCATCAACCACAGTGCGCGGGACGCTGAGGTGGCGCTCGACGGCGTCGAGCTCCTGAGCGGGACACCCACCGGAGGTACGCTAAACCTTACTGCCGGAGGCGTCGCCGTCGTCGCCACTCCCGCCTAACCACCCTCCGTCCCTCCAGAAAGGCTCCGATGCTTCAGGCAGCCCGCCACACCGCCATTGTCGACGCCGTCCAGCGTGAACGGGTTGTCCGTGTATCGGATCTCGCGCAACTGCTGGGCGTCTCAGCCATGACCGTTCGGCGCGACATCGAGTCGCTCGAGGAGTCCGGACTTGTTGAGCGGATCCATGGCGGGGCCAAGATACCCGGCGATGCCCGGACTCACGAGCCCGGCTTCGAGCTCAAGTCCACCCAGCTGATCGAGGAAAAGCACGCGATCGCCGTCGAGGCCGCCACCCTGGTCCATGAGGGCATGGCCGTGGGCCTGAGCGCCGGAACCACCACCTACGAGCTCGCTAAGGTACTCCTGGAAGGGCCGCGGATCACGGTGGTGACGAACTCCATCAGGATTGCGGATCTCTTCCACAATGCCTCGGGTTCGCGGGAGGGTTTCCCGGTCATCGTGACCGGCGGCGAGCGCACGCCGTCGGACGCTTTGGTAGGTCCCATCGCGACGGCGGCGCTGAAGCAACTGCACCTGGACACCCTTTTCCTGGGCGTCCACGGCATGGATGCCGACGCGGGATTCACCACGCCCAACCTGCAGGAAGCCGAAACCAACAGGGCCTTCATCAGTGCGGCCCGCAACGTGGTGGTGTTGGCGGACCACAGCAAGTGGGGAACGGTGGGCATCGCCTCGATTGCCCAGTTGGAGGAAGCCGACGTACTCGTGACGGACTCGCACCTCGGCGAGGATGCCCGGCGCATCCTCGCCGACGGTGTCGGGAAGCTCAGGATCGCCTCGCCCTAGGGCGGGAACGCGCTATGGGCACCCGCACGATTGCCGGATGCGGAGCTGCGTGGGGAAGACCCTGTGCTGCGGGGGTTCGTTCCGGTTCTCGCCCACCAGTGCGGACACTGCGGCCTCTGCCATCTCCCACACGGGCTGCTCCACCGTGGTCAGGGCCGGCCAGCTGTATTCGGCCTCGATCGAACCGTCGAAGGACGCCACGGCGATATCGTCCGGAACGGACAAGCCAGCCTCGCGGATTGCCCGGAGGAGCCCGATTGCCTGCATATCGGAGCTGGCGAAGATCGCCGTCGGACGGTTGTCCGCGGCCAGGAGGCGTTGTCCGGCAGCATAGCCCCCGGGGCGGTCGAACCCGCCGCGGGCGAGCGGCCCGACCGGGAGTCCGGCAGCTTCGAGCGCCCGCTGCCAACCCTCCTCGCGCCCGTCAGCCTCGTTGTCCGCCGTGATGCCCATGGCGAGTCCGATGGTGGTGTGTCCGTGGCCGATCAAATGTTCCACGGCAAGGCGGGCACCGGCTTCAAGGTCCACGCCCACGCTGTTGAAACCAGGAGCGACCGAGGCATGGTTCAGCAGGACCGATCGGATTTCCGTGCCGAAAAGCTCCAGTAGATCGGGTTCGAACATGACGCTGGCCAGGACCACTCCATCAACCTGCCGGTCAGCGAGGTTGCGTATGTGGCGGCGTTCGGAGTCCAGGTTGTTGTCGGAATTCGTCAACAGCAGGGCATATCCGCGCTCGGCGGCCGCCACTTCCACCGCGTGTCCCAGCAGCGCCCAGAAGGGGTTGCTGGAGTCCGGAATCACGAGGCCGAGGGTTTGGTTGGAACCCATTTTGAGCGCACGCGCGGCGGCATTCGGCCGGTACCCCAGGATCCGGATGGCCTCCTGGACCTTCGCTTCCGTTGCCGGCGCCACCTTCTTGGGGCCGCCGTTCACCACATAGCTCACGACGGCGGTGCTCACCCCGGCGTACCGGGCCACGTCTTTGCGCGTCACCGGTCCGCGCGGGGTGTGCACTGCCGAAGTAGTCATTGGATCATGCTAGCTACAAAGCCTCCGGAGCATCGCCGAAATCGCGGATGGGAAGCCGCTCGCCGCCGCGGAGGGCGGACTCGTGGGCCACGACGCCGGGGAGCGTGAAGCGCGCCGCCACCCAGGCGTTGACCGGGGGAAGGCTTCGTTTGTTCACGGCCGTGACGAAGTCGTCCACGAGGAACTGGTGGCTGCCTTCGTGCCCGGTGGGAGCTCCCTCGAATTCAACCGGGAGCCGGCCGGCGTCGTGCACCGGAGCGAGGCCGGAGGTGAAGGCGCCGCGAAGTTCGGGTGCGACGTCCGCCAACGAGGGGTCGTCGGCCGACATGCTGGGCTTGGTCTCCACCTGGTCCGAGACGTCCAGGACCCCCTTCTTGTCCTGCCATAGCGTGGTGGTGGCCAGCTGTTCAAAGCTTGCCTCCGTGCCGAAGAAGCGGAAGCGCGATTCCCGGATGTGCGAGGGGTAGCCGACGCGGCGCATCTCGTTGGTGCGCATCACGCCGCCGTCGTTCATTTCGAACAGCGCAGTGGCGTTGGAGAAGTCATTGTCGAACATGCTGACTTCCTTGTCGAAGACGCCGTCGCCACGGTCGTCCTTGACGCCGATGCAGCTGACGCTCACGGCGTGGCCCGGTATGGCGCCCAGCACGCCTCCGATGGCGTGGGTGGGGTACAGCATGGGCGGGTAGCTGGCGGTTGCTTTCCAGTTTTCTCCGCCGCTGTACTGGTAGGCCTCGTAGAAGCCCAGGTCCATGTCGTGGACGTAGTCGCCTTCGGTGTAGAAGATGCGGCCGAACTTGCCGGCGGCGTGCTGCTTGCGGGCATAGACGGTGGAGGGGTTGTAGAAGCTGGTCTCTCCCATGGCATAGACAAGCTTGGTTTCACGCACGGCGTCGATGATTCCGGCGATCTGGTCCTCTGTGATTGCCATGGGAACGGCCGAATAGACGTGCTTCCCGGCGCGCAGCGCCTTGATCACCAGCGGCCCGTGCGTCCAGCGCTGCGTGAAGATAGCGACGGCGTCGACGTCGGAGGCCAGCAACTCGTCGAAACTGCCCATCGTGCCGTCGAGCCCCAGCTGTTCAACAGCTTTGGACGCGCGTTCAGGGAGCTCGTCCACTGCGTAGACCGCGGAAACCCCGGGGTGGAGCTTGAAGAGTTGGGCAAATTGGCCGCCGAACTGGCCGAGGCCTACTACTCCCATTGAAAACGTCATTGTTAGCCCTTCGATTCATGTGGGTGGCTTCAGAATGCCTTCGTCGCGCCGGGAGAGGCTCGACGAGGGACTCAGGCCAGTGAATCACTGGGATCTACTCGAGTCAACAAAAAGCAATAAATCCAAAATTATCGAACAAAACTTAACAATTTCACTTGACCCCTTCAGATCTACTCGTGTAGATTTCCATCAGTTGTAACTCACATCACAGTCAGGAAGGGTCGAAGATGACCACGCTCACCAAACATCCTGATCCGGAGCTCTCCGCTGCCGGCCGGTCGCGGAAGTTACGGAGATCGCAAAAAAGGGGAAAGCCCGGTGCAGGTTTCCGCGGCATCGGCGATCTCAAGATCGCGCTCCTCTTCATCGCCCCGGCGATGGTCGGCTTCGTGCTCTTCTACCTGGTGCCGACCATCCGCGGCATCTACCTGAGCTTCACCGAGTACAGCATCCTCGGGGACCCGGAATGGATAGGCGTCAAGAACTACCAACAGATCGCAAAGGATCCGCTCTTCTGGAACGCCCTCGGGGTCACGTCGGAATACGTCGTCATCAATATCGTGCTCCAGACGCTCCTGGCCCTCGGACTCGCAATCCTCATGCACCGGGTCGCCAAGTCAACCCTCATCCGCGGGGCACTTCTGCTTCCGTACCTCATGGCGAACGTCATCGCCGCACTTCTGTGGTTCTGGATGCTCGACTACCAGATCGGCATCGTCAACCAGTTCATTGAGTGGTTCGGGCTACCCCGCGTAGCCTTCTTCGGCAGCGAACAATGGGCTATCCCCACGCAGGCACTCATCAACACCTGGCGGCATATGGGTTACACCGCGCTGCTGATTTTCGCGGGGCTGCAAGCCATCCCCAACACGGTGTACGAAGCCGCCAGCATTGACGGGTCCAAGGCGGTCAGCACCTTCTGGCGGATCACCCTCCCGCTCCTGCGCCCCGTTCTCGCCCTGGTGCTCGTGGTGACCGTCATCGGTTCCTTCCAGGTCTTTGACACCGTTGCCGTCACCACCCAGGGCGGCCCCGTCAACGCAACCCGCGTGCTGCAGTACTACATCTACCAGCGCGCCTTCAACGAGCAAGACTTCGGCTATGGCTCGGCCCTCGCCGTGATCCTCTTCCTCATCCTCGCGATAGTCGCCTTCATCCAGATGAAGTTCCTGCGCGGCAACCAGTCGGACCTGGACTAAGGACACTCCATGACCACCATTTCCTCCCCCAAGGCGGGCACCCGTCGTCGTCCGTTCAACTGGCGCCGCACAAGCGCCTGGGTGCTGCTTGCCATCGCCATTGCCGTGAGCGTGCTGCCGTTCTATTGGGTTCTGCGTACGGCCTTCTCCACCAACGGATCCCTTGCCGCCAACTCGGCAAGCCTCCTCCCCGCCGATTTCAACCTAGGTGCTTTCAAGCGCGTCTTCGGCCTCCAGACCACCTCCGAAGCCATCGCCGAGGGCGGCTCCGGCGCCTCCATCAACTTTTGGCAATACCTGTTGAACTCCCTGCTCTTCTCGAGCATCACCACCGCGGGCGCCGTGTTCTTCAGTTCAATGGCTGCCTACGCCTTTGCCCGGCTGCGTTGGAAGGGCCGCGACGGCGTCTTCACGCTTTTCCTCGGCACCATGCTGGTCCCACCGATCTTCACCGCCCTGCCGAACTTCCTCCTCGTGAAAAACCTGGGCCTGCTCAACTCGATGCTCGGATTGGTCCTGCCCTATCTGTTCATGACCCCGTTCGCGATCTTCTTCATGCGCCAGTTCTTCCTCAACATGTCCCGCGAGGTGGAGGAAGCCGCAATGCTCGACGGCGCGAAGCACTGGCGGATCTTCTTCCAGATCGTCATGCCCAACGCGGCCGCCCCCATCGCGACCCTCGCCCTGCTCACCTTCATGGGCCAGTGGAACGAATACTTCTGGCCGCTCCTGGTCGGGACCTCCGAGGAATCGCGCGTGCTCACGGTGGGACTGGGCGTCTTCAAATCCCAGTCCCCGCAGGGCGCCCCGGACTGGTCCGGCCTGATGGCGGCAACCCTCATCTCCGCCCTTCCCGTCCTCATCCTGTTCGCGATCTTCGGCAAGAAGATCGTCAACTCGATCGGCTTCAGCGGCACCAAGTAGTCCCTCCTCCATCACGTCCCCAACGGGCCGGCTCATGCCGCGTGCCCAACCCTCCCCACCCGAAAGGTCCCACCATGAAAAAGAAACTACTCGGCGCCGTCGCCGCGGCCGCTGTGGCCACCCTGGCCCTCTCCGCCTGCGGGAGCGGAGGAGGCAGCAGTGCCGACTCTGCCAAGGGCGAGGTCAGCTATTGGCTCTGGGACGCGAACCAGCTTCCCGCCTACCAGCAGTGCGCGGATGACTTCCACAAGGCCAACCCGGACATCACGGTCAAGATCACCCAGACGGGCTGGGATGACTACTGGGGCAAGATCACCAACGGGATGGCCTCTGGAACCGCCCCCGACGTCTTCACCGACCACCTTTCCAAGTACCCGGAATTCATCAAGACCAAACAGCTCGTCGCACTCGATGACGCTGTGTCCAAGGACAAGGTGGACCTCGCCCAGTACAACGCTGGCCTCGCGGACCTCTGGGTGGGCCAAGACGGCAAGCGCTACGGCCTTCCGAAGGACTGGGACACTGTTGGCCTCTTCTATAACAAGAAGATGGCAGCCGACGCCGGCCTCTCGCCTGAGCAGATGGCCTCGCTGAGCTGGAACCCGCAGGACGGCGGAAGCTACGAGAAGGCGATCGCGCACCTCACCGTTGACAAGAACGGCAAGCGCGGCGACGAGCCCGGTTTCGACAAGAACAACGTCGCAGTGTTCGGGCTTGGGCTGCCCGGTTCCGACGCCGAAAACGCCGGACAGACCCAGTGGAGCTTCCTCTCAGCCACCACGGGCTGGAGCGCCACGGACAAGACCCCTTGGGGCTCGCACTTCAACTACGATGACAAGCGCGTCCAGGACACCATCGCCTGGTGGGCTTCACTGGCCCAGAAGGGCTACATGCCCAAGCTTGAGACCACAGTGGGGGCCAACGCACCTGACGCCTTCGGCGCCGGCAAGGCCGCCATCAACGCTAACGGCGACTGGATGATCGGCCAGTACAGCGGCTATAAGGGCATCGACCTGGGCATCGCCCCCACCCCGAAGGGCGTTGACGGCAAGAACGCCTCAATGTTCAACGGCTTGGCCGACTCCATCTGGGCCGGGACCAAGAAGAAGGACGCCTCCATCAAATGGGTAGAGTACCTCGGCTCCTCGGCCTGCCAGGACGTCGTAGCATCCAAGGCCGTTGTCTTCCCGGCAATCAAGACCTCCACCGACAAGGCCGCCGCCGCCTTCACGGCAAAGGGCATTGACGTCTCCGCCTTCACCCAGCACGTGAAGGACAAGTCCACCTTCCTGCTTCCGATTACCGACAACGCCGCCAAGGTATCGGGCATCATGAAGCCGGCCATGGACGCCGTTATCGCGGGCAAGGCACCGGCAAGCTCCCTCACTGCTGCCAACGACCAGGTCAACGCCCTCTTCTCGAAATAGTCCCTCGGCGAGAGCCCTTCAACGGCAGGGCTCCCGCTATCCTGATCAGCAACGCCGCAGCCCCCCAAACCGGTCCGGGCGCCGCCGCTTCACTCCTTTGACGGCGGCGCCCGGACTCTCCACTCCCTCGTAATGCACTCCCCCGACTCTCTGAAAGTGAACCAGCCCATGGACCCGCTCCACCTCCGTTCCGCCGGCACAAGCCTGGTGGTCAGTTTCGATAACGGAGAGGCCGAGGTCATCCATTGGGGTGCCGATCTTGGCAGCGCCCTCCCGGACCTCGCCATCCTGGGCGAACCCATCCCGCACTCCGCAGTCGACGCCAACGTACCGGCGGCGCTCCTCCCCCAAGGCTCCTCCGCCTGGCAGGGCCGCCCGGGCCTGCGCGGCCAGCGAATCGTCGACGGTGTCCCGGGACTGGACTTTTCGCTCCGGCTTCGCGTAGTGGATGTGCAGGCTGACGGCAGCTCCGCCGTCGCCTCTGCGGCGATTGTCCAGAAGGATCCCGACGCCGGAATCACCGTGACGTCCAGCCTCACCCTCCATCCCGGCGGCCTTCTCGAGCTGCGGCACACTGCCGTCAACGACGGCACGTCCCCCTTCCAGCTCGACGAACTGGCCACCGTCCTCCCGGTGGGGCCGGACGCCGTCGAACTCCTCGACCTCACCGGGCGCTGGTGCCGCGAACGGCACCCACAGCGCCGCGCCGTCCAACAAGGGACCTGGGTGCGGACGGGACGCCACGGGCGCACGGGGCACGATTCCTCGCTGCTTTTCGCGGCGGGTACCGCCGGATTCAGCAATCGCCACGGGAAGGTCTGGGCCACCCACCTGGCCTGGAGCGGCAACCACGAACAATTCGCCGACACCGTGGCCGATGGCCGTACCATGATCGGCGGCTCCGAGCTCCTGGGCCCGGCCGAAGTGGTGCTCCAGCCCGGCGAGGGCTACACCACGCCCGTTCTGTTTGCCGCCTACTCGGACCGCGGCCTGGACGGCATCAGCGAAGCCTTCTACAGCTGGTTCCGGTCCCGCCCGCACCACGTCCTTCCCGCTGCTTCCACGGGGCTCCCCGCCGGCAAGCCCCGCCCGGTGGTCCTGAACACCTGGGAAGCCGTGTACTTCGACCACAAGCTGGACACCCTGATCGAGCTCGCGGAGTCCGCCGCGGAACTGGGCGTTGAGCGCTTCGTGCTCGACGACGGCTGGTTCCGCGGGCGCCGTGACGACCACGCCGGCCTGGGCGATTGGTACGTCGACGAAACCCTTTGGCCCAATGGCCTGACGCCGCTCATCGAGGCCGTGAACTCGCACGGCATGGACTTCGGGCTCTGGGTGGAACCGGAAATGGTCAACCTGGATTCCGATGTTGCCCGGGCGCACCCCGACTGGATCGTGGGCCCCGCTGCGCTCTCCCACAAGAACGGCGGCCGCCTCCCCCTGGAATGGCGCCACCAGCACATCATCGACCTCGTCAACCCCGCGGCCTGGCAGTACGTGTTCGAACGGATCGACGCCCTGCTTGGGGAAAACAACATCAAGTATCTCAAATGGGACCAGAACCGGGACCTCAGCGAGCATGGCCATGCAGGCCGGGCATCCGTGCATGCGCAGACCCTTGCGGCCTACCGGCTCTTCGACGAGCTCCGCAAGGCCCACCCCGGTGTCGAGATCGAAAGCTGCTCTTCCGGCGGGGCCCGGGTGGACCTCGGCATCCTTGAGCGGACCGATCGTATCTGGGGATCGGACTGCAACGACGCCCTCGAGAGGCAGACCATCCAGCGCTGGACCGGCGTCGTGGTTCCACCGGAGCTGGTGGGCGGGCACATCGGACCCACCACCTCGCACACCACGGCCCGCACGCACGATCTCTCCTTCCGCGCCATCACCGCGATGTTCGGGCATTTCGGCATGGAATGGGATGTCCGCCAAGTGCAGGGCGCCGAACGCGAGGAACTCAAGCGCTTCATCGGCCTCTACAAGCAACACCGCGGGCTCATCCACAGCGGGCGGATGGTCCGTGCGGACGTCCCGGACGACTCGCTCATGCTGCACGGCGTGGTGTCCGACGACGGCGACGCTGGTTTGTTCGCCGTCGTCAGCACCCGGACGTCGTTCGCGGAACAACCCGGTCGCGTCGCTATTCCGGGCCTCGACCCCGAGCGGTCCTACTGGGTGCAAGCCATTTTCCCGGCCCCCGGCGATGCCGACTATGTCCGCACGTTCACCCAAGTGCAGCCGCCGGCATGGTTGCCATCCGGGGCCCAGGCGAGCGGCCGATTCCTTGCGGAGGTGGGGCTTCCGATGCCGGTCCTGAACCCGGAGCACGCGCTGCTGCTCAGCTGCACCGCGGTGTAGTTGCTATTTGGCGTTTTTTACGCTGTCCAGCGTCGCGGCGCAGCCGGGCAGCGTAAGAAACGCCGGACCGGCTCGGCGCACCGATAGATTGGGAGTCATGACTGAAGCTCCCACCGCCACCGAAGCCGGTCGCGGCACCATCCTCGTCCTCAATGGCCCCAACCTGAACCTGCTGGGCACGCGCGAGCCGGAAAAGTACGGCACTTCCACGTTGGCCGACGTCGAACAGCTCGCCATGGCGGCCGCCGTGGCCAACGGCTTCACAGTGGACTGCGTCCAGTCCAACCATGAGGGCGACCTCCTGGACGCCATACACGGAGCCCGCGGAACCGCCGTCGGGATCGTCATCAACGCTGGTGCCTACACACATACTTCCGTGGCACTGCGGGACGCCCTTGCAGCAGTGCAGCTTCCCGCCGTCGAGGTCCACATCACCAATGTGCACCAGCGCGAGGAATTCCGGCACCACTCCTACCTGTCGCCGGTGTGCTCCGCAGTGATCGTGGGCGCAGGAGTCCAGGGCTACAAGCTGGCCATCGACTACCTCGCCACCGCGGTCTAGATCCTCGGACGGAGCAGGGTTCCCTCGTGGACAGGGCTATTTCTTGGTGCACTGGCCCGACGACACCGCATCACTCAGGGATGGTGCTTGCTTGGCCACTGGCGAGAGCTCGTCCATGGTGAGGGCATAGCCAACTGCCACATCGGAAGTGGTCTTGGCGAAGACCACGCCGGCAACCTGCCCCTGGGTCGTCAGCAGCGGACCGCCCGAATTGCCCGGCTGCACGTCTCCGGCGAGCTTGTAGACCTGTTCCGGGGACGGGTTGTTGCCATAAATGTCCGGGACCAGCAGGGTCGAGATGCCCTCCACCGCGGCCGGCTTGGACTGGAACGGACCACCGTGGGGGTAGCCTGCGAAGGCCGCCGGCGAACCAGCCGGAAGGTCGGCGCTCAATTGGAGCGGCGCCGTCGGGAGACCGTCGACGGCGACCACGGCCAGATCGCGTTGGCTGTCGAAGTAGACCACTCGACCAGGCAACGCACCGCCGTCGGGGATTTCCACTACAGGCTGCGACACGCCCGCCACGACGTGCGCGTTGGTCACCACGCGGCCGGGGGAAACCACAAAGCCGGAACCCGTCTGGTTTTGGCCGCATTGGTAAGCGGTACCGGCAATCTTCAGCACGGATTGGGCCGCATTGTTGAGCGCGGGAGTGTCCGTGCTGGTGTTCGGAACGGGCACAGGAGCCACGGGGCCGATGCCCTCGATGAGCTGCGGAATGCCGTTGCCCATGACCGTGGAACGCAGTTGCGCCACGCTGGCTTTGACGGGTGTGGGCGTCATGGTGTCGATGAAGCGGATCACCTTGGAGTCGGCCAGCTGCTGCGAAACGAAGGGCACACCCAGAGAGCCGATACTGAACGCCAACATGGACATGACCAGTGCGGCAACAATCAAGCTGACGAAACCACCCAACACGCGGTCAAGTGCGTGCAATGGCTGGATGCGCACGGCTTTGCGGACCCTCTGGCCGATCCAGGTACCAAGCCCGTGCCCCAGGACAATGAGCACCACGGCGGAGCCGATAATGGCGGTCAGCCTCCAGCCACTGTCCTTCACCCAGTCGCCGACGAGCGGGACCGCAATAAAGGCAGCCGCTGCTCCGACTGCGAAGCCTGCGATTCCTCCGAGCGTCACGAAGAAGCCGTTGCGCAGTCCGTAGATCAGGTAGGAGAGAAGCGTCAAAATCAACGCCAGGTCCAATATGGTCAAGCCGAACACCAAAGCTCCTCACAGCCGAGTAAGCCCCAATTGTAGTTGCACAGACTGACAGCTTCCCTTCGGAAGCAAGCTGCCGTCCAGATCGCACAGCCGCCGCCCGGCAGGGCATTCCCGGCCGATCGAGGCGCGGATTTGGGGCTACTCCGCGTGATTTAGGGCGTTTCGGCTGCCAAGTACGTCACAGAGGCGACAAAATTCTGAAACAATGGCTGAAGCGCCCCAGCCGAACTTTTACTCAGGAGATTTCATGGATATCGAGGTATTGCGCCGCGCACCCCTCTTCGCCACCCTTGACGACGACGCTTTCCGTCTGCTGACGGACGAACTCACAGAGGTGGACCTTTCACGCGGAGCGTCCGTTTTCCGCGAGGGCGATCAGGGTGACCAGCTCTACTTCATCGTGTCCGGCAAGGTTAAGCTCGGCCGCACCTCTCCGGACGGCCGCGAATCCCTCCTGGCCATCCTCGGCCCGGGCGAGCTCTTCGGCGAGATGGCCCTGTTCGACCCCAGCCCGCGCACCGCGACAGCCACGGCCGTTTCCGAGACCCGCCTGGCAGGCCTGAAGAACGAAAGCCTCAACGCCCTGCTGCGCACTCGGCCCGAGGTGTCGGCACAATTGCTGCAGGCCCTAGCCCGCCGCCTGCGCCGCACCAACGATTCCCTGTCCGACCTCGTGTTCTCAGACGTCCCGGGCCGTGTCGCCAAGGCCTTGCTGGACCTCGCGGACCGCTTCGGCCGGCCCGCGACCGACGGCGTCCTGGTGGCCCACGAACTCACTCAGGAAGAATTGGCCCAGCTGGTCGGAGCCTCCCGCGAGACGGTCAACAAGGCCCTTGCCGAGTTCGTTCAGCGCGGTTGGCTCCGTCTGGAGGCCCGCGCAGTAGTCATCCTGGACATGCAGCGCCTCCGCCAGCGCTCCCGGTAATTTCTGCGACACAGAAAATGCCTGGCGACTCCGGAATTCCGGGGTCGCCAGGCATTTTTCGTATCGCCGGCGTCGTCCGTCGCCGGTCCCGCTCCTACTCAGCGCTCCCGCTGCGGCTCCCCCGAAACCGTCCGGGCAGCTTCGACTTCGAGCATGAGTGCGCCATCCTCTTCGACGAGCCGCGGCTGGTACATGTGTGGCTTCCGTTTGTAGCTGAGGTACGCAATGCAGCCTTGGGCAGCGGCCATCTTCTCGAGGATGATCTCCGAACCCGGCACCAGCAATTGGCCCAGTGGCAAGCCAACCGTGTTTTCCTGGCCGATTTCGTCCCCAAGCGCAGTGGTTTCGCGATCGGCCATGAGTTTGGAAACGCACACCCAACGCCCCCAGACACCCTTGCTGGCCAGCAGCGAGGGCTGTTGGTTAACCGGAAGGGTTGCCGCGAAGTAGCGGGTGTTGAAGCGACGGTGCGCGAAGTCCGGGCTGAGCCAGTTGACGAGTGGCTTGAGCAGGTCCGTCCGAAGGGACAGGCCACGCTTGGCAAGGACATCCGTGAAGGACTTGTCCTGCGCTGCTACGGCCTCGCGGGCCTTCATCCACTCGGGAGTGGAGGTCGCCTCCACTGTGGAGGACAGGTCAGGGCCGGCCAGAAGCACACCGGTTTCCTCGAACAGCTCGCGGATGGCGCCCACCACGTGGCGGCGGGCAAGTCCGACGTCGGCGGTCCCTAGCGTCTCAGCCCAATGCTGAGGCGACGGGCCGAGCCAACCGAGGGCGTCGTCGTCGGTGGGTTCCAGCGATCCGCCGGGAAACGCGACAACGCCCAGCGGCGAGGAACCGGGACGGTAACCCATCCACGTTTCCAGGCCGCTAGGCGAATCGCGGAGCAGGACAACAGATGATGCAAAACGCGCGGCGCGGGGGGCCCGTTCGCCGAGCTCAAGCCAATTCCGTGCAGCCCCTTCTAGTTCAGGGGGTAACGCAAACAGGCGTCGGGCTAGTTGTGGCAATTGAGTGAACCGGTTCCTTAGCTGAATTCAGCGATCAACTCGACCTCGACGGGAGAGTCGAGCGGAAGGACCGCAACGCCGACGGCGGAACGCGCGTGCTGCCCTTTGTCGCCGAAGACACGCCCGAGGAGCTCGGATGCACCATTGATTACACCGGGCTGGCCGGTGAAGGAGGTATCGGAGGCCACGAAGCCCACGACCTTCACGATGCGCGTGATGCGGTCGAGGTCCCCGATGACACTCTTGACGGCAGCCAAGGCATTGACTGCGCAGACGGCTGCATACATCTGCGCGTCTTCCGGAGACACCGTGGGCTCTTCCGAAAGGCCCTCTTCACCGCTGGAGACTTTGCCCGTAGCTTCGAGTTTGCCGTTAATGAAGGGCAGCTGTCCGGAGGTGTAGACGTGGTTGCCGGAGACGATGGCCGGAACATAGGCGGCCACCGGAGCTGCGACAGCCGGCAGGGTCAGTCCCAGTTCGGCAAGGCGCTGCTCGACGGCGGATGCCGGAGCTGTGGAATCCGCGCCAACGGCGGCTTCTGCGGGGGTTGTCATTGTTATTGCTTCTCCCTCTTCAAGTATGCAACAAGTCCGTTTCCGTCGGGTCCGGGGACAACCTGGACGAGCTCCCAGCCGTCCTCTCCCCACTGGTCCAGAATCTGCTTTGTGGCGTGAATGATGAGCGGAATCGTCGCGTACTCCCATTTGGTCATGAAAGAAAGACTAGCCCTTGCCGGTAAAGTGGTGAACATGGTGACTCGTAGGAACCCTCTATTCGACACTGCCACCACTCTTGGAAAGATCCTCGGATTCCTCGGTGTGAGCGCTATTTGTGGTGTCCTGGTGGCGGGCTTGCTCGTTCCCGCGGCCGCCGTTTCAGGCAGTGCGGCGAGTGGGTCCATTCAGTTCTTTGACACGCTGCCGGCGGAGCTTCAGGTGAACCCGCCCAGCCAGGCCACCACCATCCTCGCCGCGGATGGCAGCCAGATCGCCTCCATCTACTCCGAGAACCGCACGCGGGTCTCGCTCGACCAGATGAGTCCCTTTATCAAGGACGCGATCGTCTCGGTTGAGGACAGCCGTTTCTATGAGCACGGCGGCATCGACGCCACCGGCATCATGCGCGCCATCGTCAGCACAGCGCGCGGAAAACAGCAGGGTGCCTCCACCATCACACAGCAGTACGTGAACAACGTCATCAACGAGTCCCTCGTTTCCCAGGACAAGGCTTCCGACGTCAAGCTCAACGGCGTCAACAAGGGCGTCGGCGACAAACTCCGCGAAATGAAGCTGGCCATCGCGCTGGAGAAGAAGTTCTCCAAGCAGCAGATCCTTGAGGGTTACCTCAACATCGTCTTCTTCAATAAAGATGCTTACGGTATCGAGGCCGCCTCAAGGCTGTTCTTCAGCACCAGCGCCAAGGACCTCACCTTGCCGCAGGCCGCATTGCTGGCCGGCGTGGTCAACAGCCCGTCCTACTACGACCCGGTGACTAACCCGGACCACGCGAAACAGCGCCGCGACCTCGTGCTGGGCCTCATGCTGGACCAGGGAAAGATCAAGAAGGCTGACTATGACGCCGCCATCGCGACGCCGGTGACCACCAAGGTCACCCAGCCTCGCCAAGGCTGCGCATATGCCGCTACCGCCCCGTATTTCTGTGACTACGTACTTCACTTGCTCCTGAACAACCCGGCGTACGGCGCCACCCCGGTCGAGCGCGCCAACCGCGTCGCACGAGGTGGCCTGACTATCCAGACCACACTGGATCCCAAAGCCCAGAGCGTTGCCCAAAGCCAGGTTGATGCCACTACGGGGGCCAACCCGGATAAGTGGGGCGCCACGATCGTCTCGGTCCAGCCTGGCAGCGGAAAGATCGTATCCATGGCCCAGAACACCGTGTGGCTACCCGCACCGGGGAAGTTCGACCAGACGCAAAATTTCAACGTAGATGTGGTCGATCCACAGGGCAACGACCTTAACGGTTTGGGCGGATTCCAGCCCGGCTCTACCATGAAGCCCTTCACATTTGCCGAATGGCTCAATGAAGGCAAATCGATGAACACCACCATCAATGCGACTGTCCGCAAGTATCCGCAGAATTTCCCCTGGCGGAACACCTGCCCGACCCCTGAAAATGGCTTCTACGACGCCAACGTCACAGGGAGTTACGACCTCCAGAACTCCGATGACACCCACTACCGCTCGATGACGGTTCTTTACGGTCTGATGAACTCGATCAACACCGCGACCTTCGCCTCTGCATCGCAACTGGACCTTTGCGGCATCCAGAAGATTGTCGACGCAGTGGGCATCCACGGGGGAAACCCTGCACGCGACAAGTCCGGGGCGGTCACCGATGCCAATCCGAAGGTTCCCATGACGACGCTGGGTAACCTGATCGGTTCAACGCAGACCGCGCCGCTCACTATGGCTAGTGCCATGGCAACGTTCTCCAACAACGGCAAATACTGCGAGCCCATCGCTGTCACTTCCGTGACGGACCAGACAGGCGCAAAGCTTCCCGCCCAGTCCCCGAACTGCCGCGACGCAGTCTCTCCGGAGGTTGCCCACGGTGTTGCTTATGCCATGCAGGAGGTGCTTAACCAGGGTTCCGGTTCGCTGATCCAGCCCAGGATTTCCACCAAGACCAGTTTCCCGATCGCGGCCAAAACCGGAACCAATGACAGCAACGGCTCCACCTGGGTTGTTGGCTACACTTCCGGCCTCGCGACGGCCAGCTGGTTCGGCGATCCGCTGGGCGGCCAAACCCGCTTCGGCCGTAATATCACCGTAAACGGGAAGTTCTATCCCAGCATCGACGGTTACATGATCGCCGGCCCGCAGTTCTCCAACTACATGTCCCAGGTTGCTCCCGCTTATGGAACCAACCCGTTCCCGGCACCGCCGTCGAACCTGCTCGATCCGCCAGGGTACAAGCCGTCGACGCCGAGCAACAACACTCCGGGCAACACGACTCCGAACACTCAACCGAGCACTCAGCCGAGCGACAATGGAAAAAAGAATGGCTAACGGCCCCAAGCCCGCCATGGAATCGCTGGCAAGCCGCGTCCGAAGCATCGGACGCGGCTTTGCCGTAGCTGCAGGTGCGGGCGCAACTGCGGGCGTTGCCGGCTTCGCTTACGGCCTCTGGGAAAAGAACCAGTTCGTGCTCCGGGAGGAGACCGTTCCCATCCTGCCCGAAGGCTCGGCTCCCCTCCGGGTGCTGCACATAAGCGACATTCATTTCGTACCAAGCCAACGCAAAAAGGCCGAATGGTTGCGTTCGCTCGCGGCGCTTGAACCTGACCTCGTGGTGAACACGGGTGACAATCTCAGCCACCCCCACGCTGTCGTTCCGCTCTTGGATGCATTGCGGCCCCTGTTGAAGTTCCCGGGCGTCTTCGTCCCGGGCTCCAACGACTATTACGCCCCGCGGTTCAAGAACCCGGCCACCTATTTCCTCGGCCCTTCGCGGGTCAAGAACAATCCGGTCGAGCTCGATTGGCCGCGCCTTCGTTCGGGATTCGGGATGTCGGGCTGGATCGACCTCACCAACAGGCACCAGTCCCTGCCCATCAACGGAATCCGTTTCGATTTCTCCGGAGTGGACGACCCCCATCTGAATCGGGAACGCTACACCGGCTGGCCGCGCGGCACCGCCGGACAGGACTCCCGCCCACACCTGCGCGTAGCCGTCATCCACGCCCCCTACCAACGGGTCCTGGACCATTTCACGAACGACTCCGCAGATCTCATCCTCGCCGGACACACGCACGGCGGCCAGATCTGCATCCCCGGTTACGGTGCTTTGGTTGCCAATTGCGATCTCCCCACCTGGCGTGCCAAAGGCCTGCATGACTGGGAAAACAACGGACGCACGACGCCGGTCAACGTCTCGGGGGGCATCGGCACCTCACGCTTCGCCCCGGTCCGGATCGCGTGCAAGCCGGAAGCCGTGCTGCTGACACTGACGGCACGCCAATAGCCGGCCCCTCAACTGGACATGCCCATCCGGCAACACCAAAGATGGACATGTCCACCCCGGGGAGGGGCGGTTCCGAATACCTCGTATCACGGAACGCAATGGTGCTGTGAATCCTGTTACGCGATGGCATAGGGTAGTTGCTATAGGAAACTACCTCCGTGCATCGCGCCGGACAGGCGCGGAACGCCGGGACAAAGCTGTTGAGAAGCGGGCATGGCCAAACAGACTTCATTCTTCACCTCCGTCAAACGTCTCTATCCGCACGTTAAACCGATCCTCCCCCGGCTTTTCATGGGGCTGGTCAGCGCTTTGCTGGCCAGCATCATGGCGCTTGCCATCCCGCAGGTGCTGCGGGTCCTGATCAACGGCTCCCTCCACCCTGGCGGCCCTACCAACGCTGTCTGGGTTGCCGCCGTCGTGGTCCTGGCACTCGGCATCGCAGAAGCCGGGCTTGTGGCGCTGCGGCGCCAGTTCGTCATCAATCCCGCGACCACCGTGGAATCGAGGATGCGGGTGTCCCTCTACGGGCATCTGCAGGACCTCACCGTTTCCTTCCATGACCGTTGGGGCTCAGGACAGCTCTTGTCCCGCGCGATGACGGACTTGAACTTCCTGCGGCGTTGGATGGCCTTCGGCGCGATCATGCTGGTGGTGACCACCTTGACCGTGGTGATCGGCGTCGCCGTGATGTTCGCGATGAGCTGGCAGCTGGCGTTGATCTTCCTGGCCGCCGCGGTGCCCATCATGGTCTATTCCTTCCGTTTCCGCCGCCGCTTCAGCCTCGTGACCCGGCTGAGCCAGGACCAGGCCGGCGATCTCGCCACCATGGTGGAGGAGTCCGTTCACGGCATCCGCGTGCTCAAGGCCTTCGGTCGCAGCCGCGAAGCGCTGGAGAACTTCAACGAGCAGGCCGAGGAGCTGAGGCAGACCGAGATCGCCAAGGCCAAACACCAAGCCACCTTCACCCTCGTTGTGACGCTGCTGCCCGAGCTGGCGCTCGGCGTCGGGCTCGTGGCGGGCATCCTGCTCGTCTCCACGGGCCAACTCAGCATCGGTTCCCTGGTCGCGTTCTTCGGCACCGCGGCTGTTGTGGCAGCACCGGTGGAATTCTCGGGGACCCTCCTGGCCATGGCATTGACCGCCAAGACCGCGCTCGACCGCCACTTCGAGGTCATGGACACGCCCAACACCATCACCAGTCCGGCGAACCCTAGAACACC
Source organism: Arthrobacter gyeryongensis (assembly GCF_039543785.1). Classification (NCBI taxonomy): domain Bacteria; kingdom Bacillati; phylum Actinomycetota; class Actinomycetes; order Micrococcales; family Micrococcaceae; genus Arthrobacter; species Arthrobacter gyeryongensis. The sequence continues at coordinate 540,077 of NZ_BAABKK010000010.1, forward strand.
CAAGGAACTGCGCGGGGCTTTGAGCTTCAAGGGTGCCGCTTTCGGTTTCGACGACGGCGCCCGGCTCCTGAACGACATCACCCTGGACATCAGGCCCGGCGAAACCATGGCGCTTGTGGGCATTACGGGCAGCGGAAAGAGCGCCTTGCTCCAGCTGATACCCCGGCTCTATGACGTAACCGAAGGATCCGTGACCATTGACGGCGTGGATGTCCGCGACTTCAGCGTCGAGCAACTGAGGACCGTCGTAGCGGTCGCCTTCGAGGACACCACCCTGTTTTCCAGCTCCGTCCGGGACAACGTGCTGCTCGGCGCGCCCGACACGTCCGAGGAAGCCCTCGAGGAAGCGCTCGACGTCGCGCAGGCGCACTTCGCGTATTCCCTGCCCGACGGCGTCGGGACCCTCATCGGCGAGGAAGGCCTCAGTCTTTCCGGCGGCCAACGGCAGCGGATCGCGCTCGCCCGGGCCATCGCAGCCAAGCCCAAGGTCCTCGTGTTGGATGATCCGCTATCGGCCCTGGACGTGAACACTGAGGAACTCGTCGAAGCCAGGCTCCGCGAAGTCCTCCGGGACACCACCACGCTCATCGTCGCGCACAGGCCCTCGACCGTTGCCCTGGCCGACCGGGTGGCGCTGCTCGAAAACGGAAGCATCACCGCCGTCGGGACCCATACGGAACTGCTGGCCAACAACGCGCACTACCGCTACGTGATCGCAAGCCTCGACTCCGGTCCGAAGGACCTCGACCTCGAACTCGACGAGCTGGAACACCAGCTGGATTCGGAACAGCACATGGACCAAGCCGGGGAGGGCCGCCGATGAGCACGTTCGGAACCGCCAATGAAGACAACGCCCACCTGAGCCGCAGCGACAGCAAAGCAGTACGACGGCGGTCGGTCGCCTTGCTGGGATCGCTCATCCGCCCGGTGCGGCTGCGGTTCTGGCTGACGCTGGCCATGGTGGTGCTCTCGCAGGCCACCCGCGTCGCCGGACCGGCGATCATCGCCTTCGGCATCGACCACGCACTGCCCTCGCTGCTCGCCGGAAACAACATGCCCGTGGTCCAGGCCGGCGTCCTGTACCTGACAGCGGCCGTCGCAACGGCGATTCTGACGGCCCTCTACGTCACTTCCACGGCGAAGCTGAGCCAATCAATGCTCCTTGACCTGCGGCTGAGGGTTTTCCGGCACACCCAACGGCTCAGCTTGGAGTTCCACGAGAAGTACACGTCCGGCCGGATCATCGCGCGTCAGACTTCGGACCTTGAGGCGCTACGTGAACTCCTCGATTCGGGTGTCAGCTCGCTGGCATCCGGGATCCTGTTCATGCTGTTCACGGCATTTACCGTATTTGCCCTCGACTGGCGCAGCGGGCTACTCATGCTCGCCACCGGCGTGCCCGCGTACTTCCTGGCCCGCTGGTACCAGAAGCACTCGCAGATCGCCTTCCGCGAATCCCGGGTGGTGTCCGCCAGGCTGATTGTGCATTTCGTGGAGACCATGACCGGAATCCGGGCCATCAAGGCATTCCGCAAGGAGCCGGAGAACGCCCAGCGCTATGCCGAACTCTCCGAGGACTACCGCAAAGTCACCGTCCGCTCCATCAACCTCAACGGTGTCTTCCAACCGGGACTGGTCCTCATCGGCAACGTGTGCGTGGCAGTGGTCCTGCTCTTCGGCGGCTTCCGGGTGCTCTCCGGAGACCTGGCGGTGGGCGTGCTCCTGGCACTGATCCTTTCAACGAAGCGCTTCTTCCAGCCCGTGGACCAGATGGCCATGTTCTACAACTCCTTCCAGAGCGCCCAGGCCGCGCTCGAGAAGGTGTCCGGCCTGCTCGAAGAAGTCCCGACGGTCCGGCCGCCCAAGAACCCTGTGCCCTTGCCCCATGCCCGCGGGGAAATCGACTTCCGTGGCGTCGAGTTCGGCTACGGGAACGGCAAGGTGGTGGTCCCCAAGCTGGACCTTCACATTCCCGCCGGACAGACCATAGCGCTCGTCGGACAGACCGGTGCCGGCAAATCGACCTTCGCCAAGCTGATCGCCCGCTTCTACGATGTCACCGAAGGCTCATTGACCCTCGACGGCGTCGACCTCCGGGAGCTCTCGACGGCGGACCTGCGCCGCGCCGTCGTGATGGTCACCCAGGAAGCCTTCCTCTTTAGCGGCTCCGTAGCGGACAACATCGTCTTGGGGCGGCCTGAAGCTACCCGCGCGGAGATCGAAGAAGCTGCGAAGGCCGTCGGTGCGCACGACTTCATCTCCGCCTTGCCTGACGGCTACGACACGGACGTCAACAAACGCGGCGGCCGTGTCTCCGCCGGGCAACGGCAGCTGATCGGCTTTGCCCGGGCATTCATCGCGGCCCCGGCAGTGCTCATCCTGGACGAAGCGACATCTTCGCTTGATATCCCCTCCGAACGGCTGGTGCAGGCCGGCCTCAGCAGGCTGTTGTCCGGAACGGACTCCGAGCGGACCGCGATCATCATCGCCCACCGGCTCTCTACTGTGGAGACCGCAGACCGGGTGCTGGTGGTGCACGAGGGACGCATCGTTGAAGACGGCACGCCTGCCGAACTCATCGGCGGAGGAGGACGCTTCGCCCGCTTACACGGCGCCTGGAAGGACTCGCTGGTCTGAGGTTGTTGTTCCCCGGGGGCGGCTTCCTTCGATTTCGCATCCGGGGAGGGATCGGCTATTCTTGAACAGTTGCTTTCGCAGCGGATCGGGATGTAGCGCAGCTTGGTAGCGCGCTTCGTTCGGGACGAAGAGGTCGCAGGTTCAAATCCTGTCATCCCGACCAATTGGTAGAAGACCTTCCACTCGGAAGGTCTTCTACTTTATTTAACGAGCTTTTCGGACGCCCCGGAAAACCGGAGAAACATTCCCCTGACCGGTTTTCCTCACCCGCCCAAGGTTTAGAGACAAGTGTTGTTAACAACCGCCGCACAATGACCAGGGGTATATCACGGTCCACGCCGAACTTGGCGCAAAAGAAATCCCCGGTGTGTCGATTTCAGACTACCGGGGATTTCTTCACTTCATTTGAATTATCCAGCGCCTGCCGGGATCTCCGGGAGCCGCCGTCGAGCTACACGGGATCGGGCCAGTTGCCGATAGCCTGCGAGACCTTCATCGGGTCAGGCCAGTTACCGATAGCCTGAGAAACCACACCCATCGGATCAGGCCAGTTACCGATAGCCTGCGAGATCCTCATCGGATCTGGCCAGTTACCAATGCTGAGCACCGTACTGACGGTGTCTGCCACAGGGGCTGCCGAAACCACGGCTGGCGCCGCGGCGGAGAATGCAAGAGCGCCGGCCAAGGCCACTGCTGCAGCAATCTTCTTCAACATAATTTTTCCTCAATGCGAGTCGGATTCGTTACGGAAATTTAGCGGTCCCTGTTGACATTCATTGTAAAATGTTTTCCACAGCGACTGTCAAGCTTTAGGCGTAAAGACAGCGCAAAGACAAGCCTCTAGGAGGAACCTGTGGGGAACGGATTCGGAGAAAAGCTCCGTGCCGAACGGCTCGAACGTGGGCTGACCCAGGCTGAATTGGGCAGGGACCTTTACTCGCCCAGCTACATTTCGCTTCTTGAAACCGGACGGCGGGAGCCCACGGCCGAAGTCATTGAAGAACTCGCCCGCCGTCTGGAGCTGGCACCAAAAGCTTTGGAAGCCTGGAGCCAGCCCGTATCCGTCAGTGACGCCGAATACGTGCTCGCAGGGCTGTACGCCAGGCAAGCTTGGGACCTCAGGGACTACCCGCTTGCCGCAAGCCACGCATCAACCGCCGCCCAAATCGCGCTCGAGGCAAAGAACACCAGCGCCTGGTGGAACATGACCTACATGCAGGCCGAATGCCTCATGAAGCAGGGGCAATTGAAGGAATGCCAGCAGATCATCCAGCATCTCCTGGAACATCCCATGGCTACCGAATCCGCAGGCCTCGGAGTCCGTGCCCGGCAGATGCTTGCCGCCGTCTGCCACGGACAAGGGCAGCTTGCCACCGCCGTCGAGCACGCCAAGGAAGCCGTAAGGCTATCCGAGCAGCTGCCCAAAGGCTCAACGTTGATCATCGGGGCGCACCGCGCTCTGATCGGTGCATTGGCCGAGAGTGGCAGGTTGGACGAAGCCTGGACATATTGCCAGGCCATGAACAACCAGATGGACGACCATTCGATGTCGCAGCTTGCAGGCGAAGTGGCCTGGGTGGTGGGAAACGTGGCCTTCATGCGCCACGACTATGTTGAAGGCATCAAGCATCACGAGCGCGCCGCAAAGCTGCTCTCCCCGGCCAATGACATTGAGCTGTGGGCCCGTTTCAACAAGGCATCGGCGGCCGTCCGGCTGTCCTCGGGAATCGTGGAGCCGGAGACGCTCTCAGCTATCGAACGCGCTGAACTCGCTCTGTCGATTGTGGGCGGAAACAAGACGGACCAGCTCGAAGTTGCCTTTATCCGCGCCCGCTGGCTGTACTTGACGGGCGACATCCCGGCCGCCATCACCAAGCTGCGCGAAATCCACGCGGACCGCGATGTACTCGCCCGGCACACTGCAGGCGAAGTCGCTTTCCTCCTTGGCAAAGCACTCAAAGCGGCCGGCGAAAACACGGACGCACTGGTCCATCTAGAAGAAGCCCAGCGCGATTTCACCGCCGCCGGCGCCGCCGACCGCGTCCAGCAGGCCATGGACTCCGTACTGGAGATCAGGCTGGCGGAACGTCGGGCAGCGTCGGGCCATGGCGGGAGCGCGCAGTCTTCCCGCGCAAGCTAGCGCGAACCCAACTGACCAGCAGTTGTTGTCGTTTAGCCGCGGCTAAACGACAACAACTGCTAGTCAGACGAAAGTCCGGCCGGTCAGCTTTTCGTAGGCCTCCACATAGCGGGCACGCGTCTTCTCCACGACGTCGGCCGGCAGCGCGGGCGGCGGCGTGTCACTCGAGCGGTCCCAGCCCGATTCCGCGGAAGTCAGCCAGTCACGCACAAACTGCTTGTCGAACGATGGCTGCGCCTTGCCCGGCTCGTAAGTGGACGCATCCCAGAAGCGTGAGGAATCCGGCGTCAGGACCTCATCGCCCAAGGTGATGACGCCCGTGTTGACGTCGATACCGAATTCAACCTTCGTGTCGGCCAGGATGATTCCGCGACCCCGGGCGATCTCTTCCGCGCGGGTGTAGATCTTCAACGTGAGTTCACTCAGGCGTGCGGCGATATCGTCGCCCACCATCGCGACGACGTCGTCGTAGGTGATGTTCTCGTCGTGCTCGCCGACTTCAGCCTTGGCAGAAGGCGTGAAGATGGCGTGGCCGAGGCGTGAGCCGTCAACCAGCCCCTCGGGCAAGGGGATGTCGCAGACGGTGCCTGATTGGCGGTACTCGGCGAGGCCGGAGCCCGTGAGATACCCGCGGGCGATGCATTCCACGGGGAACATCTCCAGCCGCTTGCAGATCATCGCCCGGCCCTCAACTTCTGCGGGCACACCCTCGGCGGCTGTGGATGCAAGGACGTGGTGCTCCACGCCAAGCTGTTCGAACCACCACAGGCTCAGTTGGGTGAGGACCCGGCCCTTGTCCGGGATCTCGCTGCTCAAGACATGGTCGTAGGCGCTGATGCGGTCGCTGGCCACCACCAAGACACGGTCCTGGCCGGATGCGGCCCCCTCGAGATCATCCGCCGGAACGTAGAGGTCGCGGACTTTGCCCGAGTAGAAGTGCTTCCATCCCGGGAGGTCGAGGGTTTCGGTCTGCAGGCCGTTTGCGTTGTTTTCAGGCATGGTTCAGGCTTTCACATTCGGGATCGAGCCGGTGGCCGGGGAGACCACATGGATCTCGCCGCGGGCTGCCTTGCCGGCGATATCGGTACGGAACTGTCCGCCGTCGAGCTGGACCAGCTCCACGCCGTCGTAAGCCCGCTCGCGGGCCTCCACGAGGTCCGTTCCCAGCGCGACAACCGCCAGTACGCGGCCGCCGGCGGAGACAAGCCGGCCTTCTTCATCCAGTTTGGTGCCGGCATGGATGACGTGGACGCCTTCCAGCGCGTCCACCTTGTTCAGGCCGCGGATGCGGTCCCCCGTGCGGGGCGTGTCCGGGTAGTTTTCGGCGGCGACGACGACGGCGACCGCCGACTCCTTCGACCAGCGCAGCTCTTCAGCCTGGTCCAGTTCGCCCTTGGCGGCTGCCAGCAGGAGGGCGCCGAGCGGGGTCTTGAGCCGGGCCAGGACTGCCTGGGTTTCGGGATCGCCGAAACGGACGTTGAATTCGATGACGCGCGTGCCGCGGGAAGTCAGGGCCAGGCCACAGTAGAGGACGCCGACGAACGGAGTTCCACGGCTGGCCATCTCGTCCACGGTGGGCTGGGCCACCCGGTCGATGACTTCCTGGACCAGGCCAACAGGTGCCCAGTCAAGAGGGGTGTAGGCGCCCATGCCGCCGGTGTTGGGGCCCTCGTCATTGTCGAAAATCCGCTTGAAGTCCTGAGCCGGGGACAGCGGCACGGTGGTGCGGCCGTCGCACAGCACGAACAGGGAGACTTCGGGTCCGTCCAGGAACTCCTCGATCACCACGGTTCCACCAGCGTCGAAACAAGCCTGCGCGTGGGCGAGAGCTTCCTCGCGATCATTGGTGACCACGACGCCCTTGCCGGCGGCCAGCCCGTCATCCTTGACCACATGCGGAGCGCCGAAAGTGTCCAGTGCGTCAGCAGCCTCTGCGGCGTTTGTTGCCACGCGGGCCATGGCGGTGGGCACGCCGGCCTCGGCCATGACTTCCTTGGCGAACGCTTTGGAGGCTTCGAGCTGCGCCGCGGCCTTGCTGGGGCCGAAGACCGGAATGCCGGTTTCGCGGACGGCGTCGGATACGCCCGCCGCGAGTGGGGCTTCGGGGCCGACCACAACCAGGTCAACCGCCAGCTTCGTCGCGAGCGCTGCGACGGCGCCGGGGTTGTTCCCGTCGATCGCGTACGTGGGGACCAGCTTGGCGATGCCCGCGTTGCCCGGAGCCGCATGGACCTCGGAAACGTTGGGATCCTTGAGCAAGGAGCGGACAATTGCGTGTTCGCGGCCGCCGGGGCCAATGACGAGTACCTTCACAGTCTTCAAGGGTACTTTGTGCGGGGGCAGGACTCCTAAGCTGTCTCCACCATTGGACATGCCCACCTTGGCCACAAGCCAAGAGGGAGCATGTCCAACCCATCTTGGCGGCCTCCGGCTACGAACAACCTGCATGAAGAAGCTCAGGAACTGGCTCAGGGGACCCACCGCATTGGCTGCACTGGCCGGGGTGGCTGCTGCCGCCGTCGTACTTTCCGTTGCGGAACTGATCGGCGCCTTCTTTACGGCCCGGGCAACTCCTGTGATTGCGTTGGGGTCCACCTTCATCGACTTCACACCGCCGTGGATGAAGGACTTTGCCGTCACCACGTTCGGCACCAATGACAAAGCCGCGCTGTTTGTGGGCATGGCCCTGACCATCTTCGTGCTCGCTTGCGTGCTGGGTATCGTGGCCTTCCGCAATTGGGCGCTGGGCGTGTTGGGTGTTCTCGGTATGGGTGCGGTGATCGTGGCCGCTGTGGTGACCCGGGCCAGCGTGAAACCTGTGGATTCCATACCGAGCCTGATCGGCACGGTGGCTGGGCTCGTGGTTCTCCGCCTCTTGGTGGCCCGGCTCTGGCGGCTGAACTCGTTCCCTGACGCCCCTGCCGACACCGCGGCGAAAGGCATCGAGCGTCCCGCCACGTCGCGCCGAACCTTCTTCGCCGCCACCGGTATCACCGTTGCCGCAGCCGCCATCGCAGCCGGCGGCGGCCGGTTCCTGAGCGCCGCACGCAGCAATGTGGCCAAGGCACGGGATTCCTTGAAACTCCCCGCTCCCGCCCGGGCCGCCGCTCCCGTTCCCGCGGGCGTCCAGTCCCCGACGCCGGGAGTCACCCCCTGGCTCACCCCGTCCAAGGACTTTTACAGGATCGACACCGCCTTGAGCGTGCCTGAGATCAACGCCCAGGAATGGGAGCTCCGGATCCACGGACTGGTGGAGCAGGAGGTCCGGCTGAAGTTTCAGGATCTGCTCGACGCCCAACTGATCGAAACCCACGTCTCGCTCACGTGTGTGTCCAACCCCGTAGGCGGGAACCTGGCCGGCAACGCCAAATGGCTGGGCATGCCCATCCGTGACGCGCTCAAACAAGCCCGACCCAAACCCGGAGCAGACATGGTCCTCTCCACCTCGATCGACGGCTTCAGCGCCTCCACCCCCCTGGAAGTGCTCCAGGACGGCAGGGATGCCATCCTGGCCATCGGTATGAACGGCGAACCCCTACCGCTCGAACACGGCTACCCCGTGCGCATGGTGGTTCCTGGTCTTTACGGCTTCGTCTCCGCGACCAAGTGGGTGGTGGATCTGGAAGTCACCCGATTCGCGGACAGCAAAGCCTATTGGACCACCCGCGGATGGTCCGAGCGGGGTCCGATCAAGACCATGGCCCGCCTTGAAGTTCCCAAGTCCTTCGCCAAGGTGCCCGCCGGCAGGGTCGCTTTGGGCGGCACGGCCTGGGCCCAGACCCGCGGCATCAAGAAGGTGGAGGTCCAGATAGACAACGGCCCATGGGTCGAAGCCACCCTTGCCGCGGAGGCATCTGTTGTCACGTGGCGGCAGTGGTCCTTCAATTGGGACGCCACTCCGGGACCCCACTACATCAAGGTCCGGGCCACGGACGGAACCGGCGAAGTGCAGACCGAAAAGCGCGCGGATCCTGTGCCTGACGGTGCCTCGGGATGGCAGTCCGTCATGGTGACCGTGGAGTAGCCCGGGAAGACGGTTCGTTCACCCTAGACTTGCATCATGCCATTGAGCTCGCATGAAACCTTTAGCGTTGAGTCCGCCGTCGAACTGGCAGTGATCGAACGCAGCGGCTTCATCGAATCGCGCCACATCGGTTCCGCAGTGGTTCTTTCCGGTGACGGCTCCGTGGTGACCCGGCTCGGCGACATCGCGACGCCCATCTACGCCCGCTCCGCGCTCAAGCCTTTCCAGGCCCTCGCGTCGATGCAGTCGGGGGTTCCCTTGCGCGGCGCCCAGGTGGCTTTGGCGTGTGCCAGCCATGTGGGCTCGCTGGATCACATGGACGTAGTGGAAGGCATGCTGAAAGCCGCGGGCGTCCGTGAAGAACAGCTGCAATGCCCCTCGGAGTGGCCACAGGACGAAGTTGCCCGCAATTGGTTGATCCGTTCTGAGCACGGCAAGTCCAAATTGGCTTCCAATTGTTCAGGCAAGCACGCTGCGTTCCTCTGGGCCTGCACCGAGAACGGCTGGGACACGCACAGTTACCTGGAGCCGAACCATCCCTTGCAGCACCGAGTGCGGACCGTTATCGAGGAATACAGCGGCGAGAAAATCGCCCATCTTGGGATTGATGGCTGCGGGGCACCGGTCGCCGCGCTTTCCCTGACCGGGCTGGCGCGGGCGTACTCGCGCCTTGCCCAGGCCCCGCGGGACCAGAGTTCCAACGCCCGCGCGGCAACCATCGCCACATCCATGTTGGATTACCCGTGGGCAGTACAGGGCCGCGGCGAGGCGAACACCATCGTCATGGACGAACTCGAAGTGCTTGCCAAGGGCGGAGCGGAAGGCGTCCTGGTCTTGGCAACCCCCACAGGCGCCTCCGTCGCAGTGAAGATCCTCGACGGGAATCCCCGCGCAGCCACCCTGGTTGGACTCACGCTTCTCGCGGTTGCCGGCGCCGTCGATATTCCCGGTGTCTCGAGCGTGCTCGAAAAGGTCGTGGAGCCCGTCCTCGGCGGCGGACACTCGGTTGGCAGGATCCGCCTCGGCCACGCCGTTTCGGCGCTGCTGGACTGATTGGAACCGGCGAACCATGGCAATTGCACGACGCCGGATCGACCTTGCGGAAGGCCGCGCGGCACTGGCCGCTTGGCAGGCCGCCGTCGGGCAGGGCACTGTCGGACCAGAAACGGTGCCGGGGACACCGCCTTCGCGCACTGTGCTGGCCACCGCGGTGCGTTACTCGCTCGAGGAACTCACCGCCCGCGCTCCCGGCAATTCGGTTGAAGTCAGGGTGCCGCCCTTCGGCGTCACCCAGTGCGTGGAGGGACCCCGGCATACGCGCGGCACCCCGCCCAACGTCATAGAGTGCGACGCCGCCACTTGGCTGGCGATGGTCACCGGCCGCTTGGCCTGGTCCGACGCCGTCGACGCCGGACGGGTAGCCGCGTCGGGCCTGCGCGCCGATTTGTCGGAGCTGCTGCCGCTGCTCTGAGCGCTTAAATGGTTGATCGCCCCACGGCGCCGTGGGGCGATCAACCGGAATGGTGCGTGGTGCCTTAGTCCGGACTGACGGAGGGGCTCCGGTGTTGGCCCGGTTTGGTCATTTCGAACTGCGGAATCGCATCGGGGTTCGGGCCGCCGCGGAACTTCGGTGAAGGCTCGCGGCCTTCGCTGAGGCGCTCGATTTCCTGTTCCTCGAAGACGTCTTCGGCTCCGAGCATGATGGCGGAATCCTCGTTGGTGATCTCGCCCCTGAAGGCGCGGAGCATGACCGAACGGTCGAACTGGCCTTCCCATTTCGCGACGACGAACGTAGCCACGCAGTTGCCCAGGAGGTTGACGACGACGCGCATGGAGTCCATGAGGCGGTCTGCACCGAGGAGCAGCGCGACGCCGGCGACCGGGAAGATGCCCAGTGCCGCGGCCGTGGCCGAGAGAGCCAGGAACGACGAGCCCGGGACGCCCGCCATGCCTTTGGACGTGAGGAGCAGGACACCCAGGGCTGCCAGCTGCTGGCCGAGGTCGAGGTGGTGGCCGAAGGCCTGGGCCAGGAACAGCAGCGAGATCGAAAGGTAGATCGCGGCGCCGTCGAGGTTGAAGGAGTAGCCAGTCGGGACAACCAGGCCGGTGGTGGCCCGGGAGCAACCAGCGTTGGTCAGCTTGGTCATGATCCGGGGCATGACCGCCTCGGTGGAAGCGGTGCCGAGTGCGAGGAGGAATTCCTCACGGGTGTACTTCAGGAACTGCCACAGGGGCACCCGGGCGAAGCTCCAGGCGACGAGGAACAGTAGGCCGATGAAGACAATGGCCGCCCCGTAACAGGAGGCGATCAGGAGCGCATACGTCCCGAGGGTGTCCAGTCCGTACTGGCCGATGATGAACGCCATGGCGCCAAAGGCACCGATGGGTGCCACCTTCATGATCCAGGACATGATCTTGAAGATCAGTTCCAGGACGGTTTCCATGAGGCTGATGACCGGTAGGCACCGCTCGCGTCCGATGACGACGATTGCCGCGCCGAAGAAGACCGAGAAGAACAGGACCTGGAGCAGGCTGTTGCTGGCGAACGCGCCGATCACCGAGGTGGGAATGATGTCCAGGAGGAAGGAAGCCGCATCCTTGGGCGGCGCAGTCCCGGTCTTTGCGTTCAGCGCGTCCTGGGACAGGGTGCTCGGATCGATGTGCAGTCCGGCGCCGGGCTGGACGAGGTTTCCCACGATCAGGCCGAAAACCAGTGCGAAAAGCGTGGCGCCGGTGAAGTATAGGAGGGCCTTGACCCCGACCCTTCCGACCGCCTTGACGTCGCCCACTGCCGAGATACCCGTGACGATCACGAGGAAGATCAGCGGAGCGATGATCATTTTGATGAGTTGGATGAAACCATCGCCCAGTGGCCGGAGGGCGGACCCGATGTTCGGCCAAAAATGGCCGATGAGTACACCTGCGACGACGGCGATCAGAATTTGGAAGAAGAGCGACTTGTACAGTGGCTTCTTCTTCCGCGGGGCCGAACTCGCCTTCAGCGCCGCAGAGTCTGGGAACTTCATTGATCTGAACCAATCAGTTTGGGAACAGCCCCGATTTTCGGGGATGAATTCAATGTAATCCCGATCACACCATTCCACAAGGGGGAATTCAAATTTCACAATGTGGAATCGACTGATTCAGTGCTACGCGTCCCTGACCGCCTTGACCGCCTTGTCCGCGAAGATCCGGAACCCGCGCCCTGAGTCGAAGCCGTGGATTTCACGCGTGTCCAATGCAGCCATGAACGCCAACGTCTGGCTGGTGATGACCTGACCCGGAACGAGGATAGGGAACCCCGGAGGGTAGGGCGTGACGAATCCGGCCGACACAACTTCCTCGCCCGCCGCGATCCTGGCCTTGAGCTCGTCGGCCGCCAGGTACGCGGTTGATCCATCCTTGTAGCTCTCGAAATAGGCGGCCCGGATGTCCCCATCGGGACTGAGCGGATCGCCCCGGTAGCGGTCCGCGAACCTGCTGAAGTCCGGCAAGGGCGGAGTGGCTCCCGTGAGGCCCACGTCGAGACCGGCGTCCGCCGTTTTCCGTGCCGCCCGTTCCTCCTCGAACGACTCGGCCAGCTTGACCAGGACTTCGATCAGGTAGGCGACGGCGCTGCGGGAAGTGCCGATGTTGGTCATGAAGAGCACAGTGTTACGTGATGTCTTGTTGACTTGGATCCCGTGTTTGTCGGCGAGATAGCGGTGCCGGAATGTGTCGCCGTCGATCCCTGTCCGGCTGATATCCAGCGTGAGGCGGCTGGGGTCGACGACGAACTCGTCGTGCCGCCAGGCGTCCGCCAGGGCTGCCAGCCCGTCCCGGAGCGGCATGGCGCTGCCCGTTTCCCGATAAGGCGCCGCAATGAGGTCCGTCGACGTGAGGACCCGGAAGTACTTCTTCAGCAAGGTGTGGCGGGCCACAGCCTGGGCGACGCTGGTTGCCAGATCCGCCTGTTTCTGAACCAGGCCGAAACCCTCAAGTTCTATCTGGCGGCGCCCGATGTCGAGAGAAGCGAGGATCTGGTAATTGGGCGATGTCGAAGTATGGGTCATATACGCTTCGCGGAACGCCTCCTGGTTATGCTCGCTGAAGTCCTGATCGAAGATATGGATCATGGACCCCTGGCGCAACGAAGTGAGGGTCTTGTGGGTGGACTGCGTGGCGTAGACGCGCAGTCGCGCTTTCGCTGGATCCGGGATCAGCCGGGTCTTCAGCCAGAGTTCATCATCGGCGGGCGCGCCCGTCACCGCGTCGTGGAGCGATGCCGCTTGTTCAGCATGCCTGCCCGCGTAGTCGGGATCACCGAAAGAAGCCTCAAGCGTCCTCGCCGCTGCCATGGCCGTCCTGCGTCGGAAGACGGGGTGGGACCGGGCGAAGGCGAACCAGGCCTCGTCCCAAAGGAAGACCAGGTCGGGTTTGATGGCCAGGCATTCTTCCATGACCCGTTCGACGTCATAGACGATGCCGTCGAAGGTGCAGTTGGTCAGAGTGATCATTTTGACTGCGTCCAGGCGCCCGGCACGTCGGTAGGCCAGCAACCGGGCCTTGATGCTGGCGAGGGGTACGGCGCCGTAGAACGCGTACTGGTCCAGCGGGTAGGCATCCAGGTAGGAAACCTGGGCCCCGGCGAGGACGAAAGCGTAATGGTGGGATTTGTGGCAGTTGCGGTCGGCGAGGACCACATCCCCTGGAGCAAGGATGGACTGATGAACGATCTTGTTGGCGGTGGATGTTCCATTCGTGACGAAGAAGGTCTTTTGGGCGCCGAAAGCCCGCGCCGCCAAGTCCTGGGCCTCCTTGATCGATCCGTGCGGATCCAACAGCGAATCGAGGCCCCCCGAAGTCGCAGACGTCTCGGCCAAGAGAAGATTCATCCCGTAAAAATCAACCATGTCGCGGATCCACGGCGAATTACCCACCGAGCCGCCGCGAGAGATCGGCAAGGCGTGGAAGACGCTGGCCGGCCGCCGGCTGTATTCCTGCAGCGCTGTGAAAAACGGGGTCCTGTACCGCTCAGCGACGCCCGACAACAGCGATAGGTGCAGGTCAAGACTGTCCTGCCTGCGGAAAATCCTCCGGAACCGCTTCGTCAGCGAACCCGCGAGGCTCTCCATGGCGACACCGGCTACCAGGTACACATCCAGTTCAGGGCGTAACTCGGAGATCTGCTCGGCCAGGCTAAGGAACCTGCCCAGCGGTGGCATTCCGGCAAGTTCAGGGCCAACCAGGCCGGCAACGTATTTCCTCAAGTCGCGGCCAAGCGGCTGGCTGCTGCCGATGGTGAATCCCGGGCGGAGAATGCAGGCCTGGATGGCAGGGTTCAGGACCAAAGCAACCAGCGCATCCTCGTAGCTGGGAACCACGATGAGTTCATAGGTGAAGGCATCCGACGGCCTCCGCTGGGCCAGCATGTCCGCTTTCAGCGCTTCGGCTTCTTGTTCGGTGATGTCGTCGACAAACAGGACCTCGAACCGTGGCCGCTCCCTCGCTGGCCGTTGCTCCCCGGAGCCCTCGTCCTGAACACCCGAAATGGAGCGCTCCGGCCCGGAGTGACCTGGTTCCGGACTGACTGGTCCCGGGCCGACGGAAGGCATCAGGTGGGACATTCCGCGGATCATCTCCAGTCCGGCGTCGTAATCACCCGAATCCACGCAGTCGAGTAACGGCGCCAACGCGGCCAGCCCCGGCGCCGCCCAATACAGTTCCACGGCCTGCAGCAGGCCCAGGGCCTGGATGGCCTGGTCCTGCAGACCGGAATGCGACCGCGTTCCCGGGCCGCCCTTTGCCAGCTGCTTGAACGCGTACCCGAGAAACTCCCACGCGTCGGCGCGCGAACGCCACGCGCTGCTGGGCGTGCCGATGTCCCGCAGGCTTCGCTTGCACAGGGTGGTTTGCTGGGTCAGGGTGGCGCTGTTGTTTCGCGACGTCATGCCGGGCAAGGTAATTCCGCTTTCCATCAATTCGTTGTGCATCAGGAGCGTTGGCCGCCCTGGGAGAAGGAACCGGCGACGACGGGCAGGTCGCCCGTGTGGCCGCGTCGGGCCTCGGCTGCCTCCAGGATCCGTTTGCGGCAAGCGAACCAGCCGGCAATGAGCAGGGGTATCAGGAGCAGCAGGGAAGCGAGCACCCAGCGCCCGGTCTCCGAGAAGCCCATCGTGACGAGAACGAAGGCAAGGAAGGCGAGCGTGAGGTATGAGGTGAAGGGGGCTCCGAAGAGTCGGAATGACGGACGAACGGCCTTGCCGAGCCTGACCCAGGTCTGAAGCTTGATGTGGCACAGGATGATGGTTGCCCAGCCGCCGATGATCCCGATCGCAGACACCTCGAGAACGATCTCGAAGACTTGGGACGGCACCAGGGCATTCAGGCCGACGCCAAGAAGAGTGATCACCGCTGTCAGCAGGATTCCGCCATACGGCACCCCCGATTTGCTCATCCTGGCGGTGAACTGTGGCGCGGAGCCATTGACCGCCATGGACCTCAGGATCCGGCCCGTGGAATAGAGGCCGGCGTTGAGACTCGACAATGCCGCTGTCAGGACAACGAAGTTCATCACCGATGCCGAAACAGCCGCGGCATGGGGATCTCCGAGATGGGAGAAGAAGGTAACGAAGGGCGATTCGCCGGATTTGTACGCCGTGAACGGCAAGAGCAGCGAGAGGAGCACCACGGAACCGACATAGAAGAGTGCGATCCGGAAGACCACCGTGTTGACGGCCTTGGGCATCACCTTTTCCGGGTTGGCAGTTTCGCCTGCAGCCGTACCAACAAGTTCAATCGCGGCATACGCGAACACGACGCCGCTGATCGCGAGCAGGGGCGCTACGGCACCGGTCGGGAAAGCTCCGCCGTGGTCCAGGATCACGCCCATCCCGGGAACGCCGATGTCGGTCTTCCCACCAAAGACGATGAAGCAGACCCCGACGACGAGGAAAGCTACCAGCGCAGTCACCTTGATCATGGCGAACCAGAATTCCATCTCGCCGAAGATTTTCACGGAGACGAGGTTGAGGGCCAGGACAATGACGAGGGCGCAAAGCGCGATAAGCCATTGTGGGATTGTTTGCAGCGGCACCCAGAATTGCCCCCAGAATTTGACGTAAAGCGCCACGGCGGTGACATCGACAATCGAGGTCATGGCCCAGTTGAGGAAGTACAACCAGCCGGCCGCGTAGGCAAGCTTCTCACCATAGAACTCCCTGGCATAGGACACGAACGAACCCGAGGATGGCCTGTGGAGAACCAGTTCGCCGAGGGCGCGCAGAATCAGGAACGCAAAGAACCCGCAGAGCGCGTAGACGAAGATCAAGGCCGGACCGGAACTATTCAATCGGCCACCCGCCCCCATGAAGAGGCCCGTTCCGATCGCACCCCCGATCGCTATCATTTGGATCTGCCGGGGTTTGAGGGTCTTGTGGTAACCGGCGTCCTCGCTTGAAAAATCCTGCGCAGCGCTCGAACGGTCGCCAAGAAGCTCCAGGTTGTTTTCCAGCGAATCAGCGGGATCAAGCCCGGCAATCTTAGCCCCGGCGATCGGGCTCGGCGCAGGCGGGTTCAGTGTGCGTTTCATTCCAGGGGTCTCCTTTGACTCCGGTTCCGCGGGTGCGGCTGCATGCTCCAGAACTTGTCCCCCTGCTGACACGTGGAATCACAGCTACACTGCTGGATCGTCAGAGGAGGGGACGCAAACAACTTTAGGTTCCGGCGGAAGGGAAGGAACTGTCTGGCCAGCTAAATTCGCCCGACCCCCGTTGTGCGCGAATGACAACTTCGTTCCGCCAGAGTGCGAGTAGTGTTCAAGGCTGTGAGCGCGGCTAAGCCGCTTAGAGGAAGTGAATACGGGTGGCACCCCATGAATCTGCCGAGCATGTCATTGGCGCCATGCTCAGCGACATACTTGAAGACATTGGCGTCGACAACGGGCAACTGCTTGTTCCTCCCGGAACGGACAACGGCACGGTTCGTGAAACGGTGATCGTGGACGCCGAGGACGAGGCGCCGGTCCAACGCGGGAGCTTGGTCCTGCTGATCGGAGTCCGGGGTCGCGCTGCACTGCCCGGCATCCGGAAGCTGATTCCGGACTACCCCGCAGCCGTCGCGGTGAAAGGGAACGAGGAGGACCTGGACGCCGTCCGGGAAGTGCTGTTTCCCACCGGAATCGGCCTGATCGCAGTGTCTCCGGCAATGAACTGGGGAACGCTGGAAAGCATCGCCAAGAACCGCATCCAGGAGCCTGCACTTTCCACCGACGCGTCCACGATCATTCACCGGGATCTTTTTGCGATCGCCCAGACCACCGCGACCCTGGCCAACGGCCACGTGGTCATTGAGGATCCGGCAAACCGCGTCCTGGCGTACTCGCCGGCCTCCAACGACGTCGATGAACTCCGCAGGCTCTCCATCCTGGCCCGGCGTGGACCGGAGCGTTACCAAAAACTGTTGAAGGAGTCAGGGGTCTACAAGCACCTGCAAGCGGCCGAGGCTCCCATCCACATGGAAGCCAACCCGACGGAAGGTCTCCGGGAACGGGTGGCGATAGGTATCCACGCAGGCAACAGGATCCTGGGGTACATCTGGCTTCAGGAAGGGAAGGAACCCCTCGCTCGCAACACGGACAAGCTCATGGTTGGAGCGGCACGGCACGCGGCCATAGAGCTGGTCCGGCACCGCAACGAGCAATCCCAGGCACTACGGCGCGACAGGATATCCAGCCTGCTCAGCGGCACTCCCCAGATCCACTCCCAGGCACAGTCCGCGGGCATCGATCCATCCAAGCCGGCAGCCCTCGTCCTGATTTCCGCCCAAGGCGACGACGAGACGGCAGCGGGCTTGCAACTGCGGCGTGGCGAGTTGGCCAATGTGGCATCGATCCATGCGGCCGCCTACCGTCCCGGTGCCGTGGTGGGAGCCATCGGCCTGGAAATAGCCATGATTCTTCCTGACCTTGACCCCATAAAGTCTCCGCCGGCCATCAACCGCCTCATCAACGTCATTGTCCGGGACGCAAGAGTACACCTGCACTGCCAGGTGCAGGCCGCCGTCGGGCCCGTCGTCGAACGCCTCGACGCATTGCATGGAACGCTGGAGCACGTCCGCAGCGTATTGAAGGTTCTGGAAAGCACTCCCTCGATCCATGTGGCGTCCTACGCAGACGTGGAAACGACGGTTCTGACGAAGGAATTGCTGGAGCTTCTGGCTTCGAGGACCGACCTTCGGCATGGTGGCATCTCCCTGCTTTGCGACAAGTACCCGGAGTTCGCCACTACGCTGTTGACGTACCTTGAATTCTTCGGTGATGTGAACCGGTGCGCTGAAGAACTGGCCGTCCACCGGAATACGGTCCATTACCGGCTGCGGCGAGCCTGCGAAGTGGCCGGCATCGACCTCCACTCCGCAGAGCAACGGCTGCTCGCGCATCTTCAGCTCAGGCTGTGGACCCACTCCGAAGGACGGCACTAAGAAACATGGACCTCCAGAATCTCCTTGACGACATTGTCGGCACGGTTCAGCCCTTGCTCGGCCAAGGAGCGCCTGCGGACTACATCCCGAGCCTGGCCGCGGTGGATACCAAGCAATTCGGCATTTCCGTGGCAACGGCCAACGGCGATGTGTTCTCCTCCGGAGACGCTGACGTGCCTTTCTCCATCCAAAGCATTTCGAAGGTCTACGCCCTCGCCCTGGTGCTGGCCGGGGATGGCGACCGGATCTGGAAGCGCGTGTTCCGGGAGCCCTCCGGCAATCCGTTCAATTCCTTGGTGCAGCTCGAACACGAAGACGGAATTCCGCGGAATCCGTTCATCAATGCCGGTGCCCTGGTTGTCACCGACAGGCTGCTCAGCATCGTGGGCAACTCGCCATCTCCCGTCCGGGAATTGCTCCGGCAGGAAAGCGGCAACAGCTCGATCGACGCCGACCCCGAGGTCGCAGCTTCAGAGGCCACGCACAGTCACCGCAACGCCGCGCTGGCGCACTTCCTGGCCAGCTACGGAAACCTCGAAAACCCCGTGGACTCGGTCCTCGAGGCATACATCAACCAGTGCGCGCTTGAAATGAGCTGCACTGATTTGGCCCTCGCGAGCAGGTTCCTGGCCAACAACGGGTTGCGCGGGAACGGCACGGCGCTGCTGTCCCCCTCGCAGACCAAGAGAATCAACGCCGTGATGCTCACCTGCGGCACCTACGACGCCGCCGGCGAATTCGCCTACCGGGTGGGGCTCCCTGGAAAGAGCGGGGTGGGTGGCGGAATTGTGGCCGTGGTGCCCAACAAATGCACCATCTGCGTCTGGAGCCCCGGCCTGGGACGATCCGGGAATTCACTCGCGGGCGTTGCCGCCCTCGATGAGTTCACCACCCGCACAGGCTGGTCGATCTTCTAGCGGCGCCGGGCTTCCAGCAGCTGCCAGCTAGCCGCGGCCCACGAACGGCATCCCGGCGGCGGTCACCACCATGGAACCAACATTGGCCGACGCCGGCATGTTGGCCATCATGAGCACAGCGCGGGCAGCATCCTCGACGGGAAACATGGGCTCGACTCGCCGGCTGCCATCGGCCTGGAGCGCCCCCGAGCCCACGCCGATGGTGTCCATGATCTCGGTACGGGTGTTGCCAATATCGATCTGCCCGCAGGTAATTCCGAACGGACGCCCGTCCAGCTCGATGCTCTTGGTCAGGCCGCTCAGGGCGTGCTTGCTCACGGTGTACGCGACGGACAATGGCCGCGGCGAATGGGCGGAGATGGAGCCGTTGTTGATGATGCGGCCGCCTTGCGGTTCCTGCGATTTCATGGTGCGCACGGCCTCGGCCGCGCACAACATGGAACCGGTGACATTCACGGCCAAAGTCGCATCCCAATCGGCCACGCCGATCTCGTCCACGCCGCCGGAAGGACCGAAGATGCCCGCATTGTTGAACAGGACATCAACCCTCCCCCAGCGCTCGCGGGCCGCCGCGAAAAGGCGCGCGACGTCGTCGGGCACCGTCACATCGCACGGCACCGCCAGCGCCTCGGCGTGGCCGTCGGCAGTTTCGAGAAGCTGCGCTTCCCGCCGTCCGGCGAGGGCAACGCGGTAGCCTTCGGCCAACAGAAGGCGGGCAACCGCCCGCCCGATCCCGGAACCGGCTCCGGTGACGACGGCGACCCGGGGCCGGGTAGGGATGGTTTCGCTCACGCGGTTCTCCTGTTTGTCGGGCTAGTGCGCGGCGGGAGCATCCGCCGTCGTCGTGTCCGTTGTGGTCAGGGGCCAGCCTATGACGGTCTTGGGCCGCGGTGTGGCGTAGGTCCGGACCTTGGACGTGGACAGTCCCAGGCGGACGAGCGACTCGGCAATGGTCACGGCGGCTGCGACGCCATCCACCACCGGAACGCCGCAGCGCAGGCGGATCTGTTCGTCGAGGCCTGCCATGCCGCCGCAGCCGAGGACGATGACTTCGGCTTTGTCGTCACGCACGGCGCGTTCGGCCTGTTCCACGATGGCTTCGACTGCGCGTTCCGGGTATTCCTCGAGTTCCAGCACTGCCATCCCGCTCGCGCGGACGGAGGCGCAGCGGTCGTCGAGCCCGGCGAGCTTGAGGCGGTCTTCGATGAGCGGGACGGCGCGGTCCAAAGTGGTGACCACGGAGTATTTGTGGCCGAGGAACATCGCGGTGCTGGCCGCGGCCTCTGTGATGTCGACCACCGGAACGTCGAGGAGCTCCTGGAGTCCCTCGCGGCCGTGCTCGCCATAGCCGGCCTGGATGACGGCGTCGAACGGTTCGGGGTAGTTGACCACGCGGTCCATCACTGCGATGGCGGCGAGGTAGCTTTCAAAGTTCCCTTCGCAGGAATCGGCGCCGAACCGCGGGGTGATGCCGATGATCTCGGTGCCCGGAGCCGCCACGCTTCGCGCCTGGGCTGCGATGGAGTCGGTCATGGATTGGGTGGTGTTGACGTTTGCGACGAGGATGCGCATGTGTTTTCCTTCCGGCCGGTTAGCCCAACTGGTCCCCACCGCCACCCTCGCTTCGCAAGCTCGGCGGTGGGGACCAGTTGAGTATTAGTGGTTGCTGACGACGGCGATCGGCTCGCCGGAGACGTCGGTGTGCTGCTGCTTCTTGTCCGCGAACACGTAGTAGCACAACGCTCCGATGCCTGCTCCGAAGAACCAGGCGAACGGCGCCACGGCCTCAAGAGCCGGAACGAACGCAATGAGGACGGCGACGACGGCGGCCGGAACCATTGCGGCGATCGCCCGGGGGTTGACGCCGCGCTTGTAGAAGTAGGTGCCCGAAGGGTGGTCCGTGTAGAGGTCAAGGATGTTGACCTTGCCGCGGCGCAGGAGCCAGTAGTCGGCCATGACGACGCCGAACAGCGGGCCGAGCAGGGCGCCGAGTCCGCCCAGGAAGTACACGATTACCAAGGGGTTGTTGTAGAGGTTCCACGGCAGGATGACCAGGCCGATGGTGCCGCTGACCCAGGCTGCCTTGCGGAAGTTCAAGTGCTTGGGGAAGAGGTTGGTCAGTGCGTAAACGGGTGCCACGAAGTTCGCCATGAGGTTCACTGCGATGGTCAGGATCAGCAAGGCGAGGCAGGCCAGGACAAGGAAGAGCGTGTTGGGGATGCTCTGCACGATGTCCGAGGGGCTTTCAATGATCTTGCCGTTGATCTTGTACTGGCCGCCGGCCATGATGACCACGATTGCGCCGAACAGGAGCATGTTGATGGGGATGCCCCAGAAGTTGCCGCGGACAATGGACTTCTTGGACACCGAGGAACGGGTGAAGTCGCAGAAGTTCAGGACGAACGTGCCGTAAATGGAGACCCAGAGGGCGCCGCCGGCAAAGATCGTGCGCCACATCTCCCCGCCTTCGAGGCCCTTGATGCCGGACCACTGGATGGCGCCCCCGGCCTCCACGAAGACCCAGATGGCAATGGCCAGCATGGTGGCGAGAATGATGGGCCCAGCGAAGGCCTCGTACTTGCGGATCATTTCCATGCCGAAGCTGACGATGACCAACTGGACAATCCAGAGCGATACGAAGGCGATCCAGCCAAGGGTGGACAGGCCAAGGATCGAGTTGGCGTCCATGTCTTTGAGTCCAGGGAACATCGCGACAAGCATGACGCGAAGCACCACGGAGGCAAGGTAGGTCTGGATTCCGAACCAGGCGATGGCCACCGCCCCGCGGACGAGGCTGGCCAGCTGGGCGCCCCGGATACCGAAGCTGATCCGGCTCATCACCGGGAAAGGGACGCCGGTCTTCTGGCCCATGAAACCGGAGAAGGTCAAAAGGGTGAACAGCAAGACCGCGCCGATGCCCAGGGCCACGAGGAT
The DNA here is from genome assembly GCF_039543785.1 of Arthrobacter gyeryongensis. NCBI lineage: Bacteria > Bacillati > Actinomycetota > Actinomycetes > Micrococcales > Micrococcaceae > Arthrobacter > Arthrobacter gyeryongensis. The sequence continues at coordinate 562,188 of NZ_BAABKK010000010.1, forward strand.
TTGCCACCCGCCCAGGCCAAGCGAAAAGAGGCCGATGGCGAAAGCGTAGTTGCCAAGGCTGTGGACGTCGTTGGCCCAGAGGGTGAAGATGCTGTAGCTGGTCCAGCGCCTACCCTCCTTCTTCGTGGGGGCGAGGTCGAGGTTATAGAGGCTGGGGCTGATGTCGCGGCCTGCTGCGACGGACGCTACATCGCACAGGGTTTCATTTCCTACTGACGGATGGACCGAACTGCCTGGCAGTACGGTCTGCTCCGGAGCCGTTGTGACGCCGACTGGGGGAGTCGATTGCATCGTGGATCTCCACTTCTTTGTGGTGCTGCAACTAGGCTTCCGAGACGCTGTGAGAGGAGTTGAAGCTTTTTCGCATCGTGGAATCTAGTTATTGAATAGTGAAATAACTGTATGAGCTAGGTCACGTTTGGTCAAGGGCCGCGCTCCCGACGACGGTCACAAACGGCAGCGTGGGGCCGCGAGGCCTTGCGGGCGCTAGCCTCCGCAGCGCGAGATTGACGCTCGGCGAACGCATGGCTAATCTCGAATTACAGAATTTTATTCTCACAATACGAAATTTCTATGCACGTTTCAGCGCGCACCACAGTGCAAGCGCCCAGACATTCAAGGAAGAGAGGTTGGACGTGGCTGCAGGAGAAGAGACCTCACACATCCTTAGCGGGTTGACTTCCCAGCTG